>JBOIDF010000028.1:0-40972 GCA_050740455.1 Gammaproteobacteria bacterium | reverse complement strand
CCACACTTGACCTACCCCCTCTTTCAGTGCTTTGCTCTCTCATGGCGGTGTGCTCCTTTCTCTCGGGCCTGCCAGCCCGGTCTTTGTTGGTTACTACAGAAAGGGTACATCGCCTTCACCTTTTTACACACCCTTTGATGGTACCTCAGGGTCAAATCGCCAACACTCTTCAAGGTCGAAGCCAGGCTGACAATCAGGAATGCGGGCAGCAGAGCGAGATCAAAGGCCCAGCCCGAGTGCGCGATCCGCGGCAGGCTGATCATGGGCGCGGCAAGCATCTGCTGCAGCCGTTCCGTGTGAAAGACGCCAAAAGAATAAGCGAGCAAGTAACCCACCGCGAGACCGACAAGCAGGGGATACAACTTGAGTTTGCCCTTACCCCATACCGTGGGTCCGATCATCGCCGCCAAGGTTACCGTCGCAACCGCAATGACAATTCCTTGCGAGTCAGAGCCGCCGTGCTGAAAGCCGAGAAACCTGGGGCAACCGAGAGCCACAAGCTGCACTCCCACCATCGTCACCACCAGGCCGGTGACCTCGGGAGGGAAAAGGGGCCGGAGTCGCGGCACGATCCGGGCGAGCAGCGCCTCGAACAGACCCGAGATTACCGTCATGGAGAAAACCAGCGGCAGCCCGCCGACCTTACCCGCCAGAATCGACGCGGAGACATATGCCGGGCCGCCGCTGATGGGGCAAAAATATCCGGAACCTACCCGGCTGTTAGGTAAAGATTGCAGAATCGTCGCGATCCCGGACGCGATCATCGACATCCGCAGCACGTTGGCGACTTCTTCCTGGGTACCGCCGATGCTGGTGACGATCACCACAACCATGATCCAACCTACTGTCATGACGAAGACGTGCTGGAGCCCCAACAGAGCCGATGCGATTAACGGGGGCTTGTCGTCGACGCCATAGATCAAACCGGCAGGCTTCTTTGCCATGGCGTTCCTCAATCTGATCCCAGGACAGAATTACCAGCCGATAAAACGCCAGCCCTGCGCGCATTGCAGTCGTCGTGCGTCGCACGATCAGCAACTATGTGGCGAAGGTAGTGCGGGAGGTTCTCGGCGAGTAGGAATTCCAAACGGCCCTTTTGACTCGGTAGGACTATAGCGCTGGGCCGGCGGGTGGTCAATCACACGAAATAGTGGATGAGAACTTGTGCGCTCATGGGGTTTTCGGGGCTATTGATCAGCCTGAGCGGGTTGATGTCAGAGCCCGATTGGCGGTGTGTGCGAACCCAGGCCGAGCGGGAGTTCGACGCTGTTGCAGCAGCGCTGTCGGTGCGGGGTTAGGCGGCGTGGAAGAGATCGAGTCGGCGCGCGGGTGAGCGCGGTGGTGCCCGGGCGGACAAACCGAGATGGGTAAGGACCTTGGCGATTACGGTGGGGTTGAGGATGGCGGCGATGATCGTTAAGGTGCCGCCGCAGTGGGGGCACTGTTTGATGTCGATATCGAATACGCGTTTGAGCAGCCTGGCCGAGCTCATGCGGCCCAGGTGGGAGGGATGGGGTGTCTCGGCCTGATCGGGGGCGGCCGCGTTCGCATCGGTCGAGGCGCTCGGGATTATCACGGGACGCAGCTTGGCGTTAGGTGCGAGCACGCCATGGAAGCGAATGAGATGCAGCCTGGGACGGGGGACGAGCGCGGCGAGTCGCTGCATAAACTCGAGGGGTTCCGTCCTCGGGGCGCCAAGCAGGGCCACTCCCTGGCCCTGGCTTTCCATCACGATATGGGTGGTGCCGTCGTGATAAGGGCTTTTGAGTTGCAGCACGACTTGACCGTTGTGATTGCGTTGGAG
The DNA here is from genome assembly GCA_050740455.1 of Gammaproteobacteria bacterium. Classification (GTDB taxonomy): domain Bacteria; phylum Pseudomonadota; class Gammaproteobacteria; order JACCXJ01; family JACCXJ01; genus USCg-Taylor. The sequence goes on along the minus strand of JBOIDF010000028.1, from coordinate 39,168 downwards.
TGGCAATAGCGGGCCTGGTGATGTAGCGGCACAGATGTTCCAGCTTGTGGCGTTGATTGATGGCGAGCCGCACTTCGGCATGCAGGCTAAAGCCCCTGCTCGTTGACACAGCGTTGAGATGTGGGCGGCGCCATTGGGTTCGGGACGGTTGGTAAGGTCAGCACTTTTTGCCCGGCGCGCGGCCCGAGCGCAATGCGGTAGGTACAGGCCGCTGCTTGCAGGGGTGCCAGGGCGCTTTCGGGATCATGGTCGGCCAGGTAAGTCATCCCCTGCTCTTCGATGAGATAGCCTTTGCGCGTCAGTAACCGCACGAGGCGCTTTATCATACGAATCAGTAAGAGACGGAGCTGCTCGGCGGTAGGGGCGCGCACGGCGTGAAATACCGGCGCGCCCTCGGTGATACGGTAGACCCCATCGAGCAGGAGGCAGTGTAGATGAATGTTGAGATTGGCGGCCGATCCAAAGCGCTGGATAAGCGTAACGGCACCGCTCTGGGCTTCAGCGCGCTTGAGTCCCGCTTGTTTGATCAAAAATGTCGCAATAACGCGGTGGAGGATGCGTCCTCGGCGCGCCAGGCAGGCACCGTCCCTGTGCCTGGCTCTCTGCAAGACCGGCGCGAGCAGCTCTGGATGGGCAGCCAACAGCAAACGCAGCGGGATCGGAAATGACAACACCCATTGGCGCACCGGCACCCGGGGGATGACGTGATCGACCAGGTGGGCGGTGGTTTCCACCCTACGCCGGGCGCCACAACTCGTGCAGAAGCCACGCTTCTTACACGAGAAGGCCACGAGCTTTTCATGGGCACGCGCAGCGCAGGCGTAAAAAGCCGTGGGCGAGGATGCCGCATTCGAGAAAAGCATCGAATTCCACTTTGACAAACTCGGGCAAGGCCGATCCGGTCTCGGCTTCGGCCCGTCATCCGGGCGGATTAAGCTCCGTGTTGCGAGGAATACTTTCTCGCCTCTGACGAGCGCATGCTTCCGTACCGCAGGCTCTACAGCGGTATACTCTTTAAGGAAAAATCCAGCCCTTGCAATACGGTCGCGAACATCGCGACCGTAGTATCTTACATGGTCATTCTGGCCAAAATGCAGCTCACGGTCACGCGGGGTATGCACTGCCTCGTTCTCGTAGGTCGAATCCCACGCTTCAATTATTGGGAACATAAGAACCGCACAACCTCCGTCCGACAGCACGCGGTGTACCTCAGCTAGGGCCTTCCGATCGTCTACGTGCTCAAGCAAGTGCGATGCAATCACGACATCAAAGCTACCGTCGGGGAGTGCCAGGTTTTCGAGGTTCTCTTTGCGGTCTACGGCCTCTGCGTATAAATCAGCTGTAACGTAGTTGTCAGGGGCGCGCGAACGGATGTAGTCGCGAATCGCCCGCTCGGGGGCAAAGTGTAGAACTCGTTTCCCTTCAAAGACATTGAGATCGCGATCCACCATTACGAGTAGTCTGTGGCGTTCGAATGATCCGCAGCGGCGACACATCGCATCCAAGCGCGGTGGCATCCCAAAGGCGAGAAACTTCCCCTTATATCCGCAGATATTACATTCTCTATCGAATCTTCCATAGCACCTCAGAAGAAATCGGATTATGCATGACGTTGATTCCCTCCAGTTTCTGAGCACCTTGTGTCCTACCCGTTGACGTACAGTCTGGTAGAGGGTTCCAATCAGCTGGCTATGGTATTTACCTCGGTGCACATCGCGGCACTTCGGTTTTGAGGGCCGACCCGAGTCACGGGGCAGGGGACGCACATGGCCGGACGCTCGGCACCGCACACCCTTGGTATTATTACAGAGCATAATAATCGGTTAATTGCTGACCTGACTATTCCATCCATTCCATTGCAGGCATGATAAGCCAAGGCTAAACGCTTCGTCCGAGTGGACCGATCTTCCTCCACTTTTTAATGAAGGTATCAATCTCTGATTGGCTATAAAGATGCCGCACGTAGTTACAAGAATACTGCTGCTCTATGTAGGCATTTGGCAGCTTCAAAGCGCGGAGGAACTCTTGATAAAGCGGAGAGTATGATTTATCGGCCGCAACGTTAGCATTGGTTATGGGTACGTCGAATCCCAAGAATTCCTTTATAGCTGCAGGAAAACACTGATTGAGATATTCGAGTTTTATTAGTAACAGCTCAACGCCTTCGCTCTTGTAAATCTTGTATCCAACCGATTTCGGAAACTCGCTGGATAAAACATCGATTCCGAATACAGGTTGTAACTCCGCACTGAACCAATGGAACGGGAGTTTGAAAGAATCTATTTTGTCATGATAATCATGGAGAAAGATTTCAGCAAGCTCATCAGCGTCGATGGCTTTTCTCGAGTAACGATCATAAAAATCGGGGATCCAGCGCTCGATAGTCTGAAAAAGACCAGAGACATTCCTAGCGATAGGATCTCGGACAAGAGTAATAACTTTCCATCGCGTCGTATGCCTGTTTCTTGAGAGTTGCTTATATAAGTAATGGCTGTGCATAAGTCCAATCGTACGCGGCAAACCGGACTTGTGAAAAAACCTTGGGGATTTTCCGAAGTAGGCGTCTTCTTCCCAACGTATGCCCTCTTTGGTTAACACATGTACGTGATAGACCGCCGTGTTTAAGCGCGCTTTTCATAGCGAATAATAAACCGACATCGAGCCGACTTGCGAGTAGGAATTCCAAACGGCCCTTTTGACTCGGTAGGACTATAGCGCTGGGCCGGCGGGTGGTCAATCACACGAAATAGTGGATGAGAACTTGTGCGCTCATGGGGTTTTCGGGGCTATTGATCAGCCTGAGCGGGTTGATGTCAGAGCCCGATTGGCGGTGTGTGCGAACCCAGGCCGAGCGGGAGTTCGACGCTGTTGCAGCAGCGCTGTCGGTGCGGGGTTAGGCGGCGTGGAAGAGATCGAGTCGGCGCGCGGGTGAGCGCGGTGGTGCCCGGGCGGACAAACCGAGATGGGTAAGGACCTTGGCGATTACGGTGGGGTTGAGGATGGCGGCGATGATCGTTAAGGTGCCGCCGCAGTGGGGGCACTGTTTGATGTCGATATCGAATACGCGTTTGAGCAGCCTGGCCGAGCTCATGCGGCCCAGGTGGGAGGGATGGGGTGTCTCGGCCTGATCGGGGGCGGCCGCGTTCGCATCGGTCGAGGCGCTCGGGATTATCACGGGACGCAGCTTGGCGTTAGGTGCGAGCACGCCATGGAAGCGAATGAGATGCAGCCTGGGACGGGGGACGAGCGCGGCGAGTCGCTGCATAAACTCGAGGGGTTCCGTCCTCGGGGCGCCAAGCAGGGCCACTCCCTGGCCCTGGCTTTCCATCACGATATGGGTGGTGCCGTCGTGATAAGGGCTTTTGAGTTGCAGCACGACTTGACCGTTGTGATTGCGTTGGAGTGGCAATAGCGGGCCTGGTGATGTAGCGGCACAGATGTTCCAGCTTGTGGCGTTGATTGATGGCGAGCCGCACTTCGGCATGCAGGCTAAAGCCCCTGCTCGTTGACACAGCGTTGAGATGTGGGCGGCGCCATTGGGTTCGGGACGGTTGGTAAGGTCAGCACTTTTTGCCCGGCGCGCGGCCCGAGCGCAATGCGGTAGGTACAGGCCGCTGCTTGCAGGGGTGCCAGGGCGCTTTCGGGATCATGGTCGGCCAGGTAAGTCATCCCCTGCTCTTCGATGAGATAGCCTTTGCGCGTCAGTAACCGCACGAGGCGCTTTATCATACGAATCAGTAAGAGACGGAGCTGCTCGGCGGTAGGGGCGCGCACGGCGTGAAATACCGGCGCGCCCTCGGTGATACGGTAGACCCCATCGAGCAGGAGGCAGTGTAGATGAATGTTGAGATTGGCGGCCGATCCAAAGCGCTGGATAAGCGTAACGGCACCGCTCTGGGCTTCAGCGCGCTTGAGTCCCGCTTGTTTGATCAAAAATGTCGCAATAACGCGGTGGAGGATGCGTCCTCGGCGCGCCAGGCAGGCACCGTCCCTGTGCCTGGCTCTCTGCAAGACCGGCGCGAGCAGCTCTGGATGGGCAGCCAACAGCAAACGCAGCGGGATCGGAAATGACAACACCCATTGGCGCACCGGCACCCGGGGGATGACGTGATCGACCAGGTGGGCGGTGGTTTCCACCCTACGCCGGGCGCCACAACTCGTGCAGAAGCCACGCTTCTTACACGAGAAGGCCACGAGCTTTTCATGGGCACGCGCAGCGCAGGCGTAAAAAGCCGTGGGCGAGGATGCCGCATTCGAGAAAAGCATCGAATTCCACTTTGACAAACTCGGGCAAGGCCGATCCGGTCTCGGCTTCGACTTGGGCCAAAAAGGTTTCGAGGTGTTCCTGGACAAGCTGGTAGAGGACGGTGTCTTCGGGACGCCGCCGCTCGTAGTGGATGCGCCTTCCATCCTCGGGGTAAGCAGGCAACCCTTCGGGTCCAGCCGGCCTTCGGCCGGCGCTCGGGTACTCGCCCCTGGTGCCTGGCTTTCCCGTTGGCGCCGGCTGAGCCTCTTTGGCCATCGTCCTTGAACTCCTGCCATTCCTTGACGGCCGTCGGTATTGACAGCCGATCCTTTGCTACCCCTCGGAAGACCCGGGTAATCAGGCGTCGAAAGCGAGGAAGTCCCGGCGTCCAGGGGCAGGTAAAGAGTAGAGAACTTATTGAGAACTTTCAATCCATCGATAGGCCAGGTCTCTTAAGCTAAACCCTTAGCTTCCGCTCCGGGGTAAGATCTTGAATACCTGGGAGGTGGATCCTGGCCAGGTCCTCGGTTCCCAGGAAGTACATGATATCGCGGTCGCCATCGGCGTGGACCCGGGATCGCCCCGGATCGGGGGCTTGCGCTACGGGAAGATCTGCATCTTGGCGGATGCGGATTCCGACGGCCAGCACATCGCTACCTTGCTCTGTGCTCTGTTTCTACGCCATTTCCGCCCGCTGGTGGCCGCGGGACACGTGCACGTCGCAAGATCACCGGAGCGACGAGCTCATGGACATGCTGCTCGGGAAAAAGCGCGCCGCTGATCGCCGCGTGTGGCTGGAGCAGAAGGGGGATCTGGCGGCGCTTTGAGTGCCCTTCGGCTGCCGCCTTCCGGGGGTTTGCACGCGCGCCGCTCCGGGCTAAAATCCGCGCCGGATCCCATCGCAATACGCTTATGCCCGAGTCGCTAGAGTTCAACTTCGACAATGTCGAGCGCCGGCCGCTGCACGAGTTCAGCGAGCGCGCCTACCTCGACTATTCCATGTACGTCATTCTGGACCGGGCGCTGCCCCACATCGGGGACGGCTTGAAACCGGTCCAGCGGCGCATTATTTATGCGATGTCGGAGCTTGGGCTGTCGGCCGGTTCCAAGCATAAGAAATCGGCGCGCACTGTGGGGGATGTGTTGGGAAAATTCCATCCTCACGGCGATATGGCCTGCTACGAGGCGATGGTATTGATGGCGCAACCCTTCGCCTACCGCTATCCGTTCATCGACGGGCAGGGCAATTGGGGATCGACGGACAACCCCAAGTCCTTCGCCGCCATGCGCTATACCGAGGCGCGCCTGACCCGCTATGCCGAGGTAGTGTTGAAAGAACTAGGTCTCGGGACCGTCGAGTGGGCGCCGAATTTCGACGGCACCTTGGAGGAACCGCGCTTGCTGCCGGCCAGGCTGCCCAATGTGCTCTTGAACGGCACCACCGGGATCGCGGTCGGCATGGCCACCGACATTCCTCCGCATAACCTCGTCGAGGTGACTCAAGCCTGTATCGAGCTTCTCGATCGGCCGGAGGCCACGATCGCCGATCTGTGTCGGCACGTGCTGGGCCCCGATTTCCCCACTGCGGCCGAGATCGTGACCCCGCGCGAGCAGTTACGGGCGATCTACGAGAGCGGCGCCGGTGCGGTGCGCATGCGGGCCGTCTACGAACTGGAGGACGGCAACATCGTCATCACCGCCCTGCCGTACCAAAGCTCGGGAGAACGCATCCTCGAGCAAATCGCGGGGCAGATGAACGCCAAGAAGCTGCCCATGATCGAGGATCTGCGCGACGAGTCCGATCACGAGATGCCGGTGCGGCTGGTGTTGGCGCCGCGCTCGAACCGCGTGGATGCCGACGCCGTGATGGCGCACCTCTTCGCCACTACCGAACTCGAACGCAGCTACCGCGTCAATATAAACGTTATCGGCTTGGACGGCCGTCCGCAGATCAAGGACCTTAAGACCTTGCTAACGGAGTGGCTGGAATTCCGGACAGCGACGGTGCGCCAGCGCTTGCAGCATCGCTTGAACCAAGTCAATGAGCGTTTGCATATCCTCGAGGGGCTGCTCATCGCCTATCTCAACCTCGATGAGGTCATCGCCATCATCCGCAAGGAAGAGTCCCCGCGACCGGTGCTGATGAGCCGCTTCGGCCTCACCGAGATCCAGGCGGAGGCGATCCTGGACCTGAAACTCAGGCATTTGGCGAGACTCGAGGAGCAGAAAATTCGCATCGAACAGAGCGGGCTTGCCGAGGAGCGCAAGGGTCTGGAACAGACCTTGGGATCGAATAGAAAACTCAAGGCGCTGATCCGCACCGAGCTTCTGGACGACGCCAAGCGCTACGGCGATCCGCGCCGCGCGCCGATTGTCGAACGCGGCGAGGCACGGGCGCTCGATGAAACCGCGCTGATCCCGAACGAGCCTATCACCATCGTGCTCTCGGAGAAGGGTTGGGTGCGGGCCGCCAAGGGACATGAGATCGATCCTCTGGAACTGAGCTACCGGGCGGGTGATCGGTTCAAGGCGGTGGCCTGCGGACGCAGCAATCAACTGGCGGTATTCATCGATTCGACCGGCCGGTGTTATTCCGTAGCGGGACATTCGCTGCCCTCCGCGCGCGGCTTGGGAGAGCCCTTGTCCGGGCGCTTGACGCCGCCCGAGGGAGCGACGTTTGAAGGCGTGCTTTTGGAGCAAGGGGATGCCCGGTACTTGATAGCCTCGGATGCCGGCTACGGATTTATCGCCAGGCTGGAAGATCTTCATACCAAGAACAAGGCCGGCAAGGCAGTGCTTGCGCTCCCGCGCGGCGCGCGCATACTCTCGCCCGCGGCCGTCCATGACATCAGCGGCGACTGCGTCGCCGCGGCCACGAAAGCGGGGCGCCTTTTAGTGTTCCCTTTGAACGAGCTTCCCGAGCTTGCCAAGGGTAAGGGCCTAAAAATGGTCCATATCGCGAGCGCCAAGGTGGTGTCGAGAGAGGATTTTGTTACCGCGGTCACAGTCGTTCCCGCGGGTGCCTCCTTGGTCGTGCGTGCCGGTCAGCGCCACCTTACCCTCGCTCCCGCGGATCTGCCCCCGTATGCGGGTGAGCGCGGCCGCAGCGGTAACCGGCTCCCGAGGGGCTTTCAGAATGTCTCGGCGCTGCTGGCGCAGCCAACCGAGCGATGAGTAAAAAAATGGCCGGGGCAAGCCCCGGCCAAAGCAGGACGGACATGAGCGGGGAGGGGGAGGAGCCGTCCTGCGGGAATAACTATCGGCTTAGCTTCGGCATTCCTTTATGCAAGCCCGGAGGGGCGAGCGGGGCACTTGAACCTTGAGCCCGTTACCTCCAATTACTTTCACCCAAGAGGAGGATCATCCATGCTACGTATCGTGTTGTTCCTGATAACCAACCTCGCGGTGATGCTGTTGCTCGGCATCATCGTGAAGGTGTTTGGCGTCGAAACTTATTTGGCCGGCCAAGGGGCCGGGATGGACCTGAACGGGCTACTGATCATGGCGGGTGTGTTCGGCATGGGCGGTTCCATCATTTCCTTGTTGATCTCGAAATGGACCGCGAAGCGCATGATGGGGCTGCAAGTCATCGAGCAGCCCCGCGATGGCGCCGAGACGTGGTTGCTCGATACCGTGACCCGCCAGGCGCGCGCGGCGGGGGTCGGCGTGCCCGAGGTGGCGATTTATGACTCTCCGGACTTGAACGCCTTTGCCACCGGCGCCAATCGCAATCAGGCGCTGGTTGCGGTCAGCACCGGTTTGCTGCAGCGGATGCGGCGCGAGGAGGTGGAGGCGGTGCTGGGGCACGAAATGTCGCACGTGGCCAATGGCGACATGGTTACCTTGGCCTTGATCCAAGGCGTGGTCAACACTTTCGTGTTGTTCCTCTCGCGGGTCATCGGCCAGTTGGTGGATCGGGCCGTATTTCGCAATGAACGCGGGCATGGTCCGGGCTTCTGGATCACGACGATAATCGCCCAGATGGTGCTCGGCGTACTGGCGATGATCATCGTGATGTGGTTCAGCCGCCGGCGCGAGTTTCGCGCCGACTCGGGCGGGGCCAAGCTGGCCGGGCGGGAGAAGATGATTCGGGCCTTGGAACGCCTAGGCGCTTCGGTTCAGCAAGATCCCATGCCCGAACAGCTCCAGGCCTTCGGGATCGCAGGCAAGCCCTCGGGCCTGGCGCGGCTCTTTATGAGCCATCCGCCGATCGAAGAGCGCATCGCGGCGTTGCGTGCGCTTTATACTTGAAGCAGCTCGATGGGCGGGGGCAGTATTTTCCCCTTTGGTCGCCTGCGGTGTCCATGCCCGAAATACTTTGACTAACCCGCGTCCGGCGAGATCCGAAAACGTGTTTGTGCATCTGCACCTCCACAGCGAGTATTCCATCGTCGATGGCCTGATCCGCATTAATGATCTGGTCGATCGAGTGGCCGCGCTCGGGATGCCGGCGATCGCGGTGACCGATCAGAGCGCGTTGTTTTCTATGGTGAAATTCTACCGTGCGGCGCAGGCACGCGGGATTAAACCGATCATCGGCGCGGACCTCTGGCTCGCCGGCGAGGGCGCAAAGCGCACCCGCATCGTCGCGCTCTGCCAGGACGCCGCCGGCTATCACAATCTGACCGAGGTCATCACCCGCAGTTACACGGAGGGTCAGGTACAGGGGGTGCCGCACGTCCAGCAAGAGTGGTTATTCGCCCGTTCGGAGGGGCTCCTCCTCCTCTCAGGCGCGGGCGGGGGCGAGCTCGGCCCGGTCTTGGCCGGCGGCTCGAAGGCGGAGGCGAAACGCCGGCTCAGGCGCTGGCTAGACCACTTCCCGAATCGTTACTACCTGGAGTTGCAACGCACCGGGCGCTCGGGCGAGGCGGAATACATCGAACGCGCGTTGGATCTCGCGGCGGCCTGCCAAGCGCCCGTGGTCGCGACCAATGACGTATGTTTTCTGCACCCGGAGGATTATGAGGCCCACGAGGCCCGGTTTTGTATCCACGCCGGCCGCGCCTTGGCCGATCCGCGCCGGCCGAAACCCTACAGCCCGCAGCAATACCTGCGGAGCGTCGAGGAAATGGAGGCGCTGTGGGCGGATGTGCCCGAGGCCATCGAAAATAGCCGCATGATCGCAAAGCGGTGCAGTCTCGAGCTGACGCTCGATCGCTATCATCTACCCGATTTTCCGCTCCCGCCCGGCACCGTGCCCGAGGACTACTTGCGCACCCAGGCCGAAACCGGTCTGCGCCAGCGGCTGGCCGTGATCTCGGGCGCCGATGCGCCGGGCGGCGGTCCCAAGCACGAGGCGTACGCGGCGCGGCTCATGTCGGAGATCGGGGTGATCACCCAGATGGGTTTTGCGGGATATTTCCTCATCGTGGCGGATTTCATCCGTTGGGCCAAGGAGCGCGGTATACCCGTCGGGCCCGGGCGCGGGTCGGGGGCCGGTTCGCTGACAGCCTATGCCTTGGGGATCACCGATCTCGATCCGATTCACTATGATCTCCTGTTCGAGCGCTTTCTCAATCCCGAGCGGGTCTCAATGCCCGATTTCGACGTCGATTTCTGTATGGACCGGCGCGATGAGGTCATCGACTACGTCGCAGAGCGCTACGGCCGGGATCGGGTCTCCCAGATCATCACCCACGGCAGCATGGCCGCGCGGGCGGTAGTGCGCGATGTCGGCCGGGTGCTCGGCTATCCGTACGGGTTTGTCGATCAGATCGCCAAGCTTATCCCCTTCGACCTCAACATGACGCTGGAACGGGCCCTCTCCGAGGAGCCCGCCTTACGCGAGCGTTGCGAGGCCGAGGAGGAGGTGCACACGCTCATCGATCTGGCCAAGAAACTTGAGGGCTTGGTGCGCAATGCGGGCAAGCACGCGGGCGGCGTCGTGATCGCCCCGGCGCCCTTGACCGATTTCATGCCGCTCTATTGCGAGCAGGGATCGGCGGCCCGGGTTACCCAGTTCGACATGGGCGATGTCGAGGCGATGGGGCTGGTGAAATTCGACTTTCTGGGCCTCAGAACGCTCACCATCATCGCTTGGGCGGTGCGCGACATCAATGCCGCGCGAGCGCCTCGAAGCGATCCGATGCTCGACATCACCCGCATTCCACTCGACGACGCGAAAACCTTCGAATTGATACAGCGCGGCGAGACGGCGGCGGTATTCCAACTGGAATCCCGCGGCATGAAGGACCTCGTCAAACGCTTGCGGCCGGACATGTTCGACGACTTGGTGGCGCTCGTGGCCTTGTTCCGCCCGGGGCCCCTCCAGTCAGGGATGGTGGACGACTTCATCGATCGCAAGCACGGACTTGCGGCGGTACGCTATCCACACCCGGCGATCGAGCCGATCCTAAAGCCGACCTATGGCGTGATCCTCTACCAGGAGCAGGTCATGCAAATCGCCCAGGTGCTCGCGGGGTACTCGCTCGGGGCGGCGGATCTGCTGCGCCGGGCCATGGGGAAGAAGAAGCCGGAGGAGATGGCCAAACAGCGCGCCGTCTTTATCGGCGGGGCCGTGGAGCGCAAGATCGCGCCCGCGGTGGCCGGCGCGATTTTCGACTTGATGGAGAAGTTCGCGGGTTATGGTTTCAACAAGTCGCACTCGGCGGCCTATGCCTTGATCGCCTACCAAACCGCCTGGCTCAAAGCCCATTATCCGGCGGCCTTCATGGCGGCCGTACTGTCCGCGGACATGGACAACACCGACAAGGTCGTCGCGCTCATCGATGAATGCCGATGCCCGCGCCTCGGGTTAGGCATCTTATCCCCGCATATCAATACCTCCGCCTATGGTTTTACGGTCGCGAGCGATACGTCGATTCGCTACGGGCTCGGGGCGGTCAAGGGCGCGGGGCGCATGGCGATCGAGGCCATGATGGCGGTGCGCGATAGCGGTGGGGCCTTCCGTGATCTCTTTGACCTGTGCTTGCGAGTCGACGCGCGCAAAGCCAATCGCCGCGTCTTGGAAGCGCTGATCCAAGCCGGCGCCATGGATGGCCTGGGGCCGGATCGCGGATGGCTGCTGGCAACGCTCGACCCGGCCATGCAGACCGCGGGGCAAAGCGTCAAGGACCGCGCTTCGGGCCAGCATGACCTCTTCGGGTTCTCGGCCGAGGCGGCGGAGACGCTGGGAAAGGGTGATCCGAAACCGCTGACGTGGTCGGATAACCAGCGGCTTGCGGGAGAACGCGAGACGCTGGGCTTATACCTGAGCGGACATCCCATCGATCGCTACGAGGATGATCTGAATGGCCTGGTGAGCTGCCGCTTGCGCGATCTTAGACCGGGCATGCGGCGGATCGGCGGGCTGGTCTTGGCCTTGCGGCACACGGACAGGGGACGTGGCCGCATAGCGATCGCGACGCTCGACGATCATAGCGCGCGCATCGAGGTGGTGGTCTATCCGGAAACGCTGAAGCGCTATGCGGAAGTGCTGATCAAGGATCGCGTGGTCATCGTGGAAGGCGTTTGCCGTATCGATGAGATGACCGATGGCCACACTTTGGTCGCAGAAAAGTTGTTGGATCTACCCCAGGCGCGGGCGGCCTATGCCAAGGGCTTAGTTGTACGGACCGATGCGGCGCGGATCGCCAATGGAGTGATCACGGAGTTGCAACGGCTGCTTGAGACCCATCGAAACGGCCGCTGTCCGGTCTTTATCGAGTATCGAGGCGAAGAGGTAAGCGGACGTCTGCGCTTGGGGGAGGACTGGCGTGTGGATCTCAGTGACGCCTTGCTGGAAAAGCTGCGCGCGATCTTTGGGGGCGGCCAGGTCACTATCGACTACGGGTTGGAAGCGAGCAGCGCTTCGCCGTGAACCCCGCGTAACCGCGTGCCCGAGCCCGAGGCGGATCCAGTCCTCATCCGCTCATTGCTCGGAGGCTGTATATCGGGTAACTTAAAAAATTCCCACCCCGGCAGCGGCGATGAATCTTAACTTCCTGGACTTTGAACAGCCGATCGCGGAGCTCGAGGCGAAGATCGAGGAGCTGCGCCTTTTGAGTGATGAGTCGGCCATCGATATCAGCGAGGAAATCCAGCGGCTCCAGGCGCGCTCGAAGGACCTGACCAAGTCGATATTTTCGTCCTTGACACCGTGGCAGATCTCGCGCATCGCCCGTCACCCGCAACGTCCCTACACGCTGGATTACGTGAAGCGGATCTTTACTGAGTTCCATGAGTTGCATGGCGATCGCGCTTTCGGCGACGACGCCGCCATGGTGTGCGGAGTCGCGCGTTTCGAAGGCGAGCCCGTGGCCGTTATCGGGCAGCAAAAAGGGCGAACCACCGCGGAGAACCTGCAGCGAAATTTCGGCATGCCCCGGCCGGAGGGCTACCGCAAGGCCTTGCGGGTGATGCGGCTGGCGGAGAAATTCAAGCTGCCGTTGCTCACGTTTATCGATACCCCCGGCGCCTACCCCGGCATCGACGCGGAGGAGCGTGGCCAGAGCGAAGCGATTGCACGCAATTTATTCGTGCTGGCCGGGTTGCAGACAGCCATCATTGCCACCGTGATCGGAGAGGGCGGTTCCGGGGGCGCGCTCGCCATTGGCGTCGCGGACCGGATGTTGATGCTCGAATACAGCACCTATTCGGTGATCTCGCCCGAGGGCTGTGCGTCGATTCTATGGAAGAGCGGCGAGATGGCGGAAAAAGCGGCGGAGGCCATGGGAATGACCTCCGCGCGCCTGCTGGAGCTGGAATTGATCGACGAGGTGGTGCCCGAGCCGCTCGGGGGAGCGCATCGGGCGATGGACGACATGGCCGAGCGGCTCAGAGAGGCTCTCATCGACAACCTGAGCAGGTTGCGAAAGCTCGATAACGGCGATCTCCTTAGCGGACGCCGGCAGCGCTTGATGAGCATCGGCCAGACGAAGGAGAAACAGTAACTTACTCCCCGCGTTGGTGTGATCCGCTTTTCACCCGAGGCCTTACGCGCGGTGCTGGCAGCCTTACCGAAGGCCACGGCGTACTGGTTAGCCTTCAGCGGCGGACAGGACTCGCGCGTATTGCTGCATGCCTTAGCCGCGATCCGCAATGCAATCGAGGCGCCGCTTCAGGCCGCCCATGTCAATCATGGGCTGCACCCCGACGCTTCCTGTTGGGCACAATCGTGTACCGAGGTGTGCGAGCACCACGCTATTCCGTTATCCGTGGTCCAACTCGATGCGCGGCATCCCGCCGGCAACAGTCCGGAGGCGTGGGCTCGCGAGAAGCGCTATCTAGCCCTGCAAGCACTCATGCACGAGGGCGAAATGATGCTGACGGCGCACCACCGCGACGACCAAGCCGAAACCCTGCTGATGCAACTGCTGCGGGGATCGGGACCTCGAGGCCTCGCGGGGATGCCCCCCCTGGTGCGGTGGGGGGCGGGCTGGCTCGCGCGGCCGTTACTCGCCTTCGATCGCGCCGATCTCGCGGCCTATGCCGAGGCTCACCGCCTGTGTTGGGTCGAAGATCCGAGCAACACCGATACGCGCTATGCGCGTAATTTCTTACGCCATGCGGTGTTGCCGGTATTGAAGACACGCTGGCCAAGCTTGGGGGCGACGCTCGCACGCGCGGCCCGGTGGCAGACGGAGGCCGCGGCGCTCATCGACGAGATCGCGGAACAAGATCTGGCGCGGATCGCATCCGGCGCGCCCGCCGCGGTCTCCGTCTCGCGCTTACGGCGCCTGCCCGAGGCGCGGCGGCGAAATGTCTTGCGCGTTTGGCTAGTCCGATGCGGCCTGCCGTCCGTGACGGCGGTCCAATTGCAGCAGTTGGCGGGGGAGGCCCTGGAGTGCCGATGGGATAGTAGGGCTTGCATTCGCTGGCCGGGGGGCGAGGTGCGCCGCTATCGAGACGATTTTTACGCCATGCGTCCCTTGCGGCCGCATGACGCAAATCAAGTGTTCGCGTGGAACTGCGATGCGCCGCTCGCGCTGCCGCTCGGTACGCTCACGGTGGAGCGGGGCGCGGACGGTATTCGTGCCGCGGCGTGCGTTAGCGATTTGGTCACGGTGCGTTTTCGACGAGGCGGAGAGCGGCTGCGGCCCTGCGGTAGTTCCCATACACGTCTGCTCAAACACTTGTTCCAGGAACGGGGGATCCCGCCGTGGCGCCGTGATCGTATTCCGCTTGTCTACTTCGGTCAGCGGCTCGCCGCGGTCGCCGGCTTCTGGCGCCATCAGGACCTAGCGGCGGATCCCGGTGAAATCGGGCTATGCTTTCGATGGTCGGAGAGCGAAGAAAATGCCGGCGCCGTTGCGGCGGCTAAGTGCATTGAGAGCGGCGAGTCAATTTAGATTTCGCCACCACGGGGTATGCAACCCCGTGGGGCGACCAAAGGGGAGAGCTGCGCCTCTCCCCTTTGGAAACCCCATCGCTAAGGTCCCCGCGGCAAGACCGCGGGGAATAGATTTCAATAGCTATGCATGCATCGTTCGATTCATGGTTTGGGGCTCCGAGACCGTCGCGTCGGAGTGGCTGACGTCAGCGCCCTCGATCGCGAAAGTGAAACGCACATCTCCAATATCGATCTCGCAACCGTCGCTGAGCATCGACCGCCGCACCTTCTTATCGCTGACGAACAAACCGTTGAGCGAATCCAGGTCCTTGATGGCGAAGGTGCCATCCGGGTTGCGTAGGATTTCGGCGTGATGGCGCGATACGGAGCTGTCGGGGATGACCATCTCATTATTTTTCCCGCGCCCGATGCGCCACGGCGAGGCGGTGATCACGCATCGTGTACCGGCGTCATTCTTGCGCACCAGATAGGCGCGCGGTACGTTGATCGTGTCGGGTTCGTCGGCGCCCGGCGCCCGGTTTTGCCTTATATACATGAAGCCGCCGATGAGGGTGACCAGCCCGATAGCCATTAGTGGATAAACCCAGGGACTATCGGCGGAGGGGGCGGGGGCATCAAGCTGCGCCGGAGGAACCGGCATCGCGGCGGACGGTATTGCGGCTTGTCCGGCTGCGCGCACGGCGGGGGCAGGCTCAGGGATCGTCACCGGTAGCGGCACCTCGATGTTCCTTCCTTGAAGCGCAACCTTCAGGGTTACCCAACGCGGTCCCGAAAGCCCCGCGGTGAGCGCGGCGCTCAGATCGATACTGATCTGTCCGCCGCTATCGATGGCCGAGTAGGGCTGCGTCATAAACCCATTGGGAAGCGAGAAGTCGCGAGGATCGGCGCGTATTAGCGCACCGTTCGTCTCCTTGCTCAGACGCTTTAGGGCGTTCAGCGCCGGGGAAGGTTGCTCGGAACTGATATAAGCGACGCTGTATACCGACACGTTCGCATCGCGTGCCGCTGCGGCCAGTTCGCTTTGATAATAGGACTCGCTGCTCGCCGCTGCGTCGGTAAAGAAAAAAAGCGCTTTTCGTACCGCGGGGTACTGACCCAGGATCCGCAACGCTTTATAGGCATCGTGCTGAGTCGATTGCGAGCTTTGCGGGCTGGTGAGCGTGCGGACCGCGGCGACGATATCCTTTGGAACGGACCCGATCGGGAGTGTTAAGGTTGGATTGCCGTGGAAAGTCGCCACGCCCACCCGATGGTGCGGTTTGGAAAGGCCGGTGAGTAAGCGTATGTGCTCGACGATTGTCTCGATGACGGCCAGGTTATGGAAGGTCCCGGCATCGATGAGAAAAAGAATCGCTGAGCTGCTGCCATCATAGGGGTAGTCCGTCGTGCGCGGGTTGGGTAAAGAGACGCTTTCGATCGCGGCTGTGAATCCGGTGACCGCCTCCGGGGTGAGCAGGCGATAGTCGCAATCCAGTCGCTCGCCTTGCGGTTGAGTACACACATGCAGAAGCTGTTCGATGCGATTCGCCGCTCCGGTGTCGGCGCCTGCGTTCAGCACCCCGCCGCCAAGCACGATCGCCGCCCCGATGAGAGCCGGGCGCTTGGAGGCTTTACCGCGTATGAGTTTACTCGCAGGGGACAATCTCATGGAAATCGGGTGATCTGGCTCCAAGGCGGCCTCTTTCACCTCTCAGCTCATCGCTTGACGATTCTTACGCGCCTTGGCGTCTGGCTAAACGAGGGTTTTGACGACGACAGCGTCTCGGCGATCACGACTTTGGTGCCGACACCCACGTATTTTCGCAAGGTATCGATCTGCTCGTTGGTCAGCGCGATACATCCTTCCGTCCAGTTGACGTTTCGGTGTATGTCGAATTTTCGCGGTGTGAAGGAACCGATACCATGAATTCCGATCGCGCCGCCGAGCGCCGTGTTTTGTGGCGGGATCCTGTGGTATTTCTGCGCCGAGACGATGCGATCGAAGTCGTACTCCGAGATCATCCGGCCGCGAAGCCCGTAAAACGCGTCTTTAACATTGGGATAATTCAACTGCAAGAAGGTGTGGAATCGGCTGCTGGGCTTAATTTTTACGACGCGATACGTACCCACCGGAGTGCGGTGATCCCCCCGGTAGTGCTTGTCGCCCGGCCCGCCGCGCCCAGAGGCCATCCGGAAGACCTTCTCGATCTTAGCGCCCCGTTTCAAGAGCAACATGCGCTCGGACTTAATGATTTCTAGTTCGTAATCGTGATGGCCGCTGCTTGCTGCCCAGACTCCCTGGATCGCAGCAGCACCGGCGATCATGAGCACGAGACAAATCGTCCTCGTGATGGAACCGATTTGGCGTTGTGTCATCATCTCCCCTTGTTCCGCGGTGTTCCCGCGAGCCTATCGCCGCCCAACGTAAATTATTTAACAATCATTCTACTATGGTATGAATCGAATAACGACGTTTAACCAAGGTGTATTCTTCCGCAACCACAGGTCGATGACCCGTGCCGATACCTTGCTTCGTAAACCCGCCACTCGAATGTTTCTGCAAACGTCATACCCTTTAGGACCTCTCGCGGTGGCTTTGTGGCCAGGCGCGGGTGCGCTGCGGTCCGGCGATCGGGTTTTCCGCCGTATGCTGCCGTGAGAGCTTGTGAATAAACCTGCTGCGCGTCACGATAGCTGCGTTGCGCCTATAAGGCGGTCGCTTCAATTAAATCGTAACCATCAACTCCTGGATTGCCAACGCAATGGATCTCGCCGACCATGCAGGCAACGACCACAACTGATTTCGGGTAAATCCGATAGTACAGTGCGTGTGGAAAGCGCTTCAAAAGTGCTCGGCGAGTATTACGATGCACGACAGCATTGATTTCGGGATTCGCCAGAATCGCCTGCAAGCCCGCTCTTACCGACGCTATGAAGTCTGAACCCAGTCCAGGACGCTGAGCTTCGTACCAGTGAAATGCATCTTCCACGTCGGCCGCTGCGGCCGGTCGGAAGATGACTTCCGTCATTCAGCCCGGCCTTGAATCCGGTCCAGAACCTCTTTCCACGGGATGCCGACCGGCCCTTCCCGCTCAAGGTCATCAAGGCGACGATCAAGCTCGTCACGCTGGGCCGCGGTCATAGGAATGGCCTCAGGGGTCCGAGCTAAGCTGTCCGACAATTCTTCCAGCAGACCGAGTTTCTCCGTTGGGCTCAACTGCTCAATTTTGATCGTCCAATTGCTCATGCATTTAGTATAGCTCAATACCTGCTCGCATCGTTTAGCGGTTACAGAACGAGCTTTTTCGGCTGGCCGTTACCCCATTGGGACTGGAAAGATCCCGTGCGCAACGATTTCTTCTTCGAGGTACACGAGGCGAATGCGCTGCTGGTGGTGGTGGTGGCCCTCACGCATATCGCGGGTGCGCTGCGGCACGCGCTGCGGCCCGGCGAGCGGGTTCTCCGCCGTATGCTGCCGTGAGAGCTTGTGAAAAAATCTACTGCGCTCGGGATCTCGCGTTCCGGCGGTGCTCGGAATCCTCACGTATTTCAACATACACTCCAGTTGCTCGTCCCATCCTTGGGACTCGCCCCGTCCGGGCTGGCGCTCCGTTTCGCTCCGGGCGAAACGGTCTGTCTGGAGCAGCGGCTGATCGTCGAGGTGGATGGCGGACGACACGCGGAGCAGGCGGAAGAGGATGCGCAGCGGACCGCGTGGTTGGAAGCTCAAGGCTTCCGGGTTTTTGGGGCGGCTCGTGAGCGGCCCAGATCCCTGCGGCTATCTGGTGGTCATCGTTTAGCGGTTACACGGCGTCTAACTAAGAACCCCTGCGATGACTGAGCATGCGCGCCAGTGTCTCGAACACCGGCGCCTGCGAGAACCGGTAGCAAGCGATGCCGAGGGCCAGGGCCGAAAAGCCTACCAGCACCAGCAGATCGTGATAGAGAGCGAATTCTGCACCGAAGGGGGGGCTCGCCCGCGCGGCGAGCGCATGCTTCATCAAATCGACCCCGTAGCTGAAAGGATTGATTAAGACCAGCGCTTTTAGCACGCCGGGCAACTGTCCGATCGGATAGAGTGCGCCGCTGAGAAAGTACATCGGAAAGATAAAGAAGTTCATCACCACCGCGAAGTCATCCAAGGCTTTGCTGAATACCGCGATGAGAGTGCCGACGCTCGCGCACAGGAGCGCCGTGCATACCAACCCGACCACGAGGAGTCCCACGTTCTGCGTGTCAGCGAGGTACCCGAGAGGTAATAAGATCAGCATCAGCATGAGGGCTTGGGTCAGCCCCACCATGGTCGCGCTGGCGGTCCGCGCGAGGATAATGACATACCGCGGGAAGGGTGCCACGATCAACATGCGCATCACCCCGGACTCCTTGTCGTAGACCATGGACAGGGAGGCGAGCAAGGCCCCGAACAGCATCACCATACACAGCAGACCCGGGACCAGAAACTGCCGGTAGTTAGGCGTTCCGGCAGCGCTCAGAAGGGCGTCGAAACCCGAGCCGATCACGAACAGCCAGATGAGGGGCCGCACCATGGCGCTCACAAGACGCCCGCGTTGGCGCACCATGCGCGTGAGATCGCGCATTATCATGGCTTTGATCGCGCGCCACATTTTAAGCGCCCGGGCGGTTAAGCCAAAGATAGACGTCGTTGAGATCCGCGCGCCGAAGGTGGATCCCGCGGTGTTTGAGGTGGGCGGGGAGATGGGACAGCGCGAAGTCCCGATCCAGGATGCGAAACTGTAAGCGCCCCTCCTCAGCCAAGGGTTCGCCGAATCGGGGAGTTAATTCCTGGGCGGACAAGGCGGGGGTTTCGGTCTCAACCTCCAGGATAAAAGACGCGACGCCGCTGACCAGGGCGGCGGGATGACCCTGCCCGATCGTTTTGCCGCCTTTCATGAATACCACCTCGTCGCATCCCTCAACCTCATCCATATAGTGTGTGCTGAGCATCAGGGTCGAGCCTTCTTCGGTGCGCAAACGGTGCAGGAAGCGCCAGATCTGGCCGCGGTTGATGACATCGAGCCCAATGGTGGGCTCATCCAGAATGAGGATCCGCGGCCGGTGCAAGACCCCGCGCGCGATATCGAGGGCGCGCCGCATCCCCCCGGAGAGAGTGGACACCGGTGCGTGACGTTTCTCCTCTAGATCGAATAGCTTCAGCAGCTCTTCACCGCGCTGGCGCGCAATCCGCGGCGAGAGACCCGCCAGCGCCGCGGCGAAGCGCAGGTTTTCTACCGCCGTAAGCGTACGGTCCAGCGCGGATTCTTGAAACACTACCCCGATCGCCCGGCGCACCGCGACGGGCTGGCGAACCACCTCATAACCGCCAACCCACGCTTGACCCGCACTCGGTCGCACCAGCGTGCTCAGCATGTGCAGGGTGGTGGTTTTCCCGGAACCGTTGCGCCCCAGGAGCCCGAAGAACGACCCTTGCGCAACGGACAGATCCAGCGCATCGACGGCTAGCAAACACCCATAGGACTTGCTTAGACTGCGGGTTTCGATGGCAAGGGCATTCG
Organism: Gammaproteobacteria bacterium; assembly: GCA_050740455.1. GTDB lineage: Bacteria > Pseudomonadota > Gammaproteobacteria > JACCXJ01 > JACCXJ01 > USCg-Taylor. The sequence goes on along the minus strand of JBOIDF010000028.1, from coordinate 19,118 downwards.
GCATCGTCTTGTAGACCGTGTTTAGGAACGGCTATTTACACAGAGGTGAGTTTCATTGACGACGCACTGCGAAAGACTTCGCAGATGAAGAACGCCGGTTGCCCGAAAGGCCATCGACTATTTCGAGCAGGCGCTCGCCACTGACCTTAAGACCTATGGCGAGGACCATCCCAGGGTGGCGACGGGCCGCAACAACCTGGGTGGCGCGTGGAAGGACTTGGGAGAGTATGACAAATCCATCGGGTATTTGGAGCAGGCATATAATGCCCTTCGATCATCGCTTGGGGAGAATCATCCATGGACAAAGGGGGCTTTTTACAATCTTAGCGCCGCGAAGGTGACGTTAACAGATTCCCACCCCGATGGTGGTTAATAATCTGAAACAAAATCCGAAAATACGTGTCGTTACTCGCAAAGCATGTGAGCACTTGGAGTTCGCCCCTTATATCACCTCGTTTCCCTCGCAAAGATTGATGAGATCCGCGAGCGCCAACACCTGCGCCCGGCGTCCGCCGCCTTCGCGTAGCACTTTCAGTATCCCGTCGTTCTTTAGCTTGCCGAGTAGGGTCATGACCATCGGGTTGCTGGGCATCCCTGCTCTCCCGTGAAGCACGCTGCTGCGCAGGATGGGCTTCTCGAAAAGCGCGTCGAGCAGCGGCACCGCGAAATTCGAATGGGTGAGGTCGAGGACACGGCGTTTCAGTCTCTCGTAGAGGTCCATGATCGCCCGCGCCTTGGCGGCATTGAGCTTGGCCTGCTCGATGAGTGCTGTCAGAAAGAAACCGATCCAGCGGTTCCAGGCGTCACTGTTCTGGCCAAGCGCGCGCAGATGATCGACGTAAGCGTCGCGGTTTACATCTAAGTAGGCGGAGAGATAAAACATCGGCTGCGAGAGAATTTTCTTCTCATATAGAAAGAGTGGAATCAGGATACGGCCGAGTCGGCCGTTGCCATCGACGAACGGATGGATGATCTCGAACTGCGCGTGAACAACCGCGAGCTGTACGAGAGGGTCGGGTCTTTCCATGTGATAGTACTTCTCCCAGTTGTCGAGGAGTTCCGGCACCAGCGCCGGGTCCGGTGGGATGAACTCGGCCTGCTCCATTGTCGATTGCGGTGCGCCGATCCAGTTCTGCACGGTTCGGAATCGTCCCCTGCCTTTGTCGCGACCGCGGACGCTGTCCAGCAGCAGTTCGTGAAGCCTGAGCAGTAGGTTCAGGTTGAAGGGTCGCGTCTTGAGCTCCTCTTCGGCAGCGCGCAGGGCCACGCGATAGTTGATGATTTCCTGAATATCGAACAAGCGTGACTCAACAATGGGTTCCTCACCGGCTTCGAATTTGAGAACTTCGCCAAGGGTGGCCTGAGTGCCCTCGATCTTAGAGGAGAGCACGGCTTCCTGAGTAGTGAGCGGGGAGAGCATGACTTCCGGGTTCGGGACCCCGTAGAGCGCCCCATCGTAATGGGCCAGCGCCCGGTTCGCCTGCCCGATAAGCCGGATGAGGGGCTCCCACGCTATCTCTTCGAGTGGAAGCCTTTGAGCAAGGAAGGGTTTTTCCATTGTGTAAAGCAGGCTTATCGATTCGGTGTTTGTGTAAAGTATATTACCTTTTAGTTTACACAACGACGGTTGAAGCTATTTGGCTTTACTCAACCGGGCACAATGACTATTGAAGTACCTCCGGTCGGTTATCCTGCGACAGTGCCCGATATTGAGCTTAGACTGCGGGTTTCGATGGCAACGGCATTCGGCATCGTCTATGGTGGTCGTGCTAAAAAACTAAGGGACCCGAAGGTCCCCTAGTGATTGACACGTCGTTGCCGATCCTCTAGCGATTGTAAATGTACATCGTCACTTCAAAACCGAAACGAAGGTCGACGAAATCAGGTGTTTCCCAGGTCATTTTGTCCTCCTATTATTTGGTTAATGAATAGTGTCATCAGGGATGAATAGGCTAAGTTATTCTTACTCATACTTTATGCCAAGTCTATGTAACCAGCGTTAGCCGCTACAGATATCCGTTAATTCAATTATATACGAATTCACCCGCCAGCGATCAAGGCCATGGACCGAACCACGGCTGGAGTCCTTGGTTCAAATCAACCAGGGTCATGGCTACTATTAACCTAACCGTGTGATATCACGCATGCTGCGATCGCTTCGCGGGTTATTGTTGACTTACGAGCTGGCCTTGCTGCTGTTGGTCATCGTCACCGGTGCGTTGGGCGGACTGTCGGTGTACTTTTGGCGCGAGGCGTCCACGGAATCCTTGCGCCTGAGCCGCTTGACCCACATTATGCATCACGTGCGGAGCGATTTGTTTCGCCAAATCCGCGAAGTGACCCGCGCGCGGCTCATGGAGGAAGCCGCGGCCCTGGCCTTGTACTCGCGTTACTCGCGGCGCATCGACGACAAATTCGATGCTTTGCGCCAGCGGAGCACCTCGCGCGCTGAAGCGCTGGCCATCCAGGAGATGCAACGTGCCTACCGGGTGATCCAACAGGATATGAATAACATCTTCGGTGATCCGTATGCTGCGAGCCAGTTGGGACGCCTGCGGATCCTTGAGGCGCATCATGAAGAACAGCTTGTCGGCGGCTTTGAAACCGCTTTCCGTGCCTTTGATAAGCTATTAACCAGCGAACATGCGGCCTTGGATCGCCGCGTCGGCGAGTGGGTGCGGCTGACGCCAGTGCTGATACCGCTTCCCATCCTGCTTGCCGCGGGCCTGGTCTTGTTATCGCGCGTGAGCCTGCAACACCGATTCGTCTCGCCGATGGCGCGTCTAATCGAAGGGTCGCGGCTGTTGAGCGCTGGCACCCTCGACCACAAGCTTTCGACGGCCGGAGTGGAGGAGGTGCAACAACTTGCGCTGGCGATCAACCACATGGCGGCGGAACTGGCCACGAGCCGGGATGCGCTCGTCGAGCGAGAGCGCCAGGCGGCGTTGGGAGCCCTCGTGCCCGTGATCGCGCACAATATTAGAAACCCGCTCGCAAGTATCCGCGCGAGTGCGCAGTTACTCGATTGCGTTGAAATGCGCGAGGACATCCAGGAGGTTAAGCAGGCGGTCCTAGAGACGGTCGATCGTCTCGGCCGCTGGGTCACCGCGCTCGTATCGTATCTGCATCCGCATAAGCTCAACCGGACCCGCGCGCGTCCGAGCCGCATGCTCGCGACGGCGCTGGGCCTTTTGGCGGCCAGGATCGCGGACAAGGGATTGCGGCTCGATAAGCGTTCCCGCCCCGATGAGCCCGAGGTGTGGGCCGATGCCGATCTCATGGAACAGGCCTTATTCGGTCTCTTGTCCAACGCTGTCGATGCCTCACCCGTGGGAGGCCGCTTAACGGTGGCGACGCACGCCGAGAGAAACTGCTGTGTCTTGAGCATCGATGACGAAGGACCGGGAATGCCCTTCGACCCGGAGGCGGACGGGTTGACGCCTGGACCCTCGACCAAGCGCTATGGAACCGGGCTTGGGATCCCGTTTGCCTTTAAGGTTTGCAACGCCCACGGGTGGAAGCTTGCCTTCAGCACCAATCCGGCGGGCGGGACCCGGGTCACGATCGAAGCGCCTTTAGGCGGGAGTGGCTCAAGCGTATGAGCGAGCGGCTGAGCCAAACGCGGGAACCCGATGCGCCACCGGCGCCGGTACGGGTGCTGATCGTGGATGACGAAACCTTGTTCGCTCGGGCGGTCGAGAAACGCTTATCCAAGGAGGGTTATGCGCCGGTGGTTGCCGGGACCCTCGGGAAGGCGCGGCACCTGTTGCAAACCGCGGATCCGCAGATCATCTTGCTCGATGTGCGCCTTCCGGACGGATCGGGTCTTGAATTCTTGAGCGAGTTGCGCCAGCACAAGGCGCCGGAGTTGCCGGTAGTGGTCTTGTCCGCCTACGGGGAGATCGAAGACGCGGTGGCCGCGATGAAGTTGAGGGCCTCGGACTATCTCAAGAAACCCATCGATCTGGATGAGCTGCTGATCACCTTGGACAAGGTCTTGGGGGACTCTCAAGTCGCCCGCGCGCTGGAGTATTCACGCGCCCGGGAACACCATGCCCGCGAGGAGGTATGTTTATTGGGAGAGCATCCGGCGATCGTGAAGATCCGTGCGCAGGCAGAGCGGCTGGGGGCGCTCTGCACCACGGCAGCGGCGATCCCGCCGACGATCCTGATTCTAGGAGAGACCGGCACCGGCAAGGATCTGGTAGCGCGCCTGCTGCATAGCACCAGCGCAAGGCGCGAGCGACCATTCGTACACGTCGATTGCGCCGCCTTGCCGAAGGATCTCATCGAAGCGGAGCTTTTCGGGCATGAAAAAGGGGCGTTCACGACCGCCCTTACCGCTAGGACCGGGCTCATCGAGGCGGCCGAAGATGGGGTCGTGTTCCTGGATGAGATCGCTGAGCTTCCCGTCGATCTGCAATCCAAATTGCTCGCCGTGTTGGAACGGCGCAGCACCCGGCGGATCGGCAGTACGCGCGAGCGGACCGTATCGGCATGGTTTATCGCGGCCACCAACCGTGATCCTGAGCAAATGATGGCGGCCGGAGCGCTACGCAATGATCTCTATTACCGGCTCAACGTTCTGTCGATCCGCGTGCCGCCGTTACGGGCGCGCGCTGATGACGCCGTGGCGCTGGCCGATCATTTCGCGCGGCAAGTCGCCAAGCGCTACGGGCTGCCCGCGCCGACGGTCACTGTCCCGGCCGGCAGTCTGTTGCGGGATTACTCCTGGCCAGGCAATATTCGAGAGCTCAAACACCTCATCGAACGGGTGGTGCTCCTGACCGGGGGAGGCAGCGTGAACGCCGAGGATCTCATGCTGGCGGGGCTGTCCGGGGAGCGAGGCCGAGAGCGGATCACCGCGATCGAGGGCCTGACATTGGCCGCGGCCGAACGGCTCCTCATCGAGCAAGCGCTCGGCCGCACGGGTAACAATGTTTCCGAGACTGCCCGTCAATTGGGTGTCACGCGCATGGCCATCCGGTATCGGATGAAAAAATATGGTTTTCTAGACGTTTAGAGCCGCCGCACGACGGGTGCGCAATAACTTCGTTCAAGTACATCGTTTCAACGATACGGTTACGTCAGAATCACCGAAGGTGTCATGCTATTGCTACCTCGTCATTCCAGCGCAAGTTGGAATCCAGGTTTTTTATTCTGCTTCTGGAATGCTAGCTTTCCATCCTCGGGGCGCCAAGCAGGGCCCGTCCCTGGCCCTGGCTTTCGCTGGCATGACGGGAACATTATGGTGAACGGTTAACTGAAACGCACTACTAGCTTAGGAGGCAACAATGGACGAGAAGGTGCGCATCGATCTTGAGGCCGCGGCTTTTCGCCGGCTTTTGGATCATTTCCGCACGCATACCGAGGTTCAAAATATCGATCTGATGAACCTGGCCGGTTTCTGCCGCAACTGTTTATCGAAGTGGTACCGTGAGGCTGCGCAGGAACGCGGCGTCGAAATCAGCGATGAAACGGCGCGGGAAATCATCTACGGGATGCCGTATCGCGACTGGAAGGCCAAATATCAGAAAGAAGCGGCGCCCGAGAAGCTCGGCTCCTTCGAGCAGTCGCCGGCGAAGCACGGCCATTAAAGGGCGCCGTCCGGACATCCGCCCCGCCGGCCGCCTTTTGCAGAGCTTCTTAGTCCTACTGGGTTACAAGGCGATCAAGGGATGCCATGCGAGAGGGAATCGGGCGAGAAAGCGGAGTTTACACGGCAGTAAATGAGCATTTCGAGCCCGATGCCAACGAAGCAGGGCGCCCTTCAGCAGCTTGTAACACAGTAGGATTAGTACAGTGCCGCGGACATCAAGGCGCGATAGCGTCTTACCAAGGGGTCCTGTGGCCCGAGCAGGGTAAAAACGTCCACGATGGCTTTGCGCGCACCATCGTCGCGATACGTGCGGTCCCGGCGGATGATCTCCATCAACTGCTCCAGGGCGGGCTCGAACCGGCCACCCATGATTAAACGGGCGCTGAGTCGATAACGTGCCTCGCAATCGCCGGGATCGGCATCGATAAGCTGCTTGAGCGTCGCTTCCTCGGGCGCCGCGTGGGCCACGCGCGCGAAATCGATGCGGATCCTGAGCTTGCTGATGTCCTCGTCCAATTGACGCTGGGCGGGGAGGTCCGCGATGATTTCGTGAGCTTCTTCAAAACGGCCTCGTCGGACGAGCACGCCGGCTAGATCCGGATGCAGGTGTTGGTTGTCCGGGTCCATCGCAAGCGCCTGCCGCAGCAAGCGCTCGGCGGCATCGGCGTCGCCGCGCCCGAGCGCCGCCGCGGCCGCCGCGCGTTGGCGATCGGATTCGCGCTCAATGTGGCGGTCCAAGAAGACCCGGATCACGCTTTCCGGCTGCACGCCCAAGAATTCGTCGATGACTTCCCCGTTTTTATAGAGCTTGACGGCAGGGATGCTTTGTATGCGGTGCTCCAGCGCGAGGCGCTGATTCTTATCCGTATCAACCGTCGCGACCACGACCTGGCCCTGATACTCTTGTCCCAGCTTGGCCAGGATTGGGGAGAGGACGCGGCACGGCGCGCACCACGGTGCCCAAAAGTCCACGAGCACGGGAATGACTCGGGACCGTTGCCGCACCTGCACGTCAAAATTATCTTGATTGACTTCAATCACGTTCACAGGACTATTCATTGCACGTTTCAGCGAGTTCGGGACGCTTGACTAAAGGGTATCTTATACTACGTGTGCCAACCCCGGCGTAATTCCAAGACCTAGGTTTTTCCGACGCAATGACGATGGAACCGCATCGTCGCCGGAGGTAGCGCGCTTTCCAACTCCGGCGGCTGCTTGTACCCTTAGCGCCATGGAAATCAAGGTGACGAAGATGCACGGGCTAGGCAACGACTTTGTCTTGGTCGATGGTCTATCCTCGAGTATCTCATTATCGCCGGAGCAGATCATGCGGATCGCCGATCGACGCTTGGGCGTGGGCTGCGATCAGGTGTTGCTGGTCGAGCGGCCTAGGCGTTCGGGGGTCGATGCCAATTACCGCATCTTTAACGCGGACGGCGGCGAGGTTGAGCAGTGCGGTAACGGTGCGAGGTGTGTAGCGCGCTACTTGCGGAATACAGGTTGGGTGGATCGAGACACTATCATCGTGGAAACGCTTGCGGGGATCAGTCATCTTTATTGCCAAGACGATGGGCAAGTCCGGATCGATATGGGGACGCCCCGTCTGGTGCCCGCGGAGATACCGTTGCTCGCGGAGCGCGAGGCCGACACCTATGAAATTGAGGTCAACGGCAGCCGGGTGAGCGTGGCCGCGGTCTCGATGGGGAATCCCCATGCGGTGCTCCGCGTCCCGGACACCGACCGGGCGCCGGTCGGCGAGCTCGGCCCACTGATCGGTAAGCATTGGAGATTTCCGCAAGGCGCCAATGTCGGTTTCATGCAGGTCATTGACGCGGGCCATATTCGCTTGCGAGTCTTCGAGCGCGGCGCTGGTGAGACGCCCGCCTGCGGCACCGGGGCGTGTGCCGCCGTGGTCGCGGGGAGACGGCTCGGTTTATTGGATCCCGATGTGAACGTGGTCTTACCCGGCGGGCAGTTGACGCTTCGGTGGCAGGGCGCCGGGCAGGAGGTATGGATGACGGGACCGGCGACGAAGGTTTTCGATGCGCGCATGACGTTATGACGAGCAAAGACCCGTCGCGGATCGGAGAGGGCTGTGATGCCGAGGGTGTGGTTGCTGCGTACCTGAAAGCGCATCCCCAGTTTTTCGTCGAGCATCCGGCTGTCTTGGCCGAGATCGCCGTGCCCCATGTGACGGGCGAGGCGGTGTCGCTGGTCGAGCGCCAGGTGACCGCCTTACGCGAACAGTACCGGCGGCTTGAGAACAAGTACCGTGAGCTGTTAATGATTGCGGCGGAGAACGACGATCTGCGGCGGCGTTTGCATAAACTTACGATCAAGCTCCTCGGGAGCGATGACATCAAGGCAACGATAGCTGCGCTCTATCAAGCCTTGATGGAGGATTTTCGGGCCGACTTTGTGGCGCTCAAAGTGTTCGCGGCGCGGCGGCCGGTCAACGGCGAGCCGGTGCCGGAGTTCCTTGGCCGTGAGGCCGCCGAACGGAACGTGTTCGCCGCGCTGATCGCCGGAATGCACCCGCTATGCGGAGGGCTTGAGCCCTCGCAACGAGATGCCTTGTTCGGCGCCGCGCGGGGAGAGAACGGTTCCGCCGTTCTGCTGCCGCTCGCGCGCCGCCGATGGAGCGGGGTGCTCGGCGTTGGCAGCTTCGATCCGCGCCGCTACGATTCCGGCATGGGGGTCGATTTTCTCGCTCAGCTTGCCGAGGTGGTGAGCCAGATCATCGATCCTTGGATAGCGGATTGATTCGGGGGCCATGACAACGGATCGATGGGAGGTCACGGTCATGGCGTTTCTGGCGGGTCTGCAACAACGCTCACCGCATACCCAGGCCGCCTATCGCCGGGATCTCGGCGGCTTTACGCACTATTGCCGCCGGCAGGAGATCACAAGTCCCGAAGCAATCGATGAGAAGTGCGTGCGCGATTTCGTGTCCTGGCGCCACCGCGGCGGTATCAGTGGCAAGAGCCTGCAACGCTCGCTGTCGGCGCTGCGCGCTTTTTGCGAGTTCCTGGAGTACGAAGGCTGTTTGACGCAAAATCCGGCCAAGGCGGTGCGCGCGCCCAAGGCGGCGCGCAAGCTGCCGAAGCTCTTGGACGTAGACCAAGCCGGGCGTCTGCTCGCCATCGGCGCGGTCGATCCGCTCGCGCTTCGCGATCGGGCGCTGCTCGAGCTACTGTACTCCTCGGGACTCCGGGTGTCCGAGCTGGTCGGATTGAACCTGCAGGATCTCGATCTGCGCGAGCGTGAGGTGCGAGTGAAAGGGAAAGGCAATAAACACCGCATCGTCCCGGTGGGCCGATACGCGATCGAGGCGTTGCGCGCCTGGTCGGCCGCTCGGGCGGAATTGGCCGGCGGGGAACAAACGGCGGTGTTCGTGAATCGCCGCGGCGGGCGTATCAGCGTGCGCTCGGTGCAATACCGCGTGTTGCGATGGGGCCTATCCCAGGGCATTGACCGCCGCGTGCATCCGCATATGCTGCGCCATTCCTTTGCCAGTCACCTCTTGGAGTCGAGCGGTGATCTGCGGGCCGTGCAGGAGCTCCTGGGCCATTCCAATATCAGCACGACACAGGTGTATACGCATCTCGATTTTCAGCATCTGGCGCGGGTCTATGACGCCGCCCATCCGCGGGCGCGCCGCCGCTGAGAGCTTATGCTTATGCATAAATCTACTGCGCATTCCGATCGCTGCATCGCGCGCTCCTCGCCTATCGAGTTGTTGAGCGTAACAATCCATCCTCTGGCACACACTAACAATCCGAAAATGGGATATCCGAAATTGGGATTTAACATCGCCGCATGGCGAAATCGCTACACACCCCGGAATACGAGCACTTCCGGTCACTTCTGGTCGCGGCCCGCGAGAAGGTGGGCCTCACCCAGGCGGAGGTTTCTGCAAAGCTAGGGCGCCCGCAATCATTCGTTGCGAAATACGAAGGGGGCGAGCGACGCTTAGACGTCATCGAGTTCGTCCAAGTTTGCACAGCATTGAGGATTGATCCCCATGCAATCCTTTCCGAAGTGCAAGCAAGGGCGGCCTCATGAAAACGCAAGAGGTCATTTCGCTTGCGCGCGACTATTTGAAGGGGCTGGCCGGGCACGAATTCGACGTGATCGAAGTGGCGAAGCCTGTATCTCCCGAAGCCAACACGAACGGCTACAAGTTTCAGGGCACGCCAAAGCAGTTTAAAGAGGCACAAGCCATGGTCAAGAAGTGGGGCGCGAAGAGGGCTGTCTACCTGCCAACCGTTGGGTATCAAGAACGCTTGCGAGAATTGATTGCGCGGTTCCCTTACCGCCTCGATACCAACTTCGGCAAGATGGATCGGATCGTCCATCCGGAAATCGAAGCATTCAAGGATCGTGTCTACAAAACCGAGTTTCACGGGCGCTCGATTGGCGCGTGGAACCGGCTGCTCTCGAAGAGCGATGACGACATGATCCGGCGAGACCTGGCCGAATGCTTCAACGTTCGCGACGAAGGGCAGCCCGTCGTCGAGTGATTTCAGAAGAGCTGCGGCTGCTTTTCGAAGCGGCTTAGGCCAAGCTGGAAGTAGGTCGAGTCAATCTCTCCCGCGAACGCCTTGCGTCCAGTCAGCTTCGCGGCCAAAGATGCCGAGAACAGCCCGCCAAAGGGTTCCCATACGACGTCTCCGGCATCGCTGGATGCTTCGATGATCATGGCCAAGAGGTCGAGCGGCTTTTGGTTCAAGTGAGCCGCCTTGCCGCTGATTTCCGGGACCCTGATACGTTCCGCGCCTTTTAGCGGATTCCGCTCCCATATGTTGGTCACACCCATGGGGCAATGGAAGGCTGGACGCATGGCCGCCCATTCCTCCAAGGTCATCGGGCGGACGCCGTCATGGGAGAAGTAGGGACGGCCTGGAGGGTCACCGTGCTCGTTCGCGTACTGCGCTACCTTGGCGAACATTTCTGGAGGCGGGTAATACCAAAGGTGCCCTTGATCGAGATACTTGCGCACGGCAACATCCGCTACGTCGCAAGCCTCGTTCGCCTTTCGCATCGGTAGGCCGGTGCGCTTCCATTCTCGGTAAAGCCAGTGTTTCAGCGTCAAATTGTCAATGCGCGGCTCAAACACATACTGTACGCACATTTCCGTGACGACAGGGAAGCGGCGAATCTTCGTGGTGTTCACGTTGCCCGCGATGTGCGCCTTGCCCTTGTTCCAGATATTCGCGTTCACGTAGCGCCAGCCGTGACGTTCCAGCACGGGATGCACGACCGCCCAGCCGATTTCCGAGTTCCAGAACCAAAGTGTGGTTTGCGCGGTGGCCCGCTCACTCCACGCGCGGACATGCGGCTCGTACCACGACGGCAGGTTGGCAGGTTAAGGTGGTCCGACGTGTCGCCTTCAAAGCCGAGGATCCCGTAGGCCCCATCGGAAATGATGACGTTTGGCGCTGGCCAGCTTTGACAGTGGTCGAGGCAATCGCCCAAGCAAAGGGTTACGCTACCGTCTGTCCTTTGGTTGATAGTAGGGTCGGTAGCCAGCGTTATAGCTTTGCCTCGGCCTACCGTGCTGGTAGGTGTGTTTTTCCTCTGCTCGACTATTACCTTTTCCGTCATGGCTTCGCCTTTTTTATCCCGTTTCAGGATATTCTACGCTATCGGGAGACTGTTGCAAGTGGCCCACCACACGCCCAACAAGTCGTTCCCGCGCACCGCCTTCCGGCGACGCTTCGCGCCACCTCCAGCCGTCCGCTGAATTCAAACGATATGTCTCGTCGCTCGTTCCGCGGCTCCTGGCGCTCGGGCTTGCTCGCGACGATTTATTCGCAAGCTCTGAGAGCTGACCGAGTCCGCGGGCTGCGCGTTGTCGCGCCGAGTGTTGTAGAATTCGCCTCTCTCAAACCAACCCGTTTCGATGGATAAGATTCATGGCATGGCCTCACTTTGAAGGTACGACCATACTCTCCGTGCGCCGCGGAAGCCGCGTCGTGATCGGCGGCGACGGGCAGGTATCGTTTGCCAATACGGTCATGAAAAGCAATGCGCGCAAGGTGCGGCGTATGTACAACGATCGCATCTTGGCCGGTTTCGCGGGCGGAACCGCGGATGCGTTTACCTTATTCGAGCGTTTCGAGGGCAAGCTGGAAAAACACCAAGGCAACCTCACGCGCGCGGCGGTCGAGCTTGCCAAAGACTGGCGTACCGACCGGGCCTTGCGACGCTTGGAGGCGCTCTTGGTCGTGGCGGATGCGAAGACCTCGCTCATCATTTCCGGGACCGGGGATGTGATCGAGCCCGAGGGCCATGTGATGGCCATCGGATCGGGTGGACCCTATGCCAAGGCGGCGGCGACGGCGCTTTTGGAGCACACCGAACTGGGGGCCCGCGCCATCGTGGAGACGGGGCTCCGGATCGCCGCCGAGATCTGCATTTACACCAATGCCAACCTGACGGTCGAGGAACTGGAAGCGGAAAGTTGATTGGGCCTGACGATACTGCATGAGTGAATTAACCCCGCGGCAGATTGCCGCCGAGTTGGATAAACATATCATCGGCCAAGCGGCCGCCAAGCGGGCCGTGGCGATCGCGCTGCGCAATCGCTGGCGGCGCATGCAGGTGAGCGCCGATTTGAGGAACGAGATCACGCCCAAGAATATTTTGATGATAGGCCCCACCGGGGTAGGCAAGACCGAGATCGCGCGGCGTCTCGCGAAGCTTGCCCAGGCACCGTTCATCAAAGTCGAGGCGACGAAGTTTACCGAGGTCGGTTACGTGGGGCGGGACGTGGAAACGATCGTCCGCGATCTGGTCGATGTGGCGGTCAAGATGATCCGCGAAGCGGCCATGGCGGGCGTGCGGCACGCGGCGGAGGCGGCGGCCGAGGAGCGGATCCTGGACATTCTGTTACCGGGAGCGCGCATCAGCGGGACACTCGATCTCGCGAATGCCGAGGAAGGATCGACGACGCGTGATCGCTTTCGCCAGATGTTGCGCAACGGCACGCTGGATGAGCGGGAGATCGAAGCCGAGCTGAACGCCCCGCGCATTGGGGTCGAGATCATGGCTCCCCCGGGCATGGAAGAGATGACGGGCCAGCTCCAATCGATGTTTCAAAACCTGGGGAGCGGTCGTACGCGCACCCGGAGGTTACATGTCGCCGAGGCACGCAAGCTCCTCGTGGAGGAGGAAGCGGCCAAGCTCATCAACGAAGATGAAATTAAATCCCAGGCCATTCAAAGAGCGGAGCAGCATGGCATCGTCTTCCTGGACGAGATCGACAAGGTGGCCCGGCGTTCGGAATTTAGCGGCCCGGACGTATCTCGCGAGGGCGTGCAGCGCGATCTATTGCCCCTGGTGGAAGGTTGCACGGTTTCCACCAAGTACGGGATGGTGAAGACCGATCATGTCCTATTCATCGCTTCGGGGGCCTTTCATCTTTCCAAGCCCTCGGATCTCATCCCCGAGCTGCAAGGACGCTTACCCATCCGTGTTGAGCTCGACGCCCTTACAGTACAAGATTTCGTGCGTATATTGACCGAGCCGGACGCCTCGTTGACCGAGCAATACATCGCCTTGATGGCGACGGAAGGAGTGAGCATGCGTTTCGCCGAGTCGGGGATAGCACGCATCGCCGAGGTCGCCTGGCAAGTCAATCAAAGGACGGAGAACATCGGGGCAAGGCGCCTGCACACCGTGCTCGAGCGCTTGCTAGAGACCATCTCTTATAGCGCCGGGAGCGACGAGGTGGTAGATGTGGACATCGACGCCGCCTACGTCGATGGGCAACTAAGCGAGCTCGCCGGCGACGACGACATCGCAAGATATATTTTATAACAGTCTTATAACAGCCCTACGCGATGGCTGAAAAACCCTTTCCCGTCGAGATCAAATTGCACCGCGAATCGCGCGTGATCGAGATCACGTTCAACGACGGCAATCGTTTTGACTTGCCGTGTGAGCTATTGCGCGTCTATTCGCCCTCGGCAGACGTCAAAGGCCACGGCCCGGAGACGGCCGTGCTTCAGACCGGGAAAGAGCAGATCAACATCACGCTCATCGAACCGGTGGGCAACTACGCCGTAAGGCTCAGCTTCGATGACGGGCATGCCACCGGGCTCTATTCCTGGAGTTACTTGTATGATCTTGGAATGCATAGGGACCGTTACTGGATGAAGTACTTGGATGCATTGCGGGAAGCGGGTTACCAGCGCCGCTCGGCGTCCTTATGAGCGAGGCCACGGATTTTGGTTTTCAAAGGATCCGCGGCGAAGAAAAAGCACGGCGAGTCGCCGGCGTGTTTGCCTCGGTGGCGCCGCGCTATGATTTGATGAACGATTTGATGTCCGGAGGAGCGCATCGACTGTGGAAGCGCTTCGCCGTCGCCGTCGCCGGTATCAAACACGGCGAACGCATCTTGGACCTCGCCGGGGGCACCGGCGATGTGAGTGCCTTGATCGGGCCCGAGGTGGGTCCCGGGGGGCGGGTCGTTCTCTCCGACATCAATGGCCCCATGTTGCGGCTCGGCCGCGATCGCTTGCTCGATCGCGGCCTGGCAAGCAATGTCGATGTCGTGCTTGCCAACGCCGAGCAACTGCCGTTTCCCGAGGACAGCTTCGATGCCATCCTGATCGCCTTCGGCTTGCGCAATGTGACCGCGAAGGAGCGCGCGCTCGTGTCGATGCATCGCGTGTTGCGTTATGGAGGGCGCGTGGTAATCCTGGAGTTTTCCCGCCTCAAAGTTCCACTCCTGCAAAGCATTTACGATCTGTATTCGTTCACAGTGATTCCGGTGCTGGGACAACTGATTGCCGGTGATAAAGCGAGTTATCGTTACCTCGTCGAGTCGATCCGGAAGCATCCCGATCAAGAGACCTTGAAAGCCATGATGCACGACTCCGGATTCGAGCTTACGAGTTACTATAACCTCAGCGGCGGGATCGTTGCGGTGCATCGCGGGTACAAGCTTTGACGGGATCCGGTGTCGCCGGCGCACGTCTCCCGCCCGCGCTGCTAAGCCTATTGGAGCGGGTATTGGGGTCGCTGTTGCGGCTCGACCCGGAGGCGCTTGAGCGCCTGAAGGCCATGGCAGGAAAAACCATTGCCGTGGAGCTGGCGGGCCTCGGGCAGACGATCTATCTCTCGCCGGAAGCGGCCGCGATTCGGCTGCGCGCCGATCATTCAGGTGAGGTGCACGTGCGGGTCCGAGGCACGCCGCTGGCGCTCTTGGCGATGAGCGGCGACACCGGGGGCGCGAGCGTCGCGAGCGGTGTCGAGATCATCGGCGATGTCGCGCTTGGCAGGCACCTGCAGTCGCTCCTTGCGTCGTTTAGCGTGGATTGGGAGGAATTGCTCTCCGGTTACCTCGGCGATGTCGCCGCGCATCAACTCGGCAACGGGGGACGCGCGGCTTTGCGGTGGCTTGTCGAGATGCGCGCGACGCTCGAGCGCGACCTCGCCGAGTACCTCCGCAATGAGGCCGAGTTGTTACCGGAGCGATGGCAGATCCGGCGGTTCTTGGCCGATGTCGATGAGTTGCGCAGCGACATCGATCGCCTGGACGCGCGGATCAAGCGGCTCTACGGGCGCTTAGGAAGGGCGGAAGAGGCGCGGCCTACGTGATCGGCATCGGCCAGGTGCTGCGCTTGCTCGTGATCCAGCGGGTCCTGATCCGCCATGGCCTCGATGAGATCATTCTGGCGACACACCTTTTCCGGCCGATTCGGTTTGTTCTATACGTGCTGCCGTGGAACTGGACACGCTCCGGCTATGCCCCGCGCGCGGAACGGCTCCGGCATGTCCTCGAGGACCTCGGTCCCATCTTCGTGAAATTCGGTCAGGTGCTGTCGACCCGGCGCGATTTGATCCCGGACGATATCGCGGAGGAGTTCGCGAATTTGCAAGACCGCGTGCCTCCCTTTCCCGGGAGCGAGGCGCGTAAGATCGTCGAAGCCGCCTACGGGCGCCCGTTACAGCAGGTCTTCACCGAATTCGACGAGCAGCCCTTGGCCTCGGCGTCGATCGCCCAGGTCCACGCGGCAAAGCTTCTGAACGGCCGCGACGTGGTGGTCAAAGTGGTGCGGCCGGGGATCAAAAAGGTCATCCGCCGCGATCTCGGCCTGCTGGATATCCTTGCCAACTTCGCGGAGCGCTACTGGAGCGAGGGGCGGCGGCTGAGGCCCACACGGGTGATCGCGGAGTACGAAAAGATCATACTCGATGAGCTTGATCTGGTGCGCGAGGCCGCGAGCGCCTCGCAATTGAAGCGGAACTTCGAAGGATCGAGCGAAGTTCACGTTCCCGCCATCGAATGGGATCTAACCCACCGCGACGTGCTGGTGATGGAGCGGATATCGGGGATCTCGATCGACAATGTCGATGCCTTGCGCAAGGCCGGGGTGGATCTTAGAAGGGTGGCCGAGGTCGGTGTGCAATTGTTCTTTGCGCAAGTATTTCGCGATCGCTTTTTCCATGCGGATATGCATCCCGGCAACCTCTTCGTGATCCCGCCTCGGGGCGACGAGCTGGCTAAGATCGTACCGGTCGATTTCGGGATTATGGGCTCATTGAGCGAATTCGACCAACGCTATTTAGCCAATAACTTCTTGGCCTTTCTCAAACGCGATTATCGGCGTGTGGCGGAGCTGCACGTGGAATCGGGTTGGGTCCCCGCGGGCACGCGCGTCGATGACTTCGAGTTCGCGATCCGCTCCGTGTGCGAACCGATGTTCGAGCGCCCGATCAAGGATGTCTCCTTTGGCCACCTGTTGCTGCGCCTGTTCCAGACCGCGCAGCGTTTCAAGATGGAGGTCCTGCCCCAGCTCCTGCTGCTGCAAAAAACCTTGGTCAACATCGAAGGGGTGGCGCGACACCTGTGTCCCGATCTGGACATGTGGCATGCGGCCAAGCCGTCCTTGGAGCGATGGATGAGCGAGCGGGTCGGCGTGCGCCGGATCGTGGGGGCCACGCGCGAGAATCTGCCGATGTGGGCCGAGCGTCTTCCGAACCTCCCGGGCCACGTCGTGGATCTCCTGGAGCAGCTCAAGCAAGGCGATTTTACCCTCAATATCCATACCAGCAAGTTGCAGGATATTCAGCGCGAGATCCGGATTGCCGCCGAACGCGCGGCCTACGCGGTGGCTGCCGGCGCGTTTATCTTGAGCGCCGCGATGTTGCTCGGCTTCGCGGACAAGGATACGCTGATGCTTGGCGATGCCCCCTTCGGCGTGTGGGTCATGGGCGGTTTTGGGTTAGTCCTGCTAGCGCGTGCGTTTCGGGAGCACTAGTAGATCGTTTCTATAATACATTTACGTTTTGGCAGTCTTGAATTTCGCCTCGGAACGCTATGGGTCGGCATACCTGCGAAAGCAGGTATCCAGGATTTACGCCAGTTTCCTGGATGCCAGCTTCCGCTGGCATGACGGTCACTCTTGGATCTAAATGCGTACATGTTTAAATGAAACCAACTACCTAGTAGTAACGGCCGTTACGGACCTCGCGCGAGTTGCGACTCGACCTCATCGCGCTTGTGAGTGCCGGCCAGGGCTTCGATCAACGCAAGCGCGAAATCCATCGCCGTGCCGGGGCCGCGCGAGGTGATGACCTTCCCGTCTTCGACCAGCGTATCCTCGGTCACTGTGACGTCCTGGAGATTCATTGCCCCTAAGATACCCGGATAACCCGTGGCTCGTTTTCCCGCGAGTAGGCCGGCTGCGCCCAAAACCTTGGGCGCTGCGCAGATCGCAGCCGTAAATTTTCCGTTCGCCGCCATTTTGATAAGCAGAGCATGCACGCGCGGATCGCGGTTCAGGTGCTCCGCGCCTTGGGCGCCCCCCGGAAGCACGACCATGTCGTAGTCGCGTTTCAAGGCTTCGTCCAAGGAGGTGTCGGGGATCAGCACCACTCCGCGGCTGGCGCGCACGGGATGATTATCGAGGCCGGCCGTGACCACCTCGATCCCGCCCCGGCGCAGGAGATCGATGACGGTGACGGCCTCGAGCTCTTCACACCCTTGGGCTAGCGGAATGAGTACGGCGGCCATTTACATCTGGCTCCTCGGCAGAATCTATGGGTATTCCGTTAACTCCGGCGAATTATGCATCAATCCACAGATCTTTGGTTGCGGTGCGGCAGCTCGTCCAGCCCTTGGGGCATCAAGCCCGTGGGAGAGCAAAGAGCGTCGCGCCGTTTTCTCACCGATAACCCGAACGGTTGCTGGGGCCTGTAAGCCCGTATTTTTGCAAAGGAGGGGGGTATTGTGCAAGCCGCGCATGGTTTACAAAATAAACCGGGCGCATGGTTTACAAATTTCTCCCCTATCCATGCCATTGGCGGGGAGGGTTGATTTTCTGATTTCGCTCATCGAGCACACCCAGAAGATGAAAGCCGTAGCGTACTTCCCACAGGAACTCGTCAATCGGGTGCATGCCGATCGGTTCTTTGGCCAGAATGTCTGAGACATAGATCAGATGGCCTTTCCACTTGATTTCGCCATTATGTCGCACCCGTCGGACCGTCACCTCGGTCCCATACGCCACTGGGGGCAGCTTCGCGGGATAGCTCCTGGGCGAGGCCGTGTACAGTTCCCGAGGTGTCCGCCGTTCCAGCGCCTCATGGCTGCGCTCTGCGTTGTACTCGCTGACAAAGCCGTTAAAGCGTTGCTGCTGGGCTTGCAGCGTCGCTGCCGGAGGCACGGCTTCTTTCAACGTCCGATGCATGCGCTCATGTCGGCCATTCGCCGCACCCTGACCCCGGCGTTCGCGCTTAAGCGAAAAACGTCTTGATGATGAGGGCAAGGATGCCACCGAGAACCAGGTCCAGCATCCATTTGATCAGCAGTAGGTCGGCGCGGACAGGCGCAAGCTCCCGCTCGAACTTGTGGTCCGTCTCCAGTTTCAGCTCCCGCAAATCTTGTTTGGTGGTCAGGTCCTTCAGGTTGACCTCTAGACTTCTCGTAGCGCTTCTGCCTCGGCCTTGGCGTGCGCCGCCGAGATGCCCGCTGCCGTTAAGCGCTCCACGAATTTTAGGGTGTCGAATGCCGCCATCGCCATGGATTTTTCTTCTGGCCCGTGAGTAATGGGGACAGTCTACTCCACCTTTGCGAACGCCCGTGGCGTGGTTTCCTATGCGTGGCTCGGGTAGCACCCGTAGGGCGCGATAGCATGAGCGTATTGCGCCGGATGTTTCCGGTTCAAGGCGCGGCGACGGTCATATCGTAGAACGACAGCCGGCTTTAACGTGCGAGATCCGCTGCCGTCATGCCGGCGAAAGCCGGCATCCAGAATGCTCTGTAAAACCTGGATCCCGGCTTGCGCCCTCCCCGCCCTCCGAACCGTACGTGCGGTTTTCCCGCATACGGCTCTCCAGTTGGTGGGGGTCCTCATCGGGAGTGTTTCGCGGCGAGCCGGCTGTATGGAGGGCGAACAGCCCAGCTTCCGCGAAGCAGGCATTGGGCCAGCGTTGATGGTCCGCATGGCAACGCCCAAAGCCGGGGCGTTTCTCTTGTTTGCGCAAGAGGGCGCGTAATCAAAGC
>JBOIDF010000027.1:0-41996 GCA_050740455.1 Gammaproteobacteria bacterium | reverse complement strand
CCTCCAGGTTGATAGCGCGCGCCGGGAGAAACCCTCGTTATCGAACTCTAGTAATCGTGCTCCGGAGCGCAAGCGCTCGTGGCAACAATTCGGGGTGCTCGCAGGGTTTCGGGTCCAACTAGCTAAGCTAGTTGGTATGTCTCTCGCTCCGCGGCGCCTGGCGCTGCGGGGCTGCTCGCGACGATTTATTCACACTCTCAGGGGATTTCGCCAAGCACAGGCGGCAGTTCCTTGGCCAAGCTATTTTTCTCGGAGACGGCGGTTCCGGTGAGGGCAAAGCCGGCCAAGGATTTATCCGGTCCATGAAATAGGGCGCGCAGGCCGCTGCCCAGATCGTCAACCTGCCAGGCGCCATCTACTTCCGCGGCGGGGGGCGCGACCACCACCGGATAGGCCGTGGTTTTAACGACAATTGGCATTGGCGGGTAGGTGAGCCGTGCGGGCTCACCGCAGAGCGTCTTGGCCAATGCGCGCGCGGCATGCATGATGGGCATCACGAAGGGCAGGACTAATCCCTCGACCTCGGCGCAATCACCGAGGGCGTAAACGTCCGGGGCGTGGGTGGCAAGATAGCGATCGACGACGATGCCTCGCTTGACCGCGATCCCAGCGCGTTCGGCCAGGCCGGTACGCGGCCGCAATCCGACCGATGACAGAACCGCATCGACACCGAGGATCCGATGATCGGAGAGCGTCACCGCGAGATTTCCCGCGGCGTAATCAACCGAGGTGACTACCTGACCCAGATGCCAAGCAACGCCCAAGGCATCCGTAAGCGCTTTTTGTAGCGTGTGGCCCGCGGCTTCGGGTAGAAACCGGCTTAACGGATAGGGCGCGGGATCGATCACCTCGACCGTGATTCCGCCCTGGTGCAGATCATTGGCGAACTCACACCCGATCAGCCCCGCGCCCATGATCGCAACCCGCCGCGCACCTTGAACCGTGGTACGAAACTTGGTGTAGTCGATGAGATCGTTGACGGACATGATTCGGCCTTGGGCGGTTCCCGAGACGGCGAGCCGAATCGGATCGGCGCCTAGGGCGAAAATGAGCTTTCGGTATTCAAGAACTTGAGCGCCGGTGCTGACAGTGTGGGCAGCCGGATCGACTGCCGTTACCGTCGTCCATGGGCGCACTTCAGCGTTCAATTGCTTGGCCATCGCCGCCGCGTCGGCGTTGGCGATAGCCTCGGGGGTTTTGCCGCTGGTGTAGGCGTTCGATAATAGGGGTTTGGAATAATACCGGCCGTCATCGGCGCTGATGAGGACGAGTGCTCGATCCGGATCCAGCTTGCGAATCTCACGGGCGAGCGAATAGCCGCCGAGACCGGTTCCGATGATCACCAGCGGTTTCATGGCATACTCTCAGGCGGCTTCTACCATTTCAAAGTCCGATTTGACGGCGCCGCAATCCGGGCAAACCCAGGTATCGGGGATGTCCTTCCAACGCGTGCCGGGCGCGATGCCGCCCTCGGGTAAACCTTTCGCCTCATCGTAGATAAAGCCACAGACAATGCACTGCCATTTTTTCATTGACGATCCCGGTGTTCGATGATTGTTCGGAAGCAGGTTTCGCCGTGTCGAACTAAATTCTACCAAGCCAGTCGAAAAATCGGTTAGCCTCCGAATCTTGGTAGGTGCTGCCCATGCGAACGATACCTCTGTATGCCCTACTTACGCCGCTGCTGAGCGCGTGTCAGAGCAGTGTTCCGCTCGAGATCCGCGAGCCGGCGTTCCCGCCCTTGAGCGCCGTCGAGGTGCAGGCCAACCCCAAGCCCTACGCGGGCAAGCCTATTCGATGGGGTGGAGCGATTGTCGCCGTCGAGAATAAATCCAATGATACCTGGATCGAGATCCTGAATCAGGAATTGGATGAGGAGGGCCGTCCGCAGCGGACAGACCTATCCTATGGGCGATTTCTGGCAAGTACAGGGAGTTTTCTCGATCCGGCAGTATACCGCGCCGGGCGCCAGGTTACGGTCTACGGCGTGTTGAAGCCTCCGGTGAACCGCACTATCGGCGAACGTCCGTACACCTATCCGATGGTCCGCGCACAAAAGCTGTATCTGTGGCCGGACTACAGGGAGTATTGGCGTAACCGGCCTTATCGCTACGATCCATTCTATTACCCTTACTACCCCTATTATCCGTACTGGCATCGCTTCCACTTCGGGATCCATCACGGGTGGTGACCCGCGGCGGCGGGCGCGCCGCCATTCGTAGCCGGGCGAGCGATGAAAGTTTCGGGGACCGCGCCGCTATGTAGTGCCATGCCCAGCAGGTCCTATCCACCCGAGCCCGCCGTGGATTTATCGGTCGAGGGGCGCTTCCTTGCGATTAACCGCGCCCGCTTGCTGCGTATTCGAGAGCTGTTGTCGCCGGAGCAGAGCCGCTTCGTGGACACCCTCCCGGTCTTGTTTCACCTCAATGATCCGGCATTGCCCGGGTTTGTGAGCAAGCAGACGCCCGCGGGTATTCGTGAATATATTCCCACCTGGATCGATCTCGACATCGCGGAGCAAATAACCGGCGCGGATCACATCCGCCCGGTGTTCATGGGATCCCTCGACATTGTCGGAATCTACCTATTGGGGAGCACGGGTACGATCGCCCATTCCACGCACAGTGATTTCGATATCTGGATCTGCCATGCTTCCGATCTCGATGAGCCGCGCGTGGAGCAACTGCGCCGGAAAGCCATGTCGGTCTCGCGGTGGGCCAAACAACTCGGTCTCGACGCCCACTTCTTCGTTTTTTCCCCCGAGCGGTTCCGCGGCGGTGAGCGTCCGCAGCTTTCCACCGACAGCAGCGGCAGCACGCAACGCTATTTGCTACTGGATGAATTTTACCGGTCGGCCGTCATCGCGGCCGGATTACCGCCCGTTTGGTGGCTGACGCCGCTCGATGAGCAAGGCGATTATGCCCGCTGCATCGAAAGAATATACCTGCAATCGCCGGAACGCCGCGGCCAATACGTGGATTTTGGAAGCGTTGCGCAAATTCCCGCCGCGGAATTTTCGGGCGCGACGCTATGGCAGTTGTACAAGAGCCTAACCTCGCCTTACAAGTCCATCCTCAAGCTATTGCTGCTTGAGGCTTACGTGAGCAGTTATCCGTCCTATGATTTGCTGAGCCTGCGATACAAACGGGCCGTTTGCGCCGGGATGGTCGATCTGGACACCTTGGACCCCTATCTTTTTATGTACCGGCGGGTGGAGGCGTATCTGATGGAGCGGCGGGACTGGCAGCGGTTGGAGGTTGCGCGCCGTTGTCTATGCTTGAAAGTAGGGGATGCATGGAGCCCACGGAATGGCGGCGGTTGGCGCCGGCGCTGTCTCGAGACCCTCTTCAGCGCATGGGGGTGGGACGGAGACCACGTGAGCCGGGTTTGCGACCGGAATAACGTTTCCCTCGACACGATATACGGCGAACGGCGCGAGTTGTTCAAGGCGCTTGCAACCAGCTTTAGCGTCTTAGCGGAATTCGCGCGGCCTTATGCCGGAGGCGCTGGTATCGCGCGGTGCGACCTAGCGGTGTTGAGCAAACGCTTTCATGGGGCCTATGATCGCACGGCGAACAAACTCGATATCTTCAATCGCGCTACCGGCGCCGACCTGCGCGAACGGCACATCTGCTTGCATGCGCGCTCGGACGCGAATACGCGCGCATGGGCGCTGCTCCGAGGTGCGTCGGCCGCTAGCGGTGACGCTACCCCCATCAAAACCACTTCCGGGTTAGTGGAGATACTCGCCTGGAGCCATGTTAACGGCATTATCGATGCGGAGACCGAGATTTCCGTTCTCGCGCCGGACCCGCAATCCGCGTTACAGCGGGTAGACGCCATTCGACAAATCCTCGGTAAGTATTTTTCGATCACTGATTGTCATGGCGATGAGGAGAGCGACGCGCGCGCAAACCCGCGCGTGACGCGCGCTGTTTTTTTCCTTGAACCGGGGCAGGCGTTGGCACATGAAATACCGGAAGATTTAGAGCGGCTCAAAATCCGCGGCCCGGAATCCGTCGATCTCGTATTCGCTACGAGTTGGGGTGAGTTGTACTGCCACCATTATGTAGACGAGCAGCGCCAAGGCAAGGCGCTGTTCGATAGTCTGCGTGAATACTTGCGTGCGTGTTCAGCGTCCGGTGACGCGAGCTGGCCCAAAATCAAGGTTTGCCTGATGTCGAACCCGGGTGAGAATGCCGCCGCCGGCGCGATGGAAAGATTCATCGAGCACGTATCGTTGGCATCGGACCGCGGCCGCCTGGATGTGGTTTCCGCGCTCCGGGCGGTCTGTTAGGATACGTCTCGCATAAAAAAAGCAACCTGCCGAAACCACGAAATCCAAACTACCGCGTGCGGTGCGGGTCATTCATTCGATGCACTCATCCTCGCCACAGCTAGACTTCGAGAACGTCCTTGGGCGCGCTGAACGGATCCTCGCGCGGCTCGAAAAGCTCATCCCGGCCGATCCCGAGGAGACGGCGTGGGATCACGCTACGGCGTTTCATTGGCGGAAGCTCGGCGCGAGGGGGATTGTGAGCGCCGTTCGTTATGCCTCCTCGGTGCGGCTTGATGATCTGCAATGCATCGATCGGCAGAAGACCGAGATCGAACGCAACACGCGGCAATTTATCGATCACCTCCCGGCGAATCACACCTTGCTTTGGGGTCCGCGCGGCACGGGCAAGTCGTCGTTGATTAAAGCGGTGTTTAATGCTTTCGAGTCTAAGGGACTGCGATTAGTCGAGATCGGCAAGCAGGACCTCGGCGATTTACCGCGGATCTATGACCGCATCTTCAAGCGTCCAGAGAGGTTTATCTTATATTGCGACGACCTGTCCTTCGAAGCCAACGACTCGGCCTATAAAACCCTTAAAATAGCTATTGATGGATCGATGAGTAGTGTTCCGGACAATGCGTTA
This sequence comes from Gammaproteobacteria bacterium, assembly GCA_050740455.1. Lineage (GTDB taxonomy): Bacteria > Pseudomonadota > Gammaproteobacteria > JACCXJ01 > JACCXJ01 > USCg-Taylor. Next base: position 37,074 of record JBOIDF010000027.1, on the reverse strand, counting down.
ATTTATGCCACCTCCAATCGCCGGCACTTAATGCCGGAATACTTGGATGAGAATCTGAGTGCCCGTAACGTCGCGGGCGAGATCCATCAGACGGAAGGGGTAGAGGAAAAAATAGCGCTCTCGGAACGATTCGGATTATGGTTGGCGTTCCATCCTTTTCAGCAAGAGGAATATCTTAAAATCGTGTTCTATTGGCTGGCGCGCTTCGGAGCCGAGGTCACGGATCACGAATTGGTTCGGCAGGAGGCCTTGCGGTGGGCTCTGCTGCGCGGTTCGAGGAGCGGGCGCGCCGGTTATCAGTTCGCCCGCGATTGGGCCGGACGGTATGGCCTTGAACGAAAGGAATAGAGCGATGCCGGGCATCAAGATATGAGCACGAGCCGGGAGGAAATACGCAAAGTCGTCGCGCACGCCGAGCGGCTTTTTTCACCCGCGGACGTGGATGCCGCCGTCGATCGAATGGCCGCGGAAATGAACGCGGCGCTTGCGGAAAAAGATCCGTTGCTGCTATGTGTGATGACCGGAGGCGTCGTGCCGACGGGGCTGTTGTTACCTCGATTGCGCTTTCCCTTGGAGCTGGATTACCTGCACGTATCACGCTACCAGGGGCAAACCTCCGGCGGTGAAATCGAGTGGCTGCGGCGTCCCCATTGCCTGCTCAGCGGCCGCGTCGTGGTGGTGATCGATGATGTCTTGGATGAGGGACTTACGTTGTCCGCGATCCTCGAAGCTTGCAAACGGGACGGCGCGGCGGAAGCCTTAACCGCGGTTCTAATCGCCAAGCGTTTGCAGCGTTGCGCCGGCATGCCGAGCCCGAACTTTGTCGGATTGGAGACGGATGATCGTTATCTCTTCGGCTACGGCATGGACTATAAAAACTACCTGCGCAACGCGCCCGGCATCTTCGCGGTGAGCACATGAGTAGCCTGGCAATCATCGGCGGCACCGGCCTGCGTAGCCTGAACGGGTTGGAAATCCTACGCCGGGAGGTAAAGCAAACCCCGTACGGCGAGCCCTCGAGCCCGCTCGTTCACGGGCTTTGGTGCGGTAAGGAGATCGTGTTTATGGTGCGGCACGGCGTTTCTCACGCGATCCCGCCGCACCGCGTCAACTACCGCGCCAATCTTTGGGCCTTGAAAGACATCGGTATAGAAAAGCTCATCAGCATTGCGGCGGTCGGTGGTATAACTTCCGAATTGGGCCCAAGCCGAATCGCGTTTCCCGACCAAATCATCGATTACACCTGGTCGCGCGCAAACACTTTTTTTGAAGACGGCATCGACCAGATAACCCATATCGATTTTACGCAGCCCTACTGCGAGAAGTTGCGCCAAGCATTGATTCGCGCCGCGGCGGAGGCCGGGATAGACGCACTCGCCAGCGGAACCTATGGGGCCACGCAAGGGCCGCGGTTAGAGACCGCCGCCGAGATCGAGCGCATGGAGCGCGACGGCTGTGACATGGTCGGCATGACCGGGATGCCCGAAGCCGCATTGGCGCGCGAGCTTGAGCTTTGCTATGCAACCTGTGCGGTCGTCGCTAATCGGGCCGCGGGCCGAGGCCGGAAGCCACTGTCGATGAAAGTCATTGAGGCAAACCTCAAAGTCGGGATAATGCAAGTGCAGCGCCTTCTGGAACATGTGATTCCGATGGCTTAGAAGGATCAAAATATGTACGAATCATTTTACAAGCTCAAGGACAAACCGTTTAGGTTGAGTCCCAGTCCCAAGATGTTTTTTAGCAGCCACAGTCATAAACGTGCGCTGTCCTACCTCTTATATGGGGTTAAGCAGGGCGATGGCTTCATCGTCATTACCGGCGACGTCGGCACCGGTAAGACCACATTGGTGGGGGCACTGGAAGCAATGCTCCAGGGCTATAACATCGTCGTCGGGAGAATCGTCTCCACGCAGGTCGAAGCCGAGGATCTATTACGCGTCGCCGCCGCCGAATTCGGCCTGGCTTACAAGTCCGAGTCCAAGGCGGTGCTATTGAAAAGCTTGGAAGAGTGCTTCCGGGAATGCGCACAGCAGGGGAAACGGGTATTGCTTCTGGTCGATGAAGCACAGAACCTGCCGCCGCGCTCGGTTGAAGAGCTGCGCATGCTGTCAAACTTCCAACATAACGGCCGGCCCTTGCTGCAGAGCTTTCTCCTCGGTCAAAAGGAATTTAGGGTGTTGCTACGGTCTCCCAGTTTTGTGCAGCTCCGGCAACGGGTGATCGCTGCGTATCATTTAAAACCCTTGGATACCGAGGAGACGCAGGCCTACATCGAGCACAGACTGCGTTTGGTCGGGTGGAATCAAGACCCGGTTTTCGCGCAAGAGGCGTTTCCGCTGATACACCGGATCACCCAAGGCGTGCCACGCAAGATCAATATGTTCTGCGATCGGATCCTCTTGTTCGGTTGCCTGGAAGAAAAGCATCTCATTAATGTCGAAGTGTTAACGGCGGTGACCGATGATCTCAGCCAAGAAGATCTCCTCATGAGCGCGGATGATCAATCCGCGCTTGAAGTTAAGGAAGATGCTCGGGTGTTGCCTTTGCGATCGGACCTAGGAAACGCGAACGAAGAGAGCCGGATCGCGGTGCTGGAAACGTCGCTGGAAACCCTTGGCAGCATGGTCAAGCGAGAATTGAGCATGCTGCGAAAAGCCATAGTGGACACCCAAAAGAGCCGATTGAAAACCGATCCCGTCCTCATGGAAACGCGCTTGCAAAAGGTTCAGCCGGGCGCGGAAAAAGAATAGCAGAGCTTCCTTAGCGGCGCCAGTGTCCCGACTTGCCGCCCATTTTTTCAAGTAAGCGTACGCCCGAGATGCTCATGCCGCGGTCCACGGATTTGCACATGTCATAGACGGTTAACAAGGCCACCTGAACGGCCGTCAACGCCTCCATCTCGACGCCGGTCCGGGCGCTCGTCTCTACCTTCGCCTCGCACCTCGCCGCGTTTGCCTTGGCATCGAGGAAAAAACTTATTTCGATGTGTGTCAGAGGAAGCGGGTGGCAGAGCGGGATCAGATCGGCGGTTTTTTTAGCCGCCATGATCCCGGCGATTCTTGCGATGCCGAGCACGTCCCCTTTCTTGTGGAGGCCTTCCTGAAGCATCGTCAGCGTTTTCCGATTCATCGCGATGGTCCCTTCGGCGATGGCGATCCGGCGGGTTACCGCCTTAGCCGCGATGTCCACCATCCGGGCTTCCCCGTGGCGATTGAAATGCGAGAGTTTCGACATGGTGCTTAGTCAGGGGCTGTCCGTACTATACTGTTACGGCGGCCGTTGAGGAAGCCGTCATCACGAGCCTGTGGTTGAAAATCATGGGATTCGATCGACGTGATGCCAGTGGCAAGAAAGAGAACATAGGTGCCGATCACCGTCAAATTCTTCGCGAGCCTGAGGGAACGCCTCGGGCGCAGTGAAGATCGCGTGCAGGCCTCGCCGGGCATGACGGTTCAAGATGTCTGGATGCGCGTGAGCCACGGTTTGCCACTACCCGCGAATATTCTGATCGCCGTTAACCAGAACTATGCGACTCTCGCGGCGCCGGTCCATGAAGGAGACGAAGTGGCGTTTTTCCCGCCGATCACGGGCGGGTCCGCGCTCCGTTGTCACGGAAGTCAGGAGATGCCTTTTAAGGCACGATGCGGTTAATAGTCACAGCGATCGGTGCGCTCGGGCGTTCCGTGAGCGAGATGGCGCTCGGCGTGTATCCCTCGAGATCGCCGCTCTGGGCGCGTGCATCACCCGAAAGGGAGGCGCGGGCGCCGATGACGACGGCATCGAAATGCGATAGCTTAAGCTCGGGAGTCATGGCCTGCGAGTCGTCGAGCACGACGGTGGCGGGCAGGTCTTGAGCGCGGAGGCGCGCGATGGCTAAAGGCATTCGGGGGCCACGGGGAGCACGGGCGAACACGAAGACTGTCGTGTCGGGACCAATCCGCTCTGTCAAGGATTTATCCAATGTCACCTGGACTTCGAGCTGCACCGCGTCTCTTGCGCCCGTGGAGGTTCCGGCGCTATCTTCGCTTAATTGCGCAAGCTGCGCGCGCACCAAGCGCTCCTGCTCGCTCCCTGCAGGTAACTGCGGAGCAAGCCTCTGCAAATATTCGCGCGCCTCGGCGTTAGCGCCGCGGTTGATGCTCGCCGCCGCCGCCAGCCACAGTGCTCCCGGGTGTTCGGGAGCGAGCTTGAGCGCGCGTTCGATTAATTCGGCGGCTTGGCCGTCCAGCCGGCCGCCGTGCAACATCGCGACCGCGCGCGCATAATCGATGAGGAGATCGGGATTATCACCGAGAAGCCGGTGCGCCCGGGCGAGCGCCGCCGTTGCCTTCACGGGTTCGGCGAGCGCGAGATAGGTACGTCCGAGCAACAGCCAACCCTCCCCAAGATCGGGGTCGGCGCTGAGCCGCGACTCGAGCCTTGCGATCGCTTCTTGGAGATATTGGCGGCGGTTTGCCTCGTCCTCGGTCTGGCGCATCGCGGTGCCAAGCTCTTCGGTAGCGCCGAGCCACAGGTAGCCGCCGGCCGAGAGGACCGGCACCGCGATGGCAACGGCCAGTGCGGTGCGCCAATTGCGCGGAAGTTCCCGTGCGTGCGGCGGGACCGTCTCCGCGGGCAGATCCCCCGCGAGTGCCGTCTCAAGTTCTTCCCGGGCCTCCTCGAACTGCGTTTGGGTCAGCGATCCGCGGCCGAGATCCTCGCCTAGCTCCTGGAAGCGTTGGCGGTAAACCGAGAGCGCCGCTTCCTGCGGATCACGGCCGGGCAACTCGCTCCGGCGCACCAACGGCGCCAATATCAATCCCAATGCCACGATGACCATCGCGGCCGCGAGGCCCCAGAATACGATCACCGGCCCTTGGCGCGTGAAGTGGAAGGCACTCGAAACGATCGCACCGGGCGCTAGCGTTACGGGTCCTTCGTCCCGAGCAACCTGGCGACGCGCTCGCGTTCAGCGGGTGCGAGAGTGACGGACTGGCCGCGGCGGTGGCGCACGGTGCGCAACAGGAACCAAATCCCGCCGCATAAAATCACCGCGGGGCCGAACCAAAGCGCCAGGGTCTTAAGCGTGATGGGAGGCCGATAGAGGACGAACTCGCCGTAGCGTTTTACCATGAAGTCGATGATCTCCCGATCGGTTCGGCCCGCTTGCATCATCGCGAAGATCTCGCGGCGCAGATCGCCGGCCAGTTCCGCGTGAGAATCGGCGAGCGATTGATTCTGGCACACCAGACAACGGAGCTCGCCGGTGATCTCTTGAAAGCGTTGTGCCAGCGCGGGATCGCTGAACTCGAAGACCGCCGGATCGGCGGCCGCCGCGGCAAACGAATAGGTCAAGGTCAACACCAGGAGCCAACGCATGGATTATTCGGCGCCGTTCGCGGGGCGTGGGCCGGTCTCCCGCAGCCGCGGCAGCAATTCCGACTCGACCACCGCGGGGGTCAGCGGTCCCACATGCTTTAAGCGGATGACGCCGCCGGCATCGACCAGGAAACTTTCCGGAACGCCGTAGACGCCCCACTCGATCGCGGCCCGCCCGTCGCCGTCATAGGCAATCGTCTCATACGGATCGCCCAAGCGCCGCAGCCAGGCGAGCGCTTGTTCACGCTCATCCTTGTAGTTCAAGCCGATGATCCGCAGTCCACTCGTGCGCGCCAGATCGAGGAGCAGTGGGTGCTCATCGCGGCAGGCTACGCACCAGCTCGCCCACACGTTGACCAAGGTAGCCGTGCCTTTTAAGTCTTGGGTGTTGATGCGCTTCGCCGGATCGCGCAATTGCGGGAGATCGAATCCGGGCGCGGGATTATCGATAAACGGGGAGGGGACGAGCTTTGGGTCGCGCTCTAGACCCGCGGTGAGGAGGGCCACTAACAGGATAAAGGCCGTCAAGGGCAGCAAGTAACGCACCACGGCTCAGGCCGCCGCCGGATCCGTGGCGCCGGCCAGCCGGACGGGAGCAGGCCGCAGACCAAAGCGGTAGCGCCGATCGCTCGCGGCCAGGATCCCGCCGAGCGCCATGACCACTGCGCCCAACCAGATCCAACGCACGCCAGGCTTCACCTGTATGCGGACGCTCCAAGCCTCTTTACCCACCGGCTCGCCCAAGGCCACATAGAGATCGCGGGTGAATCCGGCATCGATGGCGGCTTCGGTCATCGGGCTGGTTTGCACGCGATAGATCCTTTTCTGCGGATAAAGCTCGGCGACTACTAACTCCTCGCGCAGGGCGACGATCCTAGCCTCGGTCGCGTCGTAATTCGGGCCGGCCACGCGCCGCAAGCGCTCCATGCGAAAACGGTATCCGCTGAGGTCGGCCGTCTCTCCAATGGCAAGTTTCACATCCCGCTCGGCCCCATAGAGCGAGGTCACCGTCACCCCCGCCAGCGTGAGCGCGAAGCCGAGGTGAGCCAAGGCCATGCCTGAAAACCCCGGTGATAACGCGCGCATCATCCCTTTCAAGGTGTGTTGATGCGTCCAACGATCGCGTACCGCGAGTGCGGTGCTCAGCAGGACCCAGGTCGCCACGAAGAGACCGAGAAATGTGAAAATCACCTTCCCTTGGCCAAGCACGATAGCGGCGCTCGTCGCGGCGATGGCGCAGGCGAAGGCTACCGGCCGCAATCTATTCGCAAGCTCACGCCCGCCGTGGCTTTTCCAGCGCGTCAGCGGACCCACTCCGAGTGCCAGCCCCAAGAGCAGCATCAGCGGCACGAAGACCGTATCGAAGTACGGAGGTCCGACCGAGATCTTCCCGAGCCCGAGGGCGTCGAGCGCCAATGGATACAGAGTGCCCAATAACACCGCGGCCGCCGCCACCAAGAGCACGATATTATTGATGAGTAACAGCCCCTCGCGCGAGAACGGATCGAAGCGTCCGGTATCGACGATACGCGGGGCGCGGACGGCGTACAGCAACAGCGATCCGCCCACGGTAAGTACTAAGATACCGAGGATGTAAACACCGCGCTCGGGATCGGTGGCGAAGGCGTGCACCGAGGTCAATACGCCGGAGCGCACCAGAAACGTTCCGAGCAGGCTCAACGAAAAGGCGCAGATCGCCAAGAGACAAGTCCAGCGCTTAAAGGCATCGCGTTTATCGGTGACGGCGAGCGAATGAATCAAGGCCGTGCCGAGGAGCCAGGGCATGAAGGAGGCATTTTCGACCGGATCCCAGAACCACCATCCTCCCCATCCGAGCTCATAATAAGCCCACCAGCTCCCGAGCGCGATGCCGACCGTCAGAAAGATCCAGGCCATGAGCGTCCACGGACGCGACCAGCGGGCCCAGGGCGCGTCGAGCCGCCCGCCGATCAAAGCCGCGATGGCGAAGCTGAAGGCGACCGAGAACCCCACATAACCCATGTACAGCATCGGCGGATGCATCACCAGACCCGGGTCCTGCAACAGCGGGTTGAGATCGCGGCCCTCGGCGGCGGCGGGGAACTGGCGCGCGAAGGGATTGGAGGTCAAGAGCATGAACGATAGGAAGCCCACGTTGATGATCCCCATGACCGCCAGGACACGGGCCACGAAGGCGAGCGGCATGGCGTGGCTGAAGCGCGCGACGGCGACCATCCAAACGCTCAGGATCAGGCTCCAGAGCAGCAGAGAACCCTCGTGGGCGCCCCAGACCGCGGCGATGCGGTAGGGCAGGGGAAGCGCCGTGTTGGAGTTATTGGCGACGTAGACGACGGAGAAATCATTGCCGATAAAGCTCGCGGTGAGACACCCGAAGGCTAGGGCCGAAAACAAGCACTGGGCCACTGCTGCGGAGCGCGCGAGCGCCATCCAGCGCACGCGGACGAGCTGGGCGCCGGCGAGCGGCAAGGCGAATTGCAGGGTGGCGATGACCAAGGCCAGGATTAAGGCGAAATGACCGAGCTCCGGAATCACGGCGCGGTGTCCTTGGGTTTGGGCAGGTGCGCGGCCAGCTCGGGCGGCATGTAGTTTTCGTCGTGTTTGGCGAGCACCTCGTTGGCGTTGAAGACTCGGTCCGCTGCTAGACGCCCCTGCGCCACGATGCCTTGGCCTTCCCGGAACAGATCGGGCAGCAGCCCCTCGTAACGTACCCTGACCGTGTTTTGCTGGTCCGTCAAATCGAAGCTGATCTTGAGGCTATCGGGTGTCCGCTTCACGCTGCCCTTGGTCACGAGCCCGCCCAGGCGGATCGCCGCCGCCGGAGCAACTTCGCCGGAGAGCAGCTGCGTCGGCGTATAAAAGAACAAGATATTGCTGCGCAGGGCGGCGAGCCCCAAGGCCGCCGCGGCGGAGACGCCCGCCAAGATCAGGGTGATCGCGATGATCCTGCGCCGGCGCGGTGTCATGTCCAACCCCCGCCGGTTTTATCGAGCGCGGCGGGCGGTGCGGATGCCGCGCGCCGGGATTTATTCCGGAGTTGTCCTGTCAGCCGGCGGTGCCAGGTCAGGGAGCTCCGCAAGAGTCCGAGCATAACGACGGCCGCGACGCCATAGGCGGACCACACATAGAACCCGTAGCCGCCCATCGAAAGGAATTCGCGCACGCTGCTAGCCCCGCAACACGTCGCCTACCCAGGGGTTGGTCCGCTCGCGTTCGAGCAATTCGCAGCGCGCACGCAGAAGCAGCAAACTCACATAATAGCCGAAGAAGGCGAGCGCCATGACGAGCAAGGGCGCGAGCATGGATCCATGGATCGCGGGCGCGCCGAAGCGCGTGACCGTCGGCGCTTGGTGCAAGGTGTGCCACCACTCGACGGAATAGTGAATGATCGGCAGATCGACGGCGCCCACGAGCGCCAGCACCGCGGCGGCCCGGGTCGCGGTCCTGCGATCCTCGATGGCCTGCTCCAAGGCCATATAGCCGAGGTATAAGAACAACAGCAATAATTCCGAGGTAAGCCGCGCATCCCAAACCCACCACGTGCCCCACATGGGCTTGCCCCAGAGCGAACCGGTCATCAACGCCAAGGCGGTAAAGGCCGCTCCGATGGGTGCGCTGGCGGAAGCCACGACCTCGGCAATCTTGATGCGCCAGACCAGGGCCACGGCCCCGGCGCCGGCCATAACCGCATAAACGAACAGCGACATCCACGCGCTCGGGACATGCACGAACATGATCCGGTAGCCGTCGCCTTGCTGATAATCGGGCGGCGCGACGACGAGGCCCCAATAGAGGCCCGTGAGTGTACAGAAGCCGGTGGCCCAGGCCACGGGCCGCAGCCAACGGCCGCACCAGAGGTAGAAGTTTTTCGGAGCGAGTAATTGATGCATGGGTCAGTTAGCGCGGATCCGCAGCGCGGCGGCCGCGGCCAGCGGCGCCAGCGTGATGGCGAGCATCAGCAGGGCCCCCAGCATATAAAGTTGCGGCCCCCAGGCTAAGCCGCGGTTCGCGGCGGCCGTCGCACCGGTCGCGAAAATCAAGATGGGCACATAAAGGGGTAAGAGTAGCAGCGTCGCCAGGATCCCGGCCGCGCGCAAACCCGCCGTCAGCGCCACCCCAATCGCGCCCATAAGGCTGAGCGTGGGCGTGCCGAGTATCAAGGTCAGCAACAATACGCCGAGCGTGTACCCAGCGATCCCGAATTGCAGTCCCAAGATCGGCGCGAGCAGCAATAAAGGCAAGCCGGCGGTCAGCCAATGCGAAAGTATCTTCGCCATCACTAGGAGCGTCAGCGGATGCGGGCTCAGCAACAACTGTTCGAGACTCCCATCCTCGAGGTCCGAGCGAAAGACGGCTTCGAGGGACAGGAGCGTCGCGAGCAAGGCCGCGATCCAGATCACGCCGGGGCCCACCGACTGGAGCATTCGCGGTTCCGGCCCCAGGCCGAGCGGAAAAATGAGCGCGATCACAAAAAAGAACAGAACGGGATTGGCGGCCTCGGCGCGGTGCCGCCAGAACAAGAGCAAATCGCGCTTGACGATCCAGGCGCAAGCGTGCGCTAGTCCCCGTTCCATTCCCGCTGATCCTCTAGGCGCAAAGCGCGGCTGATTGTGATGTCGGTGGAGTGATGGCTCGTGAAGATAACCAGCCCGCCGCGCGCGGCGTGCTCTTCCAGCATCGAGGCCACCGTTTTTATAGCAGTTTTATCCAAGGCGGTAAAGGGTTCGTCCAGAAGCCACAGGCAGGCTTGGTTGACCAGCAAGCGCGCCAAGGCCAGGCGCCGGCGCTGGCCCGCGGACAAGCGGTGGGTTAGCGTACCCGCGAGATCGCCAAGACCCAGACGCTGCAGGGCCGCGTTGATGGGGATCCCGCCCCCGTGCAAGGCGGAAGCGAGCGCGAGGTTTTCCGCGACGCTCAAACTGCCCTTCACGCCATCGGCGTGGCCAACGTAGATGAGATCTCGGAGATAGGCGGCACGGTCGGCCTTCTCCAGCGCTTGGCCGCGCCAATGGAGCGTCCCGGATTCCGGTTGCGTCAGGTCGGCGATCATCCGCAATAGCGTGGTTTTGCCGGCGCCGTTGGCGCCCGTGATCTGCAAGATTTCCCCGCGCGCAAGCGTAAAGGAGAGGCCGGTGAGAAGCAGGCGATCCCCGCGGCGGCAACAGAGATCGCGGGCTTCAAGCGTGGGCGAAGCTGCATCGGGCATCGTGGATGCGCGTTCGATCATCGAAAGCGTGGATGTCATTAAGATGTCATTCAATGGTGTAGGATATTCAATGGTGTAGAATCGTGTAGAGCGCGCGGCGCCCGTATACCGGCGCCGCCGATTCGACAAGCTTCCTATTGGCTCAAACGTTATAATACTTCAAGGTTGAACCTAGAGCTTGGGCACGTGCGGGAGGGGGTGCGCGGGTTGCAGAACAGGCATCGCAGGCCAGGCGGCGGCATAGCATCGATCGTAAATAGGCTCCGGAAACTCGGCGCCCGCCTGCTTGAACGGGGTGAACGCGAGGATCCGGCGAATGGGGAGGCGGCTGCCCTCCGCCTCCGGCACGAACGCCTGCTGGAACAGCAGGCCGCTCTGACGGCCCTCACCAAAGGCAACATTTTCCAGAGTGAGGACCTGGGGCAAGCGATTCGATTACTGACCGAGACCGCCGCGCGCTCGCTCGGGGTCGAGCGCGTCAGTGTCTGGCGGTACAGCGAGGATCGAACGGCTATCCGCTGTATCGATCTCTACCAGCGGGGGCCCGACCGGCACAGCGCTGGCGCCGAGCTCCAAGCCGTGCTCTACCCGGCTTATTTTCATGCGCTCGCGAGCAGCGAGGCCATCGTCGCCGATGATGCCCAGAGCGATCCGCGCACGTGCGAGTTCTCGGCCACGTACCTGACGCCGCTCGGCATCAGCGCGATGATGGATATCCCCGTGCATGTGCATGGCCGCCTCGAGGGGGTGCTTTGCCACGAGCGGACGGGCTCGCCCGTGCCCTGGATGCTCGAGGACCGCTTGTTCAGCATCGCGATCGCGAACCTCATCGCGCTGGCCATCGAGCAAGGCGAACGCTGCCGGGCGGAAGCAGCGCTGCGTGAAAGCGAGGTGCGGTTTCGCAACCTGACCGATAGCCTGGCGGTCATGGTCTGGGTCGCGGATCCGCAAGGGCGCTGCACATGGTTCAACAGAACCTGGCTCGACTTCAGCGGCCGCGCGCACGATCGCGAGCTAAGCCACGCTTGGATCCGCGAAGTGCATCCCGAGGATGTCGAGGGCTGTCTGCGGAGCTACGAGAAGGCGTTCCAGGCTCGGACCCGCTTTTCGATCGAATATCGGCGCAAGCGGCGCGATGGGGCGTACCGGTGGTTGCTCGATAGCGGCGGGCCGCGTTTTCATCCCGATGGCGAGCTGGCCGGCTTCATCGGCAGCTGTCTCGACATCACCGAGCGCAAGCGGGCCGAGGAAGAGGCGCGCTCACGGGACGTACAGATCCATCAACTCGCCTACCACGATGCCTTGACGGGACTACCGAACCGGGTGTTACTGCTCGACCGGCTGGGGCAGGCGCTGGCCCAGGCGGAGCGCGATGGCGCCCAGATCGCGGTGCTCTACATCGATCTCGACCGCTTCAAGACCATCAACGACACCTTGGGCCACCCGGCCGGGGATGAGCTGCTGCGCCAGGTGGCCTCACGCCTGCGTACGGTGGTGCGCGAGGGCGACACGGTCGCCCGCCTCGGGGGCGATGAGTTCGTTATCCTACTCCTCCACGTTCTCACGGCGCGCGATGCCGCGCAGGTGGCGATTAAGGCCCTCGGCGCGATGTCCGTGCCGTTCTCGGTGATCGGGCACGAGTTGCACGCGACCACCAGCATCGGGCTGGGGATGTTCCCCAAGGATGGGACGGATGCGGAGACCCTGCTTAAGCACGCCGATACCGCCCTGTACCAGGCCAAGGACCGGGGCCGGCAGCAATATCAGTTCTTCGATGCGCGCATGAACGCCCAAGCCCATGAAAGGCTGTTGCTGGAAAACCATCTGCGGCGCGCGCTTCTGCGCGGAGAGTTGTCGCTGCACTACCAGCCCCAGATCGATCTCCGCAGCGATGCGGTCGTTGGGGTCGAGGCGCTGCTGCGCTGGCAACATCCCGAGCGGGGGATGGTGCCCCCCGATGAGTTCATCCCGATCGCCGAGGAGACGGGGCTTATCGCCGAAATCGGCGAGTGGGTGCTGCGCACCGCCTGCAACCAGGCGAGCACATGGCAGGCAGCCGGCTTACCGCCGGTGCGAATGGCCGTGAATCTCTCGGTGCGCCAGCTCCTCCGGCAGTTTGACCTCCCGGGGCTGGTTGGGGCCGTCTTGCGAGATTCCGGGCTCGCGGCGCCCAGCCTCGACCTCGAGATCACCGAATCGACGCTGCTGGCCGATCCAGGACATGCCATCGAGGTGCTGCGTGAGTTGCATGGCATGGGCCTCCAGATCACCGTCGATGACTTCGGCACCGGGTACTCGAGCCTTTCCTACCTCAAGCGCCTGCCGCTCGATCGCATCAAGATTGACCAGTCCTTCGTGCGCGACATTCCCGACGCTGACGATGTGGTGATCGTTCAAACGATCCTGGCGATGGCGAAGCAGCTCAAGATCGGCGTGGTGGCGGAAGGGGTGGAGACCCTCGCGCAATGCCAGTTCCTGCGCGAGCAGCGTTGCGAGGAAGCGCAGGGCTATCTCTTCAGTCATCCTCTCCGCGCCGAGGCCTGCGCGGAGCTGTTAGCGAGAACGCCGCCGCTGTACGTGGCCGCGAGCCGGTAAAGCCACGGCCAAGCGGCGCGCTCGCTCCGCGGCTCCTGGCGCTCGAGGCTGCTCGCGAGGACTCAATCACAACGTCTCAGAGGTAGCCATCGGCTTCCAGGTTGGCAATGTAACGTTGGATATTTTGTCTTGCCGAGGTTTCGTAGCGGGCGCGGAAGAAATCCGTAAAAAAGATCGTTCGACGTTCAAGGATGGCCTTAAGAAACGTCAATTTAGCGGGATAAAACAGTTCGTCCGGAGTTTTGGCTTGCTCGATTCTTAAGGCCTGGCTGTCACCTAGAAATTCGTCCCAGGGAGAACCGAAACTGGTGAAATCGATGTCGCATAGGATCCGCTCATCGTGGTTGTGAGGCGCTTCCCGGTGCGCGGTGGCGAGGATAAGCTCACCGATCTTGTTTACGAAATCCTGCTGGAAATGGCTGCTTGCGGCGCGCTCAAAGAGTTCCACGCTCCGTTGCTCGTCGTCGCAAGCTTCCGGATTATGGGCCACATCGTGGAACCAGAGCGCCATTTCCACGGCATCGGGCGCTTCGATGAGCGATTTGGCCGCGTCCAGTTGCCGCAGGCAATGAGAAATGTGGGTTAAGGTGTGGTAATGCCGGTGTGGCTCGGCATAATGGCGGCTCAGATCCGCCCAAACCCGCATGGACCCCGCCTCGGCGCCCAGCGTTAGACAGCGGTTCCAGAGCAAACAAAAACGCGTCTTGAGCTTGGCTGGCGGGTAGGAGGCGCCGGCGAGCCGCCGTTCTGTGCTGTTCCGCTGCATCGGTAATTTTTGCAATTTGGTAGTCATAATTTTACAGGTTTTGTGCGCTGGCTGTCAGAGGTTCCGGGGTATTGTCTTAGCCTCGTCTCAAAGGAGTCTTGTGTTAAGCGGTGGTACGCGTAGGAATGGGCAAACCCTGTGCCTAATGCGCGTTTCCGAGGCGCTGACCACGAGGGCGCGTCGGCTGGCTGCGTTAATCTACATTACCCCGCTCTTGAGCGTGGAAACGCAGTGGTGTGGCCCGGTGTAGAATGTTGGCTGTTAATGGCCTAGTAGTGCATTTCTCGAATTCATTTACGTTTTGGCAATATTGAATTTGGGATCGCAACGCTATAGATCGTCATACCTGCGAAAGCAGGTATCCAGGACTTACGCCGCTTTCCTGGATGCCAGCTTCCGCTGGCATGACGGTGGTTCTGCTACCTGAATGCGTAAACGTTTTTATGAAACGTACTACTAGTAGCTGCGACGGTGAAATCTCCGTTAACAGAGTGCTTGGAGGAGGGGGTGTGGCAGTGTGGAAGCGGATCAAGCGGAACAAGTGAAGCGAGCGGCCCTCGAGTGGCTACCCGTTTTGGCGGGTATGGATTTGTTTTCCGATCTATCGCCATCGGAACTGGAACTCTTCGCCGGGGAGATGGAGCTAATCTCCTGCTCCCAGGGTCGGTTTCTCATTCGCCAGGAGGATCCCGGCGATAGCCTTTATGTGATTCTGGAAGGTCAATTCCTGGTCACCCGGAGAAACGATCGGGGCGAGGAAGTCCACCTCAATCGTGTCGGCCGGGGCGCCTGTGTCGGCGAGATCGCGCTAGTAACCGGCGAGCGGCGCAGCGCATCGGTTCGTGCCGACCGCGACTCGATCGTCGCTAGGCTCGGCAAGGACGCCGTCGAGCACGCATGCCGGACGGCTCCGCAAATAGCGGCCCACTGCCGAAGGCGAACAAGAGTTGAAGTGACTGGAGAGCGCTTATTATCCAACGTTAAGAATCTCGCTCCGACCGTATTTCTTGTGATTGTCGTGGGTGCCACGAAAAAGCAATTAATAATACGTCGTAAGCAACGATGCTTCTACGGTCAACGCGGATGTTTTGGCGCAGGACAACACTCTGCGATGGCTGCGCCGGCTTCCCCGGTCAGCCTTCAGGACCGGCGTTTGAGGCGTTTCTCGCCGACTGGCAACTCACGCCGGGCCAAGTTCCGGGCTACGGTCTAAGCTTTCCAAGGGTCAATCACCTTGACGCCACAGCCCTCAAAGTCCCTCACGTTGCGGGTCGCGCGCTGCTCCGGTAGAACGGGCGATTGCGGCAATCTGTGCGTCGAATTGAGAGATGGGACGCCCGACCCGGCGGCGCTCCGCGGCAATGCGCGCGTAAGGCCGCGCGGCATCGCTGGCGAACGGAAGGATGCGGCCGCCGAAGTCCTCTTTGAACATCGCCTCCGCCGCGACCTCGACGGCATTACGCCGTCGCCCAGACGGCAGCAGCATCACGCCGTGGAGGATCTCAGCCTGTGTGATGCTCGTCGTGTAGAGGCTGGTCGCTGGCTGAGACGCCACCCAGCGCATGATGCTCTCGGCGGGCGCCGGCTTCATCAACTCCGACAAGAGATTGGTGTCGAGCACGATCATTTGCCCGGCTCGGGCGGATCACGTATCGGCTCGCGGCGGGGCACCGGGAGGTCGACGCCGCCGAGCGGCTGAAAGCGCCGGCGGATCCCCTCCGCGAGATTACTGGACGTTGCCGACTCTCCGGCGAGCCCCGCGCGCAGGATGCTTCGCGCCTCCTCCTCCATCGAACGCTTGTGGTGTGCGGCGCGTACGCGCAGCCGGCTCTTGGTCTGCTCGTCCAGGTTGCGGATAGTGATGCTTGCCATGGGCGCCACGAAAATGCAATCAATGAGCGCATCGTAAGCAATGATTCTTCTTCGGTCAACGCGGGTGTTCCCACCTCGGGGTGGGCCTGCGCCATATAAAGCGGTCGCGGCGTACTTCGGCGAGATTCTTGCCCCGCACTCTGAGGTCGAACGACTTTGGGCCGCACAAAGCTTAGTAAGTCCACCTCGGCGTATTGTTGCGGCCCTCCTTGGTCCGAATGCGTTGTGACGTCTCGCTGCGGTCCGCGGCTCTGCGCATCCGTGAGCTATACGTCCCGCGCGCCAGCCTTGCCCTTGTCAACGTCCGATCGACTGTTAATCGCACAAGTTTAGAGGGACCAAGGGAGAGGGACCGGTCATGCAATCAAGCATGCTGGGTTGCTTCACCTGTCCCCATTCCCCGTTCGGAGTCCGTCGTCGCCGGACTGGACAATCTTCTAGTGTCCGCTCGGGAGGTTTCAGTTCGTCGGAAAATCCGAGGCGCTCCCGATCATGGAGATCATCGCGCCAAGAAACATTGCGTCGCCGGATCAAGTGCTGCTCTGCGAGCGCTTTTCCGAGGCCCTCGACACCTTCCGGAAGGCACAGTGGGGTAGGGCGGCGGATCAATGCAAGGACATTTTAGCGAGCTATCCCGACGACGGTCCGACACGTTTCTATCTTTCCCTCTGCGAGCGCTATCAATGCGGAGCATCCGAACGCGAAGATCCGCGCATCATCCGCATGGACGCCAAGTAAGGAAGCCGATGGCCGCATACGACGCTGGGTTCGCATCCCCGAAATGGGCAATCGCGCTTTGCGCGTGATCCTGATGGAAGACGGCAAGACCGTGCATAAATGCCTTTTTTGACCGCGATTTCGAGGATTGACTTATGAAGGTCAAATACTTTGCTGATACCGACACGGCGCTGCTGGAATTCTCTGATCATCCGCCCGTGGAAACTCGAGAGATCAACGAAAACCTCTACATTGATGTGGATGCGCAGGGGCGGGTCGTCAGCGTCACCATCGAGCATGCGCACAATCGGTTCAGATGCCGGATTTCTCCTATCCCCAACCACGCAAACGTTACAGGCTGGCCGACGGAAAAACCGGCGCAAAAAATCATCGCGCAGCAGATTGCCGCAGCCTCTGGTAAAGCCCATCAACCGCCGCGTGCCGGCTTGAATATACCCAAACTGGGCATTAACATGCCCAATATGGGCACGAAAGCGAAAACCCGGATTTTCAAGGTTCAAAAGCGCGCCAGCCTCGCCGATGCACTGTTTTCCGCGACCCGGCAGCGGGTACTCGCGTATTTGTTTGGCCAGCCGGAGCGCAGTTTCTTCGCCACCGAGCTGATCAAGCTTGCCGGCGGCGGCTCGGGCGCGGTGCAGCGCGAGCTGGCGCGGCTCGCTGACAGCGCTTTGGTGACGGTTACCCGCGTGGGGACGCAGAAGCACTATCAGGCCAATCCCAAGTCGCCCATCTGCGCGGAACTTTGCGCCATCGCGCAGAAAACTGTCGGTCTGGCTGAGCCTTTGCGGGAGGCGCTCGCGCCGCTGGCGCAGCGCCTTACCGCGGCCTTCGTGTTTGGATCGGTGGCCAAGCGCAGCGATACCGCGACCAGCGATATCGACGTGCTCGTCCTTTCGGACAGCGTTGACTATGCGGACGTGTTCGCGGTGTTTCAGTCGGCGGAAGCGAAGCTTGGGCGTACGGTGAATCCGACGGTCTATACCCCGGCGAACTGGCGCAAGAAACAGAAGGAAGGTAATGCCTTTGTGGTGAAAGTGGCCGCCCAACCCAAGGTGTTCCTCATCGGCACGGAGGAAGACCTTGCCTGAGAAACCCAAAGAACTTGCGAATCTCACCCGCATCGGCAAGCTGATGGCAGAACCGGGCGCGCGGGGCGAGATCGAGGGGCTGCTAACTTCAGGGAGCGAGCGGCTGGCGGATGCCCGCAAAAAGGGCCTCGCTTTGTCGAGCCGGTTCGATCTGGCATACAACGCGGCATATGCCTTTTCGTGCGCGGCGCTGCGCTGGCACGGCTACCGCTCAGACAGCCGCTACGTGGTGTTTCAGTCCCTGCCGCATACGCTTGGCCTGCCCGCGGCGACATGGCGGGTGCTGTCCAAGGCGCACCAAGTGCGCAATGTCGCAGCGTACGAAGGGCATTTCGACGCCGATGCGACGATGGTGCGGAATCTCATCGAGGCCGCCGAGGCGGTCCGGGCCGCGGTTGTAGCGTTACCTCCTTTGCCGCATCCGTAGCGCAAAAAGCCTAACCCGTGCCCGTTAAAAGCAGAAGAGAACGCGATTAAGGAGAACGCAACTTGCCTTGCTCACGGAGATTCTTGATAAGATAAGTCGTTACGCGCACTAGGAGGGATTAGTCTTGGATTGCAGGCCCGGAGGCGGATGGTGACTCGCGAGCGGCATGGCGTGAAGGGCAGAGGCGCGCAAGCGAATGCGCCTATTCGGTTCTTCACGGAGACCCGCGAAGCCTTCGATGACGGATGGACGGGCGACGATGCGGTCCCTCCGCCGTTGCGAACCATCGTGACCGAAGAGCATGCACACTCGATCATCTCGTATAACCAATCTCCGGACGTGCCGTTCGAGCGCTCGATCAATCCATATCGCGGCTGCGAACATGGCTGCATCTACTGTTACGCGCGGCCGACGCATGCTTATCTCGATCTCTCGCCAGGGCTCGACTTCGAGAGCCGCTTGTTCGCAAAACCGAATGCCGCGGCGCTGTTGAGAAACGAATTGGCCAAGCCCGGCTACGTGTGCCGCCAGATCGCGCTAGGCACCAACACGGATCCCTATCAGCCGATCGAACGCCGCTTCGAGATCACCCGGCGGATCATCGAGGTTTTGTGGGAGTCCCGCCATCCCCTGAGCATCGTGACCAAGTCGTCGTTGGTCGAGCGCGATCTCGACCTGCTCGCCCCGATGGCGCGCGAGAACCTGGTCGAGGCGTATGTTTCGATCACGACGTTGGATCGGGCCTTGGCGCGCCGCATGGAACCGCGCGCCAGCGCACCGCAACGGCGCCTGGATACCGTCAAGCGCTTAAGCGCTGCCGGGATCCCGGCAGGGGTGTTGTTTGCCCCGGTGATCCCGGGGCTGAACGATGCGGAAATGGAATCGATACTCGAAGCGGCCTCGAGAGCCGGTGCGCGCTATGCCGGTTACGTCTTACTGCGCTTGCCGCATGAGGTTAAGAATTTGTTCGAGGAGTGGCTGCAGGTCCACGAACCGCTGAAGGCCGCGCGCATCATGAACCGCGTGCGCGATATGCGCGGCGGTCAAGAGAACGATCCCCATTTCGGCACGCGCATGCGAGGCACCGGGATCTTCGCTGAAGTCATTCGCCACCGCTTCGACCTCGCCTGCAAGCGCCACGGGCTCACGCGCTCGGCGCGCGCATTGGATACCTCGAAATTCAACCCTCCGGGCGCGCCCGGTCCGCAGCTGACCCTGTTTTGATAGGCGTTTACGACGGGGCTGATCGTCGGGTTCGATGCCCCAGCCGTAGGCCCATACTGGCCAAAACGTCAGCAGTAGACAATACGCCGTGCTTAGAATTCTCTTCTTCATGTGTCGCTGCCGGTAGGCGGTCAACATCGGGCGCGTGACGGGCTAGGGTCCTAGCCAGGCGCTGATTTTGGCGAGATCGGCTGGCGCTAAAGTACTGGAGGCGCGTTTGAGGCGCAAGGTGTCCAATAGATAATCGTAGCGCGAGCGGGAATAGTCCCGGCGCGCCCGAAACAATTCGCGTTGCGCGGCAACGACATCGACCGTCGTCCGAGTGCCGACCTCGAATCCCGCTTCGCTCGCCTCCACGAGGGTTTCATTGGAAACCACCGCTTGTTTAAGCGCCTTGACCCGGCTGATTCCGGCCACGACGCCCAGGTAGGCGTCGCGGGCTTGACGTTGCACGGCGCGTTTTCGCCGCTCGACTTCTTCCAGCGCCTGAGTATAGCGGTGTTCGGCTTCGCGGGTGCGCGAGACGACGATTCCCCCTTCGAAGATCGGTACATTCAGCTCGACCCCGATCGCACTCGACTCGATATCGACATCCCCGAAGCGCCCACCAGTCACCGCCGGTCCATGATGTCCCACGATGTCTAGGGTCGGCAAATGTCCTGCCTGTTGGCGCCGGATCTCCTCATGCGCAGTCTGAGAGGCGAAATTCGCTGCGCTGATGCGCAGGTTTTGGGCCAGGGCCTTCGCGGTCCATTGCTCGATGTCGGCGGGATCGGGAAGGATCAGCGGGATCTCTTTGGTTAACGCGTCGAGTTCCTGGTGGTCGGTGCCGGTGATTTCCCGCAAGGCATCCTGGGCATTGTCGATCTGATTGAGCGCCAGGATTTCCTGCGCCACGGCCAGATCGTATCCGGCCTGGGCTTCCTGGACGTCGGTGATCGCGATGATCCCGACCTCGAAACGAAGTTTGGTCTGGTCCAATTGGCGTTGGAGGGCATTCTTTGCCGCACGGCTGAACACCAGCTCGTCTCGGGCGGCAAGCACATCAAAATAGCGCTCGCTTACCCGAACCCCAAGATCCTGGCGGGCGGCATCGACCTCGGCCGCCGCTTGCTGAATGCGGGTGCCGGCCTGACGCAGTTGCACCCAGCGATCGTACCGAAACACGGGTTGGGTGAGACTGAGCGTGTGCGCTTCGCCCGTGAACTGGAATTTCCCGGCGCCAAAATCGTCCGAGCCCGACTCGGGGGTGACATCTTGAAAGTTCCGTGCGACCTCGGTCCTGAAACGGAGCGAGGGCAGCAACTGGGCGCGCGCTTGCGGGTATTGCTCCAGCGTGGCTTGGTGGGAGGCTATAATTCCCAGCAATTCGGGATCTTTGGTCTCGGCGAGCTGGTACACATCGAAGAGATTGTCGGCGGGCGCCAGCGGGCTCATGATAAAAGAAAAACCAGCCAGCACGACCGTAAGCCATTTGCTAGTCACGGCCTTATTATTTCTTTCTAATGCAAATTGTCAATGTCGCCGGCCGGCGGTGCTTGCTTGCGCTGTACATGCCGGTCTCGTAGTTTTTTCCAAGGCGAGCGAGCATAAGGCAATATGATTAAGGCCCTATGAATCGTTATAACCGGCATGCTGCATTTCGTTCAGAGTAATTGCTTGGAAGCCCTCGCAACGGAGCTCGCGGAGGTTCTCCGCACGCCGTTACCAGACGCCTTGATGCCCGATACGATTGTCGTTCAGCATCCCGGTATTGCGCAGTGGTTGACGTTGCGGCTCGCATCGGCGCTCGGGATTTCCGCCAACTTCCGTTTCCCGCTCCCCGCGCAGTTTATCTGGAATGTCTTTCGCGCCGTGTTGCCGGCCGTCCCGAAAGCGCCTCATCCGTTCGAGGGCGACGTGCTCACCTGGCGTGTTCTCGCGCTCCTGCAAGACCTCGAGCCGGCGGACCATTGGGCGGAGCTCCGCCGTTATATCGATCACCAGGGCGAGCGTGAGGCCTATGAGCTTGCCGCGCGCATCGCGCTCACCTTCGAGCGCTATCTGGTGTACCGGCCGCAGTGGATCCGGGACTGGGAGGAGGGGCGCACGCACCGGCACTGGCAAGCGCGACTCTGGCGCCGCCTGGCGCCCGTGGGCGCGAGACATTGGCTGCATATTCGGGATGAATTCATGGCCTTGCCCTTGAGCCAGCCGCTGGACGCGCCGGTCTTGGCTCCACGCGCGTGCTTGTTTGCGTTGCGGACGCTCTCCCCGGCGTATTTCGAGGTCATAGCGCGGCTCGCGGCCACCATCGACGTGCACTTTTTTTACCTCAATCCCTGCCGGCAATATTTTGGGGATGTCGTATCCTTTCTGAAAAGCCGCGCCGGCGAGGTTGACGCGGGCAATCCCTTGATCGCGTCCTTGGCGCGCCAAGGGCGGGATATGATCGATACGCTGCTCGCCTACGACCCGATCGATCATGAGGTGTTCGTGGAACCGCGTCCGGCGACGGCCCTGGGCCGGATCCAGGCGGATCTCCTCGATCTCATCGACCGCGGTGCGCCGGGCGCGGCCGAGGCCGTCCCGCTCCCCGATCTCGATTCGCTCCAGATCCATACCTGTCCCGGACCGCAGCGCGAGGTCGAGGTGCTGCACGATCAGTTGCTCCATCTATTTACCGCCTTGCCGGACCTGCGGCCCTCCGAGGTGCGGATCATGACTCCCGATATCGAGCGCTATGCGCCCCATATCGAGGCGATTTTCGACAGAAGCGGAACGCGCATCCCCTATGGCATCGCCGGTCGCGCTTACCTCTCCGGTAGCCCGCTCGTCGAAGCCTTTCTGCGCTTGCTCGAGGTCGCTCGCGGCCGTTGTACGGCGGCTGATATTCTTGATCTTCTCGATGCGCCGCCCATCCTGGCCCGGCGGAATTTCACGCAACCCGATATCACTGTAATCCGCCGCTGGGTCCGCGAGGCCGGGATCCGTTGGGGGGTCGATGGCGGACATCTTCACGGATTGGGCCTTCCCGCTTTTCCCGATAATACGTGGAAGGCGGGCATGGATCGGATGGTCATCGGTTACGCGCTCCCACCCGAGGACGGCGATCGGCTCTTCGAGGGGCTGCTCCCGAGCGCCGATACCGAGGGTGACGGCGCCCAGCTTCTCGGCCGCTTCGTGAGCTTTTGCGAGGATCTCTGGCGTACTCGGTCGCTGCTCGAAGCCCGGCGCCCGGTGGCTGCATGGGCGGCGATCCTCGGTGACTTAGCGGCGGAGTTCATTGAGCCGGGGGAAACCCACGCGCAGGATCTGGCCGCGTTACGACGTGCGCTCGCCGAAATGGAACGCAGTGCCGCCTGTGCCGGATTTTCTCATCCCACCGCCTTGGATGTGATGGTGGCGGATCTCCGCCGGCGGCTCGATGCTAGGTTCTCGCCGGCTCTGAAACCGGGCGCCCTTAGCGTGTGCTCGCTCGCCCCGTGGCATTGTGCTCCGGCGCGGGTGCTGTGCCTGATCGGGCTCGACGACGAGCGCTATCCTCGGCCCGAGGCTCGATCGAGCTTCAATCTCATGGCGCACGATGTCCGCCCGGCCGATCCCAATCAACGGGATGCCGATCGCCATCTTTTTCTCGAGGCCATGCAGTCGGCGCGCGAGGTACTCTACATCAGCTTCTGCGGGACGGATCTCCGCGATCAAACAGAACGTTTGCCCTCGGTGCTCGTGAGCGAGCTTCTCGACTATGCCGAGCGCGCCTTCAGCGCGCCTCCTGGGAAATCGGTTCGCGATCTGCTGGTAACCAAACATCCCCTACAGGCCTTCAGCCGGCGTTATTTCGACGGCGAAAGCCGGCTGTTCAGCTACTCGCGCAGCTTGTGCGAGGCGATCGCACGGCAACCAGACACGGCCGTACGCGATTTCTTCATCCACCGGCGGTTGCCGGAGCCGGGCGCGGAACGGCGCTCGGTCTCCCTCGATCAATTGCTGCGCTTCCTCGGTCATCCCATCCGTTTCTTACTGCAAGAGCGCTTGGGAATGTTTTTACCCGAGGAGGAGGATGGGGTCGAGGACAGCGAACCCTTCGCCTTAGACCGTTCGGCGAGCGCGATGTTAAAGGCGCGGCTGTTGCGCGAACGGATCCTGGGGAATGCGCCGGAGGATAGCGCCGAGCTGGTCAGAGCCCGCGCGGCTCTACCCCACGGCAGAGTCGGCGAGCTTGCGTTCGACCAACAACGGCAAGCGGTCGAGGTTTTTTATCAACGCCTGCACGGAGTCAATCCCGGCATAGAGCGGCAAACCCGCGCCTTCGGCCTGCCGTTCGATACGCTGCGTTTGTCGGGTCAGCTCACGGAACTGGATGAGCAGGGACTGCTACTTTATCGCCTGCGGCCGGTCTCGGTCTGGGATCGCCTAAGCCTCTGGGTCCGGCACCTCGCGCTCAATTGCCTGCGACCCGCGGGTATCGCCTGCAGGAGCCAGTGGCTGGGGGAGGATCGAAGCTTGTCGATCGAGCCGATCGCTCATGCCCCTGATCTCCTGCGGGACTTGTTGAGCCTCTATTGGGAGGGCTTACACCGCCCGCTCCCTCTGTTCCCGAGAAGCTCCCGCGCGTACGCCGCGGCCTCGCGGCGGAGCCGTTCGGATCCGCTGCGAAACGCGCGCAACACCTGGATCGGCAATGAGCATAGTCGCGGTGAACGCGACGATCCTTATAACAGCCTCTGCTTTCGCGGCGCCGATCCTCTCGACGAAGAATTTAGCGAGCTGGCGTTGCGGGTGTTCTCACCGCCCATCGAGTGCGTGCTGGAGGAATCGGCGTGAGCGCTTCCGGCATTCTTAAGCTCATGGATCTGCCGCTCACCGCGACCCACGCCATCGAAGCGAGCGCCGGCACGGGCAAGACGCACACCATCGTCAGCCTGTATCTGCGTCTGCTCCTCGAAGCCGGGCGCGGGGTGGATCAAATCCTTGTCCTCACCTATACCAAGGCGGCCACGGCCGAGCTCAGGCGCCGCATTCGCGAGCGTTTGCTGAGTAGCCGCGCGATGTTACAACAGGGCGGAGGTGACGACCCGGTCGTCGCGGCGTGTCTAGCGCAAGGAATGGATGCCAAGAACGCCGCGCGGATCGTGACCGGCGCGCTGCGCGGATCCGACGACTCCGCGATTTATACCATCCACGGTTTCTGTCAGCGGGTCCTGAGCGACTATGCCTTCGAGGGCTGTCACTCCTTCGAGAGCGAGATCCTGCCGGAGACCCGCGACCTCCTGCGCGAAGTGGTACAGGACTTTTGGCGGCGGGAATTCTACGCCGCGCCGCGCGGCTGGTTGGCCTATGCATTGGGTCGAAGCCCCGATCCCGAGGTGCTCACCCGTTGGGTGGAGAGCTATATCGGTAGACCGTACATAAAGCTGGCCGGCCAAGCGCGGCCGGACGATTGCGCCGAGGAGCAGGCACGCTACCAAGCGCGCTTGCGTGAGGCCCAGCGGCTCTGGTCCACGGCACGATCCGAGATTGAGGATCTCATGATCGATTCCAAAGCTCTCGACCGCAACAAGTACCGCAATTCCTCGGTCGCGGTCTGGCTCGCTCAAAGCGAGCGCTTCTTCCGCTTCGAGCCGGTGGCTCTAGCGCTGCCGGTCCGGCGCTTCTCTGCCGAGGCGATCAATGCGGGGATAAAGAAAGGCCACAGCGCGCCTTCGCACCCGTTTTTCGCTGCCTGTGATGACTTAGTCGCGCAACACGCGTGCCTCGAACAGTGCTACCGGCTGCGGTTCCAAACGCTGTTGCGGGATTTGCTGGGCTATGTCGAGCGCGAGCTCGAGCCGCGTAAACGCCGGCTTGGGGTTCACTCCTACGATGATCTGCTCACCCGGCTCGCGCAAGCGCTCGCGAGCCCGAACGGACCCGCCTTGACGGAGGCCGTCAGGAACCGCTACAGCGCGGCGCTGATCGATGAGTTTCAAGACACCGATCCCTTGCAGTTTCAAATCTTCGACAAGATCTATGGGAAATCGGATCTGCCGGTCTATTACGTCGGCGATCCGAAGCAGGCCATCTATCGTTTCCGCGGCGCCGACGTGTTCGCCTATTTCCAGGCGCGTGCCCGCGCGCGCTCGCGGCAGACGCTCGGGACCAACTGGCGTTCCGATGCACCGCTCGTGCAGGCCGTCAACGCGCTCTTTTCTCGCAACACATCGCCGTTTTTCAACACCGAGATCGTCTTCCATCCGGTCACATGCGCGGCCGGAAAAGGATCCGAACCGTGCCTCGGCGACCGCGGCCAGGCGCCGATGGTAGTGTGGTTTATCGAGAGAAATGAAACGGAGAAGTCGATCTCGAAGGAGCGCGCCCGATGGGTGGCGGCGCAAGCGGTGGCGGCCGAAATCGAGACGCTCCTCGATCCTGCGGCGGACCTGCGCCTTTGCGATCGGCGCCTCCAAGGCAGCGACATCGCGGTGCTGGTACGTACACATGCCGAGGGCGAGCTGGTGCGCGGGTGCTTGCGTTCCCGCGGTATCGCGAGCGTGGAGCAGGGAGCGGGCGATGTGTTCCAATCGCCCGAGGCCGCCGATCTCGAATGGGTACTCAGGGCGGTTCTCGAACCCCATGTGCTGTCCTACTTGAAGGCGGCTTTGGCCACGGAGTTGCTGGGCAAGACGAGTGTCGAGGTGTGGGATATCGATCACAACGAGGGCGTCTGGGAAGATTATCTCAAACGCTTTCAGGAGTACCACCGCCAATGGCGAGATCGCGGTTTCATGCTTGCGTTTCGCGGCCTCATCGAAGGAGAAGGGGTCAACGAGCGCTTGCTCTCGCTCCCGGACGGCGGGCGCAGGCTCACTAACCTTTTGCATCTCGCGGAACTGCTCCAGGCGCGCGCGCTACGCTATCGGCCCGGAAGGGAGGGTCTTCTGCGGTGGTATGCCGCGCGCCGCCGCTCGGACGCCCCGGGAACGGAGGAGGAGTTGTTGCGCCTGGAAAGCGATGAGCCACTGGTGAAGATCGTCACCGTGCATAAGAGCAAGGGGCTCGAATACCCGATCGTCTTCTGCCCGTTTCTGTGGGATCCCCGCCGGCGCCCTGATGAGGCGAACGGGATCCTGTATCACGATCCGGAGGAGAGCTTCCGGCCCGTGCTCGACCTGGGATCGGAGAACTACGCCGCGGCGTCCGAATTCGCCGCGCGCGAGCGCTATGCCGAGAGCCTGCGGATGGTTTATGTCGCGGTTACGCGCGCCAAGCACCGCTGCTATTTACTTTGGGGAGCCGTCAAGGATGCGGCATACTCGCCGCTTGCCTGGTTGCTACACCCGCCAAGCCCCGGCGCATCCGAGTCCGATTGGCATCGGCACCTCGAGAGTTTGAGCGACGCAGCGATGAAAGGCGAGATCCAAGCGCTGGCATCGGCTTCCGAGGGTACGATCCTCCTCGGATCGCCGCCGATCCCTGCGCGCCGCGCCCCGGCCGAGGCGTCGCCAAATCCTCGATTCGCGGCGCGTGTATTCTCGGGAACCATCCCGGAGCCCTGGGCTATGACCAGCTTTTCGGCGCTCATGCGCGGGATGCCGACGGAGGCGCGCGATGTCGATGCGGATACCGAGCCGGATCCCAAGCCGGGCCTGGCGGCGGTGCCGCGCACGATCTTTCATTTCCCGCGCGGTGTAACAGCGGGCCGTTGCCTGCATGCGGTCTTGGAGCATTTGGATTTTATGGCTTACCGGCCCGAGGATCTCACGGCCTTGGTCCGGCAAAGCCTGGAGGAACACGGCATCGCCCCCGAATGGAGCGAGGTGTTGAGCGGCCATCTCGCCCAGGCGCTGCGTACACCGCTCGACGCCGAAGGGAGACTGCGCCTCGACCGCATCGCGCCGAGACAGCGAATCAATGAGCTCGAGTTTCATTATCCCATCGTGGAGCTTAGGCCCGAGGTGCTCATGGATGTGATTGAACCCTGGGATCCCGAGGCATGCCAGGCGCCGGCCGGAGGGGAGGGGACTTGCGGCTATATGAGAGGTTTCATCGATCTGGTTTTTGAAACCGAGGGACGCTATTACATAGTGGACTATAAGAGCAATTGGCTGGGGATGAATCTCGAAGATTATCATGCAACGCGGCTGCCGGCGGTCATCTCCCAGGCGGGTTACCCTCTTCAGTACCTCCTGTACACGGTCGCGGTGCATCGCTACTTGCGGCATCGCCTCGCAAGTTATGACTACCACCGGCATTTCGGCGGCGTCTATTACCTCTTCCTCCGCGGTATGAATGCGCGCCGCGGTGCCGACTACGGGATTTTTTACCGGCGGCCGGAGCGCGCCTTGGTCGAGGCGCTGGATCGGTACTTCCTCACCGGCGGTCCGCCTACCCAATAAACTCCCACGCCGCGGCGTCATTGTGTGCCGGGTGCACATCAATTGCAGACACTACGCCGGTAACCACCCTTTGCGTTGTCGAGCTAAGCAATGCACGCTGCACTTCATTCCGAGTCTGTACCAGCCCGCCGTACAAGCACTTTATTGATCCGCCATCCCGCGATATCCGAGGCTTCGAAGCTCCAGCCGCCCCAGTCGACTCGTTCGCCCGCCGCCGGTATCCGGTCGAAGAGAGAGAGAACGAAACCGGCTAGCGTATTGAAGTCTCCTTCCGGGAGCGTGTTCAGGTCGAGTCGCCGTTGCGCGTCGTAGATTGACATCGCTCCGTCGAGAAGAAGTGAGCCGTCCTCCAGCACTCTCGCCTCCGGCTCCTCGTCCTCTTCGTCTGGCAGATCGCCCGCGATCGCTTCGAGGAGGTCGGTCAGTGTGACAATCCCCTGCACTCCCCCGTATTCATCGACCACCAACGCCATTTCGAGGGGCGCGCGCTTGAAGAGATCCAAGGTCTTGAGGATCGAAGTGCCCTCGTGCACCGCTACCGGGTGCTGGACCACGCGCATGAGGTCGAAGGGATCGCTGCTTAGGCAGAGTTCAAGGATATCCTCCTTGCGTGCGATGCCTACGATGTTGTCTATCGATCCGCGGCTCACGAGAAACTGGCGATGCACGCTATCGCGAACCTCGGCCAGCACACTTTCCTTGGGATCGGCGGGATCGAGCCAGATGACCTCCGGCCGAGGCGTCATGATCGTTTGTACCGGTCGGTCAGCCAGCGTCAGAACGCCGCGCACCATCTCTTTCTCGGCCGGTGCGAACGTTTCCTTCTCGTTTTCCGGGATGAGCGTACTCGCGTCCACGCCGGCCGCGGTGGCGCCCGCCAAAGGAATACCGCCGAGCAGCCGCAGCACCGCGTCGGCCGTGCGCTGCCGGAAGGGCGTCGAGGCCGCCCACTTGCGGCGGTTGCGCAGTGCCAGTTGGTTAAAGGTCTCGATGAGTACCGAAAACGCGATCGCAGTGTAAAGGTAACCCTTGGGAATGTGATACCCGAGACCATCGACGACCAGGACAAAGCCCACCATCAGCAAGAATCCCAGGCATAGGATGACCAGGGACGGGTGGGCGTTGACGAACGCGCTGAGTGGCTTGCTCGCCACGAGCATCACGGTCACCGCGACCATGACCGCGGCCATCATCACGTAGAGCTCGTCGACCATGCCCACGGCGGTGATAACGGAGTCGAGGGAGAACACTGCGTCAAGAATTACGATCTGCACCACGATCGGCCAGAACGCCGCGTGCACCGTGGACCCCGCGTGCTCGTGCGGTGCGGCCTCAAGCCGTTCATGCATTTCGATAGTGGCCTTGAGGAGCAGGAAGATGCCGCCGGCGATGAGGATGATATCGCGCCAGGAGATCTGCAAGGAGAGCACCGTAATGAGCGGTGCAGTCAGGCCCATCACCCAGGAGATGCCGGCCAGCAAGCCGAGACGCATCGCCGCCGCCAACCCAAGACCGAGTCTGCGTGCCTTATCGCGCTCCTCAGGCGGCAACTTGTCGGCCAGGATGGCGATGAAGATGAGGTTGTCGATGCCGAGGATGATTTCCAGCACGACCAATGTCAGTAGGCCAACCCAGATCGCCGGATCCGTTAACCACTCCATCACCTAGGGGGGCGCTCCTCTGGCAGAGCTATTTCCGCCGGCTGCGCGGGGAGGGGGTCTACCCTCTCAGACGCCTGAATGGCAGGGGCCTTTAAGGCTGGCGCAGGAGCCTCCAGTTCTTGGCTGAAGGCGCTGCTTAGGCGTTCGAATACGCCCGCTATCTTCCCAGCCCCAGCTCGGAAGACTCATCCTCGGGGCAGTCGGCTGCCGGGAATTGGTCGCCGGCAGGGGTGGGTGCACTCGACCGGGTTGGTCGGCGTGATCGGTTCGAGGTCATCGTCTGAGTTCTTGCGGCCGAGACCGATCTGCGACATGTCACATCTCCTTAACATAGGCGCAAAAGCGAACGGCCCTTCTCTGGCAAAGACGGCGCCGCCGCCGAGACCGGCGGCATCTTAGGTCGCTGCGCGTTTCGGGCGTGCCGGCTTGAGCGTTTCGGTCTCCCCGCCGTCGTAATTCGGCGTCCGGTCGGGGGGCTCGGAACCTTCGATACAACTCATCAGTTCTTTGGCTGTCTCTAGGGTGCCCGTAAACATCACCTGGGAATACTGGACCAACTGCCCTGCCAACTGCCTGGCGATGTCGGCCTGCGCAGCGAGAAAATCGGCCGGCCTTTGCACGCCATTCCCATTCCGAAGGGCGTACTGACGTTGACCGCAGTCGGCATACACACCCAGCAGCTTGATCTGCTGCTTCGTAAGCCGATCCCAGGCCTGCCAGTTGGACTCCGCTATGCGTTTCATCACATCGAAACGGGTTGCATAAAGGTCATTGAACTGTGCTTGCATTGTGCTCCTCCGTAGGTGTTTTTACCATGTGCCCCTCGGGTTAAAGCGTAGGTCAGTTAGCATTTCACCCGCAAAGGCTATCTCGAAAAGGCCGCGCCACCTGGCGCGAGCCCGTATGCCTGCACTTGCGATGATTCAGCTGCCGATCAGTAGGCCTCGGGTGGCCTGCCACACAAACGCTATAATCATCACCACGATCAGTAGGGCTAGCGGATTCGGAGTCATCATAGAAATTCCCAATAGCCACAGCCATCGTTGCTCCTACGATCGGCTCGTGACCCTCTGAAGTTCCAGCAGGGAGACCGGTCCAATGGTCAAATTAAAA
This sequence comes from Gammaproteobacteria bacterium, assembly GCA_050740455.1. Classification (GTDB taxonomy): domain Bacteria; phylum Pseudomonadota; class Gammaproteobacteria; order JACCXJ01; family JACCXJ01; genus USCg-Taylor. Next base: position 6,672 of record JBOIDF010000027.1, on the reverse strand, counting down.
CTACTCTATAACGATACGCAGTATCGCCCCCGGAGCGGCTAAGAGCTATCCGGTGAAAGTTGGATCTCAAAGCAAGGCTAAAGCAAGAGAGCCATCCCTCTCTTGCGGTGGGGCAACGACTACCTCTTTAGAGAGAGAGGACAAGCGCTCTTTCAGCGGGGGGTCGGTCGGCAACTAGAAGCGTGATCAACCCACGTCCGGCGGCTCTGCCCTTGTGACACGGGCGTCGACATTCCTCGCAAAGGTAATGGTGTCGGGCGCCGCGGTGCCCGCGGTGAAAAGGAATTGCATCGCTTCGTCGAGCGTCCAGTTCGTCGGGATGACCTTTGTCAGCGACATAATTTGTATGAAACCGGACGTCGGGTTGGGCGAGGTCGGGACATACACCACCGCCAATTCCTCCCCACTCGCCTCATCGATCATAGTCCGAGTCACCAACCCGATGGTCTTCATCTCCGGTGACGGAAAATCGATCAGAACGACCCGCTCGACCCCCTCGGGCTTGGTTTGGAAGGCCGCAAGGAATATCTTGATGCCACCATAGATCGTCTTCACCCAGGGAACGCGGTCCAGTAGCGCCTCAAACCAGACCAGCAAGCGCCGGCCCAGTACCTGAGTGGTTGCCCAACCCAAGAAATAAAGCACCACCAGGGTGAGCGCCACGGCAACTAGGTATTCCACCCAGGGGGTTAACAACCATTCCGCAAACCCGGGCGAGACGCGATACATGACCCTGTAAAACGCCGATGCGCCTGGTTCCCCCAAGTGAAACAAAGTATGGAACAGGAATTCAAACACCAGCCAGGTCAGTAGAGCCGGTGTCAATAGCAGCGTGCCGGCGAGGATATATCTCGGTGCGTGGCGCAGGGCTATTTTGTGTTTTTCCTTGCTCATCGGATGACCTCGGAAACGATATTGTGAAGGGGACTACGAGGCTATCATCAGGTTGCAATCGGGGTGTGCGCCCGATGGCCATTGCAGTACGGTCATTGCCTGAGTAAATCGACCAGGTCGATCACCGCGGAGTTGGCCCGCGAAATATACGAAGCCAACACCAGGGAATGATTGGCTACCACTCCATATCCGGTCCCGTTTAGGATAATGGGACTCCACATACGTCTTTCGGCCTGATCGAGCTTGCGCATGATCTGCTTGAAGCTCACCATGGCCTTCCTGTCATGTAAGAGCGGCGCGAAATCGATCTGAATGGCTTGCATGAAATGCAGTAGCGCCCACGTCGCACCCCGTGCCTCGTAAAACACATCGTCGATGTGTAACCACGGGGTTTTATAAGCGACTGGGCTGACTTGCGGGGCGGCTTTATCCGTCAGGTCCCAGATCGCATAGGTATCGAGTTCCTCTATACCGACGCTCCCGCTCAGCCGATGCGCCAGGCCGCCGAGGCGCTTGGCCACCAACTCCAACAGGGAGCGGAGATTATCGTTACGCACGAAAAACCGGGCATTGCCGCTCTCGAGCCTCACGAGGTAGCGTTTCAAGGCCTCGATCCCCACCCGGTATTGGCCTTCCGTGGTCGGGAAGATCCACGATTCATTGTTGAAGTGAAAGTGCGGATCGGCGATTGCTAAATCGGGGTCTTCCTTCGACTGCGACTGTGAACGGCCGAAATTGTTGCGCAGCACCCGCGTGAAATCCCGCACTTGCACCCATGCGCCGAACTCCCAATTGGGCATGTTATCGAGCCATAGCGAGACCGGGTTTATATCGTTGGAGAGGAAACCGCCTCTCTTCTCGAGCAGCGTCGTGGCGACTTCGATCAGAGTGGCCGTGGTCACGGCGCCCGGAACGAGTTTTTTTGGGTCCTCCCCCGACTGCCGCAAGGCGACTTCCCGGACGCCGAAGGTGTCTGGCCGGATGCTCCAATAGATTGCCAGCCCAAAAAACACCACCGCGGCCACCGCGAGCGGCATAACGAGACGCCTCAAGAGGCGGCGCAGCCTTTGCGAAACGGTCTGTACTGTGTGAGAAACCATCGGCCCTTTTAGCATGAATTCAAACAGGCAGTTGCCTCCATCGTACCTGGGTGTTCCCTTCCGATTTATTAAGCCGCACGATACCCGGGCGCGACTACCCCCGTTCGATATGCGTGGTCTTTTGGCCGCTTCGACCGGTCTCGTCCATCTTCACATCGTCATGATCGTCGCGGGCGGGTTCATCTTTTGATGCGTTCCTTTTGTCTCTTGCGTAGAGGATCGCAAAGGCGATCACCGCCACTGCGGCCAATAAGGCCAATATAAAATGCCGTTCCAACATGATCCGTCCTCCGTTACCTGCTGAGTTAGTTACCCTTTTTGAGGCCGTTCCGCCTTGAGCGGAACCACCCCGAGGCCAACCGTGAGTCGAGGGGCTACCTCTCGAGCCGTAGCCCTTACTACCTGACGGTTATCGGCGTTCAGCGCGGCTGAGCTTCGCCGATGTGCTCTTCGATGTCCGGCGCTTTAGGTTCTTGCTGGACCCACTTGTATAGCCCGAACACGACACCGGCCAAGATCGCGAAAACGATCACTGCTTGCACCGGGGAAGCCCACAGTGTTAATACATAACTCATGAATGTGCTCATGATAGTGTCTCCTGTGATGGTAATTTATACTTAACTCCGAAGCTCTCGCGTGACCGTTCGAGCTCCGTTGATGCAAAGTATGGCCGTCTGAGCGGCGTTAAGGTATCCGGCAGAAGCTGGATGTAGACACACCACTCAAGTGGGACAGCAAATTGCCTATTGCGGTAGGGTGGCGGCTAAGCCTTTCGAGGCAGCCGTCGCTCGCGAGATAGCATACGGAGAGTGCGTGCAGTTAGTTACGCGTAGTGCAAGGCACGAATGGCGGTTGCGCTGCATGCATGCGCCGGTGGAGCTATATGAAGGTTCGGCGTAGAGCCGCGATCTTTAGCGGGATGCCTTTTTGACGGCTCCGACGCCCATACTTCGTGCTGTACCGAAGTATTCACCGGCTGAGCAGCATATCTGAACTTGGATCCAAGACGGGAACGTGCTCACATACAACATCACCGGCTTCACTTTGCAACCATGAAGACGGCGATATTACCGCGAAGCACATGCAAGAGAAGCGCTGAACCTTCCTTTTTTACGAGCGCAAGGAATTCTTTCAGGTTCGATACCGGCCGCTGATTGACCGACATGATGATATCTCCGCGCCGCAGTCCGTTGGCCCAGGCCCGACTGCCTCGCTCAACGGCGCGGACTACGATACCCCGTACCTCGCCGAAAGCAGGCGAATCGCGGGGTATGTCGCCAAACTCGGCACCGCCTAGCCGCGGATTTTGCCTCTCGCCCGAGCGCGGACTCGTCGTGAGCTCCCCGGCGAGGTGCAAGGTTACCGGCAGCTGTTTTTTTGCGCCAAACCACCCTTTACGCACGATACCTAAGGAAACCCTATCGCCCACTTGCATGAGGCCGATTGCATTCCTCAAGGCGCTGGCGTTGAGGACCGGTTTGTCGTTCACGGAAACGATCACGTCGCCCGCCTGTAACCCCGCCTTCTGCGCCGGCGTATCCTCTAGCACGTTCACGATCACCGCACCTCGGCGGCCCGAAATGTCGAACGCCTCGGCCAACTCGGCGTCGAGGTTCTGCAACTGGACACCGAGGTAACCGCGCCGCACTTCTCCATATTTTGCCAGTTGCTCCATGACCCCGCGCGCCATGTTGATTGGAATGGCGAAACCGATTCCGATATTGCCGCCGCTGCTGCTGAAGATAGCGGTGTTGATACCGACGAGGCGCCCCCGCAAGTCCACCAAGGCGCCCCCGGAGTTACCCGGGTTGATGGCCGCATCGGTCTGGATGAAATTCTCGTAGCCTTCGATGCCGAGTCCGCTGCGACCGAGCGCGCTCACGATACCCGAGGTCACCGTCTGACTCAGGCCGAAGGGATTGCCGATGGCCACCACGAAGTCGCCCACCTTGAGCTTGCTGGAATCGGCCAGAGGCAACTCGGTCAATTTGTCGGATGGGATCTTGACGACACCGACATCGGTCTCCACATCGGTCCCGACGACCTTAGCCTCAAAGCTACGCCCATCGCCGAGCTTCACCGTGATCCGATCGGCATTGACGATGACGTGGGCATTGGTAAGCACCAAGCCGCGCTTGGCATCCACGATCACGCCCGACCCGAGGCTTTGGGTCTTACGCTCAAGCGGCTGGTCACGGAAACCGAAAAAGAACCGGAAAAACGGATCGTTAAAGAAAGGATTTTGTTCTATGGGAATGCGTCCTTCGGTGGCGACGTTCACCACAGCCGGCATCACGCGCTCCAGCATCGTCGCCAAGCTCGGCGATCCCTGTCTACCGGAGGACCAAGGCGGCGCGGCGGCTCCTACACTGCTCGAAAACAACGCACATAAGACCCAGCATTGTATCAACACCGAACGCCTGATCGGTGCGTCGCAGGCTGACCTCGGATTTGATAACCGCTCCTTGAACATATAATCTTCAGCTATGGAGTGCTCACTTTCGGTTCATGATTATCAGCTCATCGCGCACGCTCTTGACGCCGCGGACAGCGCGTGCAATTTCAATCGCCCGCTCGGCTTGCTTTTCGTTCAGCGCGAAGCCCTTTAGTATCACATGGCCGGAGCGGGTCGCGACGTTGACGGCTCCGGTTCGCGTTATCGGATCTCCATGCAAAGCAGATCTAACCCAGCGGCTAACGATTATGTCGTTAACGGGTGGCTCTTGCGCTATGCGCTTTTCGGCATGCGTGCTATAGCCCGGGCTCGGTAATGCCAATCCAAGGACCATGGATACCACGACTGATGCTAAGCATTTTCGCATAGTCTCGAACTCTCGTCCGCCTTAGCTGAATCTTATACGCACGAAAACCACCGAAAGGTTGGTGATCCGGCGTGCTAAGCTTGTATGACTGCGAGATCGTTAATCGCACCGAGCGGATGCTCCTTGGCGTTCCAGGCGGTACACCGTAAGCGACACCGCTCGAATTTCCTCGGGCCGATCCGGCACCTTGTCCTGTGCGCCCAGCCCTTCGATCGGGGCTGGAGCGCTCCAATCGCTCCGCGCATCGCCCAAATTGCAAGCCAGCACCGTAGTCATCGAACCGGTTGCCGCGCTCACCCCATGGACCGAGCGATTCGTAATTTTCAGACCCGCGCCCGTTTCTCTTAAACAGTATTTGTATGCGTTAATACTCATGCCACCTCTAGCTAGCGAACGTGTCTCGACACGATGTGAACTTTGAAGCTCCAACCCCAGAGCAGAGCTAATTGAAACGTGTAACGGTATGCAGTATCGCGCTCAGGTCGGCCAAGAGCTATCCGGTGAAAGTTGGATCTCAAAGCAAGGCTAAAGCAAGAGAGCAATCCCTCTCTTGCGGCGGGGCAACGACTACCTCTTTAGAGAGAGGACAAGCGCTCTTTCAGCGGGGGTCGGTCGGCACTAACTAAAGCGTGATCAACCCACGATCACAAAGGTGTTGACCACACCTTGAATCAGGGCCAGGGTCACCCTATCGCCGTTGGCGATATGGCTCACTTCGTGACCCAAGACGGCCTCGGCTTCGTACCGTGCATCACCTTTGTTTTTGATCGGTTCGCCCATTTGGCACGCCCCCTCTGAACTGTGGCTTTAACCACACCCAGCCAGCGCCGCGCCCAGGCGAACTCAATCCCGAGGATCGCCAGACCGATCGGGATCACTATAAAGGCCGGGCCGGGGAGCACGATCATCGCTATACCTAGTAGCAAGACCGTTGCTCCGACGACTCCCAGCACGATTCGGCGAGCTAGCTTGTATGACCGCGAGATCATTAATCGCACCGAGCGGATGTTTTTTGTCGTTCCAGGCGGTGCAGCGTCAGCGACACCGCTCGAATCTCCTCGGGTTGATCCGGCACTTTGTCTTGTGCATCCAGCCCTTCACATTGGGGGCGGACCCCGAGGGTCATCGCTGAAGGTGGATTGAAACGTAGGGGCATTGCTGTGCCCTCCTAATTGACTTTGGTGTAAGTCAGGGTCTCGGGCGCCTGGAAGACATCATCGAAATCCCCATCGATATTGATGTCTTCCTTGAGCGTCAGCTTGTTCCCATCGAGCTTGTACTGAATGGCGTAGTCACTCTTCGACGACTTCATCTCGATCGTACTCCAGGTATTGGCCGCCTGATTGTACTGCGCCTCCCCGAACGACTCAGCGGTCCATTCCATATATTCGGGCGTGGCTGATGCCGAACCGGTCTCGCGCGCGGTTTCGGTCATTTCGTACAGCACCTGACCATTGGTTCCGATGAGGCTTTCGTACCACGAATAGGTGTAGGTATCCCCTGAAAATGTCACCTTACCCTTGGATTTATGGGTTCCCAACGAGTCGCTTAGATCGGGCAACTCGGCTTCCCAGGTCCCGCCTAATTTGAAGCCATCGGGGCTCGCGGTCGCCGCCGTATCATCGCTTTCGCCGCAGGCGGCTAGTCCAAGCACGCAACCCAATAAAGCTAACGCCTGTAAATATCTTTTCATTTAATCCTCCGGTTATTGGCCGGCGCGATATATTGTGCGCCCGCCGCGCGGTTTAAACAAAACCCCAAGAAGAGCCCCGGCGAATCCGGCCGTCAGCACCATGCCGACCGAGCCCGCGTCCCAGCCAATCGGGTAGGTGTCCACGTTGATGGTGGCAGTCAAG
>JBOIDF010000026.1:15318-42377 GCA_050740455.1 Gammaproteobacteria bacterium | reverse complement strand
TCGTAAAGGGGCTGTGTCTTGGCATACTCGGCAATCCTCGTTCGAGGCAAGCATAGCCAAGATAGCCAAGAAACCGATAAGTGGCAACACTAATACGTAGCCATATTTATGAAAACGAGTACTAAGGCACGCCGAGCGATAGCGACGTGTAGTGCTTGAGCGCAGGACGGTCGCGGCAAAAGGAATCGCTCGCCGCGAGACCGAGGGTGCGAGAGGGACTTGGATGTCCTGTCGCACATACCGAGGGCCGCGGCGCAAATGGTATTCATTCGGCGGAACCACCTTCGGCGTTCCGCTCTACGCCGGCTGCCCAACGACTGCAATGAGCCGCTGGGCAACACCAAGCGAAGCGTGGCTGTTGAATGCTCCGGTCGATTGCGCTGTTGGGCATCAGTCAGGGATCTCCGTCACAACTTCTTGACTAGTGCGTCAACGGCTTTGACGCAGTTGTCTTTGTTATCTTCATTAACGCGAACCCGGTGCCCGCCTATATCAAGACGCCCGATAGGCATGCAGTAGAAGGGACACCCTCGCGCGAACGCGACGACACCGGTGGTCTGGAAGTCTCGTACATCCTCGACGCCAGCCTTGACATTGGAGAACGTGAATAGCTGAGGATGGGACCTCAGCGTTGCACTGAGGTCGTCATCGATTGACGAAAGTACTGCTGCGCTCGTTTACGGCATGAAGCTACCCTCTGAGATCTACGCCCAGTATGCGTTCGCAACCAAGCTAGGTGCCGCCGGCCGCGAGTTACCGAAGGTACACCTTATCGCAAAGAACCGTCTGACCCAGTACATGGGTCCTGCGTCGCACTCTCCGCCGCGGACCGTTTGGTTCTGCCCGTTATGGCTGACGACTCGTTGCGCCGCCCTTGCGTCCGCTTTAACGGGGTACCTCAGCGACAAAGGCGTCGTCCTCGGCGCTCCAGTAGATGATCACCTCGTACCTATACATCGGTAACCTCTCCTACGCCGAAGCCGCTGAGGCGTTTTAAACGTATCCGGGCGGATCCTCGTCGATGCGCGCGCATTGCCAGCATTCCGCGAACTGCGGCTCAATCCATTCGTGGCACCCCGGACAGCACCATGGCTCCGTGCCGGATCCGCCTTTTAAAACCGAAGCGATGAGGTAGCGGGCCTGTGGCAGATCACTCTCTTCGATCACCCAAAGCTCGGGCCAACAGGCGCCCGGCGGCAGCTCCCCGATGCCGCCGATGAGATATTCATTCTTGACCAGGCAGTCGATGCGGTGGCCATCGAGGACCCCTTTGAGGAAACCGACGAGTAGTCGATCCTCCGAGCAATAAACGCGTTTCATGATCCGTGCGGCGAGATGGCTACAAACTAAGCCGCCGCCCGGTGCCCCAGTTGATCGATCAGACGATCGAGCACGCCGATGCGCGCATCACTATCGGGCAACGAGGCCGTGATCCGGATCTTGTCTCCTTGCTCGAGCTTGTAGGTATGAGCTTCGGTCTGCATCAGTTTCACTAAGGCCAGCGGGTCAACCTCGGCCTGCGCGTGGAAGAGCACCCGCCCGCCATGCGCGCCGAGATCGATCTTGCGGACCCCGAGAGGCGCCGCCCGCTGCTTGAGCCGCGTGATCCGAAGGAGATCCTTAGCGGAGCGCGGCAGTGTGCCGAAACGATCGATCATTTCTTCTTCCAGCCGCAGAAGCTCCTCAAGATCACCGGCGTTCGCGATCCGTTTATACATGATAAGACGGGTATGGACATCGGGTACATAATCGCCCGGGATCAGTACCGGAACATGGATCTCGATCTCGACCCCATGATCGAGCGGCCGGTCGAGCTCCGGCTGGCGCCCGGCCTTGAGCGCCTGGATCGCCCGCTCGAGCAGTTCCGTGAACAAGCCGAAACCGACTTCCTGAATATGCCCGCTTTGCTCCTCACCGAGGATCTCCCCGGCGCCGCGGATCTCGAGATCGTGGGTGGCTAAGGTAAACCCGATGCCGAGATCCTCGATCGCCTCGACGGCTTCGAGCCTCCTCAGGGCATCGCCCTTGAGGCCCTTCCGGGACGGCACCACGAGATAGGCATACGCCCGGTGATGCGAGCGGCCCACCCGGCCGCGCAGTTGATAGAGCTGGGCGAGTCCGAACTTGTCGGCGCGATTAATGATAATAGTATTGGCGTTCGGCACGTCGATCCCGGTCTCGATGATAGTCGTGCAGAGCAGGCACGCAAAGCGGCGATGGTAGAAATCGAGCATCACCTGCTCGAGCTCGCGCTCGCGCATCTGCCCGTGCGCCACGCGCACGCGCGCCTCGGGAATAAGCGCCGCAACCTCGCGAGCGGTTGCGTCGATCGTGTCCACCTCGTTATGCAGGAAGTAGATCTGGCCGCCGCGGCTGATCTCGCGCCCCATGGCTTCGCGCAACATAGCCTGGTCCCACTCGGTCACGAAGGTCTTGACGGCGATGCGCCTTGCGGGGGGCGAGGCGATGATCGATAGCTCGCGAGTGCCGAACAAGGCCAAGTTGAGCGTGCGCGGAATCGGGGTCGCGGTCAGCGTCAAGATATCCACCTCCGAACGCAAGGCTTTCAGCCGCTCCTTTTGCCGCACCCCGAAGCGGTGCTCTTCATCGATCACGAGCAGCCCGAGGCGCTTGAAGACAATGGACTCCTGCAATAGCTTGTGTGTTCCGACGACAATATCGACCGCGCCGTCCTTGAGCCCCGCCGCGACTCTATCCTGCTCTTTCTTGACCTGGAAGCGCGACAGTAGCTCGATGCGGAGCGGCCATTCCGCGAATCGATCCTTGAAGTTCCGATAGTGCTGTTGCGCCAGCAGAGTGGTCGGCACCAGGATCGCGGCCTGCTTGCCGCCCATGGCCGCGACGAACGCCGCGCGCATGGCCACCTCGGTTTTTCCGAACCCGACATCGCCGCACACCAGCCGATCCATCGGTTGCTCGCCTTGCAGATCGTGCAGGACCGCGCCGATCGCCGCCTCCTGGTCCGGTGTCTCCTCGAAAGGGAACCCCTGTATAAACGTCTGGTACTGATCCCGTTCCAGCGTAAACGCGTACCCTTTGCGAGCGGCGCGGCGCGCGTAGATCTCCAGGAGCTCCGCGGCAACGTCACGGATGCGTTTCGCGGCCTTGGCGCGGGCGCGTTGCCACTGACCGCTGCCGAGCTTGTGCAAGGGTGCGTGAGCGGGGTCCACGCCGGAATAACGGGTGATGAGGTGGAGCGAGAGCACCGGAACGTAGAGGCGGTCCGCATCGGCGTACTCGATGCCGAGGTATTCACCGGGAATGCCGTTGGTCTCGATCAGAAAGAGTCCCAGATAGCGCCCGACTCCGTGATGCTCATGCACCACCGGCGCACCGGCGTGGAGCTCGCTGAGATCGCGAATGATGCTTTCCGGTTCCCGTGCCGCGCGGCTGCGGCGGCGCTCTTGCCGGGCGCGTTCCCCGAACAACTGGGCTTCGCCAACGACGGCGATGCGCGGACTGCCCAACTGCATCCCTTGATCGAGGGCGGCGATGGTCAATCCGATTGGCGCTTCACCCTTAAGAAACGACGCCCAATCCGCGTAGGCTTGGAATTCAATCCGGTGCTGGCGCAGGAGCTCGGAGAGCGTCTCGCGGCGGCCTTTCGACTCGGCGGCAAGCAAGACCCGTCCGCCGAAAGATTGCAAATAGTATTTGACGACGGCCAACGGATCCGCGGCCCGGCCGTCGATAGGAAGCTGCGCCGGCATGCTGCTCGAGAAACTCACGGCATGCTTTGGCGCCGTGAGCCCCTCTATGAGGATCGCCGGATGGCTTTTTAGCCGAGCGGAAAGCTCCTCGGGCGCGAGAAACATTTCATCGGGGGGTAACAACGGCCGCTCGCGATCGTGGCGGGCGGCTTCATAGCGTTGGCCAATTTCAGTCCAAAACGCTCTTGCAGCCTCCAACGCACCGTCATCCAGCACCACGACGCTCCCCTCGGGCAGATAATCGAACAAGATCGCGCCGCCGGTGAAAAAAAGCGGCAAGTAATACTCGATACCCCCGGGCGCGAGTCCCTGGCTCACCTCGCGGTAGATCGGGCAAGCCCCGGGCGCGCCCTCAAAACGCGCGCGCCAGCTCGCGCGGAAGCACTCGAGCGCCTTCGGCGTTAGAGGAAACTCGCGCGCGGGCAGCACCTCGATACGATCGCTGCTCTCGATGGAGCGTTGCGTTTCCGGATCGAAGAGGCGCAGCGTATCGATCAGCTCGTCGAACCAATCGATGCGATAAGGAAGCCGGCTACCCATCGGATACACATCGAGTAGCGATCCCCGAACGGCGAAGTCACCGTGCTCCAGCACCTGCGAGACGCAGCGATACCCTCCGTGAATCAGCCGTTCGCGGAAACGCTCGCGATCCAGGCGCTCGCCCACTTTGAGCACAAGGGTGTTGGCTTCAAGATACTCGCGCGGCGCCAACCGATGCATCAAGGTGGCGACGGAGGTGATTAAATAACCTGCTCTTAGTTGTGGTAAGCGCGCCAGCGTTTCCAAACGCTGCGAGACGATGTCCTGATAAGGTGAAAAGCGGTCATAGGGCAAGGTTTCCCAGTCAGGAAAGTTAAGGATCCCGGCTGCTTGACCACCCCCGCTAAAGAACCCAAGCTCCTCCTCGAGGCGCTCTGCATGCAGCGCGTTCTTGGCAATGACCACCACCAGGCCGTTCCATCTCTGCGCGAGCCTTGAGACGGCAAGCGCCTTGGCGCTTCCGTGTAAGCGCGTCCAATAGAGCCGTTCACCGGCCGGACGCGGGGCCGGGGGTTCGAACACGCTGTTATGGGGTTTTGATTCGCTCATCGCGTAACCGCGTTGCTCAGAGCTTCTCTCAATTTCCGTCGAGATCATCGACCGGCCTCACGCTGTTCCAATGCTTGCAGGTCGGGCATTGCCAATGGTGCGTCTTCGCCAGGAACCCGCAGTGCTGACATTGGTAATTCGATCGTTGACGTAACAAGCGGCCTACGTAGTCGCTGAGCACCGCCAACTGCGGCTTCGACAACGCCGCGCCGTGTGCGTTTGAATACTCGAGCATTTGGTTCAATCCGCGTAAGGAAGGCCGCCGGTTTAGCTCCTCGCTCAAATAGCTCATCGCCGCTTCGACGCCCCGCTCCTCCGCGATCAGATCCGCCAGCATCAACACGATCTGAACGCCGAATTTCTTGGCGACGAGCGCCTGCAAATACGCTATAAACTCGTTGGATTGCCCCAAGCTTCGATAGCATTCGAGCAAGTGCGGTAGCGCTTGTACCAGAACCGAAGGGTCCTGATGCTCAATCCTTTGGAACGCCATGAGCGCCGCGCGAGTGTCGCCGGAAGCCTTGGCGATTCTACCTTCCATCAGGCTCGCGCGCGCGCAGCCGGGATCGACTTCCAACCCGCGTCGCAATAGCCGGACAGCCTCGGCGCTCTCGCCTTGAAGCTCGCACTGGTGCGCCCATTCGCAGTAAAACTGGGCCGTTATACGGCCCATATCCTCTTTGCATCGGGTCTCGATCTCGCGCGCACACGCGATCGCCTTATCCCAATCTTGTTCTTGCTGATAGATATCCAGCAACTGCGATAATGCCTTCTTCGTGTGGGTTCCGGAGTCCAACAAGCCTTTAAATAGCCCCTCCGCCCGATCGAACAAGCCCGAGCGCATGTAATCCATTCCTAACTCGAGCGCCGCCAGGGAACGTTGCTCGTCGCCCAACGCGGAATGCGTAATTAGATTTTGATGGATACGAATGGCCCGATCGACTTCGCCGCGCCGGCGAAACAGATTGCCCAAGGCAAGCTGAGTTTCAATCGTATCGCTCTCGACCTCCAGCATCGCGATGAACACGTCAATGGCCTTATCCGGCTGTTCGTTTAGGAGGTAGTTTAGGCCTTTGAAGTAATCTTTGTAGAGGGTGGCGGGCTCGCCACGGCGGTAAGCGCCGCCACGGCTTGCGAGATACCAACCGGACGCCGCGGCAAGCGGCAATAGCAACCAAATGAGGTTCGAGAACGGCTCAGGAGGCATCCTTGAGCGTGGTGATGGATTGGCCTCTCGTTAACTGTTGATCCACGGATTTCAAAGAACGCTTGAGCTCACCGATCTTACGCCGCAAACGCACAACGACACTGAGATTTACCAGGACGCCCAGAACCGCTCCCAAGAGCAACATGCAAGCGATCAAAAGAGACACCGGCAACTGCAGCGTACCCAAATAATAATCGATCACGACTAATTGATGATTCTTGACATGCAGCTCAAAGCCGACGAGGACGACGACCAACAGAAACATTACTTTTAGAACGCGAACCATAGCTAGACGCCTTAGTCGTTAAATGTAGCACGCCCGTCCTTCGAATCCCCTCCCCACGGGGCGGGAAACCACGCTGCGATTGTTTGCCGAGACCGAATTATTTCACGCCGTTGACGCGTTCTCTCATCTGTTTGCCGGGTTTAAAGTGCGGCACGTATTTCGCCGGCAGGGGCACCGGATCTCCGGATTTCGGATTGCGTCCGAGCCGGGCCGGGCGATAGTGGAGAGAGAAACTTCCGAAGCCGCGGATCTCGATGCGTCTCCCCGTCGAGAGCGTATACGCCATGAGCTCCAACAAGGTCTTAACCGCCAACTCAACATCTTTATTCCCCAGTTGGATCTGCTTGCGCGCGAGGGATTCGATGAGTTCCGACTTAGTCATGTGTACTGTCTTAGCCGTGTCAAAGAGATTACCGGGCGGGAAGGAAACCCCTGCCATTAGGCATGGCGCGCCTTCAATCGGGCGACTCGGCACCGTCGAGGCGCTGCTTGAGCAGATCGCCGAACTTGGTGGTCGCCATGCCGGCCCCCGCCCCGTAAGTCTCCAATGCTTGCGCCTGTTCGTGAAATTCCTTCGCCTTGATCGAAAGAGAAATCATGCGCTTCTTCCGGTCGATCGCAACGAACAGGGCCTCGACCTCTTGCCCCTCCTTGATCACCTTGCGCGCATCGTCCACGGGCTCTCGTGAAAGCTCCGACGCGCGAATATAGCCCTCGACGCTGTCCGCGAGCCGGACCGTTATCCCCTGCGCATCGACCGTTACGGCAACCCCCGTCACAATACTGCCCTTTTCGTGTTCGGCCAGATAATTGGAAAAGGGATCCTTCTCCAATTGTTTGATCCCAAGCGAAATCCGCTCCCGCTCCGCATCGATGGCGAGAACCACCGTTTCGACCTCTTGACCCTTCTTGTAATTTCTGACTGCCTCCTCACCCGCACTCGACCACGAGAGATCGGATAGGTGCACCAAGCCATCGATGCCCCCTTCGAGCCCCACGAAAATACCAAAATCGGTAATCGACTTGATGATTCCCTGGACCTTGCTGTTCTTGTTGAATCTTACCGCAAACTCCTCCCAAGGATTCGGCTGGCAGTGCTTGATTCCGAGCGAGATGCGGCGGCGCTCCTGGTCGATATCGAGAACCATCGCCTCGACCTCTTGCCCCACATGGACCACTTTCGAGGGATGAACGTTTCTGTTGGTCCAGTCCATCTCCGAGACATGAACCAAACCCTCGACACCTGGTTCTATTTCCACAAAGCAACCATAGTCGGCGACGTTGGTGACTTTGCCGAAGATCCGAGAACGCTGCGGGTAGCGGCGCGCGATGTCGATCCAGGGATCCTCCCCAAGCTGCTTCAGCCCCAGGGAGACGCGGTTGCGCTCGCGATCGAATTTCAGGACCTTAACGTCAATTTCGTCGCCGACATTGAGGACCTCGCTCGGGTGTTTAACGCGCCTCCAAGCCATGTCCGTGATATGGAGCAAGCCATCGACGCCACCGAGGTCGATGAAGGCTCCATAATCGGTAAGGTTCTTGACCACCCCCTTGACAACCCCGCCCTCCTCGATGCTGTTCAACAGCACATCGCGCTCGGCGCCGCCCTCGCTTTCCACTACGGCACGGCGGGAGACCACGACGTTATTACGCTTATGGTCAACCTTAATCACCTTGAACTCGAGCGGCTTGCCTTCCAGATAGGTGGTATCGCGTACCGGCCGGACATCCACCAACGACCCCGGGAGGAAAGCACGAATGTCTTCAATCTCTACCGTAAAACCGCCCTTCACGCGCTCCGTGATCACACCGGTCACGTTGCTGCCGGCCTCCAAAGCTTCTTCTAAACGCTTCCAGGCTATGACGCGCTTCGCTTTTTCCCGCGACAGTCGAGTGGCGCCGAACCCGTCTTCGATCGCATCGAGCGCGACATCGATCCGATCGCCAATGGTGACTTCGATGGCGCCTGCCTCGTTGCGGAATTGCTCGATGGGGATCACCCCCTCCGATTTGAAGCCGGCATGAACAACCACGGCATCCGGCCGGACATCGACAACGATACCGGTCACGATAGTGCCCGGACGCATCTTGTGCTCGATTTGACTCTGCTCGAATAATTCCGCAAACGTTTCAACCATAAGTTCCCGAATCCTCAAACGACTTGATTTTTACCCGCGCGCCGATCGCGCGCATCGAGTAAGTATATAACACGCTCAAACACCGCTCCGAGATCAAGGCGCGTGGTGTCGATGATCACGGCATCGGGCGCGGCCCGTAAAGGCGAGGCGCCGCGCTCACTATCACGGGCATCGCGTTCCAGGATGGCCGCTAAAAGATTGTGGAGATTAACATTGACTCCCTGATCTTTCAACTGCTTATAGCGCCTTTCGGCGCGCACCTCCGGGCTGGCCGAGAGATAGATCTTTAGCGCCGCGTCGGCGAAAACCAGCGTTCCCATGTCGCGGCCGTCGGCCACCAAGCCCGGAGGCTGCCGGAAGGAGCGCTGCTGCATAAGAAAAGCCGCGCGGACCGCGGGCAGCGCCGCGATCTGAGAGGCGGCGTGCGCGCAGGCTTCGGAACGAATGCTCCGAGTCACATCCTCTCCGCGGCAGATCACGCGCACCTCCTCCGATCCCGGCGTAGCGTCCCGAAATTCCACCGCAAGCTGCGCCGCAAGATGAGCCAGCCGCGCCACATCATCGAACCCGACAGCCTCCCGCATCGCAAGCCACCCCAAGGTCCGGTACAAGGCCCCGCTATCGAGAAAATGCCATCCTAGCGTCCGTGCGAGGCGCACCCCGAGGCTGCCCTTGCCCGTGCCGCTCGGACCGTCGATGGCGATGACGGGAATCGCCTCGCTCACGGTCCGCCGCCCGCGGTGATTCGGAGACCCGCTTCCCGCGCCAGCGTGAGGAAGTTTGGGAAAGACGTAGTAATCATCGCGCAGTCGGCGATGACAATACGCCCCTCGGCTCGCAATCCCGCGATCGCAAACGCCATCGCGACGCGATGGTCGCCGCCGCTTTCCACGCGGCCCCCTTGGATCGCGGCACCGCGGATGCGCATCCCGTCAGGCGTGGGCCGCGCCTCGATGCCCAGCGCCTTGAGGCTCTCCGCCATGCTGCTTATCCGATCGCTCTCCTTGTAGCGAAGTTCCTCGGCGCCTTCCAAGAGGGTTTCGCCCCGGGCGCAGGCCGCGGCGATGAAAAGGACGGGAAATTCGTCGATGGCCGCCGGTACCAGATCGCCCGGAATACGGATCCCGCAGAGATCGCTTGCGCGCACGCACACATTGGCAACGGGTTCACCGCCCTCCTCGCGCTTGTCTTGAAGCTCGATGTCCGCCCCCATGCGCCGCAGGATCTCGATCATGCCGATGCGCGTCGGATTGACGCCCACCTCCTCGAGCACGAGATCCGATCCGCGGGCAATCGTCGCGCCGACGATGAAAAACGCCGCCGAAGACAGATCCGCCGGCACATTGACATCAGCGCCCGCGAGCCGCGCTTGGCCGCGCATGCAAACCGCGCCGTCTTGGCGTTGTATCCGGCAGCCGAAACGGCCCAACATGCGCTCGCTGTGGTCGCGGCTTGCGAGGGCTTCCCTCACGCACGTTCGCCCCCGCGCATAGAGAGCGGCGAGCAAAATACCGGATTTGACCTGGGCGCTCGCCACCGGCATGTCATAATCGATGCCGCGAAGTCGCGCCCCGCCGAAGACCGTTACCGGCGGCGTGCCCGCGGCACTGCACTCGATCCGCGCCCCCATGCGGCGCAAGGGCTCGATGATCCGTATCATGGGCCGCTTGGACAGCGACTCATCGCCGGTCAATTCCGTGTCGAAGGACTGGCCCGCGAGGAGCCCCGTCATTAAGCGCATCGAGGTACCGGAGTTGCCGAGATCGATCGGCCCGGGCGCCGGCTGCAACCCGTGCAAGCCCACCCCGTGGATCCTTACCCCGCCCGCTCCGAGGCGCTCGATGCGCACGCCCATCGACTCGAAGGCCTGTAGCGTCGCGAGCGTATCTTCACCCTCGAGGAATCCCCGGATCTCGGTGACACCCTCGGCGATCGCCCCGAGCATGAGCGCGCGGTGGGAGATGGACTTGTCACCGGGCACGCGCAAGCGGCCGGCGAGCTTCCCGCCCGGTTCAACGCTAAGCAGGTGCGGGCCGAGAGTCACCGCTTTTTTTACCCGCGAGATCCGGCCCGATCCGCTGCTCGGCGCCCAAGGCATCCCGTGTGTTCTTGGCCTCGTCCAAGAACGCAACGACCGCGGGACCGTCCTCGGCCTCGATAGCGTCGCGGAGCATCGCGAGATCCTCGCGAAAACATTCGATCAGCTCGATGAGCCGCGCGCGATTGGCGAAAAAGATATCGCGCCACAGGACGGGGTTGCTCGAAGCGATGCGGGTGAGGTCCGCGAATCCTCCCGCCGCATAGCGCAAGAGCGCCGACCGGCCGCTCACGCGCGCGGCGGCGCGCACCAACGCATAGGCGAGCGCATGCGGCAGATGGCTGGTGGCGGCGAAGAGTTGATCGTGCCGGTCGATCTCCATGTCCTCGACCACGGCCCCGGTTTGGCGCCACAGCAAGCGCACGCGCTCCAGCGCGCGCGGGTCGGTCTCGGCGAGGGGGGTCAAAATCACCCGCTGTCCATGAAAGAGCCCGGCGCAAGAACTCTCTACGCCGCAATGCTCGCTGCCCGCGATGGGGTGTCCCGGCACGAAACGCGATAAGTGATTCCCGAGATACCGGCGGGCGGCATAAACCACGGAACCTTTCACGCTACCGACATCGGTGATCACCGCATGCTCGTCCAAGTGCCCCGCGATACCCTGAAAGACCTCCGGGACGGCCCCGAGCGGTACGGCGATCACTACGATCTCGGCGCCCTCGACCGCACCCGAGAGGTGGGCGCACGGCTCATCGATGACACCGAGCTCGCGCGCACGCCCCAGGGCCATTGGGTCCGTGTCGTATCCCGTCACCCACTCTCCGGCGCGCTTCAAGGCGCGGGCGAGCGATCCGCCAATGAGACCCACGCCGATAATGGCGACCCTTGAGGGCGGCACGATGGCTACCGAGCCTCCTTAGGATCGTTCATTCAGCACCATCCTCAGTGCGTCGATGAAAAGTGTATTTTCCGGCTCTGTTCCAACCGTGACCCGGACGTGGTTTGGCAAGCCATAATTGGCGATCGGCCGCACGATCACACCCCGCCTGAGTAAAGCCTCGTAGAGGTCGCGCGCGTGGGGGCCGAACTCGATGCAGAGAAAATTCGCGGCCGAAGGAATATAGCCGAGCCCCAATGCTTCACACGCCCGAGTCAGTCGCGCGAGCCCGGCGCTGTTGAGAGCCAGGCTTGCAGCCACATGCTCCTCGTCGGCGAGCGCGGCCTCCGCCGCCGCAAGCGCAACGCTATTGACGTTGAAAGGCTGCCGCACCCGGTTCATCAACTCTGCCACCTGGGGATGCGAGACCGCGTAGCCCACGCGTAAACCGGCAAGGCCGTGGATCTTGGAAAACGTGCGCGTCACGACCAGGTTCGGAAACCGATCGATCCACCGAAGGCCGTTCGGATAACCCGGCGCCTGCACATACTCGAAGTAGGCTTCATCGAGAACGATCACTACCCGCGGCGGTACGCACTGGATAAATTCCAACAGCCCCGGCTCGTCGATCCAGGTGCCTGTCGGGTTATTGGGATTGGCGATAAAAATGAGCCGGGTGCGAGCATTGATCGCTGCTCTGATCGCTCCAAGATCGTAGCCATAGTCGCGGGCGGGCGTCACGACCGCTTCGGCCCCGATGGCTTGGGTGACGAGCGCATACACCGCAAAGGCGTGTTGGGAAAAGATCACCTGGTGCGAAGAGGTGACGAAGCTGCGCGCCGCCAACTCCAGGACGTCGTTGGAGCCGTTTCCCAAGGTGATCCGATCGCTCCCGATCGCCAGGCGCGCGGCCAAGGCCTTCTTCAAAGCATAACCGCCGCCGTCAGGATAGCGGCCGATGTCCGCGCACCCAGCCCTGATCGCGGCGCGGGCGCGCGGTCCCGGACCGAGCGGGTTTTCGTTCGAGGCCAACTTTACCGCCTCCGTGATCCCATACTCCCGCGCCAGCTCCGCGAGCGGCTTGCCGGGTCGATAGGGATCGAGCGCCCGCACCCCAGGCGCCGCCAGCGCGAAGAAATCGATGGGGCTACGCCGGTCGTTTTCCATGGACAGCGCCGCTATCCGCTCTCAGAGTACCGCCCGCGGATAGGACCCGAGCAGCTTGAGCATGGCCGCGCGCTGCTGGAGCGCCTTCAAGGCTTGTGCGACCACTTCGTCCCGCAGGTGACCTTCGATGTCCACGAAGAAAAAATACTCCCACATGCCGCGGCGCGAGGGACGCGATTCGATGCGCATCATGCTGATCCCGTATTCGGCGAACGAGGCGAGCAAGTGATAGAGGGCGCCGGGCCGATTCGGCGTCGAGAAAATCAGCGAGGTCTTGTCATCCCCGCTCGGCGGGACCGACTGCTGGCCGATGACGATAAAACGCGTCGTGTTGTCGGCCTCATCTTCGATATTCCTCACCAGATGTTCCAAGCCGTAGATCGTGGCCGCCGCATCCCCGGCGATCGCGGCCGCCGCGGGCTCGCCGGCGGCGCGCCGCGCGGCCTCCGCATTGCTCGCGAACGCCACCCTTTCGGCGTGCGCGAGGTGGCTATTCAACCAGCGGCGGCACTGCGCCAGAGCCTGCTCGTGGGCGAATACGCGGGTGATTTCTCGCGGCGTGACATTCTTCCCCAGCAGGTGATGGTGAATGCGCAGCTCGACCTCGCCGCAGATCTTGAGCGGTGAATTGACGAACATGTCCAAGGTATGGTTGACCACGCCTTCGATCGAATTCTCGACCGGCACGACCCCGTAATGGCAAGCCCCCGCTTCGACTTCGCGGAACACCTCGTCGATCGTACCCATCGGCAAGGCATGCACGGAATTACCGAAATGTTTATGCACCGAGGCATGGGTGAACGTCCCCTCGGGCCCGAGAAACGCCACGTTCAAGGGCTGTTGCAGCGCCAGGCAGGCCGACATGATCTCGCGGAACAAGCGGGCCATCTCTTCGTCCGACAAAGGCCCTTTGTTCTTCGAGATGATCTTTCTCAAGACTTGGGCTTCGCGTTCCGGGCGATAGTAGGCATCGGGCTCATGATCGTTACCCTTCGCGGCCGCGACTTCCTTGGCAAGCTGCGCCCGGACCGTGATCATGTGCAGTATCTCCGCATCCACCTCGTCGATGCGCGTGCGCAAGCCCTGCAATCGGTCGTCGTTAGGGAGGTCCACGCGGGAGTCTATTCGTTATTGTTATCGCTATCGTTATAATCCGCGACGCGCTCGATCCCGACCAAGCGCTCGTCATCGGCGAGGTTAATCAAGGTGACGCCCTGCGTATTTCGGCCGACAAGCGAGATATCGTTCGCGGCGGTGCGGACCAGGGTTCCCCGGTCGCTCACCAGCATGACTTCCTCATCATCGCGGATCCCGATGGCCCCGACGAGCTTTCCATTCCGGGCGGTGGTCTGAATGGCGATGACGCCCTGGCCGCCGCGGCCGTGCACCGGATAGTCGCTGACCGCCGTGCGCTTACCGTAGCCGCGCTCGGTCGCACAGAGGATCTGACTCTGCGCCTCGGGAATAATGAGCGAGATCACCGCATGCCCGGCCCTCAATCTGATACCTCGTACGCCCCGCGCCGCCCGGCCCATCGCGCGCACCTCCGTCTCACTGAAGCGGACCGCCTTGCCCGAGGTGCTGAACAGCATCAGCTCCTGACGGCCATCGGTCAGAGCAACGCCCACCAGTCGATCGCCATCGCTCAAGTCGATGGCGATAATACCGCTCCCGCGCGGCCGCGAGAACTCCGCTAACGGACATTTCTTGACCACGCCGCGGCTGGTCGCCATGACCAGGAATCCATCCTGCTCGAAGGACTTGATGGGAAGGATGGCCGTGATGCGCTCCTCGTTCTCCAACGGCAAAAGATTGACCATCGGCTTGCCGCGCGCCGCGCGCCCAGCTTGAGGCAATTCATAGACCTTGAGCCAGTATGCCCGACCGCGGTTCGAAAAGCATAAAATCGTATCGTGGGTGCTGGCCACGAACAGTTTCTCGATAAAGTCCTCCACTTTCATCGCCGTGGCCATCTTGCCCTTGCCGCCACGTCGCTGCAGGCGGTACTCGTCCATCGGTTGCGCCTTGGCGTAGCCCTCATGCGACAAGGTCACCACCACATCCTCGACATTGATCAGATCCGCGAGACTCAGTTGCACGTGCCGTTGGCGGATCTCGGTACGGCGTTTGTCGCTGAACTGATCGCGAATGTCGATAAGCTCCTCGCGCATCACTTCGGTCAGCCTTTCCGGCCGTGCCAGGATCTCCAAGAGTTTCGCGATGTTTTCAAGGACGGCTTGATAGTCCTGCACAATCTTTTCTTGCTCCAGGCCGGTGAGCCTATGGAGCCGCAGATCCAAGATCGCCTGCGCCTGGGCTTCGGACAAGCGGTAGCCCTCTGGGGTGAGGCCAAATTCGGGCGCAAGATTCTCCGGACGGGACACTTCGGCGCCCGAACGCTCCAACATCCGCACTACCGCCCCCGGCGCCCACACCCGCGCCATCAGCCCCGCCCTGGCTGCCGCGGGATTGGCCGAGGCCTTGATGAGGGCGATCACCGGATCGATGTTCGCCAAGGCCACGGCCAAGCCTTCTAGGTTATGCGCCCGTTCCCGCGCCTTGCGCAGATCGTAAACGGTACGGCGGGTGATCACCTCCCGGCGGTGGCGCAGGAAGCACTCGATCAATTGCTTGAGCGATAAGATCTGAGGCAGGCCCTGGACCAGCGCGACCATGTTCACGCCGAATACCACCTGCATCTGCGTCTGCTGATAGAGGTTGTTGAGCACGACCTCGGCGATCTCGCCGCGGCGCAACTCGACCACCATGCGCATCCCGTCCTTGTCGGACTCGTCCCGCAGCTCCCGGATCCCTTCGAGTTTCTTGTCCTTGACCAGCTCCGCGATCCGTTCCATCAAGCGCGCCTTGTTGACCTGGTAGGGCAGCTCCGTCACGACGATGCGCTCACCCGCATCATCGGACTCGAGCGCGGTGCGCGCCCGCACGTGGATTCTCCCGCGCCCGGTCTCGTAGGCTTCCTGGATCCCCTCGGTCCCATTGATGATGGCCGCCGTGGGAAAGTCCGGCCCCGGGATGATTTCGAGCAGCCCGCTGATGTCCATATCGGGACGCTCGATGAGCGCCAGACAGCCGCCGACCAACTCACCGAGGTTGTGGGGCGGAATATTGGTTGCCATACCGACGGCGATGCCGGTCGATCCGTTGATCAAGAGGTTCGGGATGCGCGCCGGAAGGATCGTGGGTTCGGTCTCGGAGCCGTCGTAGTTGGGAGAGAAATCGACGGTCTCCTTGTCGATATCGGCGAGCAGCTCGTGGGCGATGCGGGACATCCGCACCTCGGTGTAACGCATGGCGGCCGGCGAATCGCCGTCCACGGAACCGAAGTTACCTTGCCCGTCGATCAGCATGTAGCGCAAGGAGAAGGGTTGCGCCATGCGCACGATGGTGTCGTAGACGGCGACATCCCCGTGGGGATGGTATTTACCGATGACATCACCGACCACCCGCGCCGATTTCTTGTACGGCTTGTTCCAGTCGTTGCCGAGCTCCCGCATGGCATGGAGGACGCGCCGGTGGACGGGTTTCAGGCCGTCCCGCGCGTCCGGCAGCGCCCGGCCCACGATTACGCTCATCGCGTAATCCATGTAAGACTGACGCATCTCGTCTTCGATATTGACAGGCGAGACTTCTTTGGCGAATTGGATCATCAGGTACTCTTGACGGGCTGGATTAGCCTCTGCCGCGAAATGCTACCATAACCTGGGACGAGATACCGAGGTGTAGGATTTTTAACGTGATTTTTAGCGGTGTCGCGGTCGGACACGCGTCGCGAGCACAGGTCATGCCGCGGTCGGGGAGCGGCAAATTTTAAGACCGCTTCTTACTGCTTCTTGGGCAGTCGCCGGGGAGTTTTTGCCGAACTTTTTGGAGCACGTGGCGAAAGGGTCTCCAGTTGCGTCAAACGGCGCTCGTGGTCAAGCAGCCAATCGGCCAACCGGTCAACACGCTGCGCCGTGTCGTAGACTCGCTCGCGGAGCACGGCGATGCCGACCAGGCGTTCCAACATCTCGGTAACCAGGCTCACGCCGCCTCCCGATCGGCTTCAAGGGTTTGCTTTGCACGCATGCGCTCCAACTCGGCGAAGACGGCATCGAGTCTTTTATTCGTCACCGCCAGCCGCTCGGTCATCGCTTGGATATGTTTGGCGGCCTCGCGTGTTGCCGTATCCAGCAGCGCCAATTCTTCTTTGGATATACCGGCGAGATAGGCATCGATTGCATGACGGATCTCCTCCGCCACCTTCGTCCCCTGCTCTTTGGCCCGCCTCTGGAGCGCCTTCCGCTGCTCGGGCGCGACATAGATCATCATGCTTTGCATCGTGGCCATGGAATGCTCAATTTCTAAGAATGTATATCAAGTATATATCATCGTTTTGACACCTGAACGCGGTGATCCTTCGCGAGCAAGGCGCTCAGGCGGGTCGCATCGGGACGTTCGATCGCTCCCAGCTCCGTGACCAGGACATCGATAAGCGCGGCAGGGGTTACATCGAAGACCGGGTTCCAAAAATCTACGCCCGGTGCGGCAACTCGTTGTCCGGCAAACGCCACAATCTCCTCTGGCGGGCGGTGCTCGATCGGGATCGCGCGGCCATCGAGCGCCTTCGGATCAAGTGTCGAGATGGGGGCGGCCACCATGAATCGAACCCCGTGCGCCCGGGCGGCAAGGGCGAGGCCATAAGTCCCAATCTTGTTAGCGACATCGCCATTAGCGGCGATGCGATCCGCCCCGACGATGACCCAATCGATGCTGCCCCGTTGCATGAGGTAGGCCGCCGCGCTATCGGCGAGCAGGGTGACGGGGATCCGATCGCGGAGCAGCTCCCAGGCGGTCAAACGCGCGCCTTGGAGCCAGGGGCGCGTCTCGCCGGCATGGACTTGCGCGATCTTCCCGCAGGCATAGGCCGAGCGGATCACGCCTAGCGCCGTACCGTATCCCCCGGTCGCCAAGGAACCCGCATTGCAATGAGTCAAGACGCGCGCGCCGGACTTGAGGAACGCCGCGCCGATCGCGCCCATGCGCCGGTTGGCGGCTATATCCTCGTCATGGATCGCCTGTGCCTCGGCGAGTAAGGCGGGTTCGGGATTTTGGGCACCTTCCGGAAACGCCACGCGCATGCGTTCGATAGCCCACCCGAGATTCACCGCGGTGGGACGCGCCGCCCGCAAGCTTTCACAATCGGCAACAGTGGCCTGCCGCCAACCCTCGCGCGCGTTCGCGTAGGCCTTGCGCGCCGCCAGCACGACACCATAGGCGGCCGCGATCCCGATGGCGGGCGCGCCGCGCACCACCATGTTACGGATGGCCTCGGCGGCGGCCTCGGGAGTATCCAAACTCATATGCTCGCACACCGCCGGCAGCCGCCGTTGGTCTAAGAGCACAAGACGCCCATCCTGCCAGGCGATGGGGCGCACGGTGTCGTGAGGGGTTTCGGACTTATCCAGCAACGCCTTCGCTCCGGATGTCATGGTGCGGGGTTTCACCTACGACTTGCAACCGGCAGGTCAAGAACGATACTCATGGAAGCCAATCTCATGCTCCACGACGCGCGTCGGTTGCGCCGACGAGATTGCTGGTCACCCACTCGGCCTCTATGCCGCGGCCGCGATCATCGATCACCCGCAGTACCAAGGATGGATCGCTCCGATACCCGAGCGTGGAATCGATTAAGGCCAAGCCGATCGGCCGCAGCATCGGCTCCCCGGTTTCCATTGCTTTACCCTCTCTATCGGATTTCCAGGAATACGGCGCCACGGTCCCCGAGCTAACATAGCCAAGCATTTCATCGCCGCGGAAAACTTTCGATCCGGCCCTGAAAGGCCGCTTGTCAGTACGACTCATAATCGGCCGCACTAAGCGCTTTAGGATGCGGTCGCCAAGCGGCGTGTGTAACTCGCCTCGTTTAATCAGTTGCAGCTCTTTTCTCTGATCGTCTAAGCGCGCCTGACCAATGTAATCATGTCGGTCGGGGACCCGGACGGCAAAGCTCGCAAATGTGTTCGCGAAAATAGGGATGTCATTGCCGTCGGGATCCCCGCCCAATTCGTGACCGTAAAGCGGCAGTCCGGCTTCGATTCGAAGCGTATCGCGCGCGCCCAAGCCCGCGGGGACGGCTCCGAGGCTCACTAGCCGTTCCCAAAGCGCCGGGAGATGCTCCGACTTCGGGAACAATTCAAAACCGATCGCCTCGCCCGTATAACCGGTACGCGCGATGAGCAGCGGTTGTCCATTGACCCTCGCGATACGGCAGCGATTTCTTCTGCTCCCCGGCAACGCCTCCTTCCCGATGACCGATTCCAGGATGGAAACCGAGGCAGGACCTTGGATAGCGATCATGGCGGTCTCTTCACTCACATCCACGAGATCCATCCCCGCGCATTTATGGCTCTGTAGCCATAGACAGTCTTTGTCACGGTTCGACGCATTGACCACGAGGAGAAATTCCCCCCGCGCAAGCTTATACAGGTAGGCGTCATCGATCGCGCCGCCCTGCTCATTGGCCAGGAAGGTGTATTGCGCCTGAAGTAGTTCCAGAGATCGCGCGTTATTCGTCAGCACCGTAAGGGCGAAATCCTCGGCCGCCTCTCCCTCGATCTTGAACCGCCCCATATGGGAGACGTCGAAAAGACCCGCGCGCCGGCGTGTGGCGAGATGCTCCTGCAGGATACCGCTTTGGTAATGTAGCGGCATCGTCCACCCCCCGAATTCGACCATTCTGGCGCCGTGGGCGGCGTGCCAGGAAAAGAGCGGCGTCCGACGGGCCTTACATGGTGCGTTCGACATGGGGGTCCAACTCGCTTTTTACCAGTAACTCGAATTGTACCGGCTGCGCCGCGTATCCTCTAACGCTTCCGATCGGCGCCAAGGTTGAAATTCATTGGCATGACGTTGAAAATGCAAGCTTGGCGCACGCGGTTACTTCGAGCACGAAGGACGCAAAAACGTAACGGGCAATCTCGTTTTTAACCATAACTTCTAGATGCGGCTTTTATGTTGTTGATGATCGACAATTACGATTCGTTCACCTACAACCTGGTGCAATACCTCGGTGAGTTGGGGGCGGACGTGCGGGTATACCGCAACGACCAAATCAGCGTCCGGGAAATCGAGGCCTTGGCGCCGGATCATATCGTGATATCGCCGGGACCGTGCACGCCGAACGAAGCGGGCATCTCCATCGACGTGATCAACTACTTCTGCGCCAAGGCCCCCATCTTAGGCGTCTGTTTAGGTCACCAAGCGATGGGGCAAGCCTTCGGCGGGCGAATCGTGCATGCGCGCGCGATTATGCATGGCAAGACATCGCTGATCCGGCATCGCAACACCGGGCTATTCCGAGGCCTGGAAAATCCATTTCAAGCGACCCGCTACCATTCGCTGGTCATCGCAGAGGACAGCTTGCCGGACTGCTTGGAGATCACCGCGTGGACCGAAACCCCCGGCGGCGAAAGGGACGAGATCATGGGGATCCGGCATCGCGAACACCCGCTGCTCGGCGTGCAGTTTCATCCCGAGTCGATCATGACCCATCATGGCCATGATCTGCTCCGAAACTTTTTGACCCCACCTTAATGCGACCGGGTACGAGATCGATCACATGAAGCACGCCCCTGACGCCGGCGCCGGCTGACCCAACGCTAGCGCATAATGTAATCCCCGGCGATCCCCAAGAAAATCACCCCTCCGTACCATCCGTTGTTGATGAACGCCTTAAAGCACCCGCTCCGGTCGCGATGCCGAATCAGGGTTTGCTGGTACACCGCCAACGCTCCCGCCACCGCGAGCCCCACGTGATAGACCCATCCCAGCCCCGCCTCCTTGCCGACGAAGAGCAGCGTGATCAGCATGAGTCCCTGGATCATACCGATGATCAAGCGATCAGCCTCGGCGAATAGGATCGCGGTGGATTTAACGCCGATGCGGAGATCGTCTTCGCGATCGACCATCGCGTACATCGTGTCGTAGGCCACCGACCAGAGCAGGTTCGCGATCAAGAGCAGCCAGCCGGCCTTGGGCACGCTCCCCGTCTGCGCCGCGAACGCCATCGGCACGGCCCAACCGAAGGCGAGGCCGAGATGCACCTGCGGAAGATAGGTGTAGCGCTTGGTAAAGGGGTAGGTTGCCGCGAGCAGCGCACCGACGAAGGCCAGGATCACGGTCAAGGTATTCATCAGCATGACCAGCAGGAAGGCCATCAAGAGCAAGCCGCAAAAAAGCGCGATGGCCTCCCTGGGGCTGACCGCTCCGGTCACCAGGGGCCGGTTACGCGTACGCTCGACCCGCGCATCGAAACCCCGGTCGGCATAGTCGTTGATCACGCATCCCGCCGAGCGCATCAGGATCACACCGAGGACGAACACTACGAGGACTCCGGGATCGGGACGGGCATGTCCGGCGATCCAAAGCGCCCACAGCGTCGGCCACAAGAGCAATAAAATCCCGATGGGCTTATCGAGACGCATGAGACGGGCGTACGGCAGCGACCGATCCTTGATGAGCGGCCAGCGCGGGTGCGCGGTGACGCGCCGCAGCCACTTGGAAACTAGCGTTCGGGGACCATCGAAGACGAACATAGATCCATGATCGCGTCGATCTCGATCGGCGCCGCCCGAGGTAACGCCGCGACGCCCACGACCGCCCTTGCCGGGTACGGTTGATGGAAATAACCCGCCATCACCTCGTTGACGAGCGGAAAATGGCTTAAATCGGTGAGGTAGACATTCAGCTTAACGACATCCGCGAGTGTCCCGCCCGCGGCTTCGGCAACGGCTTGGAGGTTTTGGAACACGCGCACGACCTGAGACCGCATCTCCCCCTCGACCATCTGCATGCTGGCGGGATCGAGTGGGATCTGACCGGATAAATAGACCGTGTTTGCTACCCGTACGGCTTGCGAGTAGGTACCGATCGCTTGGGGCGCTTGGTCGGTGGAGACAATAGTACCTGCCATGGTTTTTCTTACGATAAGTAAATCGCCCCCGGCTACGTGCGCATCCGGATCACGCGCGTCACCGGTTGCAGGCGCCGGACAGCCCTCATGACGCGGGCTAAATGCAGGCGATCGCGCACCTCGACGGTGAGTGTCAGCGCGGCGATCCGATCCTCGCGTTCATTCATTCCCACAAACTCGATATTGGCGCCTTCGGCGGCGATCGCGGCGGCGATCGTCGCCAGCGCCCCGCGCTCGTTGGTCGCCTCCAGACGGATCGCCGTCGGAAACTCGCCCTTCACGTCCGAACCCCATTCCACATCGATCCATTTCTCCGGATGATTCCGGTATTCAGCGAGATTCTTGCACGATTGCCGGTGGATCACGATCCCCCGCCCGGAGGACACATAACCGAGGACGGAATCTCCCGGAATGGGATAACAGCATTTCGGAAACGAGACCACCATGCCTTCGGTGCCTTTAATCGCGAGCGGCGCGGCGTGCGCCGCCGGGGCACTGCGCGCGCTGTCTTCGGCGGTGACCGGGATCAGATAGCGCGCGACGATGGGCGCCATGCGCTTGCCGAGGCCGATCTCCTCCAGCATCGCGTCGACGCTCTCGATCTTGCATTCTTTGAGGGCGGCATCCAAGCGTTCGCGCGGTAGGGCATTGAGATCGAATCCAAGTTGTTGCAGCTCGCGATTCAGCATCCGCTGACCGAGACCCCGCGCCTCATCGTGCTGCAGGTTCTTAAGAAAATGGCGGATATTCGCCCGCGCCTTGGCCGTAATGACGAAGTTGAGCCAAGCCGGGCTCGGACCGGCGCCGGGAGCGGTGATGATCTCCACGGTCTGGCCGTTGCTCAATGCCGTGCGTAACGGCACCAAGCGCCGATCGATGCGCGCGGCCACGCACCGGTTCCCGATATCGGTGTGCACGGCGTAGGCGAGATCGACCGCCGTGGCGCCGCGCGGCAACTTCAGAATGTCACCTTTAGGGGTGAACACGTAGATCTCGTCCGGGAAGAGGTCAATCTTCACGTTTTCCAAGAATTCTTCGGAATTCCCGGCCTGGCTCTGGATTTCGAGAATGGTGCGCAACCAATCCCGCGCGCGTTTTTGCGCGGTATTGCTGGCGCTGTCGCCGGTTTTGTAGAGCCAATGCGCCGCGATTCCATGTTCGGCCACGGCGTCCATCTCCTTGGTGCGGATCTGCACCTCGATCGGGACCCCATGCGGCCCGAATAAGATCGTGTGCAGCGATTGATAACCGTTGGCCTTGGGGATCGCGATATAGTCCTTGAAGCGTCCGGGCACCGGTTTGAACAGGTGATGCACGACGCCGAGCACGCGATACGCGGCGTCCACGGTGTCGACGACGATGCGGCAGGCGTACACGTCCAAAACTTCCGAGAACGGCAGGCGCTTGGCGTGCATCTTTTTATAGATACTGTAGAGGTGCTTTTCGCGTCCGGCGACCTGCGCGGGGAGGTCTTCCTGCCTTAGACGCCGCTCGATGGCGTTTTTGATTTGCAGCATCAGTTCCTTGCGATTTCCCCGCGATTGTTTAATGACATTCGACAGGACCCGGTGGCGGTTCGGGAACAAGGCCGCGAATCCGAGGTCCTCGAGCTCGCGGCGCAGCGCGTTGATCCCGAGCCGTTGCGCGATGGGGGCGTAGATGTCCAGGGTCTCGCGCGCGACTAGCCGGCGTTTTTCCTGCGGTAACGCGCCGAGCGTGCGCATGTTGTGAAGCCGGTCCGCCAGCTTCACCAGGATGACCCGGATATCATGGGTCATCGCTAACAACATCTTGCGGAAGTTCTCCGCTTGCGCCTCGGCGTAAGTCTCGAATTCCATTTGCGTGAGCTTGCTCACACCGTCGACGAGCTTTGCCACTTCGTCGCCGAACTCGTGGCTGATCTGCTGCTTTTCCGTGGCCGTATCCTCGAGGACATCGTGCAGGATGGCGGCGGTCAAGGTTTCATAATCCATCCGCATCCCGAGCAGGATGCGTGCGACGGCGAGGGGATGCTCGATGTATGGCTCCCCGCTCATTCGCCGCTGACCTTCATGCGCCCGGGCCCCGAACTCGTAGGCGCGCCGCAGCGCCGTGACTTGAGCGGGCTTCAGGTATTCGCGGGCGAGCGCGCACACCTCCTCGATTTGGCGTAGCGCCGAGGCTGAGGGCGCGGGCGGTTCCTTCGCCGCTCGGGTTGAAGCCAGGGGAAGAAATGGCCAAATCTTCATGTTGATGCTGCTTGCTAGCGAGCCCCCGCGCCCGGGCTCGCTGCTAGTCACGCTTAGCGGAATCGGGAAGCGGATAGAAAATGTCCTCGCCCTTTTCCTTGGCTTCGATGGCAGCCAAGGTCTCCCGGGTAATCAAGCCCTCGGCGATCTCGCGCAGCGCGATGACCGCCGGTTTATCATTCTCCGCGGCCACCAACGGTTGCGACCCCATTGCTAGCTGGCGGGCACGCTTGCTTGCCAGCATCACGAGATCAAAGCGATTGTTAGCGTAAGGGAGACAATCTTCCACAGTAATTCGCGCCATAGTGTTTCCTCTGAGAGCTTGTGAATGAATCTACTGCGCAGCCCTCCCGCATCGTTGCGCGGTGCTCGGAATCCTCATGTATTTCCACATACACTGCGGTTGCGGGCGTGCTCGCTACGATTTCTTCACAAGCTCTGATTCAAGTTTAGGTAATCTTTGACTCCAATAAATCCCGCACCAGCGAGTGCAGCGCGGCGCGTTGCCGTCCGCTCCTAAGACGGCCGGCGCGCAAGATCGCGCGCAGATCGCCGAGCGCGCGGTCGAAGTCGTCATTGACGAGCAGATAGTCGTATTCGGAATAATGCGACATCTCGTTCACGGCCGCCAGCATGCGGCGCCGAATGACCGCCGCGTCATCCATGCCCCGGGTCTTAAGCCGATGTTCCAAGTCTTGGTAGGACGGGGGAAGGATAAAGATCCCTATCGATTGCGCCCATGCCTTACGTACCTGCCGCGCGCCTTGCCAATCGATTTCCAACACCACATCGGTCCCGTTCGTCAAGTGCGACTCCACCCACTCCCGCGAGGTTCCATAGTAGTGGCCGAACACTTGGGCGTATTCCATAAACGCCGACTGGGCAACCATTGCCTCGAACCTCGCCTCGCCGATGAAATGGTAATCCACGCCCCCGCGCTCTCCCGGGCGCAGCGGGCGGGTGGTAAAGGAGATCGACAAGCAGACGCCGGGCTGCGCCGCGGTCAAGGCGTTGACGAGGCTCGTCTTCCCGGCGCCCGAAGGGGCCGAGACGACATACAGCAGACCACACGCCGCGGGTCGATCATTCAATATTCTGCACCTGCTCTCGCATCTGCTCGATGAGCACTTTCAGCTCGACCGCGCTCGAGGTGGTCTCGGCGTGCGCCGATTTCGAGGCGATGGTATTGGCCTCGCGGTTCATCTCCTGCAACAAAAAATCCAAACGCCGGCCGATGGGCGAGGGGGTGCCGAACAAGCTTTTAACCTCATCCAAATGGATCTCGAGCCGGTCCAACTCCTCCGCGACATCCAAGCGCTGCGCCAGCAACATTATCTCCTGCTCCAAGCGCCCGGGTTCCATACCGCTCGCGAGCTCCGGCACCCGGTTCATTAATCGATCCTTGAGCGCGTCCATGATTTCCGGCACCCGCTCCCGCAGCCATGCGAGCCGCGCGACGGCGGCCGCGCAGCGTTCTTCGATGACGCTCCGCAACCGTCCCCCTTCGCGCCGCCGCGCCTCGACAAGCGCGCTGAGTGCCCTGTCCAGGATCCGCAACAACGGCTCGCCGATCTGCTCCACATCGGGCGGGCCCAGCGCCACCACCCCCGGCCAGCGCAGCAGCTCAACCGCGCTGATGGGAGCAGGCCGATCGAGTAAAGCGTTGACTCGCTCGCAGGCCTCGATCAATTGCCGCGCCAGCTCCAACCGCAGCACCGGCGCCATCAAGGCGCTCTCCGCCGGACTGTACCGTAACACACAGTCTATCCTTCCGCGCTGGATACGGCTTCCGACCAGCTCGCGTACGGGCCCTTCGAGCCCGCGTAACTCCTCCGGAAGACGCACGGAAATCTCCAGGTAACGATGATTGACCGAGCGCAATTCCCAAATGGTGTCGGCCCATTCCCCCTGCCCCGCCTGGCGGGCAAATGCCGTCATGCTGCTTACCATGTCCTGCCCCCGATCGCTGCCGCCTCCGTTCTAGCAGGTTTTTGAAACATCTCAGCTTTCGCATTAATTGTTTGAACGATCTGCTCCGCTAAGCGTGCTACTCCTCTCTCAGTCAATTTTTTTAAGTACCCCTTGACTTCGACCACGAAATCGCCGCTAAGCCGCTGGGAATTAACGTTTACTAAATGGACCTTCAAATAAGCGAACAAGAAACTCGGCTTATGAACGCGCCCGATCGCAACCCATTCAGCCCCGAATCGGGCGCCCAGCTCGGCAGCCACCTCCGGGTGGTCGAAAAGGTAACCAAACGCCGCGTTGGCTTTCGCTTGGGTGTCTGCAGCGATCGTCACCGACTCATAACCGCCTTTTTTTACCAATGCCGCTCGTAACAAAGGCGCGACTGAGGCCGTCCGTTCCAGCTCCTCCGGCATACGCGGCAGGAGCGTCAAATCGTGCAACTCGAACTCCAACACCGCGATGCGCGTCTGCGCAAATGCCGGGAAACTACACCAAGCGATCAAACCCAATGTGACACATGCGCAGCGCTTCGATGCGGCGCTCACCGCTAGCCCCGCCACGCCCTCAACCCTACTCCGGGATCTCCAGTTTTGCCACGGGCTTGTGGCTGACCGCGGTCGGGAACATGACCTCACCGTTCGGGATCTTCTTCCCGACCGGCCAGAGATGGAAGATAATGCCGTCGGTCTTGGACGCCGCCTCCGCGATCTCCTTGGCCTTCTCGGGGGGCACATCCAGAACCTGCACCCGGCCGCTCGCGATCTCTTCCTTGTGGTCGTGGAAGTGTTTGTTCCATTGCTCCAAGGTCACATTGGTGCGTGCGAGCTTCTTGTCGATAAAATACTCGATCTCGACCAGTTCGGCGTTGGGATCGGCCGAGAGAAAGATCATGCACTGCAGGATCTCGGGCTTGATCCCCTTGCAGTAATGGTGATAGGGGCCGTGCACAGTGCCGTCCTGGTGACGATGGGGCGCCACGACGTGGATGTTGAAGCCCTCGGCCGGTGTTTGCGCCTCCGAACTAGCGAGCGGGGCCAAAGCCAAGGTCACCGCCCCCAAGGATGTGATAAGCGTAAGTTTCTTCTTCATATTGGCCTCCAGAGTCTTAATATAAGGTTGCGCCTGGCATGAGGTTTACACCTCGCGCCAAGCCGCATGCCACAGCTGGGCCCGAGTCGGGTGTGGGGTGAAATTTCATCGCGATGGGTCGAGAACGCGCCGCTGACCCTCCGCTGTACGGCGGCGGGGTGGTCCAACAAGGGGTTCGGGGAGCTTTACTTACTGGCGCGGGCTATCCGCCGAGGCCGAGCCACGCCCCTCAGCACCGCCGCTGCCCATCTCCTCCAACAGGCTCACCAG
>JBOIDF010000026.1:0-15218 GCA_050740455.1 Gammaproteobacteria bacterium | reverse complement strand
CCAGCTGACCGAGCAGTCGGTGGCTATGTGCTGCTTCATCGCGAGACCCATGGTGCAATCCTTCTTGAATTCACCTTCGGCGGCGTGCACGGAAGCCGCCGCCAGCAACGCGATAACCGAGTTAATCCGGATTGACTGTTTCATCGTTTTCTCCTTTCGACCTATCTTAATTGAGTATTACCTATACATGCTAGGCCCAGGTAGGAGCCTAGAGGCGGCCTTATAATACCCGTAGGAACGCGACCAGGTCCTTTTTCTCCAGTTCGGTCAACTTGAGCGCCACTACCAGATTGAAGAATTCCACGGTATCCTCCAGGGTCAGCAGATACGGCGGTGAATCCTTGATGCCGCGCAAGGAAAGGTTTTGATCGGGCCATCGGCGGAGGCCATTCTGCCGTTGATCATCCGCGGCTTGTAGAAGCGTTCCACCTGGAGATTTCATACCCTCTCCCCCTGCGCCGCTCAATGTCGCAGCGGCCGCTTAACCAGCTTAGTTCACTCAGTTCCTACGGACCCTTGGACAGATCTCTTCACTGAACGGGAATAATACGGCTTTGTGCACCAACCTGTCCAAGATTTTACCCCGTCTACAACACCGTGTTGGTCTTGACCTTCGCGCCGCGGTTCCAGTTTATAATGCCCGGCCGAAGTCAATTTAGATTTCGCCACCACGGGGTATGCAACCCCGTGGAGCGACCAAAGGGGAGAGCTGCGCCTCTCCCCTTTGGAATCCCCATCGCTAAGGTCCCCGCGGCAAGACCGCGGGGAATAGATTTCATGTTGAAAGAGAGGGAAATATGCGTCCGAGCGGACGAAAGGCCGATGAATTACGACCGATTGCGATCAAACGCAACTTTACCCGCTATGCCGAAGGTTCCACGTTAGTCGAATACGGACACACCAAGATCATCTGCAACGCGAGCATCGATGAGCGCGTTCCCCCGTTTCTCCGCGGTAGCGGGAAAGGCTGGGTGACCGCCGAATACGGGATGCTGCCGCGGGCGACGAATAACCGCATGCGACGGGAATCGAGCGACGGGAGGCAAAGCGGCAGGACGCTCGAGATCCAGCGGCTCATCGGCCGATCCTTGCGCGCAGTGGTTGATTTTAGCGCTTTAGGCGAACGCACGATCACGATCGACTGTGACGTCATTCAAGCCGACGGGGGCACGCGCACCGCTTCCATCACCGGCGGCTACGTGGCCTTGGCGGACGCGATCGCTATGCTGGTCCGCAAAGGCATGTTTAAGGCGAGCCCGATCCACGGCATGGTCGCCGCCGTGTCGGTGGGCATTTACCGCGGCAATCCCATCGTGGATCTCGATTACAGCGAGGACAGCGAGGCGGAAACCGACATGAACGTGGTGATGAACGAGATGGGTAACTTTATCGAACTGCAAGGAACCGCTGAAGGTCACGCCTTTCGCATGGATGAGCTGCACCAGATGCTCGACCTCGCCCGTCAAGGAACCACCAAGCTTATCGCGCTGCAACGCCAAATATTAGCCACGTGACGATCGCGGCAAACGAGCGTCTTCCTCGCCGGGTTCTCGTCGCGAGCGCCAATCGCGGCAAGCTTCAAGAGATCGCGGCGATCCTCGGCGGCGTGGGAGTCGAGGTTCTCGCGCAGTCGGAATTTCATCTCGGGGCGGCCGCGGAAACCGGGCGTACGTTCGTTGAAAATGCTATTATTAAAGCACGCCGGGCCGCGGCCCGGACGGGTCTTCCCGCCATCGCCGATGATTCCGGCCTTGAGGTCGAGGCCCTCGGCGGCGCTCCCGGGATCTATTCGGCGCGCTATGCCGGGCCGAAGGCTAGCGATCATGCGAATGTAGACAAGCTATTGCGCGCAGCGGCGCAGGTCCCCGACGGCCGCCGCCAGGCGCGATTTCATTGCACCATGGTGTATCTCAGGCAGCCCGCCGATCCCTGCCCGCTCATCGCCCAGGGCGTTTGGGAAGGCCGTCTGCTGCGCGCCCCTCAGGGCCGCAATGGATTCGGCTATGACCCGATCTTTTACCTGCCGGAGCATGCGTGCTCGGCCGCCGATCTGGATGCGGAAACCAAGAACCGTTTGAGCCACCGGGGTCACGCGTTGCGACAACTATACGCGCTGCTATGCGCGCACTATCGCCTGCCGTAGCCCATGAAGCTGCGGGAGCCGCCACCGCTTTCACTCTATGTCCACTTCCCGTGGTGCGTGCGCAAATGCCCGTATTGTGACTTCAACTCGCACGAGGTCCGCGGCGATCTGCCTGAGCAAGACTACCTGCAAGCCTTGCTGCGGGATCTCGCCTACGAACGGGGGCGCGTCCCGAAGCGCGAGGTGATCAG
Source organism: Gammaproteobacteria bacterium (assembly GCA_050740455.1). Lineage (GTDB taxonomy): Bacteria > Pseudomonadota > Gammaproteobacteria > JACCXJ01 > JACCXJ01 > USCg-Taylor. The sequence goes on along the minus strand of JBOIDF010000026.1, from coordinate 12,884 downwards.
TGTGTTTATCGGGGGCGGCACGCCGAGCCTATTATCCGGAGAGGCGCTGAGCGCTCTGCTGGATGGGATCCGCGGGCGGCTGCGGCTCGGCGCGGAAGCCGAGATCACCTTGGAATCCAATCCCGGCACGCTAACCGCGGAGCGCCTCCGGGACTACAAACACGCCGGGGTCAACCGCTTGTCGATCGGCGTCCAAAGCCTACGCGATCCCCAATTGGCCTCACTCGGCCGCATCCACAGCGGGGAAGAGGCCCGGCGTGCGTTCCAGGCCGCGCGCGAGGCCGGATTCGACAACATCAACCTGGACTTGATGTTCGGGCTCCCGGAAGATACGCGCGAAGGCGCCCTTTACGATTTAACTCAAGCCATCGCCCTCGGGCCTGAACACCTGTCGTGGTACCAGTTGACCATCGAACCCAACACCGCGTTTTTCCGCCGCCCGCCACCGCTTCCCGATGACGACGCGCTCTGGGAGATCTACCGAGACGGCCAGGCCGCGCTCGCCGCGCACGGCTATGTCCAGTACGAGGTATCGGCCTATGCACTGGGGGAGCACCGCTGCCGGCATAACCTCAACTACTGGCGTTTCGGCGATTACTTGGGCATCGGCGCGGGCGCCCACGGAAAAATCAGCGATCCGGCCGCACAGCGGATCGTACGCATGGCCAAGCGCCGCAACCCCAAGATCTTCATGCACGGGGCTGGGACCGCGGCCGCGATCCAGGATGAGCACCGCATCGGTGCGGACGAAATTATTGTCGAATTTATGATCAACGCCCTGCGGCTGAGACACGGATTCCCCTCGGCACTGTTCAACCAGCACACAGGCTTGTCCATCGAGATCATCGAACCTTCCTTGATCGACGCCGCCCAACGCGGGCTCATCGATTACAGCGCTGAGCGTATCCAACCCACCGCGCTCGGTCTCCGCTATCTGAACGAGTTAGTGTATTTGTTCTACGATCACGGCACGAATTTCAAGCGGGCCGTGTAAGCGGTTTGCGCGCAGGCGAAAACTACCACTTCGCCAATCCCGGCCTCCGCTCGCCGCCCGCGCTCGCTGCGCGTGCCGCCCCACTCCGCGCTAACTCAATCATGTCGTGGAGCACAAAAGCGGTCTCGTACAGCGTCACCTTGCCGATGTCGATGGGTTTATCGGCATTAGCGGCGCTCGAATCACTTGCTTTGCGGTAAGGCGTCGGCGTCGCTTTAAAAATTTCGCGATAACGCTTTTCCACTTCGCTTTGCCAGCGCGCATCGGCTTCCTGCTGTCCGCGGCGCTTACGCTCAAGGAGACTGACGCGATTGCGCACCTCTTCCTGCCGCTGGCGTTGCGCTTCATGAATCAGGAGCGAAAAGATAGGCGCCTGACTGACCCGGGATTTGTGGCGCCATCGGGCCTCCTGAAGCGTGTGCAGCGGAGCGCTCAACGGGGCGTACTTCGCCGCTCCGATCCGATCCCAGGGCAAGGCGTTGTCGAACGTCCGTTCGCCCAGATCGGTGGTGTGTAATACGGCCGGGAACACGATATCCGGCACCACACCGCGATGTTGCGTACTACTGCCGTTGATACGGAAGAATTGCGCCACCGTGGCCTTGAGTTGGCCGAGATCCTCGCCCTCGGTGCTATCGATTTGATCGAGGTCGATTAGATTCTGCACGGTTCCCTTGCCGAACGTTGGCTCGCCGACCACGATCCCGCGCCGGTAATCCTGGATCGCGGCCGCAAAGATCTCCGAGGCGGAGGCGCTCTGCCGGTTCACCAAAACGGCAAGCGGTCCCTTATAAACCACGGCGGGGTCCGGATCTTCATTCACATCGATCGCGCCCGAGGCGTCCCGCACTTGTACGATCGGCCCCTCGGGAATAAACAAGCCCGTAAGCTCCGTGGCCTCGACTAAGGATCCGCCTCCGTTGCCGCGCAAGTCCATGACGATTCCATCCACCTTGGCTTGCATCAACTTGACGATCAATGCTCTCACATCGCGGGTGGTGCTGCGATAATCTTTCTCGCCCCGCGCTCGCGCGGCAAAGTCGATATAAAACGCGGGGAGCGTGAGCACGCCGATGCGCATGGCGGGCTTCTTCCGTGGCACCTCGATCACGGCCTGCTTCGCGGCTTGATCTTCCAATGTTATCTTCTCGCGCGTCAGGGTGATGACCGTCGCCGGCGTGCTCGTGGCCGCACCCTTCGGAATGAGCTGTAGTCTGACGACGGTGCCGCGCGGCCCGCGAATGAGGTCCACGACTTTTTCCAGGCGCCATCCGATGATGTCGGCCCAAGAACCCGCCGACCCTTGCGCAACGGCGACGATCCGATCCTCCGGCTTCAGCCGTCCGCTCTTGGCCGCGGGCCCCCCGGCAACCACCTGCTGTACGATCGTGTACTCGTTCTCATTCCGTAACACCGCGCCCACGCCTTCCAGCGATAGGCTCATGCGGATCTTGAAGTCCTCGGAGTTGCGCGGTGAAAAGTAGGATGTGTGCGGTTCCACGGTCGCCGTGTAGGAGTTGATGAAGATCTCGTACACATCATCGGCCGACATCTGATAAGTATGGCGCGCAAGCACCTGATATCGGTTGGAGACGGTGCTTACGGCTTTTTCTTGATCCTGGCCGGTGATCACGAGGTTCAACACGTCATTCTTGACGCGCTTGCGCCAGAGCTCCTCAAGGTCGCCGCGGTCGCGTGCCCACGGAGCGCGGCTGCGGTCGAGCACAAACTCCTCATCCAGGGTGAAATCAAGCGGCTGCGCGAGCAGCTCACGGGCATAGGTGACCCGCTCCTCGAGCCTCCGGCGGAACACCTTGAAGATCTCGAACGCCGGCTCGAGCTTAGCCTCCTTCACGGCCTCGTCCAATTGGTCTCGATAAACCGCGAAGCGGTTCATGTCTTCGAGCAGGAAATAACTGCGATTTGGATCCAAAGACTCGACGAAGCGCCTCAACACCTCGGCCGACATGGCATCGTCGAAGCTCACCTTCTTGTAGTGGTAATTGGCGAGGTAATGCGCGATGAGTTTGGTGGCGCGCCGATGCTCCGGTGCCGCAATCAGCTCGGCGTCGCCGACACGCGGTGAGACGCCCCAGCTCCCTTGCGTCAGAACGGCCAGGAACGCAATCAGTAGCCATCGAAATTTCGGCATCATGGACGTGCCTCCGTCACTGCGGCACGCCGGTAGTGTCGTAAGATTCTAAAGGGTTGCAGGAGTACGCTATAGCGGTACGACAAAGCTTAGAACCTCTCACCTCGTAGGCAGGGTAAAAGATACCACTTTATTCGCTATTAGATAAACAGTTTGTGCGGGCGTGGGCGGGGATCTCGCCAGCGCCGGGTCTAGGAAAGGCAAAACGTGTGCCGCATCATCTATGATAAAGTCTAGCCATGCAATGGAATTCTCAAGCAATTGTCACCGCCATCAGCGAGCGCGACGGCCGCTTTCCGCTCTATCGTATCGCGCAACGCGGCGCATGAGAGTTTGCGAAAAAACCTACTGCGCTCTGGATTTCGCGTTCCGGCGGTGCTCGGAATCCTCATGTATTTCAACATACACTGCGGTTCCTGCGCTCCGGCGGAACGCGATCTCCCTTCGCTCGTGACGGTTTTTTCACAAACTCTGAGCGGAACGCACGACGCGACGGTGTGCCGAAACCAACGCATCATCGTCGCCCTCTCGGGCGGGGTGGACTCCGCCGTCGCGGCCCTGCTCATGAGACGTCAAGGCTATGTGGTCAGCGGCGTGTTCATGAAAAATTGGGAGGACGAGGATACGGAAGGCGACTGTCCGAGCCGCGAGGATCTCATCGACGCCGTGGCAGTCGCCGAGCGCCTCGGCATCGATATCGAAGTCGTCAACTTCGCCGCCGAGTATCGCGAGCGCGTATTCGGCCGTTTTCTCGCTGAGCTTCAAGCGGGACGGACGCCCAACCCGGACGTGGTATGCAACCGCGAGGTCAAATTTAAGGCCTGCCTCGACCACGCGCTGTCGTTAGGTGGTGGCTCCATGGCCACGGGACACTACGCGAGGATCGCACATCGCGATGGGCAGTTGCAACTGTTGCGAGGGATCGACCCGGCCAAGGATCAGAGCTATTTCCTCTATATGCTCGGCCAGGCTCAGTTAGCTCGGAGTCTATTTCCGATCGGGTCCATGCGTAAATTAGAAGTTCGCGCGGCGGCCGCCGAGGCACGGCTCGCGGTACACGACAAACCTGACAGCACCGGGATCTGCTTTATCGGCGAGCGCCGCTTTCGGCCGTTTCTCAGCCGCTACCTTCCCATCACTCCGGGTGAGATTCGTAACCTCGAAGGCGAGGTGATCGGAGAGCACCCCGGCGTCGTCTATTACACCCTTGGCCAGCGCGAGGGGCTCGGGATCGGCGGCGTCAAGGGAGCCTTGGAAGCGCCCTGGTACGTCTTGGAGAAGGACCTGAAAAACAACGTGCTCGTGGTGGGGCAAGGACATGAGCACCCGCGGCTTCTCTGCCGGTCATTGGAGGCGTCGTCTTTGCACTGGGTGGCCCCTCGTCCGCCGATGCTCCCATTGCGATGCACGGTGAAGACCCGCTATCGCCAAGCCGACCAGCCGGCCACGATCACGGCGATCGGCGCTGATCGATGCCGGCTCGTGTTCGAGGCGCCACAATGGGCGGTCACGCCCGGCCAAGCCGCGGTGTTCTATCGGGAGGAAGTGTGTTTAGGCGGCGCGACTATCGATCACGTATTCCACGGCGCCCCCCGATAGCCTATCGGTTCACCGCCGGATAGCGGATAATTAATAATGCAAACGTTCCGCAAGCGGCGGGGTACTCGTGAATTATGCGATTCCTCGTTCCTTTACCTGATAGATCATGAACGACAGTTATAACACGCGGGAGATCATCGAGGCCGCTAACGCACCTTATCAAATCTACAATCTCACGGCCCTTGAGCGCCGTTATCCCACGGCAACTCTCCCCTACTCCCTCAAGATCCTCTTGGAAAACCTCTTGCGCCATGAGGACGGCGTTAGCGTTACCAAAGCAGACATCGAGGCGCTTGCCACCTGGGATCCAAAGGCCGCGCCCAGTAAAGAGATCGCCTTCACGCCGGCGCGCGTCTTGATGCAAGACTTCACGGGCGTGCCGGCGGTCGTCGATCTCGCCGCGATGCGGGAAGCCATGCAGCGCCTCGGAGGTGACCCCGCCAAGATCAATCCCTTGTCTCCCGCCGAGCTGGTCATCGACCACTCCGTTCAGGTCGATGTCTTCGGCAGCACGGATGCCGTGCAAAAAAACGCGGCGATCGAATTCGAGCGCAATCACGAGCGCTATGTGTTTCTGCGCTGGGGGCAACAGGCTTTCTCGAACTTCAAGGTCGTGCCTCCTGACACGGGCATCGTCCATCAGGTCAACCTCGAATATCTCGCCCGTGCCGTCTACGCTCAGGGTGTCAACGGAACCGCCCAAGCCTATCCCGACACCGTGGTCGGAACCGACTCGCACACGACGATGATCAATGGGCTCGGGGTCCTTGGCTGGGGCGTCGGGGGCATCGAGGCCGAGGCGGCGATGTTAGGGCAACCGATCACGATGCTGATCCCGCAAGTGGTCGGATTTCGCCTCACCGGCCGTCTCCCGGAGGGAGCGACCGCGACCGATCTCGTGCTCACCGTCACGCATATACTCAGGAAAAAGGGCGTGGTCGGTAAGTTCGTCGAATTCTTCGGCGAGGGACTCGACTACCTCCCCTTGGCCGATCGGGCCACGATCGCCAACATGGCGCCCGAGTACGGCGCGACCTGCGGTATTTTCCCCATCGATGAGGAAACCATCACCTACCTGCGGCTCTCCGGCCGCACCCCGGAACAGGTCGCTTTGGTGGAGACCTACGCGCGCGCACAAGGGTTCTGGCGTGACGCTAAGAGCCCCACCGCTCGTTACACTGAGGTGCTCGTGCTCGACATGGGCAGCGTCGAACCGTCGCTTGCCGGACCCAAGCGACCCCAGGATCGGATCGCGCTCAAGAACGCCAAGGAGGTGGTGTCGAAGGTGCTGCGCGTCTATCAGGAAGAGCGCTCCGGCGTGGCCGGAAAGGACCGGGACATGGCGCGCTTTCACAATGAGGGCGGCGGAACCGCGGTGGGCGGCGAGGAGGCCCATCACACGGGAGTGGAAATGATCAAGATCAACGGGCGCGAAGCGGCGCTCAAGGACGGCGCCATCGTGATCGGGGCGATCACCTCTTGCACGAACACTTCCAATCCGAGCGTAATGATGGCAGCCGGCGTGCTGGCAAAGAAAGCGTGCGAGCGCGGCCTGCGGGTCAAGCCCTGGGTCAAGACCAGTCTCGCCCCCGGTTCGCAGGTTGTGAGCGCGTACTTGAAAAGGGCGGGGCTCATGCCCTACCTCGAAGAGCTTGGCTTTCACGTCATCGGTTACGGTTGCACGACCTGCATCGGGAACTCGGGGCCCTTACCCGATGCGGTCACTCAAGGCATCACGAAAGGCAGCCTGGCCGTATGCTCAGTGCTGTCGGGAAACCGGAATTTCGAGGGCCGCGTCCACTCCGAGGTCAAAATGAACTTCTTGGCCTCGCCGCCGCTGGTCGCTGCCTATGCCATCGCCGGCACCATGGACATTGACCTCTATACGGATGCGTTGGGAACGGACCGCTCCGGTGCGCCGGTCTATCTCAAGGACATTTGGCCCACCCAACGGGAAATCAACGATACGGTCCTGCGCACTCTCGACCCGGCGATGTTTTCGGCGAGTTACGCCGGTGTATTTACGGGGGATGCGCGCTGGGCCGGCATGAACGTGCCCACCGGCACGCTGTACCGTTGGGACCCGGCATCGACGTACATCAAGAATCCCCCCTACTTCGACGGCGTGGGAAGGGAGCCACCGGATATACATCCAGTCAACCGGGCGCGGGTGTTGGCCCTCTTGGGCGATTCCATCACTACCGATCATATCTCTCCTGCGGGTTCTATCAAGGTCGATAGTCCAGCGGGCCGTTATCTGATCGAGCGCGGAGTGCAGCCCAGGGATTTCAATTCTTATGGGGCGCGCCGCGGCAATCATGAGGTCATGATGCGCGGCACCTTCGCCAATATACGTTTGCGCAACCGCCTGGCGCCCGGAACCGAGGGGGGATGGACACGGTATCAACCCTCCGGCGAGCGGCTTAGCATCTACGACGCCGCCATGCGCTACCAAGACGAAGGGGTCCCGTTATTGATCATCGGCGGCAAGGAATACGGCACCGGCTCGTCCCGTGACTGGGCCGCGAAGGGCACCCGGCTGCTCGGGGTCCGCGCGGTGCTCGCCGAAAGCTTCGAGCGCATCCATCGCTCGAACCTGGTCGGCATGGGGATCCTGCCCTTGACCTTCAAGGACGGGCAGAACGCCGAGACCTTGGGGCTCAACGGTGCGGAGAGTTACGACATCGAGGAGATCGAAGCCGGCGCGCGCGAAGTCACGGTCGTGGCGGCGGGAGCGGACGGCCGCACGCAGCGTTTTGCCGCCGATGTGCGCGTCGATACGCCGAAGGAGTGGGCGTATTACCAGCACAGCGGAATACTGCCTTACGTGCTGCGGCAGCTTGCCGGTTGATCCTTAGAACACACCACGGTGACCACGGCATGCGGCCATGACAGCGCGCCCGATTTCGGGCTACTATCGCTCTTTGTCAGCGCTTTCATTTCGGCAACGGTGGCGCCCGGCGGCTCGGAGGCGGTCCTTGCCTGGCTCGCGCTGCGCTCGGAAACTGCACCCAGCCTATTGCTGTCGGTGGCAACCGCCGGCAATACCCTCGGTGCCCTGACGACCTGGCTCCTTGGGTATTTCGCCGCCCGCGGCTACCCCATCGAACGATTCACGAAAGGTAAGAGCGAGCGGGCTATCCTGATGGTGCGCCGCTGGGGCACACCGGTGTTGTTACTGTCCTGGTTGCCGCTCATCGGCGATGCGTTGTGCCTGGCCGCTGGATGGTTGCGGCTTCCCTTCTTGAGATCGTTGACGGCGATCGCCATCGGCAAGGCCGCGCGTTATGCGGTTATCTTGTACACCCTAGCCTGAGGAAGCTCTGTAAAAGTGTCCGCGCTCTTCGAAACGCGCCTGCGGCGCCTCGCGGACCTCGCACTCGGCCGCTTGCTGGCCCGAGGACTGAAGGGCCTTGAAAAGGAATGTTTGCGCGTGACCCCCGGCGGGCGGATGGCGCAGACGCCGCATCCGGCCGCGCTCGGCTCCGCGCTGACACACCCCTATATCACGACCGACTATTCGGAAGCCTTGCTCGAGTTCCGCACCCCCCCTTGCAAGCACGTAAAGGAGACAGTGGAGTTTCTTACCGAGCTGCACCAGTTCGCGGAGCGGCGCCTCGGCGGCGAGCTGCTGTGGGCATCGAGCATGCCCTGTGAGCTGCAAGGCGACGAGAGCATTCCGATTGCACAGTACGGAGGTTCCAATGTCGGTCGCATGAAACACGTCTACCGCCGTGGCCTGGCGTATCGCTACGGGCGTGCTATGCAGGCAATTGCCGGGGTACATTTTAACTATTCGCTTCCCGAGGAATTCTGGCCCATTTATAAAGATCTTGAAGCAAATCCGCAGCCGCTTCAGGACTTTATCTCTAGCTGCTATTTTGCCTTGGTTCGAAACCTGCGGCGCTGGGGCTGGATCATCCCTTATTTATTCGGCGCATCACCGGCCTTTTCCAAATCATTCTTGACAGGGCCTAGCCGGGAGTTCGAGCAATTCGATGCGGAAACGCTGTGTCGCCCCGACGCTACCTCCTTGCGTATGAGCGATATTGGTTATAAGAACAGCACCCAGTCAGGCCTGAATATCTCCTATAACAGCCTGGCGGAATATGTCGCCGGCCTCGCTCATGCGATCGACACGCCTTATCCGGACTACGAACGCATCGGTACCAAGGTCCATGGCGAATACCGGCAACTCAACGCCCACATTCTCCAGATCGAAAACGAGTATTACAGCTTTGTACGGCCCAAACAGATCGCGGCGTCGGGTGAGCGCCCAACCGTCGCACTGACGAGGCGCGGTGTGAAGTACGTGGAAGTTCGCGCGCTCGATGTCCAAACGTACGATCCGACTGGGGTGAACCTGCTGCAACTCCGATTCCTCGAGGGCTTCTTGCTCATGTGCTTGTTCTCCGAAAGCCCGCCCCTTAGCGACAACGACCGCCGTGAATTCGAACGTAACGAGCTGCTGGTTGCCGCCCGCGGACGAGAACCCGACTTGATACTTTGTGATCATAACCGTGCTCGCGTACTCACAGATTGGGCGGCCGATATTCTCGCTCGGACCGTGGCGGTGTGCGGGATCCTCGATGATGGCGATCCCGAACGTCCTTATACCGCGGCGCTCAATGCACAAGGTCACGCCGCGGCGTCGCCCGACCTGCTTCCCTCCGCGCGCATGCTAGCCGAGATGCGCGACAAGCACGAGTCTTTCCTGGAATTCTCCCTGCGCCTGTCAAATCAACATGCCCAATACTTCAAACAATTAAGCCTACCCGACGATCGCTCGAACGCGCTTATCGAAGCGGCACGGCAATCTTTACTGAAACAGCAGGAGATCGAAGCGGCCGATCACATTTCATTCGACGAGTATTTGCAGCGGTATTTTTCGCGCTAACTCCGAATGCCCGCGCCCGACGAGCTCCGATAGGTCACAGACCCCACGCCGATGCCAGTTTCACACTCCATGACCGATGCCCCGGCGGAGGCGCCCGAGCCGTTCGAGGTTTTCCGCCGCCTGGAGCTGCTCCGCTCTCTGGACGACACCACGCTAGAGGCCGTGATGGAAGGGGTCGAGCCGGTCCGACTTCAAGGGGGTCAGGTGCTCGTCCGCCAGGGGTAGTTGGACGACGCCTTGTACGCCGTGGCTTTGGGGAGCCTGCGGGCGGTCACCGTGTCCCCGAGCGGGGAGGAACGGGACGTCAAGCGCTATGGACCTGGCGGGGTGCTCGGAGAGATCCAAATGGTGCTCGGCGGGGCGTGGACGGCGACCATCGAGGCCGAGTCCCCCTGCCTGCTCTACCGGCTCCCGCGTGCCGTGCTCGACGCGCTCGCGGGTCGGGAGAGCGAGATCCTTGAGCCCCTGGTGTGGATCGTCCGCAGCCGCATGGGGCGCGCGCAACTGGCAGAGGTGTTTCCGCGCTTCCTCGGTCCGCTAAGCCCACAAGAGCTCGACGCGTTGGAGCAACAGGTGCAGTGGGTGACGGTGCGGCGAGGCGAAGCCTTGTTCCGGCAGGGCGATCCCGCGGACGGCTGGTACATCGTCATGAGCGGCCGGCTGCAGGTCCTGCGCCGGGACGAGCTCGGCGAGATCAAGACCCTAGGCGAGCTCGGCCGTGGCGAGGGCGTCCGGGGGTTGTCGTTGCTCTCCGGCGAGCCTCGCCTCGCCACGCCCTATGCGCTGCGGGACACCGAGCTCATTCGCTTTTCCCCGGAGAGTTTCCATGCGCTCATCGACCGCTACCCACAGGCGCTCAAGACACTCACGCGGACGCTCATCGAGAAGAGCATCGTCGCGCCCCACGCGTCGACCCAGCGGCGGGCGAGCACCCGCTACTTCACCCTCGTCCCGACGGGCCCAAGCGCACCCGCGGCGGCGTTTGCACAAGCGCTTCGGGAGGAGCCTGCAAAGTCCGGGCCGACGCTCTATCTCAGTGCCCAGGAGCTTTCCACCCTCGGCGTCGTGCACGATGTGGCTCGCCTGCCCGAGGGCCACCCGCGGTGGCTGCGGTTCAGCTCCTGGATGGAGGACGAGGGCCTGCGTTACGCCTACGTCGTGCTCGAGACCGACGCCATGCTCACCTCCTGGACGCGGCGCGCTATCCGGCGCGCCGACCACACGGTCCTGGTCGCAGACGCGACGGCGGCGCCCGAACCCGGGCCCATCGAGGTCGGGCTCTTGGCCGCCCACGACCACGACCGGGTGCGCGCCCGCCGCTCGCTCGTCTTGGTGCACCCGCAAGCCACCCGACTGCCGAGCGGGACGCAGGCGTGGCTGTCGCGCCGGCAACTCGATAGCTACCATCACGTGCGCCTCGGCAATCCGGCGGATCTCGCCCGCCTCGCCAGTATCCTCTCCGGGCGCGCCGTCGGGCTGACACTCGGTGGGGGTGGTGCGCGCGGCTACGCTCACATCGGGGTCGTCGCCGCCCTGCGCGAGCTCGGCATCCCCATCGACATGGTTGGCGGCACTAGCATGGGCACCGTCATCGCGGCGCAGGTGGCTCTCGGACTCTCGCGGGAGGAAATGATCGATCTCAACCTGCGGTTTATGAGCCGCAAGCCGTTCGCCCAGTACACCGTTCCTATGGTCGCCATGCTCAACGGCAAACGCCTCCAGGATGGGATGCAGATGGCGCTCGGCGACACCCACATCGAGGACCTCTGGATCAACTATTTCGCGGTCTCCGTCAACCTCACGACGACCGAGATGATCGTGCACGACCGCGGTCCCGCCTGGGAGGCCGTGCGGGCCAGTGTCTCGCTTCCGGGGATCCTGCCGCCCTTGGCTCGCGGCCTGCACCTGCTCGTCGACGGCGGCGTCATCAATAACCTGCCGGGCGACGTCATGCGACAGCGCGGCGGGGGATCCGTCATCGCCGTCAACGTCAGCGCGGCCGATGACCTCCGCTTTCCGCCTTCCGGCATCCCGTCCGAGTGGCGGATCTTCTGGAACAAGCTGCTCCCCTTTGCGCGGCCGGTCTCGGTCCCGAGTCTCGCGGCCATCGTGATGCGGACGCTCTTGCTCGCGAGCGCCAACCGCACGGCCCTCGTGGAGCGCGACGCCGATCTCGTGCTCAAACCGCCCCTGGACGCTTACGGCCTTTTAGAGTTCAAGAAAATCCACGCCATCGTCGAGATCGGCTACCGCTACACGCTCGAGGCCGCCTCCCGCTGGAGCGGGCCGCGGGATCCGGCATGATGCTCATCCACCATGCGTGGGCCGTCGACCCCTTGTACGTGCTAGCCCGCCTCATGCAACCTCGGCGCGATGGGGACGCCGACGACTGCGCCGCTCCGCCCGGAATCACCCTATTGAGGGCCGGACGAACACGGGACTAGAATGGGATTCCCGAAAGCACATGAGGCTTCTTATGACGCTCGCGCTGCGTGATAACGCGTACCACACCTACGCGGACTACCTTGCCTGGCCGGAAGATGTCCGCTACGAACTGATCGACGGCATGGCCTACCTCATGGCACCGGCGCCAGGGCTGGAGCACCAGGACATCGCCGGGGAGATCTACTTCCAGCTTCGGCGCGCCTTGGAGGGTAAGTCCTGCCGCGCCTTCATCGCACCGCTGGACGTGCGTCTGCCCAAAGGGGAAGATCTCGATGGGCAAGTCGACACGGTGGTGCAGCCGGATGTGCTGGTCGTGTGCGATGCGGAGAAGCTCGATCGACGCGGCGTGCGCGGCGCCCCGGATTTCGTGGTCGAGGTGCTCTCGCCGGCCACCGCGAGTCACGATTACCTGCTCAAGCGCCACGCCTACGAGCGCGCCGGCGTCAGGGAATACTGGCTCGTGCACCCGGCTGATCGGATGCTCACCGCCTACCGCTTGGCGGATGGGCGCTACGGCGAGCCCGTGATGCAGGAATTCGCGGGCACGACGCCGGTCAGCGTGCTGCCGGGGGTGGTGATCGCGTGGGACCATCTGGTCTCGCGCCTGCCTAAACCAGAACCTTGATATTCACCGTAACTCCGAGCGTACAGTTCAGCCGTGTGACCTCGCTAGCTAGTTTTCCATCGCTCTTCGCGCGACCCCGAGGGATGAAGCTTGGGGAGTGGCTGCGTCGAGGACAGCGGTTTTGTCTTACGGTACGATCGATGCGGCGTCGGGAACGAGGTCGTGCTTGGTG
>JBOIDF010000025.1:0-42401 GCA_050740455.1 Gammaproteobacteria bacterium | reverse complement strand
TCGTAAAGGGGCTGTGTCTTGGCATACTCGGCAATCCTCGTTCGAGGCAAGCATAGCCAAGATAGCCAAGAAACCGATAAGTGGCAACACTAATACGTAGCCATATTTATGAAAACGAGTACTAAGCGGTCCATCATCTCGAGACCCGCGGGAATGATCCCGGCCGCGATCACCGCGGCCACCCCGTTACCCGCGTCTTCGACGCGCTTGAATGCCGCCAACAAGACCTGTGCGGCTTGCGGTTGAGGTAAGAGTTTTACCGTGACCGAGGTCACGACCCCGAGCAGCCCCTCGGAGCCGCTCATGAGCGCGAGCAGGTCATAGCCCGGTGCATCCAATGCCTGGCCGCCGATCTCCAGGCATTCGCCCTCGATGGTCATTACGGTTAAGGCCAAGAGATTATTGAGGGTGAGCCCGTATTTCAGGCAATGAACCCCGCCGGAGTTCTCGGCCACGTTGCCGCCGATGGTGCAGGCGATCTGGGAGGAGGGATCGGGGGCATAGTAAAGGCCATGGGGCGCCGCAGCCTCGGAGACCTCCGTATTGCGAACGCCCGGTTCCACCGTGGCTGTCCGGTTCACAGGGTCGATGCTCAAAATGCGGTTTAGCCGCGTGAGGCTCAGTAATACTCCTTCGGCATGGGGCAGCGCGCCGCCCGAGAGTCCGGTGCCGGCGCCGCGGGCCACGACCGGCACCCCCAAGCGGTGGCAAAGACGCAGGATCGCCCGCACCTCTTCGGCCGTGCGCGGTAAGACCACGACTTTCGGGGGTTGGCGATACGCGGACAAGGCATCGCACTCGTAGACGGAGAGCGAGGCGGGATCGGCGATGACCGCATCCCGCGGCAGCAGGCGCAATAACTCAGTGCTGAGGTCCATCGGCGGGCTGGGCGAAGCGAAAGCCCTTGGGCACCACGACGATACCTTTCGGCGTCACGGTAAACCGCTCGGCGTCTTGGGCGCGATCGTCGCCGATGGTCTCGCCGGCCGGGACCTGGACGTGCTTGTCCACGATGCAGCGATGCAGGCGCGCTCCGTCTCCCACCTCGACCCCGGCCAAGAGGATACAGTCTTCGACCGTCGCGCCGTCTTCAACCGAGACGCGAGGGAACAGAATGCTGTGGTTGACGCCGCCACCGGCGATCACCGTGCCGCTCGCGACGATGGAGTTAATGCACACGCCCTCGGCGGAGGAACGGCCGGGCACCGTGCGGGCGGGCGGATTTTGAGCGTGGTAGGTCCGGATCGACCAGTCGCGTTGATAGAGGTCGATGGGCGGCTCGGGGCGCAGGAGATCCATGTTCGCTTCGTAGTAGTCGTCCAAGGTCTCGATGCGGCGCCAATAACGGTCCTGGGTGACGCGTCCGCGCTTCCCGCCGAAGAGGTAGGCGAGAACGCGCGCGCCTTGGCGGATGAAATGCGGGATCAGCGCGGTGCCGGGATCGACCGGGCCGGGGAGCGCCGCGCGCCGGATCTCCGTGACCGCTTCCACGAACGCCGCCTTCGAGAATACATAGACCTCCATCGACGCCAGGCAGGTTGCTTGCGCCCGCGGGGCCGGGGCGGCGAAGGCCGCGACGGCCTCGCCTTCGATCTCGACGCGGCATTGAAAATCCTTGTAGATCAGGTCATCGGGGCGGATACACGCGATCGTGGCCGCCGCCTTGCGTGCGACGTGAAAGTCGATGAGCGCGGCGTAGTCCATGCGATAGACATGTTCGCCCGAGAGCACACAGACATAGGCCCAAGCACCGCGTTCCAACATGTGGAGGTTTTGGTACAGCGCATCGATGGCCCCCGCGTAGCCGGCGCTGTCGCTCATCATCTGCGGCGGTATGGAAGTGATGAATTCACCGAGCTCGGGATTGAAGATAGACCAGCCGTCGCGCAGGTGCTGCTGCAATGAATGCGAGCGATATTGCGTGAATACCAGTACGCGCCGAAGCCCGGACCGCAGGCAATTGGCCAAGGTGAAGTCGATGACGCGGTAGTTGCCGCCGAACGGGATCGCCGACTTCGCGCGGTCGGTGGTTAACGGCGCCAGGCGGGTGTCGGCCCCGAGCGCCAGGACGAGGGTGAGGGTGGATTCGGTCGGTGACATAGTTGCAGGCAGTTTCGCTCCGACGTTAATCGTACGAGGGTATAGTTGCAGTTTATAGCATGTTAGCGCATTTTCGGGCGAGTCAAGGGTGCGCGATGAGACTCGGCAGGCGCAGCGAATTCGTTTAGATTAATGCTATCCACCTCCACCGAGCGATCTAAACCGGCGATGGCCGAAGAATATCTAGTCAACGTGACGCCCCAAGAGACGCGCGTCGCTGTCGTCGAGAACGGCGTCCTGCAAGAAATCATCATCGAGCGCCGCCAGAAAAAGGGCTTAGTCGGAAACATTTACCTCGGGCGCGTTGCCCGGGTGCTGCCGGGAATGCAGGCAGCCTTCGTGGACATAGGACTCGAACGCACCGCTTTTTTACATCTCCATGACATCCTCGATTTCGGGCCCGAGCACGACGCGCAGGCGAACAACGATACCGCCATCGACCGGCTCCTGCGGGAGGGCGATGAGATCGTGGTCCAGGTGACGAAGGACCCGCTCATCGGCAAGGGCGCGCGGCTCACCACGCGGCTTTGCATTCCCTCGCGTTACCTGGTGTTGCTTCCGAAGAGCGCGACCGTCGGCGTGTCGCAGAAGATCGCCGATGAGCTTGAGCGGACCAGGCTGCGGGAGGTGATTCTCAATCACGATGCCAACCTCAAGGCCGCCGCGGAAGCTCCCGTGGCGGCGCAATCGCCGGTGCCGGGACGCGATCTCGGGGCGTCCCCCGGCCCTTGCGGGTACATCGTCCGAACCGCCGCCGAGGGCGTGGCCGAGGACAGCCTACAGATGGACATGGAGTTTTTGCAGCGGCTCTGGTCCACGCTGTCGTTGCAGCTCGGCGAAGCCAAAGCGCCCGGCGTGATCTACGAGGACCTGCCGCTGGTGTTGCGAACCATGCGCAGTCTGGTTGCCGGTGAGGTTGAAAAGATCCGTATCGATTCGCGCGAGACCTATGAACGGGTCAGCGAGTTTGCGCGCCAGTACATTCCCGATCTCGTGGATCGCATCGAGCACTATAGCGGCGAGCGGCCGATCCTGGATCTCTACTCGGTCGAAAGCGAGATCCAGCGGGCCTTGGAACGGCGCGTGGAGCTGAAATCCGGCGGCCATCTGGTATTTGATCAGACCGAGGCCATGACCACGGTGGATGTCAATACCGGGGCCTTCGTCGGGCATCGCAATCTCGAAGAGACCATCTTCAAGACCAATCTCGAAGCCGCGCAGGCAATCGCACGGCAGTTGCGCTTGCGCAACCTGGGCGGAATCGTCATCGTGGATTTCATCGACATGGAGGATGCGGATCATCAGAGCCAAGTGCTGCGAGCGCTGGAGAAGGATCTGGAACGCGATCATGCCCGCGTCGCGGTGAGCGAAATCACCTCGCTCGGGCTGGTGCAGATCACGCGCCAACGCACACGCGAGAGCCTCGAGCACGTGCTGTGCGAACCCTGCCCGACGTGCGGGGGGCGCGGTTCGACCAAGACCGCCGAGACCGTGTGTTACGAGATCTTGCGCGAGATCCTGCGCGAGGTGCGCCAATTCGATGCTAAAAAGCTGCTCGTGATCGCCTCTCCTTGTGTCGCCGATAGACTATTGGATGAGGAATCGGCGGGCGTGGCCGAGCTCGAGGGATTCATCGGCAGGCCCATCACGGTGCGTGCCGAAGCGATGTATGGACCGGAGCAGTATGATGTCGTTCTTCTATAGCATGAGAGCTTGTGAATAAATCTACTGCGCAGCCCGCCCGCGTCGTTCTTCAATCGTTGCTAAGCGCGCTGCCGGTTCTGGCAGTGCTCGCGCTTATTCTCTCGCTCGGGGCGCTCGGCGCCCGCATGGTTTTACCGCGGATAGCCGGGCAGCGCGCCCAGATCGAGGATTACCTTGGAAGATTCCTGGGCCGGCCGGTCACGGTCGAGTCCGTGCGGGCCGCATGGGACGGGTGGGATCCGCGCCTGGTGTTGACCGGGCTCCGGGTGCTCGATGGCGAGACCTTACGCCCCGCGATGGGGTTCGAGCGGGCGGTAATCGGCATCGATGTGTGGGCGAGCCTCGGGCGGCGGCAACTGCATTTGCGCGGGCTCGCGCTCAGCGGCGCCGAGTTTACCGTCGCGCGCACGCGCGGCGGGGAGATACTCATCGAAGGAAGCGGCGGTACGGACGTGCGCATGCTGCGCTGGCTGCTGCGCCAGCCGCAAGTCGCCATCGAGGGCACGCAGATCCGCTGGCACGATCACCAAGCGCGGCACGGCGCCTGGGCTTTGCCCTACGTGCGCCTAGATAGCACGGGCGCACTGGCGCGGCAAGGCTTCAAATTGACCTTGCGGCCGCCCCCTGAGGTCGGCAAGCGTCTGCTCATCGCGATAAGCGGGACGGGTGAGCCGTTCGATCGTGATTGGATCGCCGATTTCTATGCCGAGGCCGAGGATATCGGCCCCGCGTTGTTGCGCGATTATCAACCATCGATCCGCATCCGGCAAAGCGGGGGAGCGGTAAAGCTACGCACTTGGGGTGTTTGGCGCCATGGCCAGGTGAGCGAGGTCGCGGGTGAGTTCAATACCGGGGGCTTCGCCGTGGGCGCGGGTGAGAACCGTTTTGAGATGGTAGCGATCAGCGGACGCTTCCTCGCCCGTGCTGGCCCCGGTGGTGGTTGGCGCATCGGCGCCGATCGCGTCGCGATCACTACCCCGGACGGGTCCTGGCCGGAGGCGCGCTTCGGATTGGCCTTGGCGCCCCCCGACCCGCGCGGAGCGCGGCGATTGATCGCTTACGCCAGCCACCTCGAGCTTGCGGCTCTCTCGGGTGTATTGGTCCGGTCCGAGTCCTTGTCCGAGGAAAGCGAAACGCTGTTCGGACGGCTCCGGCCCCGCGGTCTGCTGCGCGAGGTCGAGCTCGCTTATCATCCCGATCGCTCCGGGGCCGCGCGCTTCTATCTGAAGGCGGGCCTGGATTCCGTCTCGGTGCAAAGAAGCCCGGCGATCCCCGGTGTGGAGCACCTTTCAGGGGTGTTGGAAACGGATGCCGAGAAGGGCCGGTTACGCCTCTCCGGCGGCCCGTTGCAAATCGACGCGAGTACGCACTTCCATGCCCCGTTTCGGCTCGAGAGCACGAGCGGTGAGGTCGGGTGGCATGCGCTCGCGGACGGTTGGCGCATTTACACGCCCGGTCTCGAGGTCGAGAACCCCGATCTCCGATTACGGATCAGGGGAGATCTGGTCATGCGGGAGGGGCGCTCGGCCGATGCCGGGCTGTGGGCCGGAATCGACGAGGGACGCGTCGGCGGTTTGGCGAAGTATCTCCCTAGCGATCTTCCGTCCAAGGGCCGGGAGTGGCTAAGCCAGGCCTTGCAGGCCGGTACGATCGGATCCGGCGCCGTCGTGTTAAGAGGCCCGCTGGATCAATTCCCGTTCGATCGGGACGAGGGCCGCTTTGCGGCGGAGATCAATTTAACCGGGGGTGTACTGGAATATTCCAAGCACTGGCCGCGCATCGAGGGTATCGATGCGCAAGTCACCTTGGATGGGCGGGAGCTGCGGGTCGATGCGCGCGCAGCCACGATCTACGGTGTGCGCTTAGGCGATGTCAGCGCCGGCATTTCAGACCTGGGCGTCAGCCAACCCCATGTGATCGTGCGCGGCCGAGCGAGCGGCACGGCGAGCGATATGCAGCGCTTCGTATCGAATAGCCCCTTACGGTCCGGTGTCGGGCAGCGGATTGCGCCCCTCGAAATCGGGGGCGAGGCGCGGCTGGACCTCGACATGGACATTCCGCTCTATCCGCAAACGGCCACGGTTGCCGGCGTCTTGGCCTTTCCCGGGAACACGCTCAAGAGCGGCCCATACTCCCTTACGGATCTGCGGGGCACGCTGCGCTTCGCGGGCGGCGCTTGGTCGAGCGAGGGACTTCGAGCACGCCTCTTCGAGCGCGCCATCCTGCTCGAGACCAAGGGTGGCGCCCGAGATCGAGGCGGGTGGGTGAAAGCCCGCGTGCGCGCGGACTGGCCGTACATCGAGCAGCATCTGCGTATCGTATTGCCGTCTAAATATCATGATTATTTCAGCCGCGGCCGGTTGCGGGTGGCCGCCGGGGAGACCGGCTGGGAGGCCAGGCTGAGACTGCCGCAAGCGGCGCGGCCGGCGGAATTGCAGGTCCGCTCGCCGTTGACCGGCATGCGCATCAATCTTCCGGCGCCCTTCGGGAAAGCCGCGGCAACGGCGGCGCCGCTCACGCTGACCGCGTCACTGCGTGCCGCCGGGACGAGAGACATCGCCGTGGCTTACGGTGAGCGAATGCGGGCGCGGGTGGCGTTGCGAACCGGCGCCCAGCCGATTGCCGCCGCGCGGCTTTATTTTGGCCCCGGCGAGCAAGCCTCCACAGCGGGGGTTGACTACTGGATCGGGGGGCGATTAGAGCAATTATCACTGACCGCATGGCAGGGCTTTTCGCGGCGGTGGGGTGCCGGCCGATCGGCACCCTTTCGGATCCCCGAGGATCTGAGTATCGACGTATCGGTCGCGAAGCTGGAAGGACTCGGCTTCGTGTTTAAAGACTTGCGCCTGCGGGCAAAGCAGGAAAACCGCCGTTGGCGCATCGACACGGATGGACCGGATGCGCGCGGATCGATCCGCTTACCGGGCGCTCACCCAGGGGGAAGGCTCGAGGCCAGCTTCACTCGCCTCAAACTCGTTCCGGGCGCGCGCCTGCGGGATCCCGGAGAGATTGACCCGCGCCGCCTGCCCGCGATCTCAATCAAGTGCGAGGACTTCTATTATGGCGCTAGCGCACTGGGCGCCCTGCGGGTGCAGGCTCGTCCCGGCGCCGCGGGCTTGAGTCTCCCGAAAATATCCTTCGCGCGGTCCGACTTCAGCATCGATGCGGTGGGTGGTTGGCAGACCGGAGACAGCGGGCGCGGTTCGCGTTTCGATATCAAAGTCCAGGCGCAGGATCTGAGCAAGCTCCTCAAGACCTTCGGGTATCACGCCGTCGCCCTCGAAGGAGGCGCCACCGCGTTCGATATCCACGCGCGCTGGCCGGGGGATCCCGCGGATTTTCAGTTGAGCCGGCTCAGCGGGACACTCGATTTGAAGGTGAGCGACGGTAGGTTACTGGATGTCGATCAAGGCGTCGGCCGGATCTTTGGGCTCGTGAGCCTGCATGCGATCCGGCGCTTATTGCAGCTCGATCTAGCCGATCTCTTTAAGACCGGATTCGCCTATGACGAGATCCAAGGTAAGTTTATGATCGCGAGCGGGAACGCCTATACGGACGGTTTAGTGATGCAAGGCCCTTCGGGGCGCGTCGAAGTCGCCGGCCGTACAGGGCTCGCAACCCAAGATTACGATCAAATAGTGACGGTGACCCCGGCCTTGGCCGGCAGCCTCCCCGCGGCCGGCGCCTTCTTCGGCCCGGTCGGACTCGGCGCGGGTGCGGCGGTCTTCCTGGCCGAGCAGGTCTTCACCGAGATCCCCGAGCACATCAACAAGATGTGGCAGCGGCGTTATAAGCTCACCGGTTCGTGGAATGCGCCCGTGGTGGAACGCATCGAGGGCACGCCAGCGCCGGTACCGATGGACGCAACGAACCCGAGCGCGAAGCCTTGACTGCGCACTGGGTTAAGGGAAGTGGGTATCCACTTCGCGCAAGTAGCACCAAGCTATAGTAGTATCGCGGCCGGAGGAAGGCTTGATAGCGAAACCGTTCCCGGTCCAGCACTAAACATCTCTTCTGGCGCTGACGCCCGCCACCAAACTTCCGTGCACCGAGGAAGATGCCAAGCTCCAAGGGCATGTTGAACCTCGGCAACCCTAAGGTCGTGTCCAACTCCGTTCGCGACACGTCGTGGATACCGAGCCGGCACTCAGAGATGATGCCGTAGACCTTCTCGACTCGAACCTGTGCGCTATCGTTTTCTTCAAGGGCGCATCGCGCCACGAAGCCGCAGTCGTGGATCGCGAAGATGATAGCGTCGAAGATCGGCGCGTAGCTGGGGTCGAAGGGCAATTGACGAAGACGTTCTGATCGTAAGTGCCTCTGGGCATCGGCTACTTCTTCACCAGAGACGGCGCGCTCTTATACGAATACGACTTCGCGCTAGCCGTGTCTTTCGTGCGGCTTGCCTTCACGTTCTTCGCAGCGGTGAGAGCCCTTGCTTCGGCTCACCGAGGCAACCTTGGTTGAGTTCTTGACAGTGCGGAGCGTCTTCGACATCTGGGTAATAGGTAATAGGGTAATATCGGACAGACCACTATATTATAGCAGGCCAAGCTGCTCACTGGGGTGCTGCGCTTGGGTCCTCGGCCGGCCCGCCTTGCCTTTCGTCGCACGCCTGCCGAGCGCTCGTTCGATGTCAAGCTGAAACCGCTGATTGTCCAGGGCATAGTTACCATCGGTTGCCGCGCGGATCTGCGTCACTAGGGTGTCGTCCAGATGCGCCTTGAACAGCGCTCGATACGCCTCGCGCCGCTCTCGCAGCTCCCGCCCCATGCGCAGGTACTGCTCATGGGGGCTCACGAGTTCGTCCGGCTTGGCCTCGGCATTGGCCCGATAGCTACTCCAGCGATACTCTCGCGGATGCCTCACAGGGGCATGGCGAGGTCTACCTGCCCCATGCTCTGGCTCGGAAGTATCCAAATACCGCCGCGGGTGGAAATCGCGCGCACAGCACAGGTGGTCCGCGTAAAGGGATGATCGTTATCCTGCCCCATGAGGCCTATACGGATGCTCGACGGGGACCCCGGATCCCTGCCCGAAGGACGAAGCCCGGGTCACGAAGGTGTAGTCCCCTTCGACCGCCATAAGGCTTATCAACACAAGCAAACAAAGCGGCGGCACCAAAATGGCATACATCAGGGCGAGCCGCTCCCAGCGCATGTGCATGAAGACGGCGACGATCAGCCCCGCCTTCAGCAACATGAACACCAGGATAAGAGACCACCTGAGGTAACCCTGAAAGTGGAAGTAGTCGACCAGATAAGAGAACGTGCTGAGGACAAACAGCAATCCCCAGATCCACAAATAAACGCTGATCGGATGTTGTTGTCCTTCTACGTGAGCCATGTTATCTCCTACCAAAGATAAAAGAACGCAAAGATGAATACCCACACCAAATCGACGAAGTGCCAATACAGACCCATGATTTCGACGATCTCGTAGTTCCCCTTCCTGCCGGTCATAAAACCCGGCCTCTGGCGATCTAAATCTCCCCGCAAAACCTTTATCGCCGTGATGATCAGGAATATCACGCCGACCGACACGTGAAAACCATGGAAGCCCGTAATCATGAAAAAGCTCGCGCCAAACTGGGCCGCGCCCATGGGATTGCCCCAGGGGCGTACCCCCTCTTCCACGATCAGCTTGGTCCACTCAAAGGCCTGCATACCGACGAAGGTGGCGCCAAATAGCGCCGTCACCGCCAACAAGATAAAGGTCATCTTTTTATTTTTTTCATAACCGAACTTGACGGCCATGGCCATCGTCCCGCTACTGCTGATCAAGATGAAGGTCATGATGGCGATCAGGATGAGGGGGATGTGATGTCCCGCGATCGTCAACGCGAAGACCTCACTGGAATTAGGCCAAGGGACCGTGGTGGACATGCGCACGGTCATATAACTGGTTAAAAAACAGGTGAAGATAAAGGTATCGCTGAGGAGGAAGATCCACATCATGGCCTTGCCCCAGGGGACCTTCTTAAACGCCCGCTGGTCCGAGGACCAGTCGGCGACGATGCCTTGCAAGCCTTCAGGCAGAGGGGATGCTCCCGTACTTGTCAGCACAGATTGCGTCATATACTTGGATCCCGTTACGTAGACAACAGCAGACCGAACAAAATCAGCCAAACCACGAGCAGAAAGTGCCAGTAAACCGTGCACAGCTCCACGCTCAAGCGCACGTCCGCCACTTCAAAGCCGCGCCACACCTTGACGGTGGTTCTGCCCCACACCCACAGACCGCCCAACAGGTGCAGGCCGTGCAGCGCGGTGAGCAGGTAAAAGAAATCGCTCGCGGGGTTCGTCGCTACATAAAAACCCGAGGCGTTCAGTTGTTGCCATGCCCAAAGCTGTCCTGCCAGAAAGGCAAAGGTGAAAGCGCCTCCGGCAAACAGGCCGACTTTCACGCCGTCTATCCGTCCCCGTTGTGCCGCCATTCGTGCCCGTTGAAAGTAGATACTCCCCAGGATCAGCAATGCCGTGTTCCACCACAGCACCATCGGATCGGCCAAGGTAGTCCAGTCCGCCCCCATCCTTCGCATGAAGTAGGCGCTGATAAAGAGCGCGAACAGAGACGTGGCGACTGCAAGAAAAACGCCAAGACCGACTTTCACCGGGGGCAGGGATAACGCACTTTCGCCGCGAACGTTTTCCACCGGGTGCTGCTGCTCGATCCAGGGCTTGGTGTTTAGCGTTCGCCGCAATAGCCACCCTACAACAGCGGCCATGAATACGGCCGCAACCACCAATGCGATCGTCACGACTACGTTTCCTCGAGGCCCTTGGTTTTCTGACCCGGCGGCTGGTTTTGCGGTATGAAGTCCTCATCGACGCCCGGCACGCTATAGTCGTAAGCCCAGCGATAGACCACCGGTAGCGACGGGCCAAAGTTGCCGTGTTTCGGCGGGGTATCGGGGGTTTGCCACTCCAGCGTGGTGGCGCCCCAGGGGTTGCCACCCGATGGCTTGCCTTTGAAATAACTCCAGACCAGGTTGTACAAAAACACCACTTGGATGACACCCACGATCAAGGCCGCTATGGTGATAGCGGCGTTCAAGGAGTGCGCCGATTCGGGAATAAAATCAGTGTTTCCCATGGCGTAATACCGGCGGGGCACGCCCAAAATGCCCAAGTAGTGCATAGGGTAGTAAATCGCATAGCTCCCGAGGAAGGTGGCCCAGAAGTGAAACTTGCCCAGGGTATCGTTCAGCATGCGCCCGGTGATCTTGGGGTACCAGTGGTAGATCGCCCCGAACACAACCATGATGGGTGCCACGGCCATCACCATATGAAAGTGGGCGACCACGAACAGGGTGTCGGAAAGCGGGAGATCCACGGTCACGTTACCCAGGAACAGGCCCGTTAACCCGCCGTTGATAAATGTGAAGACGAAGCCGATGGCAAACAACATGGGGACGGTGAGGTGGATGTTACCCCGCCACAGCGTCAGCACCCAGTTGTAGACCTTGATGGCGGTGGGGATGGCGATGACCAGCGTGGTGACGGCGAAGAAGAAGCCGAAGTACGGATTCATGCCGCTGACGTACATGTGGTGCGCCCACACCACGAGGCTCAGGGCGCCGATGGCCAGGATCGCCCACACCATCATCCGATAGCCGAAGATGTTTTTTCTTGCATGCACACTGATCAGGTCGGAGACGATGCCGAAGGCGGGTAGGGCGACGATGTAGACCTCGGGATGGCCGAAGAACCAGAACAGGTGTTGAAACAAGATCGGGCTGCCGCCCCCGTAATCAAGCTGTTGTCCCATCGAAACGATGGCGGGCATGAAGAAACTGGTACCCAGCAAGCTGTCCAAGGTCATCATGATGCAGCTGACAAACAAGGCGGGAAAGGCCAACAGCGCTAGGATAGTGGCCATGAAAATGCCCCATACCGTCAAGGGCAGGCGCATCATCGTCATCCCCCGGGTACGCGCCTGCAACACCGTCACCACATAGTTCAAACCACCCATGGTGAAACCAACGATAAAGAAACACAGGGAGACGAGCATCAAAATAATGCCCCAACTCGCCCCCGGAGTGCCCTCGAGGATGGCCTGGGGCGGGTACAGGGTCCAGCCGGAACCCGTGGGCCCGCCGGGCACGAAGAAGCTCGCCATGAGTAACAGCACGGCGAACAGATAGACCCAGTAACTCACCATGTTTACATAGGGGAAAACCATGTCGCGGGCGCCGACCATCAGTGGGATGAGGTAGTTGCCAAAACCTCCTAAGAACAGCGCGGTCAGCAGGTAGATGACCATGATCATGCCATGCATGGTGACAAACTGCAGGTAATTGCTTGGGTCGATAAAGGAAAAGGTGTTCGGGTACCCCAGTTGCAACCGCATGATCCCCGACAACACCAAAGCCACCAACCCCACCGCGATCGCGGTGATCGCGTACTGGATGGCGATGACTTTGGCGTCTTGGCTCCAGACGTACTTCCCAATGAAAGTTTTCGGATGGTAGAGCTCTACCTCTTCAACTTCGGCAGGTGGGACGTAATCCGATTCGTCATGTGCCACGTAAGCCATTACTATTTCCTCTTCGCTAGTTGTTACTCAACTTAGTCCAAACTGATTACTCAGACGAGACCTTCCAGCGGGCCGGCCATCACAAGGTATTGATGTAAGCAATGAGGTCATTGATTGCCGGGTCGTCAGTCAGAATGTCGGCCATGAGGCCCATCTGCGGACCGTACATGTCTTGTGGGTGAGCGCCGCGTATACCTTGTTTGAAATTTTTCAATTGAGTAACCAGATACCAATCGCTCATACCCGCTATCCGGGGGGCATTCGCGGACCACCTGCCCTGCCCATTAGGACCGTGACAGGCCCCACAGGTCGCATAAATCTTTTTACCTCTTGCTGCATCCCCGTTTACCGTGGCGGGGGCGGGATTATCGGGCAGCGTCTTGATATAAGCGACGACATTCTCTATGGCGGCGTCATCGACCAGCGTCGCCGCCATCGGCGCCATCAGTTTACCGAACACATCCTTGTCGTGTGTACCCCGCGCACCTTGCTTGAAATATTTCAATTGGCGTTTCATGTACCAGTCTTCCAGTCCGCTCAATTTCGGCGCATTCAGCGCAAGATTACCCTCTCCTTGGGGGCCATGACAGGCCGCACACGCAGCATAGAGTGGCTCGCCCGCTACCGCATCGCCGGCCGATCGAGAGGAGGATTGCGCGAACGTCGGCTGGCTGCTTAACCACGTATGAAACGCGGCCTGTTCCTCTACCACGACGCTGCCGCGCATGGCGAAATGTCCAATGCCACATAGCTCTTCACAGAGGATCTCAAATTTCCCGGTCCGGGTGGGGGTGAACCAGATATAGGGGACCATGCCCGGCACCAGATCCATTTTGACCCGGAACTGCGGCACTGCAAAGTTATGCACAACGTCCTTCGAGCGGAGCAACACCTTGACCGGCTTGTCGATAGCGAGGTGTACCTCGTTGCTGGCTATCAGCGCATCGTCCTGTCCATTGGGGTCGTCTGGATTTATACCAAACGGGTTTTCAACGCTAACGTATTTGGGATCGACTGTGCCCAACACGCCATCCTTTCCGGGAAAGCGAAAGCTCCAGTGCCACTGCTGGCCAATCGCCTCAATCACCGACGCTTCTTTCGGGACCTCGACGAATTTCGCCCATACAAACAAGCCGGGTGCCAACATGGCGACAACGCCTAGCGTGGTCAATCCGATGAGCCACCACTCCAGCTTCTTGTTCTCGGGTTCATATTCCGCCCGCCTTCCCTTCTGGTAACGGTAGCGGAACACCGCATAGGCCATAAAAAGATTGATCGCGACGAAGACCAACCCCGTGACCCAGAACGTGATCGTTACTGTGTCATCGATCGTGCCCCAGTTGGAGGCGATCGGTGTGAAATACCACGGGCTCAGGAAGTGAAACAGGACGGAGCCAACGACAACCAACACCAACACAATCGCAACAGCCATGGCTTGTTAAATCGTTCCTCGCCTATCGTGTGCTATGTCTCGCCGCTCGCTCCGCGGCTCCTGGGGCTCGGGGCTGCTCGCGACGATACTGTTAACAAACTCTCGGGTTTCGAGTTCCCCAATCGTCTCGCGCGGTGTGGGTCTCTCACCACCTGCACCGGCGGTCGCCGCACATTATGCTCAACAACATCCCCGAATTCCAGATCCTGATTTAGTATGTAACGTTGGTAACACCCGTGAAAGTACATATTCAGTACGGACCCAAACCCGAACATCTCGCCGCGCTGCGCGAGCGCCTGCACCCGGAAATCCAGTTGAGCGTTGGAGATGTTCCGCCGCGGCCGGCCGATTTCGAAATCCTCGTCCACGGACTTCCAAGCCGCGCGGATGTCACGGCGAGCCCGAAGCTGCGTGCCCTGATCGTTCCGTGGGCGGGCGCCCCGATCGAGACCCTGGATCTCATGCAGACGTTTCCCGGCATCCCCGTGTATAGCTTGCACTATAACGTAGGGCCTACCGCGGAGATGGCGATCGCGTTGTTGCTCGCGGCGGCCAAGATGATCGTGCCGTTCGACCGTAATTTCCGCCGGCACCGCTGGGCTTCGCCCTTCCAGGATACGCCGGGCGGTGTGGCTCTCGAGGGTAAGACCGCGCTTATCCTCGGCTACGGACGCGTGGGACGCCGTGTGGCGAGCACCTGCCGCACCTTCGGCATGCACGTGATGGCGACGCGTCAGCACCCCGAACCCGCGCCTCCCGATGAGGTCTACGCTCCGGAGGCGCTGCCGAGCCTCCTGCCGAAGGCTCACGCGCTCATCCTCTGCGTGCCTCACACCCCGCGCACGGACGGGTTGATCGGCGAGAAGGAGCTAGCGTTGCTCCCACCCGATACGGTGCTGGTCAATGTGGCTCGCGGCCGAATCGTGCAAGAAGACGCATTGTATCGCGCACTCGAGGCGAGAAGGCTGTTCGCGGCGGGACTCGACGTCTGGTACCGTTATCCCACGGAGGCCGAGCGGGAACTCGGTGTCGCGGCCGCCCCGTCAAGCTTCCCGTTCCAGCATCTGGATAACGTCGTCATGAGCCCCCATCGGGCGGGCTGGTCCGAAGAAACGGAGATCGCGCGCTCCGTCCATTTGGCCGCTTTGCTCAACGCCGCCGCGCGCGGGCAGCCTATGCCCCACCGCATCGATACTCACTTAGGCTACTAATCCTCGGCGCGGCGCTCGGAAACAGGAGTTTGGCTCAACAGTCGCGGAACATCACGGTAAGAAACGCGGCTTGGCCGGCGGCGCGGGCGATAAACTCGCGTTGGATGGCGTAGGCCTCTTGTTCGCGCAAACGTGAATCCCGGCAGCCGGTCGGATCGAATTTTCCGCTCAGGTCTTGGAGATAATGTACCATCTCATGCACGATGAGCCCGCGGGTCGATACGGTATCTTGAGCTTTTAGGCGCTCATCAATGTAAATCGTGCCCTGGTTGTCATACCAGCCGATGGCGCCGCACTTCTTTCCGCCACAGGCGTGCTCGACGAAAAACCGGTGCGGGGCATATTCGATGACGGGTAGGTGAGCGGGGCTGGGATAATGGGACAACATCACGGCCCAACTCATCAAGGCCGCAATCGCATCGGTGGCATCCATCTCCAGTACCTCTTCTGCGGCTCGGCCGTGGTCCCGGTTCGTAGGTTGCGCGCCGCGCGGTTAGTGATCCCGGGCGATCCCGCCGCCGGGTTAGGCATCGATCTTACGCCGCTTACTCCCTCGCGGGAAGAAGCGCCCGGAGCGCATCCCAGTCTAAGCGATCGCGATCGATTTTTAGATAGGCGATCCCATCCTCGCTGACCACGACCGCTTCGGCGACGCCCGCCAGGCCGCCGAGCTTTCCTGCGAGCGTTCCGGCCTCGGTGCTCGAAAGTTGACCGACCTTGATCATGTGATTGCTGAGGTGCCGCGGCAGGCTGGTGCCGATTGCGATCAGGAACCAGAGCGCGGTGATCATGCTACAGAATGCGAACACACCGGTGATCCCGAGTATCCCGAGCAGCCAGCCGCCCAGCGCTCCACCGATAAAGATCCCGAGGAACTGCGACATAGCATAGATTCCGAGGGCCGTGCCGCGCCGATCCGCGGGCGCCACCCGCGACACCAAGGCGGGGAGGTGCGCCTCCAGGAAGTTGAAACCGCTGAAGAACAGAGCCACCAGCAGCAAGAGTGGCGCGTAGGCGTTGTGAACGAAGGAAAGCCCAAGCTCCGCGCATCCGAGGAGGCCGATGGCGCCGAGAAAGATGGCTTTACCCTGCGCGCCGCGATCGGCCAGGCGCAGAAGAAACGCCATGACGAGGAGCGAGATCAGGAGGGCGGGCAAGTACACCTGCCAGTGATCGGCGCTCGCGAGGTTCGCATGCTCGTGTAAAGCGATCGGCAGCGCGACGAAGCTGGCCATCAAGCTCATATGCAACAGCATGATGCCAGCGTCGAGCCGCAGTAGCTCGGGATGCGCGAGGGTCGCGCGAAGGTGGCTCCATTGGGGCTCGCATTCGCGGTGAAACGTGCTGCGCTCGGGCGCGGGCACGGCGAGGAATAAGACCGCGAGGGCAGCCAGCGCCAAGGCGGCCGAGATCCAAAACAACCCCTGCAAACCTACCCGCGCATCGAGCACGGGCCCCATGACAAAGGCGCTGGCGAAGGCGAGGCCGATGGTGATGCCGATGAAAGCCATGACCTTGGTGCGTTGTTCTTCGCGGGTGAGATCGGCCGCCAAGGCCATCAGCGCGGCGGAGATGGCCCCGATGCCTTGCAGGCCGCGGCCCAGGATGACGCCGAGGATGTGATCGGAGAGGGCGGCGGTGGCGCTGCCGATCGCGAATAACACCAGCCCCGCCGCGATGACGGGCTTGCGCCCGAGCCGGTCGGAGAGGCTTCCGAACGGGATCTGAAACAGGGTCTGGGTTAGACCGTAGGCGCCTAGCGCGAGGCCGGTGAGCAGCGGGGTTGCGCCCGCGAGTCGGGTGGCGTACAAGGAAAATACCGGTACGATAAGAAACAGTCCGAACATCCGTAGCAGATAGATCGCACTGAGCGAAGCCGCCGCGCGCAATTCGACCGTGCTCATTTTCGGGCCCGATGGCGCCATGCCGTTTTGCCTCATCGCCACTTAAACTTTGCTTGGGTAGCGTAACGCTTTATGGAAACCATTCGCATCCGCGGCGCGCGGACGCATAATCTAAAGAACATCGACGTGGACTTGCCGCGCGGCGCCCTCACCGTGATCACGGGCCTTTCGGGTTCGGGCAAATCCTCCTTGGCCTTCGATACCCTCTATGCCGAGGGTCAACGGCGTTATGTCGAATCGCTATCCACCTACGCGCGCCAATTCTTATCCGTCATGCAAAAGCCGGATGTCGATTCTATCGAAGGTCTTTCACCCGCCATCGCCATCGAACAGAAATCCACCTCGCACAATCCGCGCTCGACGGTGGGCACCACCACCGAGATCTACGATTATCTGCGCCTGCTGTTTGCGCGGGCCGGGGAACCCCGTTGCCCGGAGCATGGTTCGGTGCTCGCGGCGCAGACCATCAGCCAAATGGTGGACCAAGTGGTGGCCGAGCCCGAAGGCACGCGCTTGATGCTGCTGGCGCCGGTGGTCCAGGGCCGCAAGGGCGAGCACCACGACATCCTCGGCGCACTCGCCAAGCAAGGCTTCGTGCGCGCCCGCGTCGACGGCCGCCTGATCGATCTCGACGAGCCGCCGGCGCTGGCATTATACAAAAAACATGCTATCGAGGCGGTGGTCGATAGGTTCAAGGTGCGGGCCGATCTCGAGCTGCGTTTGGCCGAATCGTTCGAGACGGCGATTAAGGTCTCCGGGGGCATCGCCCGGGTCGCATTCATCGACCATCCGGCGCGCCCCGAGCTGGTGTTTTCAGCGCGCTTTGCCTGCCCGCATTGCGCCTATAGCATCGAGGAGCTCGAGCCGCGTCTGTTCTCCTTCAACAATCCGGCCGGGGCCTGCCGCGATTGCGACGGGCTCGGGATCGCCGAATTCTTCGACCCCGCGCAGATCGTGCGCCACCCCGAGCTGAGCCTGCCGGGCGGCGCGATCCCGGGATGGGACCGGCGCAACGTGCATTATTTCCAGCTCATGTCGGATTTGGCCGGGCACTATGGCTTCGATCTCGATACCCCGTTCAAAGACCTATCCGAAGCGATCCAACACCTCATCCTCGAGGGCGGAGGGAGCGAGGCGATCGCGTTCCACGATACCGACAGCGAGGGTGCGACACGGACGCGCCGCCACCGCTTCGAAGGGGTCATTCCGAACTTGAAACGGCGCTACCGGGATACCGAATCGAACCTGGTCCGCGAGGAGCTGCGCAAGTATATGAGCACCAAGGCCTGTCCCGCGTGTGGGGGCACACGCCTCGGAACCCAGGCGCGCTCGGTCTTCGTCGGCGGCTTGCGCTTGACCGAAATCACGGTGATGACGGTGGAGAAGGCGCGGGAATTTTGCGAGGCTCTCCGTCTCGCCGGCTACAAGGGTGAAATCGCAACCAAGATCGTGAAGGAAATCGGCACCCGGCTCCGCTTTCTGGCTAATGTCGGGCTCGACTATCTCACGCTCGATCGCGGCGCGGATTCGCTCTCCGGCGGGGAAGCCCAGCGGATCCGCCTCGCGAGTCAGTTGGGCGCGGGCCTCGTGGGTGTCATGTATGTGCTCGACGAGCCCTCGATCGGTCTTCATCCGCGCGACAATCGGCGCCTCCTCAATACGCTTTGTCACCTCCGTGACCTCGGCAATACGGTGATCGTGGTCGAGCACGACGCGGATGCGATCTGGGCCGCGGACCACGTGCTCGACATGGGACCGGGCGCTGGGATCCACGGCGGCCGGGTGGTCGCCGCCGGTCCAGCGGCAGCCGTGGCGCAGCATATGGAATCGCTGACCGGCCAGTATCTCTCCGGCCGGCGGGCGATCGCCTTGCCGCGCGTCCGGACTCCCGCCGATGGCAGACCCGCGTTATACCTTTACGGGGCCCGGGGAAACAATCTCAAATCGATAGACGTGGAGTTTCCCTTGGGGCTCATGATCTGTGTGACCGGCGTGTCCGGATCGGGGAAGTCGACACTCATCAACGACACTCTGTATCCGATCGCGGCGCGGCGCTTGCACCAGGCGCATATCGAGCCGAAGCTGTATGCCGAGGTCGAGGGGATCCAATGGTTGGATAAGGTCGTCGAGATCGATCAAAGCCCCATCGGGCGCACCCCGCGTTCCAATCCGGCTACCTATACCGGTCTATTTGCTCCGGTGCGCGAGCTTTTTTCCGCCACCCAAGAAGCGCGTTCGCGCGGCTATATGCCGGGCCGCTTCAGCTTCAACGTCAAGGGCGGGCGCTGCGAGGCCTGTCAGGGCGAGGGCATGATCAAGGTCGAGATGCACTTTCTCCCCGACGTGTATGTGGCGTGTGATCTCTGCAAGGGCTCGCGTTATAACCGCGAGACGCTCGATGTCAAGTACAAAGGCAAAAATATTGCCGAGGTTCTCGAGATGACGGTGGAGGAAGCGCGGTCCTTCTTTGACCCCGTTCCGGCGATTGCGACCAAGCTTCAGACCTTGATGGAGGTCGGGGTGTCTTACCTCAAGCTCGGCCAAAACGCAACCACGCTCTCGGGCGGGGAAGCCCAGCGCCTGAAGCTATCGCGCGAGCTGTCGCGGCGCGATACCGGCGCCACGCTGTACATCCTGGACGAGCCCACGACCGGTTTGCATTTCCACGACATCGAGCAGTTATTGCAGGTGCTCCATCGGCTTCGCGATCGCGGCAATACGGTGGTGGTCATCGAGCACAACCTGGAGGTGATCAAGACCGCGGATTGGATCATCGATCTCGGGCCGGAGGGCGGGGACGGCGGCGGACGGATCGTCGCGGCGGGTACGCCCGAGATGCTGGCGGCCGACCCGAGCTCCTATACAGGCAAACACTTAGCGCCGGTCTTGGCACGCCACACTCCAACAGAATCGCCGGCAATATTTGCGCAACGGGCCTAGCTACGGTGCTCGGGCGGCCGAAAAAAAGTACGCCATGCCAAACGCTACTAATCGAGTAGCTCAAATGGAGCGAGTACCTTTTTCGTCTCTTCCTCCGATAATTTGAGTGCGCTACAAATCCTCGTTGCCTGCTGCCGCGCCCCGGCAAGGTCGCCGACCTTGCCGGGATGTTTGTCGATGATCTTTTGATATTGCGCGGCGGCGGAGTTGAGGTCGCGCTGCAGGAGGTAAACCTCGCCTAAAGTGCAGCCGGCCCAGAAATCGTTGCCGTCGCTCGCGGCCTTAACCAGTGGCAGTACCTCGGCGGCCAACCTTTCGGTTTCTTGCGACTCTCCCAGGAAAAGTGATTTCGCTGCGGCGTTGATGCCCGTGTAATAATTTTTTGGGTCGCCTTGGAAAGCGGTGCGGTACAATTCACGCGATCTTCGAAGATGCAGCATCTTTCCGGATTCCTGGTAAAGGCCGTCCCAAGCTGCTCCAAGGATTCCCATCGTTTCGGGATCCTGGTGACCTGCGGCTTTGAGCTCCGACAGCACGTCAATAGCGTCCTGGTATCGCTTGAGGCGTCGCAGCGCTAGCCCTTCCAACTGCTTTACACGGATCGACTTTGGGAAGTATGCGTAGGCGTGTTTGAGCACCTCCAAGGCGTCCTCGTATTTCCCCATGCTGGTCAGCCCCTGCGCGGCCGCCAGTACAGGCCCCGGTGAAGCGAGGATCCCGGGTTCCGCTGAGGTTCCGATCTCTCGGAGTCGGGCTGAATTCCCCGCTTCGACTGCGCCATTGATGGCGTTCAGGATCCGTTGTGCATCCTGGTCAACTTTCTGGCCCATTACGACAGCTTCTTGGGCCAGGGAAACGGCTCTCATTCCACAGATCAATTTGAGCAGGTTCACGCCCCGCGGTCCTTCCGGGCTCTCCTCGAAGTCGATGTACAGGTCCGCTTGGGCAAAGATCGGCAACGGTTCGGCGTCGAGCTTGGCTAACACGTAGTTGAAGGGGCGCTGACTATTCCGCCTACTATCCTTGAAGGTGGTCATGGCCTGGCGTTCCCGTTTGCACCATTCGGAGTCCCTAGTGCGACTGGACCACAAGATTACACCCGACGAACTCGCTTGCAGGCTCTCAGCCAAGGACGTCTCCAAGTTGGTACCGGGAACGAGGTCATATTGATCCAGAAACGGCTCCCATCCTGCCAGCGTCAAGGCATCGTACAATGCCATGGCCCACGCCCGGTCCGACGAGCGGTAACTGATGAATACGTCGTAGGAGTTATCTCCGCGTTCGGGCGGCTTCGGGGCATGTTGCAACCATCCTTGCATGTAGTCCGCCTGTAGCTGCATACGTTCTGTTGTTATCTCGTCATTCATGTTGGCTCCTTTCAGTAATTTGGGATGTATACGTCTTAGGTGCCATGAATAGCCACAGGCACCTGCCCTAAGCGCGCAACGGGCTTAGGTACGGTGGCCCTCCGAGCGTCCAAAAAATCTCTACAGGATCGAATTCCTCTCCCGCATGCCGGTGCACCTGCCCATGGAACTATTTGAACCTGAAGCTCGCCTCGTATTCGGTACCGTCGTTGAGCCGCACCACGAGTGACCACGTTACGCAATGCTAAGCAAGGATTTGATCATCGCGCGTATCCGAATCAGTTCTTGCTCAGTCGCCCGATCCTTGCGCTCGACGCGACGTGCCTCCCAGTCCAAACTTTTTACCTGATCCGCTAGAGCTACACCCGTGGCACCGGTTGCATGCAAAGGGACCTCGAACGGGTAACCCTTTACCTGGTTGGTCACCGGCACGCAGAGCATCAATCCTGCCTTGGCGTTATACGCTTTGGGTGAGAGAACCACCGCGGGCCGACGGCCAGACTGTTCATGGCCGGCCTGGGGCGTGAAGTGTACCCAGACGATATCGCCTAGCTCCGGCACATAGCGCTTTGCGGTCAGATCGACTCCCGCCCGGCCGGCGGTCCGAAGTTTGATTCTCCGTGACGGTTTTTCGGGGTGATACCGGCGATCAGAGCATTCAGATCGTAACCCGCTCGCACCGGTTCGATGACAATGCGGCCGCCTTCCGCGCGTACCTCCACCGGCTGTTCCAGCGTGATCTCGGCCGCTTCCAGAACGGGGGCGGGAATGCGGATACCCGCGCTGTTCCCCCATTTTTTTACAATGATGGGCATCATGCTTTCGTCCAGTCTATGAGCTTTCGGAAAGTCTAGGACGACCCGCATACCGTGTCAACAATGTTTATACATCGCCAAGCTTGCCGCCGACTGTTCTACGTTCAACCAATAACGAGTGCGGGGTCGAAGTAAAAACTTCCATCATGTAAGGCAGCTTTTGCTCTGGCCTACTCTGACCCAGAATTACGAATTACTCCGAATTACGTCAATCGCCTCCCTCATGTCCAGTAACAAGCCATCTAAACATACTGCGAAGCTGGTCCACGGTATCCGAGTAATCAAAAATTTCACCCAGGTACGTGCGCAATTCATTGGGATCGTTATAGAACGCTGCGACGAGGAACACGAAAGGTATAAATATAGTTCGTAATATCGTGCCGAGCACTGCGAGCGGCAGCAGTACAATTATCCAAAAGGGCACGAGGATAACGAAGCCGGGCAGCCTAAGGATGAGACCTAAACGTACAGCATCCGTTTCATACGCGTTGATTAATAGCCCCCCTCACCAGCTAAACGCTTCGCTTGAGGGCCGTCGCGTTTTTGCGGCGTCCCCCTCAAGCGCCTTGATACTAATCGAGGCCTCCTCCCGCGACTTTCGGGGTTGGTAGGATACACCTGCCATCCCACAAGTGGTTTCACTTAATGCGAAGGAGGGGACCAGATGCAATTCTATACCAAAAAACTGCAACTACTATTGCGGTATCGATTCGCATGCGCGCTCAATGTACCTCTGTATCCTCGATAGGCAGAGGAAGACCTTGGTGCATCAGAATATCAAGACCTCTCGCCAGGCGTTCTTGGCCGTGATTCAGCCCTAGCAGGAACATCTGGCAGTGGCCCTCGGGTGCATCTTCACCTGGTATTGGATCGCCGATCTCTGCCGCCGGGACGGCATTGCCTTTGTGCTGGGCCATGCCCTTTATATGAGGGCGATCCATGGTGGCAAGGCCAACAATGATAAGATCGATTCCCAGAAGATCGCGCTCCTGCTCAAGGGCGGACTGATACCGCAAGCTTACGCCTACCCGGCCGAGCGGCGCGCCACCCGCGCTCTTGCGTCGGCGGTTGCACGTGGCGCGGGACCGGCGGCCTACGCCCGTTCAGGATGGAATTGACGCGTACCTGTTTATTGATATAACTACGACGGAATAAAGCAACCATGCCAGCATTGATCTGTGGCTCCATCGCCTATGACAACATCATGGTGTTCCCGGATCGCTTTAAGAACCATATCCTGCCCGAGAAGATCCATATTCTGAATGTCTCATTCATGGTGCCCGAGATGCGCCGTGAGTTCGGGGGCTGCGCTGGAAACATCGCTTATAATCTCAAGCTCCTCGGCGAAGATCCGTTGCCGGTGGCCGCGGCGGGCCGCGACTTCGGTCCCTATGCCGAATGGATGGACCGCTGCGGGATTAGGCGCGACCATATTCGCGTTTTGAGCGACACACTCACGGCGCAGGCTTTCATCACAACGGATCTGGACGATAATCAAATCACGGCCTTCCATCCGGGCGCGATGAGCCGCTCGCATCTGAACACGGTACCAGCGGTGGAGGGGCGCTCGGTCGGCATCATCTCGCCCGACGGACGCGACGGTATGATCCAGCATGCCGACCAATTCGTTCAAATGCGCGTTCCCTTCATCTTCGACCCCGGCCAGGGGATGCCGATGTTCGGCGCCGAGGACCTGTGGACCTTCATCGAGCAAGCCGCGTGGGTGACCGTAAATGATTACGAATGGCATCTGATGCAGGAACGCACCGGCCTGACCCCGGAAGATGTCGCGGCCCGCGTCGAGGCGCTCGTCATCACGCGCGGGGCGCAAGGCTCGCAGATCTTTACGGCTTCGGGTTGTTACGAGATCCCGCCGGCGCAGCCGCGCGCGGTTACGGACCCGACCGGCTGCGGAGACGCCTATCGCGCCGGTCTCCTATTCGGGATCCTCAACGGCCTCGATTGGGAGACGACCGGCCGCATCGCATCGCTAATGGGAGCGATCAAGATCGAGTGCGCCGGCACGCAGAATCATCGTGTTACACGGCCGGAGTTCGAGTTGCGTTATCGGGAGAGCTTCGGCGGCGGCTTCTAGAGTGATTCGCCGATACCGCGCTGATTGCGACGGGGACTACAAAACCGATCCTCAACCCTGGCGCGTATATTCAGCAGGCATTCAGCATCCATTGGCTAGATTGTGCGCCAGCATCGGGGGATGCTTCCGAAATGAGGAGGTGTATCATGTTGACGTCTCGTGTCTCTGCCCACATCGCGGCCCTAGTGTTGGTTATCGGTTTATGCGTGCCCGCGGCCGGTCAAGCGTGGAATTTCGGTTATCGGTCGTCCCAGGGATCCCCCGCCTATGGCGGTTATGGCTACCGGCACCAGTCCCCGCGTTATTCTTATTACCAGCCGCCCTACCGTCATCAGTACCGGGCGCCGCGGTACGGATACCATCAGCCGTTCCGGCCGCATCGACCGTACTATCGGCAACCGTACTATTATCCCTATTATCGCTGGTGCCCGGACTGAACCGGCGCGTTGATCCCGTCACGAACGGCGGGCGGGCGTAGGCACTCCTCCCCTCGGAGTTTGTGAAAAAACCGTCGCGAGCGAAGGGAGGTCGCGTTCCGCCGGAGCGCAGGAGCGTTTCGCCGGGAGCGAAACGGAGCGCAAGCCCCGCAGGGGCGAGTCCCAAGGATGGGACGAGCAACCGGAGTGTATGTGGAAATACATGAGGATTCCGAGCACCGCCGGAACGCGAGATCCCAAGCGCAGTAGGTTTTCTCACAAACTCTCGGCTTTGCGCCGAGGGGCGGTCAATTCCAATACTGAAATGAGCCTGAAGGACGGGGTCTGGGCGAGTCTCATGCGGCGGACCTGGGTCGATGGAAGATGGAATGAAAGAGTTGATTTCGGGCCTCGTTGAGGTGCTTGGCCGCCTCGTTATCGGCGAAGCCAGCTTTAGCAAGTGCAGCGACACAGGCCTGACCGGAATACACTGCCACGAGCAGAGTGTCGAACCGGTCTTCTGGCACGGGTAAGCCGTCTTCTTCCAAGACAGCGATGTACCCTTCAATCGCTTCCTTGAGGTTGGCGATGGCTTCTTCCTTGGTACACCCTTGGGAAATGCAGCCAGGGAGACTCGGACATTCCGCAACCCAATAATTGTCCTCCCCACGGGATATGACGACCTGTCGCATGGTGTAACCCTAGACAATCGGATACAACGATTATATTCTTGTGCTCCGCAAATAATATTCTACCAGCGCATTTTTCTGCTTTTCCTGGAGCAGCTAGGTGTGCATGGAGATACGGGTGTAGCCTATGAGCCATGGAATCTTTTGGCCGTCTCCCTAATTCCGAGCCAGAGGATTTCTAATTGGTCGGGGTGACACGATTCGAACGTGCGACTCCTGCCTCCCGAAGGCAGTGCTCTACCAGGCTGAGCTACACCCCGATGGTTAGATTTTAAGAGAGGCGATTGACCGCGAATTCCGCGAGCGCGCGCAAGGCATCGTTGTGCCGCGAAGGCGCAAGCCCCTCGATTACCCTGAGGGCGCTCCCGGCTTCGGCACGCGCAAGCCGCGCAGTGTACGCGATAGCGCCGGTGGCTTCAATCACCCGCATCACCGCGCGCGCATGTTCGCGCCCCCCCTGTTCGATGGCCGTGCGAACCACGGCCCGCTGCTCCGCATCGCCGTGCCACAGGGCGTAAAGCAAGGGCAGCGTCGGTTTACCTTCCGCCAGATCATCGCCGATGTTCTTCCCCAGTTGCTCGGAGGTGGCGCTATAGTCAAGCACGTCATCGATGAGCTGATAGGCGGTGCCTACATGCCGACCGTAGCTGGCCATCGCCTGTTCTTCCTCGGGGCTGCTATGACTGAGGACAACCCCGAGCCGGCCGGCGGCTTCGAAGAGCTTGGCGGTCTTATTGCGGATGATGGTGAGATAGCGGGCCTCCGTGGTCTCCGGATCATGGCAATTGACCAACTGCAAGACCTCGCCTTCGGCGATGGTGTTGGTCGCATCCGCGAGGATCTCCATCACCCGCATATTGCGGACCTCCACCATCATTTGAAAGGCCCGCGAATAAAGAAAATCGCCGACCAAGACACTCGCCTCGCTCCCCCAAACCAGGTTGGCCGTTTCCTGTCCGCGGCGCATGTCCGAGGCATCCACCACATCGTCGTGGAGTAAGGTCGCGGTGTGGATCAACTCCACGATCGCGGCCATATCGATGTGATATCGGCCCAGGTAGCCATGCGCGTGCGCGCTCAGTATCGCCAATACGGGACGCAAGCGCTTACCGCCGCTATTGACGATGTAGCGGCTAAGTTGATTGATCAGGGTAACCTCGGAATGCAGGCGCGCTTTGATTAGACGATCGACGGCCGCCATGTCTTCGGCGACCAGCGCGCGTAAGGTATCGATGTTCATGCGCTCCTGCGGGGCCCTAACTGCATTGGGCCGGCCATTGTGCCAAGACAGAGGTTGAATTTCTACGACCCGTTGAGGATCGGTTTTAAACGGCGCTTGCTTGTGCGCGGCGCGCGGATCTCGTAAAATCGCCACCCATTCGGTAAAGGAACGATGGGATCACGGTGACGGGGAATTGACCATGCTAGCGGTGCTCAAGACAGGCGGTAAGCAATACGCGGTTCAGGAAAAAGATACGATTTTGGTCGAACGCATCGCGGGCGATGTGGGCGCGAGCGTGGAGCTGCGCGAGGTATTACTGGTCAAGGACGGCGCGCAGGTG
Organism: Gammaproteobacteria bacterium; assembly: GCA_050740455.1. Taxonomy (GTDB): domain Bacteria; phylum Pseudomonadota; class Gammaproteobacteria; order JACCXJ01; family JACCXJ01; genus USCg-Taylor. The sequence continues at coordinate 15,628 of JBOIDF010000025.1, read as the reverse complement.
GCCTTGGGCACGCCCGTGGTCGACGGTGCGGTGGTCGAGGCCGAAATCACCGCGCAACCGCGCGGTGCGAAAATCATGGTCGTTAAATTCAAGCGCCGCAAGCACTACCGTAAGCAGATGGGGCATCGGCAGAATCTCACGGAGCTTACGATTCGATCGATCCGCGGTTCGCCGGAAATGCATGGCTAGGAAGCTCTGCAAAAGTGTCGCGAGCAAGCCTAGATGCGCGAAGCCGCGGAGCGAGTCGCGAGACATATCAGGTAGATAGGCGAGCGACGAGCGAGCACGCGACAAAGCAGATGGGCTGCGCAGTAACTTTGCAGAGCTTCCCTAACGGAGCGTTGTAATACGATGGCACATAAAAAGGCAGGCGGCAGCACGCGTAACGGCCGGGACTCCGAATCGAAACGGCTCGGGGTCAAGCGCTTTGGGGGACAATGGGTCGAAGCGGGCAACATTCTTGTCCGCCAGCGCGGCACACGCGTTCACGCCGGGGTGAACGTGGGGTGTGGCCGCGACCACACGCTGTTTGCCTTGGCACCGGGACGGGTCGTCTTCGCGCTGAAGGGGCCAAGGACCCGTACTTATGTGAGCGTAATGCCGCAATAACGCGGCGCGTTGGCGCGCTCGAAACCCCGTCCCGGACGGGGTTTTTTTTGCTGCGGTGGATGATCGGTGAAATTTGTCGATGAAGTGCGGATCCGCGTCGAGGCGGGGGCCGGGGGCGATGGTTGCCTGAGCTTTCGCCGTGAGAAGTTCATCCCCTTCGGAGGTCCGAACGGGGGGGATGGCGGGGATGGCGGCCATGTCGTTCTGGAAGTCGCCGAGGGCCTGAACACGCTCGTGGGATTTCGTTATAAGCACCGGTTTTGCGCGCAAAACGGGCAAGCAGGCAGGGGTAAGGACTGCTCGGGAGGTGCCGGCGCCGATTGCATCCTCCGGGTCCCCGCGGGGACGGTGGTTTACGACGCCGACAGCGATGAGTTGCTAGGCGATCTCGTGGCTCCCAAGCAACGCCTCGTGGTGGCGCGGGGCGGACTGCACGGCATGGGGAATACGCGATTTAAGAGCAGTACCAACCGCGCGCCGCGCAAGATCACCCATGGCCAACCGGGAGAAGCCCGCAATTTACGCATCGAGCTCAAACTGCTGGCCGATGTGGGCCTCATGGGCATGCCGAATGCCGGTAAATCGAGTCTCCTTCGAGCGGTGTCGGCGGCGCGCCCCAAAGTCGCCGGCTATCCTTTCACGACGCTTTATCCGCACCTCGGTGTGGTGCGCGTCGATAGCGAACGCGGTTTCGTCATCGCCGATGTGCCGGGTCTCATCGAAGGGGCCGGCGAGGGCGCGGGCCTCGGCGTGCGGTTCTTGAAGCATTTAGCGCGTACCCGGCTGCTATTGCATGTGGTCGATATCGGGACACGGGATCGAGCGGAGGACATCGTCGCCAGGATCCGGGCGGTGGAGGAGGAGATCGGTAAGTTTAGCGACCAGCTCTATGCTCGAGAGCGGTGGTTGGTCCTCAACAAAGTGGACTTGCTGCCGGGCGCCGACCGCAAAGCATGTGCTGGAGAAATCGTCTCGGCCGTGGCGTGGACCGGGCCGGTATTCGAGGTCTCTGCCTTGAGCGGGGAAGGTTGTCCGGCGCTCGTCTATGCGATCCAAACGCGGCTGGATGCACTGAGCCGATCGGGGCAAGCCGTGGCACGCGTGCAACAATGAGTGCCGGGCTGGAGAGAACAGATCTCGGCGCCTCCAGGCGCTGGGTGGTTAAGATCGGTAGCTCGCTCGCCACCAATAGTGGCGCGGGTCTGCGCGCCGAATCCCTCGGGGTCTGGGTGGCGCAGATGGCGGTGCTCTGCCGCCAAGGGCGCGAGATCGTGGTCGTGACATCGGGCGCCGTCGCCGAAGGCGTGGTCCGGCTCGGCTGGGCGAGCCGGCCGCACGCCCTGCACGAGCTCCAGGCCGCCGCGGCCGTCGGCCAGATGGGACTCGTCCAGACCTACGAAGCGTGTTTTCAGCGTCATGGCTTGCACACGGCACAAGTGCTCCTAACCCATGCGGACTTGGCACACCGCCAGCGCTATCTGAACGCCCGTAGCACGCTGCGCACGCTTTTGGCGCTGCGGGTAGTACCGGTGGTTAACGAGAACGATACCGTGGCCACCGAAGAGATACGGGTGGGCGACAACGATACGCTCGCGGGGCTTGTGTCTAATCTCATCGAGGCCACGCTACTCGTGATCCTGACCGATCAGGAGGGCTTACACGAGCGCGATCCCCGCGCCGATCCGCAAGCCCGGCTCATCCCGCGGGCATGCGCCGGGGATCCGGCTCTCGGCGCTATGGCGAGAGAGGGCGCCCGGCTCGGACGCGGCGGCATGCGGACGAAACTCACGGCGGCGGCGCTCGCGGCACGCTCTGGTACGGCGACCATTATCGCTTCGGGCCATACGCCCGAGGTCCTGCTCGGGATCGCCGCCGGCGCGGAGACGGGTACCTTACTTGTCCCCGGCCAGGGTCCGGTGGCGGCCCGCAAACAATGGCTCGCCGGGGGCCTGAAACCACGCGGCCGCTTGGTCTTGGATGCGGGTGCTGCGCGCGTGCTGCTTAAGGCCGGGAGGAGCTTGCTGGCCGTGGGCGTGACCGCGGTCGAAGGCGACTTTGGGCGCGGTGAATTGGTCAGTTGCGCGGACGCCGAGGGGCGGGAGATCGCGCGCGGCCTTATCAATTACTCAGCGCAGGAGACGGCGCGGATTAGAGGCCAATCGAGCGAGCACATCGAGGCCGCTCTAGGCTACGTAAACGAGCCGGAGCTGATCCATCGTGATAACCTCGTGGTCCTCTAGGGAAGCTCTGCAAAAGTTACTGCGCAGCCCATCTGCTTTGTCGCGTGCTCGCTCGTCGCTCGCCTATCTACGTGATATGTCTCGCAACTCGCTCCGCGGCTTCGTGCATCTGGGCTTGCTCGCGACACTTTTGCAGAGCTTCCCCGGGTATCTGCTCGCAGGCACCTGAGGCTGGCCCGCTACCCCAAGGCGCGGATCGCGAGATGCAGGCGCGTTTTATGCCGCGCCGCCTTGTTCTTATGAATGATTCGCTTCGTCGCCATGCGATCGATTATGGGTACCGCCGCCTTATAGCTCGCGGTGGCGCCGTCCTTGTCGTTTTGCCGAATCGCGCGCACGACCTTCTTGATCATCGAACGCAGCCGGGAGCGCCGGCTGACGTTGCTCGCCCGGCGTTTCTCGGCTTGCCGGGCGCGTTTGCGAGCAGAGGGACAATTAGCCAAGCTAATCTCCAATAACGTTAAGCGGGGCGGAACTATGCGTATTCCACGTGCCGATGTCAATAACTGCGATATCTGCCCGCCGGTTCCTGTGCTATCGTTGTGAGGGGCCAATAATTTTCAGGGGCGACACGCTGAGCATACGCTTATTTCGTTCCACCGCGACGGTGGGAGGTATGACCGTGATCTCGCGCGTCTTAGGGTTCATGCGCGACATGGTCGTCGCGGCCCTCTTCGGCGCGGGTTTTGTGGCAGACGCGTTTTTTGTGGCGTTTCGCATCCCCAATCTATTCCGGCGCCTGTTCGCGGAAGGGGCCTTCGCACAAGCGTTCGTGCCGGTCTTGTCAGAATACAGAAACCAGCGAACGCAAGCGGAGACCAAACATCTCGTCGATCACACCGCGGGCGCCCTGGCCGGGTGGCTGGGATTAGCGACCGTGGTCGGCATTGTGTCGGCGCCCGTTCTGGTGCTGGTGTTTGCTCCCGGATTTACGGCCAATCCGGACAAGTACGCGCTGACCGTCGACATGCTCAAGATCACCTTTCCGTATTTGCTGTTTATCTCGCTCGCGGGGTTCGCATCCGGTATCTTGCAGACCTACGGCCGTTTTGCCGTCCCGGCCTTTACCCCGGCGTTTTTGAACCTCAGCATCATCGGCGCGGCGATCTGGCTCGCGCCCCATATGCAGCAGCCGGTCGTGGCCTTGGCCTGGGGGGTATTCGTGGGCGGCGCGGTGCAATTGTTATTTCAACTGCCTTTCTTGCTACCGCTGAAACTGCTCCCGCGGCCGCGCATCAAACGCGGCGATGAAGGTGTCCGGCGTATACTGACGCTGATGGGACCCGCGATTTTCGGGGTCTCGGTGGCCCAGATCAATCTCCTTGTCGACACCTTGCTCGCGTCGTTTTTAATCACCGGGAGCGTCTCATGGCTGTATTATTCGGACCGGCTGGTGGAATTTCCCCTGGGGGTATTTGGGGTCGCGTTGGCGACGGTTATCTTGCCGAGCCTCGCCGACAAGCACACCCGCGGCTCAGCCGAGTCGTTCGCCGGCACTCTCGATTGGGCGCTGCGGTGCGTGCTTGTGATCGCTTTGCCGGCGGCGCTCGGTATTGCGCTCCTCGCGGGCCCCATGCTGTGCACGCTGTTTCAATACGGTGAATTCAGCGCACGCGATGTCGAGATGTCCGCGCGCAGTCTCATCGCCTTTGCTTTCGGCCTTCTCGCTTTCGTATTCATTAAGGTGCTCGCGCCGGGATATTACGCCCGGCAAGATACCCGCACCCCGGTCCGCGTGGGTGTGATCGCCATGCTGACGAATATCCTGCTCAACGCGGTGCTCATTTGGCCGCTGGCGCATGCGGGATTGGCCTTGGCGACATCGCTGAGCGCCTATATTAACGCGGCCTTGTTGTACCGTGGTTTGCATCAAGCCAACATTTACCGGCCGCTTCCCGGATGGGGCATGTTTCTCGCGCGTGTGATCGTGGCTGCGGCGCTCATGATCCTGTTGTTGGCTCTCGGCCGCGGGGAGATCGGCGAGTGGCACCATTGGACCGCCGCCGAGCGGGCGCTACGGCTCCTCGCATTGATCGCCTCGGCGGGGTTCGTGTATGTGGGCGCGTTGTGGGTGGGTGGATTGCGGTGGGAACATATGCGCGCGTTTCACCCCTCGGTATAATCGCAGTACGTGCAGCGATGGAATTGATCCGGCGAATCGCGGGCCTACCGCCAAGGCAGCGCGGGTGCGTGGCCAGCGTTGGAAATTTCGATGGCGTGCACTTGGGCCATCAAGCCGTTTGCTCTGAGATCAAACGCGTCGGGGAGCGCCTCGGTTTGGCGACTGCGGTGATCGTCTTCGAGCCGCAACCCCAGGAGTACTTCCAGCCTAACGCCGCCCCGCCGCGCTTGACGCGGCTACGGGAAAAGTACGAGCTTTTGAAAGCTCAGGATATCGATCGCTTCGTTTGCCTGCGTTTCGACCAAGCGTTCGCGGAGCTGCCGGCACAGGCATTCGTGAAACAGATCTTGGTGTCCGGGCTCGGGGTGCGGAGCGTGGTGGCCGGCGATGATTTTCGTTTCGGCAAGGGACGCGAAGGCGATTATGGGATGCTGGTTACCTTGGGATCCCGCTACGGGTTTACCGTGGTGCAACCGCCGGTGTTTAAGATCGCCGGGGAGCGCGTGAGCAGTACCCAGGTGCGCCGGGCGCTTGCCGAGGGGGACATGCCGCGGGCGCGGCGCCTCCTCGGCCGTGGTTACGCGATCCGCGGCCGGATAGCCCACGGCGAGAGGCGAGGTCATGCGTTCGGGTTTGCGACGGCGAATATCGAGCTGCGCCGAAACCGATCGCCGCTTTGGGGGATCTTCGCCGCAAGGGTGAGCGGGCTCGGACGGACGCCCTTGCCGGGGGTAGCGTATCTCGGTTCCAAGCCCGCCTTCGGCGGAACCCGCGATCTATTGGAGGTACATATTTTTGATTTTTCTCAAGACTGCTATGGAAAGGACGTGGCCGTGGAGTTTGTCGCTAAGCTGAGGGATGATCGGCGCTTCGAGTCGGTGGATGCCCTGACACAGCAAATAGTGCTCGACGCCGAGCAAGCCAGAAGAGTATTAAAACAAGAGCGCGCCTGCGACGATCTCCTCGTATGAGCGACTATAAGAAGACGCTGAACCTGCCGCGCACGGCCTTTCCCATGCGGGCCAATCTTGCCGAGCGCGAGCCGGCGGTGCTAAAACGCTGGCAGGATCTCGGCCTGTACACACGCATTCGCGCCCGCCGCAAAGGCGCCCGGGACTATGTTCTTCATGACGGGCCGCCGTATGCGAACGGAGATATCCATATCGGGCATGCGGTCAACAAAGTGCTCAAGGACATCATCGTCAAGGCAAGAACGTTAAGCGGTTTCAACGCGGGGTATGTTCCTGGGTGGGATTGTCACGGCCTGCCCATCGAATTGATGGTGGAACAGCAGTCAGGTAAAGCAGGTGAGCAGATTTCGCCCAAGGCCTTTCGTGAGGCTTGCCGCGCCTACGCTCGCGTGCACGTCGATAAGCAGCGCGCGGATTTCATCCGCTTGGGCGTTTTCGGCGACTGGGACCGGCCTTATCTGACGATGAATTACCGTTACGAGGCGGATATCATCCGCGCCCTCGGCCGCATTATTCAGGGAGGTCATCTGCAGCGCGGCGTCAAACCCGTGCACTGGTGTACGGATTGCGGATCGGCCTTGGCTGAGGCAGAGCTCGAGTATCAAGAGCGCGATTCGCCCGCCATCGATGTGCGTTTTGCGGTGTTGGACGAGGCCAGCCTTTTAGAACGCTGCCATCACCTCCCCGAGCACGAGGGGAGCGGCCCGCTGTCGGTGGTCATTTGGACCACCACGCCGTGGACGCTACCGGCCAACCACGGGGTGGCCGTCAATCCGGAGCTCGACTACGCGGTAGTGCAATGCCAGGGGCCGCGCGGTGTCGAGCGCCTGGTGCTGGCCGACGCCTTGATGAAGGACACCCTGTATCGCTATGGCATCGAAGAGTATCGAGTCATTGCCTACAGCGGTGGCCAGGCGCTCGAGGGTTTGGTCTTGCAACACCCGTTTTACCGCCGCGAAGTGCCTGTCATTCTCGCGACCCATGTCACCACCGAGGCTGGCACCGGCGCTGTACACACCGCGCCGGGCCATGGCCAGGACGACTATGTTGTGGCTAAGCGCTATGGCTTGGCGGTGGACAACCCCGTCGGCGGTGACGGCCGCTTTCTTCCGGGCACGGAGCTCTTCGCGGGCGAGCATGTGTGGGCCGTCAATGAACATATCATTCAGGTGCTGAAAGCGCGTGGCGCGCTGGTGCACCATGAGATTGTCAGGCATAGCTATCCGCACTGCTGGCGGCATCGCACGCCAATCATTTTCCGGGCGACACCGCAATGGTTCATCAGCTTGGACGCGCAGGGGCTGCGATCCCAGGCCTTGGCCGAGATCGCGAGGGTGAGTTGGGTCCCGGAGTGGGGCCGGCTGCGCATTCACGGCATGGTCGAAAAGCGCCCGGACTGGTGTATTTCCCGCCAGCGCACCTGGGGCGTGCCGATGGCCTTGTTCGTTCACAGAACCACCGGTGAGTTACATCCCGACACCGGTCAATTGATCGAGGAAGTCGCCCGGCGCATCGAGCAGGACGGCATTGATGCGTGGCACGATCTCGATACCACCGATCTGCTCGGCGAGGACGTGGCCTACTATGACAAGGTGACCGATACGCTCGACGTGTGGTTCGATTCGGGGGTTACTCATACCTGCGTGTTGCAAAACGATGAGCGCTTGCGCTATCCGGCCGATCTGTATCTCGAGGGCTCCGATCAACATCGCGGTTGGTTTCAGTCCTCCCTGCTCACGGCGGTCGCGATGCACGGTGTCGCGCCGTATAAGGCTGTATTGACGCATGGATTCACGGTGGATGCCGAGGGCATGAAAATGTCCAAGTCGCGAGGAAACGTCGTCGTTCCTCAGGAGGTCGTGAATACGCTCGGCGCCGATGTCTTGCGGCTTTGGGTCGCGGCGACCGACTACAAGGCCGAGATGGCGGTGTCGGACGAGATCCTGAAACGCATCGCCGATGCCTACCGGCGTATTCGCAATACGGCCCGTTTCCTATTAGCCAACCTGGAGGGCTTCGACCCTGCCACCCACCGGGTAGCGCCCGAGGGCATGCTCATGCTCGACCGCTGGGTGCTGGCCCACGCCGCGCGCTTGCAGCAAGAGGTGATTAACGCCTACGAACAGTTTCAATTCCACCTCATCTACCAAAAGGTGCACAAGTTTTGCACGCTGGAATTGGGGAGCTTCTATCTCGATATTGTCAAGGACCGTCAGTACACGATGCGGCGCGAGAGCCTGGGACGGCGCTCGGCGCAGACCGCCATGTACCATATTGTCGAGGCGTTCACGCGCTGGCTGGCCCCGATCTTGAGCTTCACTGCGGATGAGATCTGGCCCTACATTCCAGGCCACCGGGGCGAGTCGGTATTCCTAGAACAATGGTATCAAGCGCCACGTACCCCGGACGACCGTTTTGATCCCCATCTTTGGGAGCGGGTGATCACGGCGCGCGAGGTCGTCGCGAAGGAGCTCGAGGGTTTGCGGATTGCGGGCCGAATCGGATCATCGCTGGACGCGGAGGTGCGCCTTTATTGCAATGGTGCGCTGTTCGATTCCTTAACCGCCTTCGAGGATGAGCTGCGGTTTGTCATGATCACCAGCGTCGCGCAGGTGCATGCGCTTGCTCAGGCCGGGCAACAAACAAGAGATACGGTGATCCCGGAGCTTAAGCTCGCGGTACTACCCTCGGCGCAACCGAAGTGCGGCCGTTGTTGGCACCATCGGCACGATGTCGGCACGGATGCGGCCTTCCCGACCTTATGCGGCCGCTGTGTGAACAACGTAAACGGTCCGGGGGAAATCCGGCGGTATGCGTAGGCGAGTTGGATGATGGTGAACGGCAAGAACAGAGACTGTGCTGAAGACGGGGTGGACACGAACCGGGCGAGCGTCCCAGGGGGCGCCGGCAGGTGGCTCTTGCTCGCGAGCGGAATCGTCATGCTGGATCGATTCACCAAAATCCTCGCGAGTCAGCATTTGACGCTGTACGAACCGCAGGCGCTGTTTCCGTCACTCAATCTCACGCTGGTCCACAATACCGGCGCCGCCTTCAGCATCCTCGGGCAAGCGGGTGGCTGGCAGCGGTGGCTGTTTATTTTTCTGGCGACGGCCGTCAGCCTAGGCATCGTGGTATGGTTACTCAAAACGCCCGCCGAGCGGCCGTGGATCGCGTGCGCGCTGGCGCTTATCCTTGGGGGCGCGGTAGGCAATCTTTGGGATCGAGTTGTTTCCGGTTACGTCGTGGATTTTATCGATGTCTTTTACGGAGCCTGGCACTGGCCTGCTTTCAATATCGCGGATGCCGCCATCACCGTGGGGGCGGCGATGATGTTATATGACGGTTTGAAACGCGATGTATCGACATAAGGGTTTAGAAATCGTAGTGTGGCTACATAAATGAGGGGCAGGAGAGTGCTGTGATGAAAATTGTGCTAGCAAACCCGCGCGGTTTTTGCGCCGGAGTCGATCGCGCCATCGGTATTGTCGAGCGGGCCTTGGAACTGTACGGCGCGCCGGTTTACGTACGCCACGAGGTAGTGCATAACAAATATGTCGTGGACGGACTGCGCGAGAAAGGCGCCATATTCGTGGACGAGCTTCAGGATGTTCCGGATGATTCGGTGGTCATTTTCAGCGCCCATGGCGTCGCCAAGGCGGTGCGGGATGAAGCCGCGCACCGCCGACTGCGTGTGTTCGACGCGATTTGCCCGCTGGTGACCAAGGTGCACATGGAGGTGGGCCACTACCAAGACGAGGGAAGGGAGTGCATTCTCATTGGCCATGCCGGCCACCCGGAGGTCGAAGGCACCCTTGGGCAGTACCGGCGCGGCGATGGGGCAGGCGGGATGTACCTGGTGGAATCCGTCCAAGATGTCTGGGACCTGCAAGTGAGAACCCCGGACTGCATCGCTTTCGTGACCCAAACCACGCTGTCGATGGACGATACGGCGGAAGTTATCGATGCCCTAAGGGAGCGTTTCCCGAAAATCATCGGACCGAAGAAAGAGGACATCTGTTACGCCACGCAAAACCGCCAAGACGCGGTGAAGCGAATGCTCAAGGAATGTGACGTGATCCTCGTGGTCGGATCGCAAACCAGCTCGAACTCCACGCGCCTCAAAGAGATCGCGGAAAAGCAAGGGATCCCCGCGTACTTGATCGATAGCGCGGCCGAAATCGAACATGCATGGGTAAACAATAAACAGACCGTAGGGGTAACGGCGGGAGCATCGGCACCCGAGGTGCTGGTCGAGCAGGTGGTGCAAAAGCTAAAAGAATGGGGTGGCAGGGCGGTTTTGGAAGCGCCCGGCATACGTGAGAAAGTCGTGTTCAGCCTTCCGAGGGAGCTCGCCAAGGACTCCAATGCGGACGTAGCGCTGACGTAATTCTGACCATCACGGCGCCCCCCGCCGGCGATAGTGATCACGTTATTGCGGTAAGCGCCGGTTGGGAGATTAAACCTCCCGAACGCCGATACATTACGGTCCTCGAATGCTTGCTGACTGCATCGTAGTGGGCGGGGGCGTGATCGGAATGTTCACCGCGTGGGAACTGGCCAAGGCAGGGTGTAAGGTCGTTCTTCTCGAACGCCATCGCCTGGGACAGGAGGCATCCTGGGCAGGGGCAGGAATACTCGGGCCGCTGCCGCCTTGGAGCATCCCGAGCGCGCTCGATCCCCTCTTGCGTTGGAGCCAGGTCCGATATCCGGAGTTGGCGCGCAAGCTACGCGATCTCACCGGCATCGATTGCCAATGGATGCAATCGGGTCTGTTGCTGGTCGACGCGGCGCTCAACGGCAAGACCTCCTCTTGGGCTAGACATAGCCGTGATCGCTGCGAGATCCTCGGCCCTGCGGAACTACAGGTTCTGGAACCGCGGGTGCACGCATCCGGCCAGGCCCTGCGGTGGCCTAGCGTGGCCCAGATCCGTAACCCGCGGTTGCTGCGTGCCCTCGCGGCCGTGACGCGTCAAGCAGGGGTCGGTATCTACGAGAACGCGCAAGTGTCTTCAGTTACCGTGTCCCATCATCGGGTCGTCGGTGTGAATAGCAGCGCGGGTCGCTTTTTGAGCGAAACGGTCATTATCGCTGCCGGCGCATGGAGCGGCCAACTACTCGCCGGACTGCCCTTCCCCCCGGCGCTGGCGCCGGTACGCGGTCAAATGCTTCTCTTCGAAACCCAAACGCCGCTTTTCCGCCATATCCTGCTGCGCGAGGAAATCTACGCCGTGCCCCGCGCTGATGGGCGTGTCCTCATCGGTAGCACGCTTGAGCGTGTTGGGTTCGACAAGTCGGCCACGCCGGGGGCTCGATCCGTTTTGGAAGCGGCCGCGTTCGGACTGGTTCCGGAACTAGAGCAAACTAAATTTGCGGGACATTGGTCGGGTTTGAGGCCCTATGCACAACGCGACACACCGATCATCGCGGCCCATCCCGCGATTCGCGGGCTGTATGCGAATACCGGGCATTATCGATTGGGTGTGACCTTGGCGCCGGGATCGGCGCGCTTAGTCGCGGACTTGATTTTGGTACGCTCGCCGCTCGTCGATCGGGAAGTGTTTGCTTGGCCGCGGGTTTTGAGCACGCGCCGGGAGGGTGCAAGCAGCCGGCGCTAGGCGTACACTAAGGATCAAACTCGGGCAGAGCACCTTAGGCGCATTCGATGCTCCTTCACGATGAATCCGCCGCCGTTCATCTATTGCAACGGCAAGCAATCAAGCCGACGGCCCAGCGCGTGGAGATCGCGCTGCTGTTGCTGCAAGAGCATCAACACTTATCGGCCGAGCAGGTGCTCGACCGGCTGCGTCGCCGCGGCAAAGCGGTATCCAAGGCCACCGTCTACAACACCCTGCGGCTTTTCGCGGCGCGCGGGATCGTCCAGCAGGTCATCGTCGATCCGGAACGGGTGTATTATGATTCGAATACCAGCGCTCACTTTCATTTCTATAACGTAGATCAGGGTGCTTTGATCGACCTCGATGCCGACGCATTGCACATTCCGGAACTCCCGGCCTTGCCTTACGGAACCGTGCAAGAAGCCGTGGATGTTATCGTAAGGATTCGAGATAAGTAATAACGCGCTGTTTTACAAGATCACCACATATACTTGCATTGCGCACAATCGCCGGTGTAGCTCAGTCGGTAGAGCAACTGATTCGTAATCAGTAGGTCGGGGGTTCGATTCCTCTCGCCGGCACCAATGAAAACAAACTGTTACGTAGTTCACTTTGCTGGGGCCCCTAGCAGTGTAAGCACTATGTAAGCATCTCGCCCCATTCCTGTCTGCCTCCCAGTGAGCAAACGGAACCGAATAAATTGGCGACGGATGGGTTTCGCCCGACTCACCGTCGCATGTTGCTGATCGGTTGCGCGCCGCGCGAGAGACTGCTGTGACCGAGGCGTTGGCCACTGAGCCGCGGCGCGTCGTGAGTGCCATCATCAAGTTCTTTGACTGCACGGTAGAAACCACACTCAGTACCGAGACCACCGACCAGCCGGACAACGACGGGTGCAGGGAAGCACCTGAAGGCAACCAGCAAGCCCCAATGAAATCCCCGGCACGCATGCCAGCGCGTCTGGAGATTACGGCGCGGGCCCTCTTCCACCCCCGCGGTGGTTGGCGATTCGGCGAAGAATATGTTGAGTGGCGGGTGCCGGGATCGCGGGAGGGATTCTTGACCACCTACGATTCCTGGGGGAACTGCGACGACGATGACGTCGGCTTACCGCAGTGGATCCCATGCACGCAACGAGTGGGAGCCACGTCTGCCTCCGGTGGCGGAGCACCGCTGGCGGAAATCTCCCATCCATACCGCCCTCCGCGACGCCCTGCCTGGCCTCGCGCGCCAAAGTCTCCGCGAGGGATGGAACGATGAACGGCGCGAACAGGTCCTCCGGGATGCGCGCAACATCGTCTTAGAGGCCCGTCTCGCCCTTTCACTTCTGAACGAGACTGGACCCCTTGAGGAAGAGTTGCTGGCCAGAGCTCGGAGTTTGGTCGAAGCCGATAAGGACCCCACCTACGAATGTTGGCCCCTCTATACGCTAGGAACGGGTCGCATCGATCCGGTCTCCATGGACACACTCTCCCAACAGCACTCCAGCGGGAATATGGCGTCATCGGGCTCGCTGGTGGAACTCTCGCAGCGCTACGAGCGCTTGCCAGGCTTGTGGTCGGCTGGTATGACCCGAGCCCTCGTGCATGGAGTGCTGGCAGCGGAGACGGGGCACTTTCTTGGTCGGCCGAGGCCGGACTCCTGGTGGAACCGCGCGCTCTATGGCGACAAGGACGCGGACGCCCCTGACCTTGCCGGGGTTGCACTCCGGGCCGGCCCAGAGGAATTTCTCAACAATCCTAAGCTTAAGGCGTTACGGGAGGCTCAGGTCCGGCAGCGCCGCCGCAATCGACGTGCCTCGGAGCGAGCCTTTTGGTTCGGATGCTGGAGTGTCCAAGTTGGGCGAGCGGACAGTGGGGTATAATCGTGTTGAAGCGTTTTTGAGGATACCTCTATGGGTGGACTATTGGACGGGAAAATCGCTCTCGTGACCGGCGTAAGCAACGACGGGCAGATCGGACAGAGTGTCGCACGGGTCTTTGCTCACAACGGTGCTGGCGTAGGGATCGCTGCACGGTCACAGAAAAACGTTGAAGCGCGTGCCAAAGAGCTTGAGGCAGAAGGCGCCAAGGTGCTCGCTCTTCGGGTCGATCTCACCGATGAAACCCAAGTCGGCCAGGCTGTAGAGCGTATGGTTGCTCACTATGGCAGGATTCACATATTGGTCAACCTCGCGGGAGGTTTGACCCGGTACAAGGCTGCGGTCGATCACACCCTTCCGGACTGGAACGCCGAACTCAACAACAATCTTCTTACCGCATTCCTTTGCTCTCGCGCGGTGTTTCCCCACATGCGGGAAAGAGGCAGTGGGTGCATCATCAACTTCTCGCGCGCCGGGCGCCCTCAAGCCAACATGGTGGCCTACAATTGTGCTAAAGCCGCAATCGTAGCGCTGACCCAAACGCTTGCCCTGGAGGGACGGGATGCCAAGATTCGGGTGAACGCCGTCGCACCGGGCTTAGTGGATACAGCCTCCAACCTGGCAGCCATGAAGCCAAAAGACCTTACCAAATGGGCCAAGCGGGAGGATATCGCGGAGGCGGTGCTCTTCTTGGCATCCGACGCGGCAACAGGTATCACAGGACAGATCCTCCCGGTGGCGGGATGGGGAATATAGCTTGTCGGTCGCGGACAGTGATCCCCCGTAAAACGCCCCTCGCAGGCTGGGAGGTTTAAGCTGCTCACCCGGCAGGGAAAGTTAGCGGTTCTCTTCGCCGCAAGCGATGGTTGTCGAGGATTTGGCGAGTTCCTGGGAGACTAAACGCCAGGAAGCGATGGGTAAGCCGCATGACCGGGCATAGAACCTTGTTCGCTCCTGGTCCGCTTATGTTGGTACGCATTAGATGACTGAACACGTTGAACTCGGTCTCGCCAGGCTATCGGATGCCAAGCGCATAGCGACCATGTCCCGCGAGCTCATCGAGCACGGTTTGGGGTGGTCCTGGACGCCCGATCGGGTAGCCAATCACATCCGCCGCCCCGATACGGTGGTCCTAGCCGCCAAGGCGCCAGGGCGCTTGGTCGGTTTTGCTATCATGTATTTCGGTGAGGAAGACGCTCACCTCAACCTACTCGCCGTTAGCCCTTTACATCGACGCACCGGGATAGGGCGTCGTCTCATGCGGTGGCTGGAAGGATCGGCGGGCTTCGCTGGGATCTGCGCGATCCACGTAGAGGTGCGCGCCCGCAATAGCAGCGCCCAGTCTTTTTACCGATCGCTCGGCTATTGCCCGGTTGGTCTATGGGCCGGCTATTATTGTGGCCGCGAGGCGGCTGTCCGAATGTCGCGCACCCTGCGCAGCGTGCGTTGGTCAGAACTGGACATGAACGATGCGAAACTCACGTCTCCTCTCAAACTGTGGGCGTCTTAGTCAACGAAAATCGCGAATGATAAGCCCCGAAAGCCCTTTCGCCGGTCTGTGAAAGCCCTTCTCATTGTCGCCGTGATTGTGATCACAGCCGTTGGGGGCGATCAGCGGCTTTTCGCGGCAACCAACGGCTTAGACTGGGATGCCTTCGTAAACCGCTTTATTGAGGACTACCTTGTGACGCACCCTGACGTTGCGGTGCGCGCCGGACGCCATGAGTTCGACGGCAAGCTGCCTGACTGGAGTCCCGCGGCTCTCAAGAAGGAAGGCGACTGGCTCCGCGCTCATCGTAAGCGGGCATTGGCATTCAACCCTGCCAGGTTAGGCAAGCATCAACGCTTCGAGCGTGACTACTTAATCGCCGTAATCGATGGGAACCTGTTCTGGCTGGCATCTGTAGAGTGGCCATACAAGAATCCGATGTTTTATGCGAGAGCACTCGACCCCAACGTGTATGTGACCCGCGAGTATGCGCCGCTGCCGGCTCGCATGCGGGCCTATATCGATTATGCCAAAGCGGTTCCCATCGCTGCCCAGCAGATCCGCAACAACCTCCGCACACCGCTGCCACGCACCTACATCGACGTCGCGAGGAAGGTGTTCGCTGGTCTAGCGACGTTTTACGAAAAAGACGTTGCCGCTGAGTTCGCCGCCGTCAACGATGCGAAGCTTAGAAGCGAATTCGCAATCGCAAATGCGAAGG
>JBOIDF010000024.1:0-43626 GCA_050740455.1 Gammaproteobacteria bacterium | reverse complement strand
TTCGAGTGGCGATTCACGCGAGACGACCTCGCCAGGCTCATCAAAAAATTCGTGGTCGAGCCGGTTCCCTGGCGTCTCGCAGCATGAAATCATACGTTGCCGAATTTATGAACCAGACTACTTAGGTAAGATTCTTACTTGCAATAAGTATTACCGTGGAAGCGGCGATGCGTATCACTAGCAAGGGTCAGGTCACCATTCCCCAGCATATCCGGGAAAAGGCAGGTCTACTGCCAAACACGGAAGTGGTATTCGAGTACGTCCGCGGCAAGGTCATTCTCATACCGGTTGGCCCGGCCGTTACCAAGGGACAGCGGGGCGTCGCCCAACTGCGCGGCACCCTCAGGCATCTGAAGATGTCTACCGACGAGCTTATGGCATTGACGCGAGGCGAAGACTGACTCGCGATGCTAACCCTGGTCGACACCAATGTGCTGATCGACGTCGGTACGGAAGACCCCGCATGGTTCGCGTGGTCGGCCTCCCAGATTGAACGGGCGCTGGATACCGGCGGGCTAGCGATCAATCCGATCATCTACGCGGAGCTTTCGGTCCACTACGAGACGATTGAGGCGCTCGATGAAGCGCTCTCCGGATTCAAGTTCGAGCGGCTGCAGTTGCCGTGGGAAGCCGCCTTCGTCGCCGGCAAAGCCTACCGCCGTTATCGGCGGCGGGGCGGCGCGAAACGTTCGCCGCTTCCCGATTTCTACATCGGCGCGTGCGCCTCCTTCGGGGGACTCAGCTTGCTCACGCGCGATCCCGGGAGGTATCGCGAGTATTTTCCTAAGCTCAGGCTGATCGCCCAGTGCGCTACTATGCTTCGCGGCTTATTCTGCGGGTAACGCTTTCGGGACCATGCGCGTCTCGATGTGGCCGCAACCCGGCTGTAAACCGGCCCACGATTCGGGTAAGCGGATGCCGACGACGGCGCCGGTCGGCATGAGCTTTCCCCGCGTCGACAACGCGCCCGGGCCTGCGGCGAGATAGGCAACCAGATCTTCCAAGCCCGGGTTGTGGCCCACCAGCAATAGCCGTTGGGTTTTCTCCGGACAACGGGCAAGGACGTTCAGTAAGGTCGTGACCTCTGCGGCGTAGATCTCGGGCTCCCAATGAATCTGCCCCTTCTTGATAGCGAGCGCCTCGCAGACCAGGAGGCAGGTCTGGCGCGCGCGCACGGCCGGTGAGCTCACGACCCGGTCAGGGATCAACGCTTGCTCGCGCAGCCAGCGCCCCATGCGCGGTGCGTCGCGCTCCCCGCGCTTTGCTAAGGGGCGGTCGAAGTCCGATCCGGGACTGCGGTCCCAATCGGATTTCGCATGCCGCATCACCAGCAGCAAGCGCCGCGCCGCACCCGCCGCCGTCATCGCACGCGCGCCTCGCCATGCCACGGCTCGGCCTGTTCGCGCTCGCTAGCGTCCGCGCCGTTCACCCATTGGTCCCGATAGGCGAGGTAATCGTAGCGCTTCTTGAGCACGATTCTGCCCGTGCTTTCCTTGGCATAGATCGTAGGGAGATTGATCCCGTTGAAGCGCGAAGCCTTGACCAGGCTATAGGCGCCGATCCCCTCGAACGTCAGCCGATCGCCCACCCCGAGCGGCTCGCTGAATTCGTAGTCCCCGAAGAGATCGCCCGCGAGGCAGCTCGCGCCGGCGATGAGGTACCGATAGCGCCCGCCGCGTACCGCTTCCCGCAAGGCCGGGCTCGTCTGGTACTCGAAGACTTGCGGCAGATGCGCGACGGTGGTGTCCAAGACAGCCACCTGGCGGCCTTCGCTCGGGAACACATCGACCACGCTGGCGATGAGACAGGCCGCTTCTCCGACCACGGCCTTACCGGGTTCATACAACACTTCCAATCCATAGCGCCGTTGCAAACCTCCCACGATGCGCGCGAATTCCTCGACCGCTTCCGGCCGGTCGACATAATACCCGCCGCCGAGATTGATCCACTCGAGCCTTCCGAGCCATGCGCCGAGCACTTCCTCGACCCGTGCGAGTGTCGCGGCGAGCGGGCTGAGATCACGCCCCCCGTGCATGGTGTGGAAGTGGACACCGCTGAGCCCGGCAAGATCGGCGCCGCCCGCGTCCAAAGCGCTCCTGACGGCGCCGAGCGCGGCGCCGAGTTTGGAATGCGGCCGGCAGGGGTCATAGCGCGGATCCTTGAGATGCGAGACACCGGGATTGATGCGCAATCCGCAGCGCCCGCCCGCGGGCCGCCCGCGCTTGCGGCAGCGCTGCCATTGCGCCAGGGAATTAAAACTTAAATAATCGCAGCGCCGGGTGATCTCCGAAAACTCGTCCGCCCTCAATCCTGGGGTCGTGATATGAATCACGCCCTTAGCGCCGAGCACCTCGCGCGCTAACCTGGCCTCGAACAAGGAGCTCACGGAGAATCCGTCGAGCAGCGGCCGCAGGCACTCGAGAATATCGACGAACGGTAAGGCTTTGATGGAAAATAAGAGCTTGAAACCCTGCTCCTCGCGGAGGAGCGCGAGCCAAGACAAGGCCCGGCACAGCGCCGCTTTGTCGTAGACGAAGGCGGGGGTAAGGATAGAGACACTCATGCAAGCGATGACCTGTTTGGTAAGACGCTCATAGTACGCGCTGGAAAACGCGGACTAAAAGATAACACAGCATGAGGGACCGTGCGCCGTTAAGCAGCACCCTCGGAACCTATCAAAGTTTATGAACAAACCGTCGCGAGCGAAGGGAGATCGCGTTCCGCCGGAGCGCAGGAACCGGAGTGTATGTTGAAATACATGAGGATTCCGAGCACCGCCGGAACGCGAGATCCCAAGCGCAGTAGGTTTTTTCACAAACTTTCAGCACGCGTGAATGACGGAGAACCCAATGCCCGAGAGCCCGCTTGACGATAACGCGCGGCCCGCCCCCATCGCGGTGAGCGCCGCATTCAAGACGCTCAGCCTGAGCGCGATCGCCCGCGTCAATCACGGCGAGGAGATCCGAGTCCGGCCGATCGTGGATGGGACCCAAGACCTATTCGAGAAAACCTTGCGGCTTTTGGATCAACACCAGGCGCCGGCCGAAGATTCGGCGAGCGCCGAGGCGCCGGCGCCGGAGCGTTTCATACCGGCACACCAAGACCTTCGAAAACGCTTCCTTTTCGCCGAAGCCGTCGGCGGTTATTCGACGCTCAGCGATCTCATCGACTCCTACTCGCCGGGCTACAAATTCTATGACCAATACGACAAGAACGGCGCGGATGCGACCCTGACCCCCGCCACAGTTCGGACCCTGGAGAGCTACTTCGCGCGCATGAGCGACGCGCTCGCGCACGCCCACGATTATCTCCATAAACACGCCGCACAGGATTTTGACCATGCCGAGATCGGCGAGCTGCACGAGATCATGACCCGCTCCCGCGAGCGTGCGCGCAAAGTATCCGCCATTCTGGGCCATCATCTTATGCAAGAGATCGAGCGCGCGGTGCGGATGTTAAACGCAATCTGTGAGAAGATCCGCACGGTTGAGAAGGGGATCAACGGCATCTTTCTGGTCGATAGCGAGATCATGTTTGTGCCGGCGACCGATCTCATCGAATGCATCAATAACATTTTTAAGGGCGTGGGTAACCCCTACCTCACGAGCAAGATCGACGGGCTGCTGTTGCTCGCGGCCAGAAACCTGATGATCGAGGTGGTTTCGTTTTATTCCTACTACGGCAAGGAACAAATCTATTATAGCTATAAAAAAAGCGGCGGCAGGCTCGGTAACTCCACGATCAGCCGTCTCATCCGCAAGGAGATGAAGAGCGTGTTCGAGGCCTGCAAGGAGAAAAACAAACTGGTATTAATCCGCGTGATGAAGGGCGCCGAGCGCAGCTTCGAGCTGTCGATCGAGGCCATCCAGCGCGAGGCGGAGCGTACCGCCGTTCAAGCCGTGCGAGCGCTACTGCCCGCACCCGCACCGCCCGGCCCGCCGGCACCGAAACGCGGTTGGCTGCGAACCGTGCTGGCACGCTTATTCGGCCGCTGACCGGCGCCGCGCCTCGCCATAGCGTTTCGGTCCGCCACAGCGCCCCATGCCAGCCCTGTCGATCAAAAACCTCCATAAGACCTACAAAAACGGTTTTCGAGCCTTAAAAGGGATCGATCTTGAGGTAGAAAGCGGTGATTTCTTTGCCTTGCTCGGCCCGAACGGCGCGGGCAAGTCGACGACCATCGGAATCATCACCGGCCTCATCACCAAGTCCGGCGGATCGGTCTGCATCTACGGGCACGACATCGATCATGAGATCGAGGCGGCCAAGGCGCACATCGGACTCGTGCCCCAAGAGATCAATTTCTCCCAATTCGAACCGGTCATCGATATCCTCGTCAACCAAGGCGGTTACTATGGGCTGGAACGCACCCTCGCTAAACAACGCGCCGCAAAGTACTTGCAGGCACTCGGGCTGTGGGAGAAACGCAATGATCGCTCCCGTACACTGTCGGGGGGCATGAAGCGGCGGCTGATGATCGCCCGGGCGCTGGTGCACGAGCCCAAGCTTCTCATCCTCGATGAACCGACGGCGGGCGTGGACATCGAGCTGCGGCGTTCGATGTGGGAATTTCTGCGCGCAACCAATCTCAACGGCACGACGATTATCTTGACCACGCACTATCTGGAGGAAGCCGAGCGCCTGTGCCGTAAAATCGCCATCATCGACCAGGGGGAAATCATAGAAAATACGTCGATGAAGCGCCTGCTGGGGCAGCTCAACCTGGAGACCTTCGTCTTGGACATCCGCCAGCATCTCACGGAGCCTCCCCTCGTCAACGGCTACCCTCTGCGCTTGGTCGATGAGACCACGATCGAGGTCGATGTCAGCAAGGCCTCGGGTATCAATGAGCTGTTTCGTGGACTCTCCGAACGGGGCGTCGAGGTTGTCAGCATGCGCAACAAGGCCAACCGGCTCGAAGAGCTCTTCATACGCTTACTCGACAAGGCCACGAATAATGCCCATGCTTAGCGGCGCGGCGCGGCGCTACGCCATCGCCTATCGGACCATCGTCATCAAAGAGGTGGCGCGGTTTCTGCGGATTTGGGTGCAAACGATTCTGCCCGCGGCCATCACCATGACCCTGTATTTTCTTATTTTCGGGAACCTCATCGGTCCGCGCATCGGCGAGATGGAAGGGTTCCGCTATGTGCAATACATCGCGCCCGGAATCATCATGATGGCGGTCATCACGAATTCCTATGCCAACGTCGTATCGTCGTTCTTCGGCTCCAAGTTTCAAAAGCATATCGAGGAGATGCTGGTCGCGCCCATCCCGAACTGGATCATCATGGCCGGATTCATCACCGGCGGCGTCGCGCGCGGATTATCTGTCGGCATCGTAGTCACGGCCGTCGCGCTCTTCTTTACCGATCTCCACGTTCATTCCCTCACCGTGATGGCCTCCACGATCCTGCTCACGGCCATGCTGTTTTCCCTGGGCGGGCTCATCAACGGACTCTTCGCCCGTAACTTCGACGACACCTCGATCATACCCACCTTCGTGCTCACGCCGCTCACCTATCTCGGCGGGGTCTTCTATTCCATCAAACTGCTGCCCGAAACCTGGCAGATAGTCTCCTTCGGGAATCCGATTCTCTATATGGTCAACGCCTTCCGCTATGGGGTGCTGGGCGTGTCCGACATCCCCTTGCCCGCCGCTTATGGGGTGACCCTCCTTTTCATCGCGGCGCTCTGGCTGCTCGGCTTGCGTTTGTTCGATCAGGGGACCGGGATAAAGACTTGATGATGTTACATGCACCCGCTCCGACTACCTCTCCAGAAGACCGGCCCCGTAGATATGCCTTGGGCCATCCATCCCGATCCGGACGCTAGCCGCAAACGCGAGATGGCGCGGCGAAAGTATGCCGGGTGGCGAACGCCGATGCGTGTCCTGCGGCGCGCCCTGCTCGCCGTGTGCCTGATCCCCGCGCTCCTCGTGCTGTGCTTGCGCTGGTTCGATCCGTGGGTGACGAGCTTCATGCTGCGCGATCTCACGCTGGCCTTCGTCGAGGGGCGCGAGGATCATTCATTTCGCTACCGCTGGGCCGATTGGGAAAAGATTTCTCCGCATGCGAAGCTCGCCGTGGTAGCCTCGGAGGATCAGAAGTTTCCTCAGCACTTCGGTTTCGATATCGATGCCATCGCGCAGGTCTGGCGCGGTAACCGGGACAGTGGCCGTTTGCGCGGGGCAAGCACCATCTCCCAGCAACTCGCGAAGAATCTGTTTCTCTGGCCCGGGAAAAGTTATCTGCGCAAAGGCATCGAGGCCTATCTCACGATAGTAATCGAGGCACTTTTGCCCAAGCGCCGGATCCTGGAAGTGTATCTCAACGTGGTTCAGTTCGGGGACGGTGTCTTCGGGATCCGGGCCGCGAGCGATACGTACTTCGGCAAACCACCTGCTATGCTGTCCGCGCGTGAGGCCGCGCTCCTTGCGGCCGTGTTGCCGAATCCCGAGCGCTACCGCGCCGCCCCACGCCCCTCGCCGCGCGTTCTGACGCGCCATGCATGGATCTTAAGGCAGATGACGCGCCTCGGCGGGAGCGCATACCTGGCACAGTTGTAAGGGATGCTGGTAAGCTAAGGCAACGCGCTATGCCCCTAATCCCTCGACCTCACCTGGCGCTGACACAGCACCTGCCCGCACAGTCAATAATCACAGGAGAGCTCGTTCATGCAAGGGTTTTTCATACTCGCGCTGATCACCTACGTTTCAGCGGCCGCGGCCGCCCCGACCGGAAGGGTATTCGTCACCAACGAACGCGGTAATACAGTCTCGGTCATCTCCGGCAGCACGCTAAGAGTCGAGGCCACGATCGCGGTCGGCAAGCAGCCTCGCGGGATCGGGCTCGCCCCGGACGGAAGCGCCCTGTACGTAGCGCTCGGGCGGGAAAATGCGATCGCGGTTATCGATCCGAAGACCCTGAAGGTGCTGCGCAAGATCCCCTCGGGCGATGATCCGGAAGCCTTCGGCGTGCATCCGAACGGCAACATCTATATTTCCAACGAAGATGCTGCCAAGGCCCAGGTGATCGATCCGGCGAGCGCTAAGGTCATCGCCGAGATCCCCGTGGGCCTCGAACCCGAAGGCGTCGCGATTTCCCCCGATGGCAAGCAAGTGATCGTAACCAGTGAGTCGACCAACATGCTGCACATCATCGCCGTGCCGGAGCACAAAGTGGTCGCGAACATCCTGGTGGGCGTGCGCCCGCGCGCCGCGGTTTTCGCGCGCGACGGAAAAATAGCCTACGCGACCTCCGAAATCGGCGGTGAGGTCAAACGGGTGGACATGGTAGCCCACAGGGTGCTGAACAAGGTGCCGCTCGGCGATGACAACATCAAGCCCAAGGACGTGCTGCTCAGCAGGGACGAGAGGACGCTCTATGTCGCCGGCGGCCGCGCCAACCAGATCATCGTCCTCGATGCGCAGACCTTACAGATTAAGACCCGCATCCCCGTGGGCCAACGGGTGTGGGGCCTGGCCCTGACGCGTGACGGGAGCCGTCTTTATTGCACCAACGGTGTCAGCAACAGTGTTTCGGTGATCGACACCGCCACCGACAAGGTAATACAGACGATCGCCGTGGGCGAGGCGCCTTGGGGGGTCGTCATCGACGACTGAGCTTGTGAATAAATCGATGCTGCGCAGCCCGGCCGCGAGGCGCCGAACGCCCTAGCCCTCGCGTTTAACCGTGTCACCGGCGCTGTGTTCATCTTTCTCCATGCCCTGCTTGGCCGCGGCTGCCGCCTTTTCGCCCCATTCGGTGACATGCTTGACCGTCTCGCCAGCGAGCTCTTGTGTTTTATGTAGGTTTTCCTTGGCTGACGCGGTGGCCTTTTCGCCCCACTCGGAGGCGTGTTTTACCGCATCGCCGGTGAATTCCTGAGCCTTGTCCAGGTTTTCCTTGGCCGACGCGGATACCGTGTCCGTCCATTCGCTGACATGCTTGCCGGAATCGCTGGCAAGATCTTGGGCTTTTTGTAGGTTTTCCTTAGCGGCGGCGGTCGCTTTTTCGCTCCACTCAGTGACGTTTTTCACCGCTTCCCCCGTGATCCCCTGCGCCTTTTCGAATCCCTCCTTGCTTGCCTCCGTCGCCTTTTCGCTCATGTCACTGGCGCGCTTAGTCGCGTCACTTACCAGGTCCTTGGCTTTCTCCGCAAATTCCTTCATTTTGTCGAACATGCTCATAGTGATCTCCCATGAATCTATGGTCTCATTAAAAACATTCGTTACCGGACCCCGGCGCTCCATCGCCGCTCTGTACTCTTGCAATCAATGACTTTCCGGTCTAAGTATAGCACCGCGGTTCGGGGTAAACGCGAATCTATCGGTGATCGAGAAGTGGGCCGATCTGAAAACTCACCCGCGATTGCGTCTACGCTGCTTGGTTCAGCGCATTGGCCCAAGCAACGCTTTCGAGATAGATCTGCCCGATTTGGTAGACCTTGAGATTCTGGTAGGCCACTTGATCCAGGTTCCAGCTCTCGTAATTCACGGCGCAATCGAGCGCCTGCCCGGCATCGCCTGTCCTGTAGACGAGGGCATTCGTAATTTCCTCGGAAAGCGGTAAATCATGCGCGATTTGCTCAAGCGGGGCATCCAACATCTCATCTAACAGGGACAGCAAACCCACGAGGAAATACTGTTCCGAGGACTTGCCGGATTGCAACGCCAGAAGCTCGCACATTTTGGCGCGAATTAACGCAATGAAGGTCAATTCGTCGGGTGAATACGGCGCCGTGGTCAAGGAAAGCAGGTCGGTCCAACGGCGGATGTCAGAAGCGCCGAGGCGGGTAAGCGCCTGCCGGATCGAGTCGATGTCGCGGCGCGTGTCATGCGAGGCCGCGTTCGCGTAGCGTAACAGCTTATAGCTCAGGGCTACGTCCAAAGACACGGCTTGGGATAGCGCGTCGATATCGAGGGCCGGCGCTTTGAGCGCGGCGAGCACCTGGACGATGGCCCGATGATGAGTTTCCAGGCGGCGGCCGCGCATGATCTTGGGCCGATCAAAGTGAAACCCTTGAAAGTACTCGCAGCCGAGATCACGGTATAAGATGTACTGTTCATCCGACTCGATCTTTTCGGCAAGCAATTTGGCCCGATAGGGCTGGAGCACCTTGACCAGATCCGCGGTCTCCTGAGGGGATTGCTGCAGAATATCGATCTTGATGATGTCCGCCACCTCGATGAGCGGCCGCCACATCTCCGAAAAGACGAAATCGTCCAGGGCGATGTGATAGCCTTGGCGCGCCAGATTCTGGACGGCCATCACCACCGGTGTGTCGATACGGACGGTTTCCAGGACCTCCACGACGACCCGCTCCTTCGGTAACAACAACGGCACGCCATCGATCAAGTTGCGGCGCGCGAAGTTGATAAAGGCACGATGCGGCCCAACCAAGCGATCGAGCCCCTGCTCAAGCAATGCATCCACGACCACCTGATTGCTGACGAGGGCGCCCACCATGGTGTCGGCCGGATCGACGGTGACATCGCGAACCAGGAGCTCATAGCCGAACACCCGTAAATCACGATCGAAGATCTGCTGGCGGCCAATTACGAAATCCGGCATGGGTCGGTGTCTACATCAAAGATAACGCGTCGGGATCAGGGCGTTAACGTTCTTGTCATCGGGGAGCGTTCCGGGAATGCTATCCTCGCACAAGGCTCGCACTCGCGCCACAGGTTCGGATCCCGGGACGGTTTATTTGATCCGCATCAAGGCGTTATCTAGATTTCGTACTAAACTTTTGGTAGCTTTACGGGATTTACAGCATTAACCAGGAGGCGGCCATGCCCGTGGGAGAACACATGCAAGATCGAATTATCGCCGCTTCAATAATAGGGGCGCTCGCGCTCGCCGGTTGTGCCGGTATGACCGAGACTCAGCGAGGGACAGCAACCGGAGCCGGTATCGGTGCGGCCGCTGGTGCGGCGATTGGAGCACTGGCAGGCGGTGGTAAGGGCGCGGCGATTGGGGGCGGGATCGGCGCCGCAGCCGGCGCCGGCGGCGGTTATCTCTGGTCCAAGCGCATGGAGGAACAGAGGCTAGCCATGGAGGCAGCCACTCAAGGCACAGGCGTGGAGGTGACCCAGACACCGAATAACGAACTCAAGATCGAGATCCCGAGTGACATCTCTTTTGATGTGGGCAAAGCAGACATCCGGCCGGCGTTACGGCCGGTGCTCGATAGATTCGCCCAAACGCTGCAAGCGAACGCGGCCACGACGGTCCGCATCATCGGCCACACGGATAGTACCGGTACCAATGCGATCAATGACGCACTATCGGTGCAACGCGCCGCCAGCGCCCGCGATTACATTACCGCGCGTGGCGTGACGATGAACCGGATCGCGATCGACGGGCGTGGCTCGCATGAACCCCTGACAGATAACACCACCCCGGCCGGGCGCGCCACGAACCGGCGGGTGAAAATTTTCGTTGCGGAGTCTATGCCGGCCACTCCGCAACCACCGGCGCCGCGCTATTAGCATGAAACGATTAGGCGCCCGTCCATGGCCGCCCGCCACCAGCTCATCGGCACACCTGGCGTTTAACCCAAGAGCGGACGGCCGTTGAGACTCGAGAAGGATGCGGGTCTCGCGGCCCGCATGTCACCACAGAAATATCAAGGAGACGACCATGCCCGTGGCAAAGCTTAAGGATTTCCTAGATCAAAATCAGGTGAAATACGTCACCATTGCTCACTCGCGCGCGTTTACGGCCCAAGAGATCGCCCAATCGGCGCATATTCCCGGAAACGAATTAGCCAAAGCCGTAATGGTGAGAACCGACGGCCGCCTGGCCATGGCGGTTCTGCCGGCGTCGTACCAGATCGACTTTGACGGTCTGCGCAAAGGCGCGGGGGCCTCCAGCATGGAGCTCGCGAGCGAGAAGGACTTCCAGGATAAATTTCCGGGCTGTGAGCTCGGCGCCATGCCGCCGTTCGGGAATCTCTACGCCATGGACGTCTATGTGTCGCGGCGCCTCACCGAGGATCGGCACATCGCCTTTAGCGCCGGCTCCCATACCGAGCTGATTAGGCTTTCGTACGCCGACTACGAGCGCTTGGTCCGCCCCATAGTCATCGACTTTTAGCACCCGCGCCGCGCCTCGCAAAGCGCCGGGTAAGGAAGCTCTGCAAAAGTGTCGCGAGCAAGCCTAGATGCGCGAAGCCGCGGAGCGAGTCGCGAGACATATCAGGTAGATAGGCGAGTGGCGAGCGAGCACGCGACAAAGCAGATGGGCTGCGCAGTAACTTTTGCAGGGCTTCCCTAAGCGCATGAACCAAACGGCAACACGATCCCTATGAAGATCAGCAGGATGATGATCCACTCGAGGACTTCCATCCGCACCGCCGCCAAGCGATCGGCCATCTTCTCGTAAATGCTCTCGAGCGTATCGAGCTTGCGCAGAATACTCGCATCCCATTCGGCCAGATGGAAGCGTTGGGACACCAGGCGGTAAACGCGCGCGAGATATTGGTCGCCTAAAAGCTTCAGCGCGTTATTTACGCCCTCGAATAAGATCGCGCCGTCCACCTGCAGTTGCCCGATGTGCTCGAGATCGGTGCTGGGCCTCAAGACCTTGATAAAGCGTTTGTAGGACCGGGCGAGGCTGTCATAAGCGCGACCCAAAGCCTGATCGAGGCGCGAGTCCAGGTAGCGCATCTCCACCAGCTCGACGTTGGCGAATTCCAGCACCGCCCGGACGTCATCCCCATGGGCATCAAAAAGTATGGAGGCGTGCCAATCGATGATCGCCAGGTCGCCTGGGCCGAAGGAGATGCGATGGGAAATCGCGTCGCTGACCTCTTCTTCGGCTAACTCACCTCGTTCGGCGCGCAGGATCTGAGCGAGTTGCTGGGCGCGAGATAAATAAAAACTCTTTACGTCGACAGGCTCGCCGAAGGACTCGATCTCGAAGATCACGTAATCTTCCACGAATTCCGCGATGCTCGGGCGATCGACCGCCGCGGCTATGACCTGGAGCAGCCGCCCGACCCGGCGCCGCGCGTCGGCCAATAGCTCGGCGTTGTCATAAAGGGTTTCGCTGAGATCGAGCAAGATGTCGAAGGGCCCGATGAGCGGGATGCTGTAGGCAACCAAAACGGCGCCGAAATCGTACAAGACCAGGTCCACGTTGGAACGCGTCTCGATGGCTCCGAGGATAAGCGGCGCCGTCTCCTCGGAGACCCGCAGCGGTGCCGGTTGATAATCAAAATACCGCGGCGCCCTGCGTTGGTGCCGGAGCGCCGCGCGCTCCGTGGCGACGATGCGCTGGGTACGATCGAGATTGATAGCGACCGCCACATCGAAGGCGAATAAGGCATAGCAACTACCGCTCTTTATTTCCATGCGGTTAACCGGAGCGATTGGCGCGGAGGCGCGGGCGTACTTAAAACCCGCGCGCCGTAAGGTACTGCTCGATATCTTCCCGTGCGAAGCCAAGCTTACGCGCCACTCTGTCCGCATGGCTGACCTTGGAGATCCCATCGATGAGGCGGTAGGTAGGGGCTTCGTGGTTAAAATCGACCTGCCGGTACAGCCCGATCCGATCCTTGCGAAAACGCTCGACCAGCTCGTGGTTATGGGTGATAAGAATCGTCGTATTCCCGATGCGC
This sequence comes from Gammaproteobacteria bacterium, assembly GCA_050740455.1. Taxonomy (GTDB): domain Bacteria; phylum Pseudomonadota; class Gammaproteobacteria; order JACCXJ01; family JACCXJ01; genus USCg-Taylor. The sequence goes on along the minus strand of JBOIDF010000024.1, from coordinate 30,999 downwards.
CGGAAGCCGTTCAAGATCGCATGCGAGATCGTGAGCTTTTCCTCGTAGGTCGTCCCCTCGGCCATCTCATCGAGGATCACCAGCGAGCGCGGCGTGGTGGCGAGGAAGATCTCCTTGGTGCGCTGTAATTCCGTCCCGAAGCGGCCCTCGAGATCGGCGAGCGAGCCCGTTTCCGGAGTTTGATAATAGATGCGATCGGCGACAGCCATCTCGGCGTCCACCGCCGGCACATAACACCCGATCTGCGCCAAGAGCTGCACCTGGGCGAGGGTCTTGCAAAAGGCCGTCTTGCCGCCGCTGTTCGGACCCGTGACGAAACCCAAACGCGCCGCGCCGAGGTCGATATCGTTGGCGACGTAGGCCGGATTGCTTTTGGCCAAGACCGGATTTCTTACCTGCTTAAGGGCCAACCTATGGCGGCCCGCATCGAGGATCCGCGGCAATACCATGGCGCTCCCAAAGCCGCCGGCATACTGATGGAACGCGAGCAACTCGTCGATCGCGCCCAAGGCGCCCAGGGTGTTTTGCGTCTCCTCGGCCTCGCGGTAGCGATCTCGCAGCGGATAAATGAAGCTATCGCGATCGAAACCACCCACGGCCGGAACGTAAAACGCGAGCAAGGGCAGAAGCGAAACCATGAGCACCGGATTAGCCGGAGTGGCGATGTAAGCGGCCAGCCAGGGGCTGGTCAGCATGAAATACCCAATGGCGGCCGCCCCCAGCAGCAGCGGTTTAAACAGCGACGGCCGAAAGCGGATCGCCGGCGAATAGCGGCGTTTCTCGCGGCCGAGCTTCAGCCCACGCTCGGTGAGGTACACCGGACCGCGCATCAACGCATGTGCGGCCGTTGCCTCGTAACCGCGGATCGCGTCCACCCGTGCCGCAAGGTAGGGGCTTTCGGGCGTCGGCAGATGCCGCGCCTCCCGGGCGAGCTCAAGCATAAAGCGCGTGCCGCGCTTGTAGGCCGTATAGCCGTAACCTTCGTACTCCATCTTGTTGGGTGTGGCCCCCAGAAACCCCATGAAGCTACCGAAGAGTAACTCGTAAAAAGGCTGCTCGCGGATCGCGGCGGCCCTGACAAACTGCTGCAGCCGCTCTCGTAGCGCGGCGTTCGATTCGAGCTCGCGCAACGCCTCGTGTCTGGAGCGGATCGCCTCCGTTGAGACCGAAGGGTAGGCTAAAGAATGATACAGGGTGGCCTGCCCGGCGCGGGTATGGCAGCCGTTGATGGCATCGAAGATCCGATCTACCTCTAAGATCCGGAAGCTTGCGGCATCGAGCACCCCCGGGCGGAGGCCGCTCAGCGCGCGCACCGAGCTTGTGACATCGCGGTTCCGCGCAATGCTCTCGTAGAAATCTCTTACGGCTTCACTCATAGTCCGTCCTCGAAGTCAATTTAGATTTCGCCACCACGGGGTATGCAACCCCGTGCGGCGACCAAAGGGGAGAGCTGCGCCTATCCCCTTTGGAAACCCCATCGCTAAGGTCCCCGCGGGGGGACCGCGGGGAATAGATTTTACCGATGGGTATTGTATGCCAGCGGGTTGACTAAATCGAAAGGTACGCCCTCCAGGTCAAAACGATTGCAAAACTGCGTGAGATGAGAATAATAACGCGGCCATGAGCGCGGATATCCTCATCGACGTGCAACACCTCTACCGCTACTACGGCGAGCTCTGCGCCGTCAATGACGTGAGCTTTTCGGTCCGCCGCGGCGAGGTATTGGGTTTACTTGGCCCCAATGGCGCGGGTAAAACCAGTACCATGCAGATGATCAGTGGGACCCTGGCCCCAAGCGCCGGCGGCATTACGGTCGGCGGTATCGACATCCTCGAATCACCCAAGGCGGCCAAAGCCAATCTCGGCTATCTTCCCGAGCATCCCCCCTTGTATCGGGACATGAGCGTCGATGAATACCTCCTTTATTGCGCGCGGCTGCATAGGATCCACCGCCGTCAGTGCGGCGCCGTGCTCGCCAAAACCAAGTCGCGCTGCGGCTTAGAGGACGCCGGACAGCGGCTCATCGGCAACCTGTCGAAGGGCTATCAGCAACGCGTCGGAATCGCGCAGGCGCTTTTGCACGCGCCCGCGGTGGTGATTCTCGATGAACCGACGGTCGGGCTCGACCCCATCCAGATCCGAGAGATCCGGGATCTCATCGGCGAGCTGCGCGGCGATCACAGCGTCATCCTCTCGACCCATATTCTTCCCGAGGTGCAAGCCGTCTGCGACCGGGTGCTGATCATTCACCAAGGCCGCCTGGTGCTGGACGATTCCGTGGAGCGCCTGACGCGTCGACAGTCGGTGACCGGGCTTCGCATTGCCCTGCGGCAACCGCCCGATGTAGCGCAACTGCAAGCCATCGCGGGCGTGCAGCAAGTCGAGCGCTTGGACTCCAACCGCTTTGTCCTGCGCCATCCGCCCGATCGCAATCCCGCGGATGGCGTGGTCGATCTCGCGGTCGAGCGGCGCTGGGGCTTATTCGAGCTTGTTCCCGAAATCCGTTCGCTGGAAGAGACCTTCGTGCAACTGACCGCCGGTGAGAGACTGGCAGGAGCGGAACGGCAGCCAGAGGAGGCGTCCCCATGATCGCCGTCATCGCCAATCGCGAGTTCCGCGCACTTTTCGGATCGCCTTTGGCATGGGCGATCCTTGCCGTGGTCCAGGTGCTCCTAGCCTACATTTTTCTAACGCGCATCCAGCTCTTCGTGGAATTTCAGCCGCGTCTTTTGGGTCTGGAACGCTCTCCGGGACTGACCGATATTGTCGTCGCCCCTCTCTTCGGCAGCACCGGCATCGTGCTCCTCCTGGTCGCGCCCATGCTCACCATGCGCATGATCGCCGAGGAACGGCGTAACGGGACCTTGCGGCTCCTCTATGCCGCCCCGGTCTCCATGCTTGAGATCGTGCTAGGGAAATTCCTCGGACTCATGGCCTTTTTCCTGGTGACGCTCTTGATGATCGCCGCCATGCCGCTGTCGCTGCTCGTGGGCGGCGGCCTCGACCTCGGTCAGTTCGCTGCGGGATTTTTGGGCCTCGGTTTGCTCTTGGCGGCGTTTGTCGCCGTGGGACTGTTCCTGTCCTCCGTGACGGACCATCCCACCGTCGCGGGGATCGCGAGCTTCGGCGCGCTCTTGCTCCTTTGGATCATCGAGTGGCCCGGCGGATCCGAGGAAGGCACGGGCCTTTTCGCCTACTTATCCATGGCGCGTCACTTTCAATCCTTGCTCAAGGGGGTGTTCAATTCGGTGGACGTGTTTTACTACCTGCTGCTGATCGCCGTGTTCCTGATTCTCACCGTGTGGCGTCTGGATGCGGACCGGCTGCAGCACTAGGACACGAGACGGCTCAGGATGCTGACCTCCGCCAAAACCCGCCGTCATCTCCGCATCCACAGTACGCTTTTCGCTGCGTTCCTCATCGGGATAGCCGGCATGCTCGCGTGGCTCAGCACCCGCTATGGCATCACGGCCGATTGGACCAGCACCGGCCGCCATACCCTGTCGGAAGCCAGCGCGGCTCTGCTGAAACGTTTGGATAAACCGGTGGAAATAACGGCCTATGCCCGCCCCGATCCCGCGCTCCGCGGTTTGATCCAGGACCTCGTGGACCGTTACCGTCGCGTCCAGCCGTATATCACGCTGCGCTTTGTGAACCCCGATACCGCGCCTGATGAGCTGCGCGAGCTCGGCATCCGTGTGGACGGAGAGCTCGTGGTCCGCTATGCCGGCCGTGGCGAACAGGTTCAGGAACATGGCGAAGAAGCGTTGAGCAACGCGTTGCAGCGGCTGCTGCGCACCGAGGAACGTTGGATCGTGTTCCTCGAAGGCCACGGCGAGCGCGATCCCCAAGGCAATGCTAACCACGATCTATCGCAATGGGCGCAACATTTGACTAGCCGGGGGCTTAAGGTGCAAGGGCTCAACCTCGGCGCCAACGCGGTTATCCCCGACAACATCTCCGTGCTGGTGATCGCGAGCCCCCAGGTCCCCCTCCTGCCCGGCGAGGTCGATCTCGTCCTGCGCTACCTCGACAGCGGCGGTAATCTGCTCTGGTTGGCCGAGCCCGGCTCGCTTCAAGGCCTCGAAGGCCTTGCCGAGGCGCTCGGCCTGGTTCTGGAACGGGGTACCATCGTGGACCCCGCCACGGCGCTTTTCGGCATCGATCATCCGGCCATGGTGCCGGTGACGAGCTACGGCCCCGAGATCCCCGTCGCGGGGTCCCGGTTTATCACGGTATTTCCCCACGCCCGCGCCATTAAGCTAACTCCCAAGAAGGGCTGGCGGGGCGCGCCCATTTTGAGCGTCGGATCACAAACCTGGGCCGAGACAGGCAAGCTCGAAGGCGAGATCGCTTACGATCAAGGCAAGGATCTGCAAGGGCCGCTCGCTATCGGCGTGCGCCTGACTCGTGAGCGGCCGGCGCGGGGAAAAAGCGCCGGAACACCACGCACCGCAACGGATAAAAACGCCGATAAAGCCGGTGAGCAGCGCGTTATCGTGCTCGGTGACGGCGATTTTCTATCCAACAGTTATCTCGGGAACAGCGGCAACCTCGACCTTGGCCTCAGAATCATCAACTGGCTCGCCACGGATGATATTCTCGTCGATGTGCCCGCCCACCGCAGCGTGGATACCAGGCTCGATCTTACCGATACCGAAACCGCAATCATCGGCTTCGGATTCCTGTTCTTGATGCCGGCCTTGCTCGGGGGCATCGGGTTCTACGTGTGGTTGCGGCGCCGGCGCGCATAAACCGTATGGCGATGAGTGTCATAGGCGCGCGGCTGGTTCTCAATGCCATCCTGCTGGCGGTACTCTCAGTGCTTGTGTTGGTCGTGATCTCGGAACCGGGCAAGCAAGAGCAAGCGCCCCGGCCGAAGATCAGCTCCATCGCGCCGCAAAGCGTGACCAGCATCCGCATCACCCGTCCCGGCGGTGAAAACATTGAGCTTCGCAAAGAAGGCGGGCACTGGTTGTTAAAACAACCCTTCTCGGTGCGCGCCAATGAACCGCGGGTCCAGGTTCTACTCGACTTTTTAGCGGGCGAAACCCAAGACGCGTTCCCGGCCAAGGATCATGATCTCAAGCGCTTCGGCCTCGCGGAACCGGCGCTACGCTTGCGATTCGACGAGTCGCTCTTCACCTTCGGAGACGCGAATCCCTTGAGCGGCCAGCGCTACGTGCTTCACGAGGACACGATTCACCTCACCGCCGACACGATCTATGCAACCTTAACGGGCTCGGCGGAGGATCTCGCGACTCCGCGTCTCCTCGAAGAGGGAACCGAGCCGGTCAAATTGACCTTGCCGAAATACGTGCTTTCACGCGGCAAGGGCCATTGGAGATTAGCGTCGCCCGACCCGCGGATAAGCTCCGCTGCGCTACAAAAGCTGGTGGATGAATGGCGGTATGCGCAGGCTCTTGCCGTCCGCCGGAAGCAGGAAAGAACGTCGCAAGGGACCATAAGGATCGAATTTCAGGCAGGGACAGCGGTCGAGTTTGAGATCCTTGCGAAAAACCCGGAATTCATCTTGGCGCGTTCCGATCTCGAGTTGGAGTACGCAATGCCCGCCGAGACGGCTCAGCGTCTGCTCGAACCTCAAAAGGCTACCGAACCATCCGCGGCGGCGAAGAGTACGCCCGCGTCGCCCGAAAAACCGCTAGCCCCGCAACGATAGCGGCGTCGCAGTGCGTGCGCGGCCAAGCCCGGAGCGATAGACCGGATCCGCTTAAGCCGCCGCTTGACCCAAATGATCGGCGAGCACCACGCGATCGCGGCCTTCCCGCTTCGCCTGAGAAAGCGCGTGCTCCGCGAGCTTCAGCAATTCGTCCGGGTTCGAATCCATCTCGGGGACACGGGTAGCGATCCCGAGGCTTACGGTCACGTGGGGCGCGACACACGAATGAGCATGGGGTATGTCGAGGCGCGCTATCGCGGCGCGGATCGACTCCGCCAGGCTTATCGCGCTCATCTGGTTGATCTCGGGAAGAATCAGCGCGAACTCCGTTTCCCCGAAACGTGCGACTAGATCACCGGCGCGCTTGCCCTCGGTGTAGAGTTTCTGGGCCACACGACGCAGGCACTCATTGCCGGCCGCGGATCCGTATTCGACGTTGAAGCTCTTGAAACTGTCAATAGCGACCAATATCAAGGAGACGGCTCTTCCGCTACGCTTGGCGCGTTGCCATTCTACCGGTAACACCGCGTCGAATTGGCAGCGCTCAGCGATCGCGATACCCGCCAAACTGTCCATCGGCGTCATAGCGTTATCCCTAAAAAGCCTTGCGGAGTCCTTGACCATCGTACCGATGGCATCCAAGCTGTTCGTGGATTCGACTCCGTTACACGTTGCGAAGTTGTAATTCTAATACACGAAGGCAATCCTTATACCTAGACCAAGGGATCCTCGCATCCGCGGTGGAGGACGAGGAGCCTGCTTAACGCCATCATGCCGAAACGCGCGGGCTAGCAAGAATCCACACAAAGTTCTCGCGCTGAATCCATGCCCGAGCTCCCGGAAGTCGAAACCACGTTGCGCGGGATCACACCGTATCTTCTCGGCAACACCGTGGCCGCCGTGCTGGTGCGCGAGGGGCGCTTGCGCTGGCCCGTCGCGCCGGAGTTGCGGCGTGAGCTGCCCGGCCGATCGGTGGCTGGGGTGCGGCGGCGCGGCAAGTATCTTTTCATCAGCTTTGAGCATGGGCATGTCATCCTTCACCTAGGCATGTCGGGCAGCTTGCGGATACTCCCCAGCGATACGCCACCGGAGAAACACGATCACGTCGATCTCGTATTAATTAACGCGCTGTGTTTGCGGCTGCGCGATCCGCGCCGCTTCGGCGCCGTACTCTGGACCCACGAACCGGCGTTAACCCATCCGTTGCTGGCGAATTTGGGACCGGAGCCCTGGGATGTCCACGGTGATTATCTTCATCAACGGGCGCAAGGGCGGCGGCAAGCGGTTAAATCCTTCATTATGAACAGTAAAACGGTGGTGGGGGTGGGGAATATCTACGCCAACGAGTCGCTGTTCGCGGCTGGTATTCACCCGGCCCGGCCGGCGCGTAGCGTCTCGCGGCTACGTTATGTGCGCCTCGCCAACAGCATCCGCCGCGTGTTGGATGACGCCATTGATGCGGGCGGCACGACCTTGCGCGACTTCGTCGACAGCCGTGGGCGGCCCGGGTACTTTGCTCAAAACCTCGAGGTGTACGATCGCGGCGGCCTTGTCTGCCGCCGCTGCGGTGCGCGCATAAGGCATAAGCGGATCGGCCAGCGCTCGGCGTATTTCTGTATCATGTGCCAGCGCTAGCTTAGCTAGACCTGGTCAGTGTTGGACGCTGTTTGACAATGACTGGAAAACAAAGGCGTTGAATCGTCTGATTGCGCTCGATTGGCTGCGAGGGTTGGTCATGGTGCTCATGGCCTTGGATCACGCCTCGATCTTCTACAATCCAGGACGGCTGGCGCTGGACTCGGCAACAACCTATACGGCGGGTGTACCGCTACCGCCGGAGCAATTTCTAACGCGGTGGCTAACGCATCTGTGTGCGCCGACGTTCGTTTTCCTCGCAGGCACGGTACTCGCCCTGAGGATCGGTCAACGCGTGGCCCGCGCAGATCCGCCGCAAGACATCGACCGGGACCTATTGATCCGCGGCGCGGTGGTTGCTTCCTTCGACCTCGTGTTCGCCCCCCTCATTGGGGGCAAGTGGGTGTTGCAAGTCATGTTCGCCATCGGGGCGAGCATGGTGCTTATGGCCGCCCTACGCCGTGTGTGTGATGCTTGGCTCTTGCTGCTCGCGCTGGGGTGGTTTGTTGGCGGTGAATGGCTTGCCACCCGCATTTGGGAGCCGGGCCAACGCGACCCACCGGTCGGGCTCGCCGTCCTCATGGCGGTGTACTACAGTCCGCATCTCGTCATCCTCTATCCCGTACTGCCTTGGCTCGCGGTCATGCTGAGCGGATGGGTATTCGGGCGTTACCTGTCGAAGAAGGGCGCAAGTCCACAAAACTACCCCGTGAGGTTACTCGCCTTGCTGGGGGTGGTGCTGCTTTGGACCTATATCGTGGTCCGCGCAGCCAATGGCTATGGCAACATGGGGCTGTTACGCGACGACGGGAGCTGGGTGCAATGGCTACATGTCAGCAAGTACCCGCCAAGCCTGAGCTTTATAACGATCGAACTTGGTTTAATGGCCTTGATATGCGTGCTGCTAATGGTTCTAGAACACTACATCAAGCCGAGCCGCAACAATCTCCTGGTCGTCTTTGGCCAGACACCGCTCTGCTTCTACTTCCTGCATTTCTCGATACTAGCGTTATCAGCGGGCGTACTCGGGGTCGGGGACGCGGGTGGACTCGCGTGGGCCTATGGTGCAGCGGGCATCGTCCTTACGGTTCTGTATCCCTTCTGCCGTTGGTATAGAAACTACAAGTTCGCGCATCCTCAATCCCTAGCGCGTTATTTGTAGCGTCGACGCCCGCCTATCGCGGGCTCCTCGACTGCGCCTTCGGCTCTTCGTGTCTCGTCGCAAGACAGCCGCTCAGAGCCCCGTTTCTCGCCCCATGTACCGGAGGCGCACATGCGCAGCCGTTGGACGAACCGCTCCAGGCTCACGTAAAAGGTCGGGGTGATGTAGAGCGTCAGAAACTGCGAGAACAAGAGCCCGCCCGCGACCGCGATCCCGAGGGGCTGGCGTGCCTCGCCGCCTGCGCCATAACCAAGCGCAATGGGCAGGGTCGCGAGGATCGCCGCCATCGTGGTCATCATGATAGGTCGGAAGCGAACCAGGCAGGCCTCGATTGGCGCGCACCACTTCGGTGAGCGCCAGTTGCCTCTCGACCAGCTCCGGAAAAGGAGTTCCCTCGGGCGCGCGGGTACTGCCGGTAATGGTCCCGGTGTCCTGACTCGGGATGAAGCCCTTCGGGACCGCGGTGTAGAGCCAGCCGGTCGCAACCAGAATCGCTGCCGATGCCATGAGCATCGGGCCGCGATGACCCATGGCGACTTGGAGGCTCTTGCCGTAAAAGGCCCTGGAACGCTCGAACAGCGCATCGAAGGCGCGGTAAACACGCCCGTGTCCCCGGGTGGGCTTGAGGAACAAGCCGCACAGCATGGGGGTGAGGCTCAGGGAAACGAGCCCGGAGATCAGCACGGCCACGCCTACGGTGACCGCGAACTCGGCGAACAGGCGGCCGAGGATCCCGGCCATGAACAGGATCGGGATGAATACGGCAGCCAGCGATATCGTCATGGACAAGACGGTGAAGCCGATCTCGCGCGTGCCATCGAGGGCCGCGGTCAAGCGGTCCTTGCCCATTTGCATGTGCCGGCTGATGTTTTCCAGCACCACGATGGCGTCATCCACCACGAAACCCACCGCCAAGGTCAACGCCATCAGCGAAAGGTTGTTTAGACTGTAGCCGAGGAGATGCATCACGGCGAAGCTTCCGAGCACCGAGGTGGGAAGGATCAGGACCGTGATGAGGGTCGATGACAGATTGCTCAGGAATAGGAGCACCACGCCCGACACGAGGACGATCGCAAGCGCCAGGGTGAAATTGACGTCGTGGATCGACGCGCGGATAAACTCGGAACGATCGAGCAGCACGCGTAATTCAACTCCCGCCGGGAGTTGTGCGCGGACCTCGGGCAACAGTTCCCGGATCCCGTTGACGGTCTCCACCGTGTTGGCGCCGGGCTGCCGCTGTACCGCGAGAAGGATCGAGCGCTCGCCGTTGAACCAGCTCAAGGCCTTATCGTTCTCCACGCTGTCCTCGGCGCGGCCGATGTCCTTGAGGCGGACCGGAATACCGTTCTGGAAGGCCACGATCACGTCTCGGAAATCCGCGGCTGTCGTGAGATCGGCGTCGGCCGTTACTGCATAGGCACGCTCGGCGCCGTCCATGAGCCCGGCGGGGCGGTTGCTGTTGGCTTCCTGGACGGCCTCCACCACTTGATCGAACCCGAGGTTACGTTGGGCCAAGGCATTGGGATTGAGGTACAAGCGTACCGCGTATTTTTGGGCCCCGTAGATCACCACCTGAGCGACCCCCGGAAGCATCGACAAACGCTGGGTCAGACGGGTGTCGGCGAACTCGTTCAGCTCCGGGAGGGGCAGGGTCTCGGCGGTCAAGGCGAGGATCAGGACCGAGCTGTCTGCGGGGTTGATCTTGCGCAACTGAGGTGGATCGATCCCCTCGGGAAGCCGGCGCATGGCACTCGCGATCGCGCCCTGCACGTCCTGGGCGGCCGAGTCGATATCGCGCTCGAGCTGGAATTGCAAAGCGATACGAGTCGAGCTCGAGCCGCTCACCGAGCTCATGGAATCGATACCGGAGATCGTGGAAAACTCCCGTTCGAGCGGCATCGCCACCACGCGCGCCATGGTTTCGGGATCCGCTCCAGGGAGATTCGCCGAGACCTGCAGGGTGGGGAAATCGACGCTGGGCAACTCATTGACCGGCAGCGTGTCGAATGCGAATAAACCAAACAAGCATAAGCCTGCGGTCAATACCGCCGTCGCTACCGGACGTTCGATGAAGATCCTGGACACGTTCATGAGCGTGGCTCCCCGGTCGGTCTGACCGCCTTTCCGGGCAAAAGGTTAAGGGGAAGCTCGGTGATCACCAGCTCGCCGCCTTTCAATCCCTCCCCGATGACGGCCAGGTCTTCGACCTGCCGCAAGACCTGGACCAGTCGCAGCCTCGCTTTTGCGTCGTCCACGATATAGACATAGGGGCCCTTCTGGCCCGGCCGGACCGCGCTGGCAGGCACGACCACGGCGTCGGGCTCGATTTTCAGGATCAGTTGCGCGAGGATGAACTCTCCCGGCCACAATGCCTGGTCCCGGTTCGGGACCCGTGCCTTCAAGAGCACGGTACCGGTCTCTGGGTTCACCGTGTTATCGATGAAGACGACCTCGCCTTCGGCCACACGGACACGGCCCCGTTCGCGGTAGACCGCAACGCGCATGTCACCCGATCCGGCCTGGTGCCGGACCTCTTCGAGATAGCGCTGTGGGATATTGAAGGCGACCTGCACCGGATCGATACCCATGATCACCACCAGCGGCGTCGCCCCGGCGGTACTGACCAGGTTCCCTTCTTTGACCGCGAGGCTACCCGTTCGGCCGCTGATCGGGGCGCGGATCTCGCTGTAGCCGAGTTGCACCCGGGCCATCTCCACCTGGGCGCGATCGGCCTTCACGGTGGCAGCGAGGGCCTCCATAGAGGCGAGCGCTTGCTCGTACTCCTGGCGTGTGATGTATTCCCGTTCGGCGAGCGGTTTGAGACGTTCCCGCTGCGCCCGTGCTTCCAGCAACTGCGCCTCATCGCGGGCCAGAGCGGCCTGTGCCTGATCGAGGGTAGCCCGCGCGGCTCGGTCATCGATACGAAACAACAGTTGACCTTTTGTTACCTGCTCGCCTTCGCGAAACAATACCTCCTCGAGCACCCCGTTCATCTGGGGGCGCACCTCGACCCTGTGCTCCGGCTCGACGGTCCCTACCGCCTCGGCGACGACCGGCATCGGCTGCACCTTCGCGGCGACGGTCTTGACCGCGATTTCTTCCTCGCGGGCGGCCTGCGCGGTGACGGCGCCGACCGTCCTATCGTTATCGAGCCGGAGATAAAGGCCGATAGCGACGGCGAGCAGCACCCCGATCAATAGGATCCTCATCATGACGGTAGCAAGGCACCGCGCGCGTGCGTCAGACGCGCGAGGGCGCTGTACCAGTCGAACTGAGATTGAATCCACTGAACTTGCGCGTTCGCCTCGTCCGACTGGGCGGTGAGCAGATCGAGCAGGCTCCCGACCCCCGACCGATAACGCGCGAGCGCCACCTTGCTCGACTGGTTGGCGCTTCGCAATACGCCGGAGCTGGTATCGATTCCGCTCATGGCGGTGTTCAGATCGTAGTAGGCCTACCAGACCTCCAACGAGCTCTGGCGATGCAGTCGATCCCGCGCCGCTTCGGCTTGCTCTGTTTGAGCCTCCGCGAGGCGCACGCTATAGGTATCCCGAAAGCCGGTGAATAGCGGGATCCGCAGGTTGACGGCGATGCTGTAGCTGTTCGAGGTCACCCGCTCATCTTCGAGAAACCCCGTGCGGCCAGCGCTCGAAGGTCGGTAGTCCCGCCGCCTTTGCTGTCTGCACCCCGGCGCGAGCGGCGCGCACCTGGGCCTCGGCCGCTACCAGATCGGGCCTCATCGATTTGGCCTGATCGAGGATGAGATCCAGCGATTCGGCGACTTTTGCAAGCGGCGGTTGGACGGGCCAGGGCAACAGGTTCACCCGCGTGCTGACCGAGGATCATCCTGCCGAACAGAGACTTGGGAAGCACTATCTCACTACTTCCACTCTAGCGCAGAGCACGTATCCCTCCCCGCGCACGGTCTGGATGATGGCAGGCTCTCGCGGGTCGTCGCGTAGCCGCTGGCGCAGCCGGCTCACCTGTGCGTCTATGCCGCGTTCGAAGGGATCGGTTTCTCGCCCCTTCGTCAGCTCCATGATCTGGTCGCGACTCAAAACACGGTTGGAGTGATTGAGCAGTATCCGCAGCAACCGGTATTCGGCGCCGCCCAGCGGAACGACGACGCCGTCGGTGGAGGTCAACTGGCGCAGCGCGAGATCCAGCGTCCAACCGGCGAACCGGATCAATCGTGCGTCTTCCGGCTGTAGGTTGCGGGGCAGGCTTCGGGACCGGCGCAGTACGCTCTTCACGCGCGCTAGCAGCTCACGCGGATTGAAGGGCTTAGGCAAGTAATCGTCGGCGCCCATTTCCAGGCCGATGATGCGGTCTATCTCCTCGCCGCGCGCGGTCAACATGATCACCGGCGTGTCCATCCGTGCGCGGATCTCGCGACAGAGCGCAAGCCCATCCTCACCTGGCAACATGAGGTCGAGCACGACGAGGTCCACGCGGTTCGATTCAAGAGCTGCCCACATCGCTTTTCCGTTGGGCACCGCATTGGCACGATAACCGTTCTCCTCCAGATAATCGCACAAGAGCGTCCGGATCTCGCGATCATCGTCAACGACGAGAACGCTGTCTTTCGTCACCGTGTTTTTATATCGCATGGCAGAGTGGTATGCGAGTGCTGTTCGTAACTTAGTGTGAGCCCGACGGGGTTTGTCACCGTACGTTACAAAAAACGTGAGACATTAGGGCCGCTAACTCGCACGCCCCGACTGCGGCGGCTTAACGGGGGGCGTGCTTGCTAGCGGGCTCTCAGCCCCATAGACTGAGGATTGGTTACGGAAACTTTGAAAAGCCACGGCCACCCGTCCATGGCGGCGGAAGATCCGATGCTCACGCTGTATCAGTTTGAATGCTCTCACTACTGCGAGAAGGCCCGTTGGGCGCTCGACTACAAAGGGATCGCTTACCGCACGCGCAACCTGATCCCGGGCCCCCACCGGCTGGTCACCGAGCGCTTGGCCCCGCGCAGCCATGTCCCGATCCTCGTCGATGGGGAGCGGGTCGTTCAGGGCTCCTCCGAGATCATCGACTACCTCGACAAGCGCTGTCCAGGCGCCCGCTTGACCCCGGCCGGGGCGAGCGCGGCGCAAGAGGCGTACGAATGGGAGCGCTACCTCGACCGCGAGATCGGGGTCGCGATCCGCCGCTGGTTCTATTTCCACATCCTACCCGAGCGCAAGCTCGCGGCGCGCTTTCTCTTGCAGGGTGCGCCGTGGTACGGGCCTCCGCTCTACGCCCTCATCTTCCCGGTCGTGCGGCGCGCCATGCGCTCGCTCATGCGCATCGACCCCGAGAACGCCGCGCGCTCCGAGTCACAACTGCGCGCGGCTTTCGTGCACCTGAACGAGGCCTTGCGCGGGCGCCGCTACCTGGCAGGCCCGGGGGGCTTCTCCAGGGCCGATCTCACCGCCTGTGCCTTGCTCGCGCCGCTGTGTCTCCCCAACGCAGCCTATGCGCGGGATCTCCCAAAGGCCGTGGTGGCGTTTCGCACCGAGCATGAGGCCGATCCTTTCTTCGGCTGGGTGGTCGAGACCTACGGCCGTTATCGCCACCGCGACGTGTGAGTGCGGCCGCGAGCGCCCGGACGCGGCCCTCGCTATGCCGTAAAGTTGAGGGTGGAGTCGATTCCATTAGCGTGAAAGCCCCTCCGCCGCTGGGTGCTGCCGCCCGACCGCATGCACTACGATGGGACATCTACGTTTGCGCGCTCACGATCATGGTGCGGCTGAGCCGCCCGCAAATGCGTCCGAGTGCGGCCTTCCTAGAATTTAAATCGTCACATCAACGCGTTACCGACGTGGCCCCGGGATTGCTGCTAACCCGCACAGATCCGTAATCCGTCGCGCCGGGCCTGGTGCCTGGGGCGAACGGCGGAGCGGGTTGGACCGTAACGGCGCAGTCAACCGCCGGGCCAAAGCGCCTGTCCGATCACGACACTTTGCCGCCGCGTTCGTGAGCCTTTTGGGCGTCGGGCCGCTCTGCGCCGGGGACAACCTTATCGATGCATTGAAGGGAGGCAAGGTAGGGCAGCTACGAGGTGTTGGAAGGCGATGGCCCAGAGCCGGTGAGCGGGTGTTGCGGCGGGCGCGTCGCCCGCGCCTTCCAGACCCCGCTCGGCACGAATCACGCGTTCCAAGGCTGGGCCGACCGCTTTCTGATCACCCCGGCCGACGGCATCGAGGACCTCTTCGTCACCTTGCAGATGAAGGTCTGGGGAGCCAACTTCATAGCCATGTGGCACGATTTCTCCGCGAACGACGAAGATTATGACTACGGGACCGAATGGGATCTCTTGCTGGAGAGACCCATCGGCAACAATTTCCTGGTCGGGATCAAGTACTCTTATTACGATGCTTCTGGCGATGCGCTCAATCAGGCGCGCAACAGCATCTCCGGGCAGGCCTTCGATCTCGAGAAGGCTTGGGCTTACGTACAGTTCAAGTTCTAGTGTGGCGGTTCGTGATCAGCGGCCTACGCGACGGTAACGGATCAACCACCTCCCGGTTCATCCTGCTGGTCGCACTCCGCGAGGAAGGTGATGAGGTTCTCTCTGAGATCGTAATAGGTGGGGTGTCCTAGGAGCATTTTGCGGCTCCTCGGCCGCGGCAGGTCCACTTCCATGATCCGGCCCACTTTGGCGCGCGGGCCGTTGGTCATCATCACCACGCGGTCGGCGACAAGGATGGCTTCGTCCACATCGTGCGTGACGATGATCGCGGTGACCTGGGTGCGCGTCCAGACTTCCATCAATACTTCCTGGAGCTCCCAGCGCGTGAGAGAGTCGAGCATGCCGAAGGGCTCATCTAGGAGCAGAAGCTTGGGGGCGAGCGCGAACGCGCGTGCGATTCCCACTCGTTGCTGCATGCCGTTCGAGAGCTCCCGTGCCTTCTTATGCATGGCATCGGCGAGTCCCACGCGCGCGAGGTAATGCTCTACGATGTCGCGCCGCTCCCCGCGGCTCGCGTGCGGGTACACCTGCTCTACGCCAAGCGCGACGTTCTGCAGGGCCGTGAGCCAAGGCACCAGGCTCGGGGCTTGGAATACGATGCCCCGATCGGGACCCGCGGTCGCCACCTCCCGGCCATCGAGGATGATGCCGCCGCCGCTGATGTCGTTGAGCCCCGCGGCCATCGTCAGGACCGTGGATTTCCCGCAGCCCGAATGCCCGATGATCGAGATAAACTCCCCTTTCTTGATGCGCAGATCGAAATTCTCGACGACCGCGGAAGGCCCATGCATGGTCCGGTAGATTTTGGAGACGCGAGAGAATTCGACATAGCGATCGAGCGCCGGCGCGACCACGCGTTTGCTTGAGCGGCCGCTTCGATACTCCGGGCTGGTATTGGGGAGGACGGCGGGCAGGCTCACGAGCTTGTCGGTCCCGACCGAAGCGCGTTGGACCCCGAGATCCATGAGGTACTGGGTGATCTCCTTGCGGATGCGCTTGAACTCCGCGTTGTGGTTGATGGTGGCCCGATCGCGCGGCCGCGGGAGGCTGACCTGAAACGATGGACCGAGCGTGGCGTTCGGGGTGGGTGTCAGCGGAATGATTCGGTCCGCCATGATAATGGCCTCATCCACGTCATTGGTGATCATGATGACCGTCTTTCTATCCTGGTCCCAGATGCGGATGATCTCGTCCTGGAGCTTGGCGCGTGTCAGGGCATCGAGTGCGCTCAAGGGCTCGTCGAGCAACAGGATGTCGGGATTCGCGGCGAGCGCCCGCGCAACCGCCACGCGCTGGCGCATTCCGCCCGAGAGCTCCACCGGCCGCTTCTCCGCCGCCGGCCTCAGGTTTACCATGCGGATGTAACGGTCGATATGCGACTTACGCTTCGCGGCCGGCCAGTCCTTGAAGACCTGGTCGACGGCGAGCGCGACGTTGCCGTGGACCGTGAGCCACGGCATGAGCGAATAACTTTGGAACACCACGCCGCGGTCGGGCCCCGGGCCGTCTATGGGTTTGCCGTTTTTAAGTACCACTCCTTCGTCCGTGTCGATGAGACCGCCGATGATCGACATCAGTGTGGTCTTTCCGCTTCCGGAAAACCCGACGATCGCGATGAACTCGCGTTCCTCGATCACGAGATTGATGTCCTTCAACACCTCGGTCCGGTGCGCCCCGGATCCGTAAGCCTTTCGCAGGTGCTTAAGCTCGAGCAAGGGCGTGGGGGGCGCCGCCGGCGACGGAGGGGGAGCGCGCTCAACGGCCGTCCTTCCTCGGGGACCGCCCTCCAGCGCCTGGCGCAAGAAGCTCGTGGGCTTGACCTCGGTCGGGTCGATGGCGATCATCTTCCTCTCCTCTACCGAGTCTCGGCGCCGAAGGAGAACATCTGTTGCAGGGCCAGCATCATGCGGTCCAAGAGAAAGCCGATGCAGCCGATGGTCAACACGGCTACCATGATCCGCCCTAGCGATTGCGAGCTGCCGTTCTGAAACTCGTCCCACACGAACTTGCCGAGGCCGGGGTTCTGGGCCAGCATCTCCGCGGCGATCAAGACCATCCAGCCCACACCCAAGGACAACCTCAAGCCGGTAAAGATGAGCGGTAAGGAGGATGGAATCACGATCTTCACGATCCGGGTCGAATATTTCAGCCGCAGCACCTTGGAGACATTGATGAGATCTTTATCCACGGAAGCGACGCCGACGGCGGTATTGATCAAGGTCGGCCACAAAGAGCACAGGGTCACGGTGATGGCCGAAGTGATGAACGACTTGTCGAACCACGGGTCCCCGGTCGTGACATAGACCGCGCTTACCACCAGCGTGACGATCGGAAGCCAAGCGAGGGGTGAGACCGGTTTGAAGATTTGGATGAGCGGATTGAGGGCCGAATGGATGATGGTGCTCGTGCCGCACAAGATCCCGAGCGGCACGGCCACCAGCGTCGCCAGCGTGAAGCCGGTGAAAACGGTCTTGAGGCTCGTGATGATTTGATCGAGGTAAGTCGGTTTGCCTGTCCATGGCCGGATCACCACCTTGGCATCGGGATCTTGGGCGAGCTTTTCCGCGTTGCGGTCCACTTGCCGTTGATAGAAGGCCGCGGCTTTGGCGCGCTCCTCCTTGTGCGATTCGATGAGATTGCCAAGCTCGCCCCATACCTCCTTCGGCCCTGGGATCCCGCCGAGGCTGGTTTGCACCCCGCCGGCGGTCAGATCCCAAAGGGTCAGGAAAACGACCAAGGCGATGACCGGCACACCGGTCACCAACCACATGGTCTTTAACTGTTCGCGCGGGTCATCGCCCGCGCACAGACGGATCATCGGGACAAACCACGAGAGCCCGGCGCGGTCCAGAAAATTCGCGACTCGCTCTAATGTCACAGCATCTTGTCTCCCGTTAAAATCTATTCCCCGCGGTCTTGCCGCAGGGACCTTAGCCGCCTACTTCGCGGTGTCGTTTCCCTTGAGCCCAATCTTGAACCGACCGATATATTCGTTCGGCTTCTTCGCATCGAAGGCAATCGCGTCGATTAACTCACCCCGCGGAGGATCATAGCCATCGGTCGTCGGCAGGTCTTTCGCGTCCATCTTGCCTTCCTTAATTAATTCCTCCGCCGCCTGTCTGTAGGTGTCCGGTCGATAAATCTTCTCGGCCGTCTCGTGATACCATGCATCCGGTTTCTGCTCCGCGATCTGGCCCCAGCGGCGCATCTGCGTGAGATACCAGACAGCATCGGCGTAGTAGGGATAGGTCGCGTAGTAGCGGAAGAACACATTGAAGTCGGGTAGCGGCCGTTTGTCGCCCTTCTCGTATTCGAAGGTGCCGGTCATGCTGTTCGCGATGACCTCGTAGTCCGCCCCCACATACTCCGGGCGCGAGAGGATCTTGGAGGCCTCCTGCCGGTTCTTACCCCTATCGGCATCCAGCCACATGCCGGCGCGGATAAGAGCCTTGACGACGGCGATATGGGTATTCGGGTATTTGCCCGACCAAGCTTCAGTCACGCCGAACACCTTTTCCGGGTTGTCTTTCCAGATCTCGTAGTCTGTGACCACGGGCACGCCGATACCCTTGAACACGGCCTGCTGGTTCCAGGGCTCTCCGACGCAGTAGCCGTAGATGGTGCCTGCTTCAAGGGTCGCAGGCATCTGCGGAGGCGGGGTGACCGAGAGCAATACGTCGGCGCCGATCTGCCCGCTGATGTCGGTTGGGGAATAGTAACCGGGGTGGATGCCACCCGCCGCAAGCCAATAGCGCAGCTCATAGTTGTGCGTGGACACTGGAAACACCATCCCCATGTTGAACTTCTTACCCTGCGCCTTGTACTGATCGACGACTGGTTTCAGAGAGTCGGCTTTGATGGGGTGGACGGGCTTCCCACCCTCCTCAGGAACATGTTTCTTCATCGCCTCCCAGATCGCGTTCGAGACCGTCACACCGTTCCCGTTCAGATCCATGCTAAAGGCGGTGACAATATCCGCTTTGGTGCCAAACCCGATCGTCGCCCCGATGGGCTGGCCCGCGAGCATGTGGGCTCCATCGAGTGCGCCATCGATCACCCGATCGAGGAGCACCTTCCAGTTCGCCTGAGGCTCGAGCGTGACATAGAGCCCCTCATCTTCGAAATAACCCTTCTCGTAAGCGATGGCCAGCGGGGCCATATCGGTCAGTTTGATAAAACCGAACTTGAGCTCCTCCTTTTCGATTCCTTCCACCGCATAAATAGCGGTCGTCGCTAGAAAAAGGACTAAGCCAGCGGACGATTTCACTCTGAACGATCGTGCCGCCTCTGCGGCGAATACTGTCTTCATAGCGTCTCCCTAATGCTGGTTGGGCAGGCCCGCCGTTGGGTCGCGTGCTTGTCGTTGAGCTTCGAACCCGCTCGATGATCGGGATAGGCACACTCCGGGGTTCGCTACTTGCGGTCTACATCGTAGCGAGGGCAATCACCCTGCCAGAAAGAGAGGATGGCTGGATTTAATTAATTATCAAGAAGATATAACGGGACTGGCTGGCAGGCTTTCGATTCTGCTGGACCCCGCCGCACCAAGCCGGTGAACGTCCCAAGGCCGGCGCACCAACGCAGTGCTTGCGGCGCAAGCTTTCCGATCGGCCGGACCCTGGGTGCCAAAAGGGGTCTAGCGGGGTCACTGCACATTCGTCCAGCCGCAATCACCGCTAAAGGAAGGCGGGTCGCGCTTGCACTTCCGGCGGGCAGCGGGGCGCGAGATCGCGCGGGCTTGGTGCAACGCCCGGCTCCGCAGCCGCGCCCGAAACCGCGTGGCTCCGAGAAAGCCGCCCGCAAAACAAGCGGTTATACCGATCCATTACGCCGATATCGGGCAAGTGGCCGGACACATAGCGGGTCGGCAGATTGAAGGCGCGGCACAGTGCTACCACGAGATGGGCGAAATCGCGGCACACGCCGTAGCCTTGCGCCAGCACGTCGGCCGCGGAGATGGTCGGATTGCCCCAGCCGTAGCGGTATTCGATGTTGGCGTGCACCCAGTCGCAGGTCGCCTGCACGCGGGCGACACCGTGCGGCAGATGGCCGAATTGCTGCCAGGCGAAATTCATCAGCTTGTCGGAATCGCAGTAGCGGCTGGGGAGCGTGTAGCGCAACACCTCGACCGGCAGGCGTTCGATCGGCACCGGAGCTGTTGGCAGGCCGTCGTTGTCGCGCCGGCTGGGCACGGAAAAAATTGCGTCATGGCGAATTTCGTTACTACCCAGCACCAAGATCATCCGGTAAACCACGTTGCCATGGCTATCGACCAACCGCTCGGTCGACAGGCCGGGGCCGAACGTGAGTTGCTCTTCCAGAATGCCTTGCCGCAAGTCCAGATGCGGTTTCAGCAACAGCAGGATAGGCGCACGCCGCTCCGCCTGATACGAGACCACGCAGCCGACCCGGACCGTTAAATCGAGCGGCGGCTCCGGCAGGGGACTGGAGAGGTACTGCTTAACCTGCTGGGTGTCAATCACGCGCGTCCTGGTGCTTTGTGTATCGTTGCAAGCGTGCGGTGCGGTCCTACAGCATGCCGTAAGCCTCCAAGGTCAAAAACGCCGGTAGCTTGGTCGTCGTCACCAGCTTATCCAGGAGCCTTGCGGCCTCGTTGAACTTACAGCTTGCGAATTGCTGCTCCCCGATCTCCTCGCGGACTTGGGCCAGTTCCTGAGTCAGGCCTTCGCGGAACACGTCCAGGGTAACCTTGCGGCCGTCTTCCAGCACACCCCTCGGATAGCGGATCCACTGCCAGAGTTGTGCCCGTGAGATCTCCGCGGTCGCCGCATCTTCCATCAGATGGGCGATCGGCACCGCCCCCTTCCCGCTCAGCCAGGAGTCGGTGTAGCGCAGCGCGGCGCTGATGTTGTGCCGCAGACCCTTCATCGTGATCGTACCTTCGGGCATTCGCAGCAGGTCCGCGGCGGTGACCTGCACATCCTCTCGCAGGTTGTGGATCTGGTTCGGCCCCGGCATGTGCTGGTCGAATACCGCTTTGGCGATCGGCGCGAGCAGGGGATGGGCGACCCAGGTTCCGTCGTGACCGTCTTTGGCCTCGCGCTCCTTATCGGCCCGCACCTTGGCGAGGGCCTCCTCATTGGCAAGCTCATCCTCCTTGATCGGGATCTGGGCGGCCATCCCGCCCATCGCATGAATACCGCGGCGATGACAGCTCTGAACCAGTAGCCTTGAGTAGGAGTGCAGGAAGTGCTGGTTCATGGTCAATTGGCTGCGATCCGGCAGCACAAACTCGGGGTGATTGCGCAGGCACTTGATGAAGCTGAAGATGTAATCCCAGCGTCCGCAGTTGAGTCCCGCCGCATGCTCGCGCAGCTCGTAGAGAAACTCGTGCATCTCAAAGGCGGCGGTCAGCGTTTCGATGAGCGCCGTGGCGCGGATGGTCCCCCGCAGGATGCCGAGCGCATCCTGGGCGTAAAGGAATACAGCATTCCACAAGCGAGCTTCCTTGCGGCTTTCCATCTTGGGCAGATAGAAATAGGGCGCCGCGCCCTTGGCGATCAGTTTCTTGGCGTTATGGAAAAAGAACAAGCCGAAGTCGAACAGGCTCGCCGGAATCGGTTCGTCGTCGAGCAGCACATGCTTCTCCTTCATGTGCCAGCCGCGCGGGCGCACGATGAGGGTCGCGAGCTTGCCGTCATTGAGCCGGTAGACCTTGCCCTCCGGTCCGGCGTAGGAGATGGTGGCGTCGATCGCGTCGCAGAGGTTGACCTGCCCATCCATCATCTGCTCCCAGGTGGGGCTCGAGGCGTCCTCGAAGTCCGCCATGAAGGTATTCGCCCCGGAATTGAGCGCATTGATGATCATCTTCCGTTCGACCGGACCGGTGATCTCCACCCGCCGCTCCACCAGATCGGCGGGGATGGGCGCGACCTTCCACTCGCCTTCACGAACGTACTTGGTTTCAGGAAGAAAATCCGGCAGCCCGCCGGCATCGAAGAACTGCTGCCGGCGGACCCGGATCGCCAGCAACTCTTTACGCCGCGGCCCGAACCTCTTGACCAGCTCTTCCACAAACGCCAGGGCCTCCGGCGTGAGGATGCGTTCGTAGTCCAGGGTCATCGTGCCGCGGACGTCCAACAGGGCCGTCATGCTGCTTTCCCTCCTTCAACCGGCTAGCAATGAGCGCATGATAGCCGAGGCTTGTGCGGCGCAGCAATAGGCGCGGCGCGCCGAGACAAGCTGCGCTTTTTGGCGTCCGGTTATTTTAGACGTTTAGCGCACGGGATCAGGTCGATGATGTTGCTCGCTGAATCATGCGTTTGACGGCAGCGTTCGCCTTTGTCGCTATGAGTTCTACCTCGGGATGCCGGGACGCGAAAACCCTAAAGACCTCGTCAGCAAACGCTTGGCCAATGTAGTCGACTTCCGTGAAATCGAAGATCACGGTCTTGAAGCGCTCAACTCGTGTGAGGAGGCGTTTCGCCTGTGATCGCGATACTAGTTTGTCGTCGCCATATTGAGCGCGTCGAACGGGAACGACAGTCTTTGTGAAACCGAACTCGTCATCTCCTGTGAATTGGTCGAAGACTTTCTTAATGGTTCGAGACGTGTGGTTGTTTAGCTTCATCCATACCATGGTTCCAGATTCGGGTCGTGCTCTCTCAAGAATCCAATCCTCAGCATCGCCGAACGTATGAGAAAAGGAAACGCCATCAGAAACGATATCGAACGCGTCAAACACTCGAGAAGTAAAAAAGATGCCCTCCCCTGTGTGGTTGGCCGGGTCGGTAGTCAATTTGCCTTTCGATAACTCCAGGATAGCATGTCGCTCATCCACCAGGCCGAGGGCCGAATGGATCTTCCTGAAAATGCCGATTCCGTTGTCAACGATCGCAAGCTCGGTGACAGCTGCAGTCTTCCGTAGCACAACCCCAACGCTGCTTCCTTTTGCGTGGTCTATCGCGTTGTTGAACATCTCCGTAAAACCATAATGCCAAATCTCAAAGGCGTTTTCCGGAAGCTGGCCTAGAGAGGGCTCAACATCAGACCTCCAAACGATGTCTTCGGCTAACGAATCGTTTACTTCATACTCTTTGAACCATTGGACAAGAGGGTATAGCCGGTATGCGCGGTTCCGTGTTTCGCCGTCAGATACAAGCGCACACTCTTCAACAAGCTGCTGCAGGTGCTTGTTTACAGCCTGCCGTGTAATTTCGAAGTGCTTAGCCGTGAACTTAGCGATGTCGGTGGGGTGTTTCTGGACGTGAGAAACGATAAATCGTCGAATCTGCTCACCGCGCGGACGAACCTTAGTCATCTAGCGTCTCATGCTTTGTCAACTGTTAGGTACATCATTGTCAACTATAGACCAGGTTATTGTCAACGTTCCGGCGTACGCCCTAACACCCGGGTGAACGCCATGCCCCTCCGCCTCGAGCGATGGCGCGGCGAGGAACAGCAAAGCCCCCAGGATAACCTTCACCGCCGTACGAGATCATCAAGAAATTCATCGACGCGGTACTGGCCTATACCGGTAGCGCCACGGTCGATCTCGTGGCCCATTCGCTCGGGGTGTCCATGGCCATCACCACCCTCGAAGCCAACGACGCCTGGGCCGGCATCCGCCGTTTCGTCAATATCGCAGGTGGCATACGGGGCCTCAATTCCTGCCTCTATGTCGGTCCCGCGAACCCCGTCGTCGCAACCTGCGGTTCGCAAAACATCTTCGATCCCTACGTGTTCGGCTTTTATCCCTGCTACAATCGCTGGACCGGCGCCGCGGCCGAACATAGCCTGCGCCGTATTCCTGGCCGCCACCGGCCCTAGCTATGCCGGCAAGGAACGGCCGGCAACGGGCAGAATTAGAAAGCGTATGGCGAGGTCCCCGGTTAGGGACAGCACGGCGCGCGCTGACCCGAGGAGCTGGCGGCACCTTCTGATTCAGTCGACAGATAAGCTCGAATTCCTTATCCTTCAAACCAGCATGGCGCCTATCGAACGCAAAGCTTCTACCCCCAAGATCCCGCCCGTCCACAACTGGCGCACAAGCGACGAAGATGAAATCGAGCGCCGCCGGCTGCGCGCCCGATCCCAGCATTTCGCTATCAGCAATCTCGATGCGAAGCATCCGATCTTTTCCAACTTCCGGATTCGCTCCGAAAGCGGGCTTACCTACTTCGTCGAGATCCGGAGCGTTCGCGAACGGCAGTTCGCGTGCAGTTGCGTCGACTTTCGCATCAACGGCCTGGGCACCTGCAAGCATGTCGAAGCGGTGCTGCTGCACCTGGAGGGGCGATACAAGAAGTTGTTCAAGGCGGCCGGCGAAAACGGCAGCTATCGCATCGACATCGTGCCGGACCATGCCGCCGACACGCTGCGCTTGGCGCGCGGGCTGAAGGATCTCACGAGGCCGCTGAGGAGACTCTTCGATGAGCGCGGCGTGCTGAGAGACGGCTCCCCCGAAGAGGCCATCGAAGGGTTAAGCAAGGCGGGGATCCCGGCGCTGCGCATCTCCCAGGACGTCGAGCCGTGGGTGCGGCAAAGGCGCCAGGCGTCGGAGCGCAAGTCGCTGCGCAAGGAGTACGAGCTTAGGGTGCACGCCGGCGAGTGGCCGCCGCAGGAGACCGTGGTCCCGCTATTCCCCTACCAGCGCCACGGCATGCTGCATCTCGCCTTCACCGAACGTGCCCTGCTGGCCGACGAGATGGGGCTCGGCAAGACCATACAGGCCATCGCGGCCTGCGCGCTCGTCCACCGCCTCGGGAAAGCGGAGCGCGTGCTCATCGTAACACCCGCCTCGCTCAAGGCGGAGTGGGAAGAGCAGATCCAGCGCTTCACGCGGCTGCCCTATCGGATCGTCTTCGGAAGTCCGCGGGAACGGCTCAAGGCCTACGTCCAGGCGCCCTTTTTTACCATCGTCAATTACGAGCAAATGATCAGGGATGCGCTCACCGTGAATGAGCAACTCCGGCCCGACATCGTGGTCCTCGATGAGGCGCAACGGATCAAGAACTGGAGCACGTTGACGGCCCAAGCGGTGAAGCGCCTCACGAGCCGCTTTGCCTTCGTGCTGACGGGCACGCCGATCGAGAACCGGATCGATGAGATCCACTCCTTGATGGACTTTCTCAATCCCGCCGTTCTCGGCCCCCTGTTTCGCTTCAATCGCGACTTCTACGAGCTCGATGAGCGGGGCCGCCCGTGCGGTTACAAGAACCTCGAACGCCTCCACGAGCGCATCACGCCCTACATGCTGCGCCGGCGCAAGTCGGATGTGGAGACGGAGCTGCCCGAGCGGACGGACAAAAACTTCTTCGTGCCCTTATCGGCGGGACAGAAGCAGGCCTACCTGCATCACGAGGATCAGGTGGCCCGGCTCGCCGCCGCGGCCCGCCGCCGGCCACTCACCCAGCAGGAGCAGGAAAAGCTCATGCGCGAGCTGGCCATGATGCGGATGATCTGCGACACCAATTACATCCTGGATCCGAATGACCGCGCGTGCCCTAAGCTCGGCGAGCTCGAAAAGATCCTCGAAGAATGCCGCGACAACGCCGGGGTTAAGGTGATCGTGTTCTCCGAGTGGGAGCGCATGCTGGAGCTTGCGCGCGATCTCTGCCGCAAGCGCGGTCTCGGCTGCGCCTGGCACACCGGCAGCGTTCCGCAGTTGCGCCGGCGGGCCGAGATCAATTGGTTCAAAAACGACCCCGACTGCCGGGTGTTTCTCAGCACCGATGCGGGCAGCACCGGTCTCAACCTACAGAATGCGAGCGTCGTGATCAACTGCGATCTTCCCTGGAATCCCGCCAGGCTCGAACAGCGCATCGCTAGGGCCTGGCGAAAATACCAATCCCGTCCCGTCACCGTGATCAACCTGGTCTCGCAGGACACCATCGAGGAGCGCATGCTGGGCACGCTCGCCAACAAGCAAGCGCTGGCCGATGGGGTGCTGGAGCGCAAGGGCGATCTGGCCGCGATCCCCTTCGGCGGCGGCAAACAGGCGTTCCTCGATCGGCTAAACCAGTTGGTTCAGCCTGCGCCGCCCGCGTCCCTCGCTGCCCCGCAACCGCTGTTCCCGGCGGATCGCGCCCGGGCCTTTGCCGAGCGGGTGCGCGAGCGGCTCAATGGCGCGCTCATCCGCTGCGAGGAGCAATACCCGCTCGAGGGCAGCCACTCGGTGCTCCTGGTCGTGGTCGATCGCGATTCCCCCCAATGGCGCGAGCAGCTTCATGGCTTGCACCGGGAGCTCTTTGCCGACAGCGATCCGCTGTCGCCGATTTACCTCGAGGTGGTGGATCGCGACACCGCGGATGCCCTCGAGCGTTTGGCAAAAGCCGGGCTCATTCAGCGCACGATGCGCGGCAGCCGGCCCTTGCTGGACGATGGAACAGCGGAAGCCAAAGGGCTGTTGTCCGATGAGGAAAGACAAAAGGCGGCGGCGCATCGCGCCCACGCCGTGCGGCGTTTGAAAATGAGCCGGGTGCTCAGCGCGGCCGAGCTCGCCGCCGAGAGCCGCCAGGCGCTCCTTGAAGCCCTGCACGCGCTCGGCAGCGCTCTTGCGGTTGAGCATCGCCTCCCAGAGCCGAAAGGGATCGAAGATCTCCTGACACCTTCGCTGGCATGGTGTTGGGGCGAAAAGATGGGTGTCGTCAAGGAATCTCTGGCGAACGATCACGCCGCGGGCGAGCCGCTCGCTCTGGCGTTGGAACACTTTCTGAAAGCAAGCGCTCCAGCTTGAGCCTTCGTGGCAAGCGGCGCAGCGGCGGAGCCCGAGCAAAACGTGGTTTGTCGCTTTGTCTCTCCGGCCTCGTTATCGTGCCCATCGACAAACGGCCCACATGAATAACCAGTTCTTCAAAAAGCCCATCCTCAACTCTCCCTACGAGTATCCATCCCGTCACTGGGAGCTTGATGATCAGGGCCAGCCGACTCAGAGAATCATCGAACGCCGCCGTCGCGCGGAATTCATCACGCCAATCCCGAAGCCGAAAAAGCGCAAGGGTTGGGCTGAGCAGACGTCCTTGCTGTTCGGCGAAGGCAAGGGAATCTCCACGGCGGAACAGCAATACGACCACACGGCGATCATTAACGCCGTTCGCCGGCAGGTGGACCAGTGGCGCCGATTGCCGAACGCCAACGACTGGCGCGTGACGCCGGAGACGGCGCGACTGCTTCAGCATTGGCGCCACCACCCCTACAGCGGCATCCGTCCGTTCTATTGTCAGGTCGAGGCAGTGGAAACCGCCATCTGGCTCACTGAAGTCGCGCCCCAGGCGGGTAAGGCGGGCGAGGGTTTTCTTGAGCATCTGGTCAATGCCAACAACGACGCTAACCCGGAGCTTATGCGTTTCGCGTTGAAGCTTGCTACAGGCGCGGGCAAAACCACGGTTATAGCGATGCTCATCGCCTGGCAAACCATCAACGCGGTGCGGCGACCGCAGAGCAAACGCTTCACACGCGGCTTCCTCATCGTTGCCCCGGGCCTCACGATCAAGGATCGCCTGCGGGTCCTGCAACCGAATGATCCGGACAGCTATTACCAGAGCCGTGAATTGGTTCCGGGCGACTTGCTGGACGAGGTAAACCGGGCCAAGATCGTGATCACCAACTACCACGCCTTCAAACTTCGCGAGCGGATCGAACTTTCCAAGGGGGGACGCTCACTGCTCCAAGGGCGAGGCGAAGAGCTGAACACCCTCGAAACCGAGGGCCAGATGGTGCAGCGGGTGATGCCCGACCTGATGGGGATAAAGAACATTCTCGTGCTGAACGATGAGGCCCATCACTGCTATCGAAAGAAGCCAGGCGCGGATGACGAGAAAGACCTGAAAGGGGACGAAAAGAAGGAGGCCGAGAAGAACAACGAGGCCGCCCGCCTTTGGATCTCCGGTCTTGAGATCGTGAATCGCCAACTCGGCGTGGCGCGCGTGATTGACTTGTCCGCGACGCCGTTCTTTCTACGCGGCTCAGGCTATGCCGAAGGCACATTGTTCCCATGGACGATGAACGACTTCTCGCTCATGGACGCCATCGAGTGCGGCATCGTCAAACTGCCGCGTGTCCCTGTGGCCGAGAACATCCCCGGCGATGAGATGCCGATGTTCCGCAACCTCTGGGAGAACATCCGCAAAGACATGCCCAAAAAGGGCCGGGGGAAGGCGGACCTACTCGATCCGCTCGCCTTGCCGACGCGTCTGCAAACGGCCCTTCAGGCGCTTTACGGCCACTACGAGAAGACATTCAAGCTTTGGGAAGACGCCAAGATCCGCGTACCGCCCTGCTTCATCGTGGTGTGCAACAACACCTCCACCTCCAAGCTGGTTTACGACTTCATCTCCGGCTTTCACCGGCAGAACGAGGACGGCTCCACTACCCTGGAAAATGGGCGGCTCGCGCTGTTCCGCAATTTCGACGAGCACGGGAACCCACTGGCGCGACCCAACACATTGTTGATCGACAGCGAGCAGCTCGAATCCGGTGAGTCCCTGGATGACAATTTCCGCGGCATGGCCGCCGATGAGATTGAGCGCTTCCGCCGCGACATCCTCGAACGCGGCGGCCGACTCGCCGATGAAGTTCAACGGGGGAAAGAACTCGATGACGTGACACTGCTCCGCGAGGTGATGAATACGGTCGGCAAGTACGGCCAGTTGGGCGGATCAATCCGCTGTGTGGTTTCCGTCTCGATGCTCACCGAGGGCTGGGATGCCAACACCGTGACCCACGTGCTCGGCGTGCGCGCCTTCGGCACTCAGCTCCTGTGCGAGCAGGTCATCGGCCGTGCCCTGCGCCGTCAATCCTACGACCTGAACGAAGAGGATCTCTTCACTGTGGAATACGCCGATGTGCTGGGGATCCCCTTCGACTTCACCGCCACGCCGGTGGTCGCGCCGCCGCAGCCACCACGCGAGACCATCCAGGTCAAGGCCGTGCGGCCCGAGCGCGATGCGCTCGAAATCCGCTTCCCGCGCGTCGAAGGCTACCGTGTCGAACTGCCCGAAGAACGGCTGACTGCCGAATTCAATGACGACTCCGTCCTGGAGCTAACCCCGGATCTGGTGGGCCCGTCCATCACCAAAAACGCCGGCATCATCGGCGAGTCCGTCGATCTCAGTCTGGAGCACCTGGGAGACCTGCGGCCCTCCACGCTGCTGTTCCATCTCACCCAGCGACTGCTTTACACCAAATGGCGCGATCCCGGCGAAGCGCCCAAGTTGCACCTTTTCGGCCAGCTCAAGCGCATCACTAGACAATGGCTGGATGGCTTCCTGATCTGCAAAGGCGCAACCTATCCCGCGCTGCTCATGTACCAGGAGTTGGCCGACATAGCCTGTAACCGCATCACCGCCGGCATTACTCGCAAGTTCGTGGGCGAGCGGCCCATCAAAGCCGTGCTCGATCCCTACAATCCCACCGGCTCCACCGCGCATGTCCGGTTCAACACCTCGAAAACCCTCCGCTGGGAAACCGACGCTCGCCGCTGCCACATCAACTGGGTGGTACTCGACAGCGATTGGGAAGCCGAGTTCTGCCGCGTGGCCGAGGCCCATCCACGCGTACGGGCCTATGTCAAAAACCACAGCCTCGGTCTTGAAGTACCTTACCGCTACGGCTCGGAGACGCGCAAATATCTGCCCGACTTTATCGTGCTGGTGGATAACGGCTGCGGCGATAACGACCTCCTGCACCTCGTCGTCGAAATCAAGGGCTACCGCCGCGAGGACGCCAAGGAGAAGAAATCCACCATGGAGACTTACTGGGTGCCCGGAGTGAACCATCTGGGCACCTATGGCCGCTGGGCGTTTGCCGAGTTTACCGATGTCTATCGGATCGAAGCCGATTTCGAGAAGAAGGTCGAAGCCGAGTTCAGTCGCATGATCGATCAGGTCCTGCAGACACCAGAGACCACCGAGTCCGTTGAATCGAGCGAAACCGCACCTTGAGGCATACATGGCTTGATGCATCACGACAGGCATCATATGATGCATTCTCATATGGCGCCCGGAGGCACACTATGCGCACCACTCTGAATCTTGACGATCACCTGCTCGACGAAGCACAGCGCGTCACGGGCATGAAGGAGCGCACCGCGCTGATTCACGAGGGGCTCAAGGCCCTAATCGAACGCGAAAGCGCCCGGCGGCTGGCTCGCCTGGGCGGCAGCGAACCGCAGTTGCGGCCTGTCCCGCGCCGGCGGCCCGAACACGCATGATTCTGGTCGATACCTCCATCTGGGTCGACCACCTACGCCGGGGCAACCCGGCGCTGGTTGCGGCGCTGGAAGCCGGGCAGGTGCTGATGCACTCCTACGTCCTCGGCGAACTCGCCTGCGGCACGCTGACCAATCGCGCTGAAGTGCTCGCGCTGCTCGGAAAGCTGCCCGCCGCTCCTGCCGCCATCGAGAGCGAGGCCCTGGGTTTCATCGAGCGTCACAGTCTGATGGGGCGGGGCATCGGCTATGTCGACGTCCACCTGCTGGCCGCCACGGCACTGGCCGGCAGCGCACACCTTTGGACCAAGGACAAGCGCCTTGCCGCCACGGCGGCGGATCTGCAACTGGCCTGGTCGGCCGCACACTGAACAGCAAAACTCATGGCAAGCAAATCCAATCCGCCCAAGGCAGTCGAAACCCTCAAGCACGCCGAAGCGACGCGCAAGAACATCCCCACCGCCGAATACCAGTCGGTGATGCAGAAGAACGAGCAAAGCCCCGTCCGTGTGGCGTACGAGCGGCGCAACCGCGACCTCGATCCGCAGCTCGTCTGGCGCGGCAAGGACGAGCAGGACTGGAGCGGCCTGATCGTCCACGCCCCGCCGCTCTACATCCAGGAGAAGGTGCACCCCAAGGTGCTCATCGACGACCTGCTCAAGCAGACTCGCGAGCAGCGCGCGCAAGAAGTCGGCGCGCAGTTCGACCTCTTCGGCGACTTCAACGGCATCCCCGAGGGCGTGGACAAAACCGAGTTCTACCAGCACTGTCAACGATGATTGAAAACTGACCCACTTTTTTAGAAAACGACGATCTAATTTTGATCCACTAGATTGTAGGGTTATTGGGTTTTTGGTGTATGTAAAACACCGGCTTTGCGTTTATCTTTTAGT
>JBOIDF010000023.1:0-43969 GCA_050740455.1 Gammaproteobacteria bacterium | reverse complement strand
TCACCAAGCTGTTTAATCGGTTCAAAGGTCTAGTCAGTGAGCCAGCATTTAACGAGTACAAGAAAATCTTTGGGGTTGACACATAACTCGCTGCTGAACCGGACGCGCGGGAAGCGTCGCACCTTGGGCGCGCATCGTGCACCGCGCGCCGGTTAGCGCAACGTTCGGCGACTATGTCCATCGAGTAAGACTATGTCCTCAACGATCAATTATACACTGCGGCCGATCGGCTTTGTCCGCTCGCAACTCACAACCAGGGAAGAAGCTCCCAAGCAAGGCTCGGAAGGAGCACCCTGGGCATGGGTGGAAATCGATCCGACTTTCATGGACGCTTTAGACGGTATTGCTCCTGGAAGTGAAATTATCATCTTGACATGGCTCCACGTTGGCGAGCGCGATACGCTGCGCGTTCATCCCCGAGACGATCCGCGCAACCCGCTGAAGGGGGTCTTTTCCACGCGTTCATCCGACCGCCCTAATCCGGTCGGGCTGCACCCTGTCCGGGTGCTGGAGATCTCTGGATCCTTGCGCTTGAAGGTCGAACCACTGGAAGCGATCGACGGCACACCGGTCATCGATATCAAACCGGCAGCATCGGATTGGCCGCAGCCTGAACAACTCCCCGGAGGAAATCAACGATGACCGAGCAACACCACCACCACCACGGACACGGCCATACCCACGGCGCGGTCGACCCTAGCATCGCAGCCACGGATCGGGGCATCTGGGTTGTCAAGTGGTCCTTTGTCGGTCTTTGCGTCACGGCCCTGCTACAGGTGTTCGTGGTCTGGATTTCAGGCAGCGTCGCGCTGCTTGCCGACACCATCCATAACTTCGGCGATGCTGCTACGGCGTTGCCGCTGTGGATAGCTTTTCTGCTGGCGCGGCGGCCCGCGTCGCGGCGGTTTGCCTACGGTTATGGTCGGGCCGAAGACTTGGCGGGCGTTGTCATTGTCGGCCTGATCCTGCTCAGTGCTGTGGTCGCCGGCTATCAAGCCGTCGGTCGTCTTTTGGATCCGCAGCCGCTAGCTTATCCAGCGGTGGTCGCCGCCGCTGCGATCGTCGGCTTTATCGGTAATGAGGCGGTGGCCGTATTCCGTCTGCGGGTTGGCCGCCAAATTCACAGCGCCGCATTGATCGCGGACGGTCACCATGCTCGGGTAGACGGCTGGACCAGTCTAGCGGTCTTGGCAAGTGCCATCGGCACGTGGATGGGTTATCCGCTTCTCGACCCCATTGTCGGCCTGCTCATCACGGCGGCGATCGGGCGCATCGTGTGGCAGTCGGCGGTACTGGTTTTTACACGTATGCTCGATGGCGTCGATCCGGAGATCGTGGAAGAGATTCGCCACGGCGTTGCGCATGCGGAAGGCGTGGAGAAGGTTTCGGAGGTGCGTGCCCGGTGGCTTGGCCATCGCCTGCACGCCGAAGTCAATGTCACTGTGCATCCAGACATTTCGGTGTCACAAGGCCACACGGTTGCGGTAGAGGCCCGCCACCAATTATTGCACCATTTGCCGTATCTGGAAAACGCAATCATTCATATCGACCCAACGCATGCCTCAGGAGAAGAGCATCACCGCATTGCGGTCCATACGCATGATGGGCTGCCGGCGCATGCCCATTCTTAGGCGATTTCTGCAACTAACCGCGAGATCGCCGAACAAGGCGCTGCAGCGGACGTCTGCTCCGCTACGCTTCGCATCCGCCGCTGAGCTTGAGCGTTGGGCATAAGAAAAACATGAAACATTTATTCACTGCTGCAATCTTGTTGCTCACCTCCCAAGCCTATGCTCTCGATTGGCAGGATAGCCCGCAGGTTGGCCAGCTATTTAATAACGCTGGTGTGAAAGGCACGTTCGTTCTCTATGATGTCACTGCTCAACGTCTTATTGGTCATGATCATGCTCGGGCTAATGCGCGATTTGTTCCGGCGTCAACTTTTAAGATTCCTAACACTCTGATTGGGCTATCTGTAGGCGCGGTAAAGAACGTTGATGAAGTTCTGCCCTATGGCGGAAAGCCCCAACCCTTTAAGGCGTGGGAGAAGGACATGAGGCTGAGAGAAGCCATCACTGTCTCCAACGCAGCGATCTACCAGGAACTCGCTCGGCGTATCGGCCTTAAGCGTATGCGTGATGGCGTTTCTAGAATGGACTTCGGAAACGGAGAAATAGGGGCTGTTGTTGATGACTTCTGGTTAGTCGGTCCGTTGAAGATCAGTGCCGTAGAACAAACACGGTTTCTCGCTAAATTGGCCCGAGATGCATTACTGTTTCCCAAAGACTTTCAGGAGAGTGTCCGCGAGGTCATTCAACTTGAGCAAGGGGACAACTGGACGCTATATGGCAAAACTGGTTGGGTAAACGCTCCAAACCCAGGGGTCGGATGGTGGGTCGGCTGGGTGCAGAAGGACGGCCACGTGTACGCTTTTGCATTGAACATCGACATACAGCAAGCAACTGATGCAAGCAAACGTGTCGAACTGGGCAAAGCCAGTCTTAAAGCGCTGGACGTACTTTGAGGCCGATGTGAGCGGTCGGGGAGATAGGTAACAAAAAAGTCCGGGGACATGGGTTACACATTTATGTTGTATTAGCCTTCCGAAGGCATCCATGAGCATGGATAGGATAACAGGCCTTGATAACCGCAGTCGTGACGGCGCGAAGCGTACGCCAACCAACGGAGCGCGAGTTGTCTCATGTCAAGTTGTCCGACGCTGTGCGCCGTTCAACTCTCGTTCGAGCGGCGTCGCGGCGCTCCGCTTGCGGCTTCGCCCCTATGACTCGATCGGAAAGCCCCCCCCGTCAGGGGGCGGCGCTCAACTCGCGCTCCGTTGGGCACACATATGGAACGTTGATAGAATTCATACGTGCCGAAGCTAACTATTACATGGTTACGCGACCTTATTCGCACGCTGAACTATGTGGTCTCTATTCATGCTGAGCTAGACGATGACAACCTCACGATCCTCGATCTCGAA
This sequence comes from Gammaproteobacteria bacterium, assembly GCA_050740455.1. Lineage (GTDB taxonomy): Bacteria > Pseudomonadota > Gammaproteobacteria > JACCXJ01 > JACCXJ01 > USCg-Taylor. The sequence goes on along the minus strand of JBOIDF010000023.1, from coordinate 40,986 downwards.
AACATCATCCTCACGGGAGAAATCATCGAGCGTCAACGCGACCGGAAGACCCGTGAAATCAAGTGTGTCATCCGCGGTTTCACACTCGATGACCTCGAAGCAGAAACCATTGTCAAAATCGGTCCGACCGGAAGGCTTGTCGTCGTTACCGTCTACCTCGTCTAGCGAACGTTGCGCCTCATGTGGGCAAGCTGGGGTTCAGCGTCGTGAGGTCACCCGGAGTTTTGGTCGTGGTCCTAAACTTCTTGTGATAGAGAGCATTCCGATGTGGTCATGTCCTCATTGCGGTGAGTCGTATTTCACGGCTCAAACCATGCACGAGATTGAGCGTATCAAGACACTTCGTAATTCGGTAGCTGTCGCTCGCCATGTACCGGTGGCTGTTTTCACAGGCGATATGCCCAACAAGGTGCTCCGCCGGACACGCCAAAAAGTGGCGCGCCGGTGAGCTTTGTTCGGAGGGCGTAAAAAGCCCAGGAGAGGTATGATTAATGAGGTTCACAGTAGAGACAGAGCGGGAAGAAGACGGCCGATGGATCGCCGAAGTTTCTGAGATTCCCGGTGTGCTGAAATATGGGCAGAGCCGTGAAGAAGCGATCGCACAAGCGGAAGCGTTAGCCCTGCGTGTGATTGCGGACCGAATCGAGCATGGAGAGCAGCCGGTTGAACCGATTCATATTACGTTCGCCGCTGCATGACTCAATGGGCGAGCACGAAGGCCAAGCGAGTTCTTGCAGCGCTCCTCGCACAGTCGCAAACACGAGCAGGCCCAACGTGAGCCTTGGTTGCTCGGCACCTCCCTGCCCGAGGGCTTCAAGCTCGCCGAGAAAGCGGTCAAGCTCTACGCCCTACGGATGCAAATCGAAGAGGCGTTTCGAGATCTGAAAAGCACCCGTTTCGGTCTCAGCCTAAAATTACATGGGACCTATCAACTCGAACGCTTGCAGATTCTCTTGCTCATCGCGACTCTCGCTCTGATGGTGGCGTGGCTCATGGGCCGAGCGACCGAGATCACAGGACAGCATCGCCATTATCAAGCCAATACCGTGCGCGACCGGGTGGTTCTCTCTACGATCTTCCTCGGCCTTAAAGTCATCGACGACCCGCGGGTGACCTTGCGCTTGCGAGACCTCCTTGCGGCCATCAGCTGCCTTGATGAACTCATCCGAAACCACTGCCTCTCAGAGTAAAATTCGTGGGGATCTCACAGCTCCTGACCCACGGGGAGGTCATGACGGCGGTGCGTTTGGCACATCGTGTGGCGCGAGCAACATACTTATTCCGCGTCAATGCCGTGGTGGTGGTCCTTCCCGATCATCTTCATGCGGTGTGGAGCTTACCCTCGAGGACGCTGACTATCTACCGCTTGCTACGCTCGCTAATTTTTGGATCGCAGAGGCGATAATGCAAGATGGGAGGCATGACCCCGGCCCCTGTGCCTCGAGGAGACACTCGAGTAGTACTGTCCGCGTTGTTCATCCGGCGCAAGACGACTACTCCATGCCAAATCCACAACCTTATGCGAAAACGTCAATCGCGCGACTCGCGGGCGCCGCGTTACTTTGCGCCCTTTCTCTGCTCGGCTGCGGCGCTACGGAGCCGCCGCTCTATCAGGGCTACGTTGAGGGCGAGTTTGTCCGCGTCGCGGTCCCCTATTCCGGCGAGCTGGAGAAGCTTCAGGTGCGGCGCGGGCAAATCATCGCCGGCGGAGCGCCCCTGTTTGTCCTCGAACAGGAGAACGAGGCCGCGGCGCGGCGCGAGGCGCAGGCGCGGCTCCGTGCGGCCGAGGCGCGGCTCGCCAACCTCAAGTCCGGCAAGCGTCCAGCGGAGCTCGACGTGATCAAGGCGCAGATGGCCCGAGCGATCGCTGCCGCCGAGTTTTCCGCGAGCGAGCTGAAGCGCGCTGAAAAGCTGCTCGCAAATGGTTTCATCGCGCCCGAGCGCTTGGATAGCCGTGTCGCGACTATGAAGGGTGATCGCGCGCGCGTCGCCGAGCTTACTCACCAGTTGAAAACCGCCCGGCTCGCGGGACGCGACGAGGAGATCCGCGCCGCGGCCGCCGAATCGGATGCCGCGCGCGCGCAGCTCGAGCAGCAGTCCTGGCGACTGGCCCAGAAAACCGCCAAGGCCGGCAAAGCGGCGTTGGTGTTCGATACCCTGTACAGCGAAGGCGAGTGGGTGCCGGCGGGCAGCCCGGTCGTGAGTCTGCTGCCGCCCGGTAACGTCAAGCTGCGTTTCTTTGTGCCGGAAATCGTCGTCGGTAAGCTTTCGCTTGGCCAGGCTGTCGAGGCCAGGTGCGACGGGTGTGCGGCGGCCATCGCGGCCAAGATCAGCTACATTTCGCCCCAGCCCGAGTTCACGCCGCCGGTGATTTACAGCAACGAGAGCCGGACGAAACTGGTGTTCCTGGTCGAAGCCGAGCCGAGCGCGCAAGACGCCGCGCGCCTGCATCCCGGCCAACCGCTCGACGTGCGCCTGCAATGAACTCCTGCTTATAGGGACAGTCAATATGCCGGCATCCGATAACGCCGTCGACGTCCGCGGGCTCAACAAGCATTTCGGCGACAAGCACGTGGTGCGCGATCTTTCCCTGCGCGTCGGGCGCGGGGAGATCTTCGGTTTTCTCGGCCCCAACGGCAGCGGCAAGACCACCTCGATTCGAATGCTGTGCGGGCTGCTGACGCCCGATTCGGGAGAAGGTACTTGCCTCGGTTTCGACATCATTCGCGAGCGCGCCGAGATCAAGGGGCGCGTCGGCTACATGACTCAGAAATTTTCGCTGTGGGAGGATCTCTCGATCCGCGAGAACCTCGATTTCGTGGCCCGGCTCTATGGCATGCAGGCCCGTCGCGACGCCGTTGATCGGGCCCTGGAGAGCCTCGGCCTCGCGGCCCGCGCAAGCCAGCTCGCCGGCGCGCTTTCCGGCGGCTGGAAGCAGCGGCTGGCCTTGGCGGCGTGCATGCTGCACACCCCGGAGCTGCTGCTGCTCGACGAGCCGACCGCGGGTGTCGACCCCAAGGCACGTCGCGACTTCTGGGAGGAGATCCATCGGCTCGCGGCTGGCGGCATTTCGGTGCTGGTTTCGACCCACTACATGGACGAGGCCGAGCGCTGCCACAAGCTCGCCTACATCGCCTCCGGCCGGCTGCTTACCCAGGGCACCGCTGCTGAAGTCGTCGCCCGGCAAGGACTCACGACTTGGGCGGCGAGCGGTGGCGATCTCACGGCGCTCGCGAGGAAGCTTGAGGGCAAACCAGGGGTCGATCAGATCATCGCCTTCGGCAACTCGCTGCACCTCACAGGTCTCGATGCCGCGCGCTTGGAAGCCAGTATCGACGCGGTCCGTGGCGCTGGCGCGGAGCGCTGGGAACGCATCGAGTCGGGCCTCGAGGATGTGTTCATTCACCTGATAAGCAAGGCCGAAGACCGCGTCGTTCCATGAGTCGCTTTTCCTTCTCCCGCTGGTGGGGCATCGTCGTCAAGGAGTTCATCCAACTCAAGCGCGACCGGCTGACGTTTGGGATGATCATCGGTATTCCAATCATGCAGTTGCTGCTCTTCGGCTTCGCCATCAACAACGATCCCAAGGGCCTGCCCACGGCGCTGATCGTCCAGGACCACAGCGATGTCGGCCGCAGCTTCGTGCAGGGCCTCATAAACACGGGCTACTTTCGCCTCACTCAGGTGCTCGATTCGGAAAGGGAAGGCGAGGCGCTGCTCGCGCGCGGCGAGGTCCAGTTTGTCGTGACCATTCCGCCGGACTTCTCACGCAAGCTCTTTCGCGGTGAGAAGCCGGCGCTGCTTATCGAGGCCGACGCCACCGATCCCGCCGCCACCAGCAACGCGCTGGCCGCGGTGCTCCCGTTGTCCCGGAGCGTTCTGCGACGCGATCTCGGCGGCAGCTTAACAACGCTCGCGGGCAGCGGCCAGCCCTTCGAGGTGCGCCTCCATCGGCGTTACAACCCCGAGGGCATTACCCAGTACAACATAGTCCCGGGGCTCATGGGCGTGATCCTCACCATGACCATGGTGCTCATGACCGGGCTGGCCATGACGCGGGAGCGGGAACGCGGCACCATGGAGAACCTGCTCGCGACACCGGCCTTGCCGGTCGAAGTGATGACCGGCAAGCTCGTGCCCTACATCATGATCGGGCTGGTGCAAGCGACCATCATCATGCTCGCCGCACGCTACCTCTTCCGGGTGCCGTTCCTGGGCAGCGTGCCGTTGCTCTACGGGGCGATCCTGCTCTTCATCGCCGCCAACCTCACGCTCGGCATCACCTTCTCCTCCATCGCCAAGAACCAGCTTCAGGCGATGCAAATGACCTTCTTCTTTTTCCTGCCTTCGATCCTGCTCTCCGGCTTCATGTTTCCGTTCCGCGGTATGCCGGGCTGGGCGCAAACGATCGGCGAAGCGCTGCCGCTGACCCATTTTCTCCGGCTGGTGCGGGGGATATTGCTCAAGGGGCAAGGCTGGTACGATCTCTGGCCCAATGTGTGGCCGCTCGCCGCGTTCATGCTCGCGGTGATCGCGCTGGGGCTGAAGTTCTACCAACGCACACTCGATTAGCCCCGGGTCAGAACGGCTTGGCAGGTGCCGACATTGAGGGTTTAAGGATGAGGTGGTTTCTGTTCGAATTGTGGTCATCTGCTTCCTCAGTTCATTCAAAAGCTCGGATGACAGAAGTAAAACCGGGATGGCGCACGATGTCTTTACCACGGTCCAGAGAAATACTGGTATCCGCGCCTATAGCGTCTCTGATACGCTCAACTGTATCCGCGTACCGGAGAGCATAGTTTCCCCACCGTAGGACTTCGCAAGCGGGAGGCATCACACCTATGGGGCGCATTTTCATCAGTTACCGGCGAGACGACTGTGCCGCCGATGCCAACGCCCTCTACCAGTCGCTGGCGGCCGAATTTGACAAAGAGTCGATCTTCAAGGACGTCGACGATGTCGAACTGGGCGCCAATTGGAAGACGGCAATCCAAAAGGCGGTCCAAAAATCGTCCGTACTCTTGTTGCTAATGGGATCGAAGTGGCAATACAGCGGCGCGATTCAGATCGAAGTGGAGTCGGCACTCGATACCGGTGTTCCGATGATTCCTCTCCTTGTGAAGCCCAGATCGCCGAGGTCGTCGCGACTCTTGAGGGGCGAGCCACGATTATCGGCGACCTCAACGCCGCCTCTCTCGATCACTCAAGTTGGAATCGTGACCTGATACCCGTCATAGAAGCTGTTCGGAAACATCTTGGGGAACAGGCCAAACCCGCCGGTTCTTTAATTGACAAGACCTCAAGGACCCCGGCAGGCGACTGGCGGGTAGAGATAGTGGAATGGAAGGAAGAACCTCCGTATGGCTTTAGGCTTGGTGTTCAACTCTCTTCGGAAAGCCACGAGATTGTTTATCAAGGCAACCGGATCTTTCCAGGTGGTAGTGTCGTGGTGGATGGGAAACAGGTATCTCGGTCAAGCAGTTTTACGAACGAACGGCACAAGTTCTCCTTGTCCGATGGTCAAACCACCTATGGGGCCGAGCTCGTCGCAACCGGTATGACAATGAATAACGTCGAGCTTATTGTCGCCGACAGACGGTTGCTGTCTAAGAGGAAATAGGGTCAGATGGTCAGACTGCTATTTCATGTCTGAGTAGCGTTAGGCACATACTAGATTATTTCCGCGAAATACCACCGTGATTATTGGATCGATTTGGAATTTTCCGATGGTACTTTTTCACCGTCAATACCTATCGACCTCAGGCGCTATTGACCATGCACCCGTGTATTCTGCGCTACGCGAGGCGCTAGGGGCGGTAAAACGCGCCCATCGCTTTACCATCGACGCCTTTGTCTTGCTGCCTGATCATCTGCACTGCCTCTGATGCGGACTACGCATTGCGCTGGAACCTGGTGAAACGGAGGGTAAGCCAGCAGATCAGGCACTTGATTACGCCCGATCTGACCTCATCACGCGGCAAGCGACGGGAATTGGGATTATGGCAACGCCGCTTCTGGGAACACCAGATACGCGACGACCTCGACTTTGCTAAACACGTTGATTATGTCCATTGGAACCCGTAGACACGGTTAGGTTATCCGGGTGGCCGTATTCGAGCTTTCATCGTTATGTGACGCGAAGCCTCTCTTTAACCGGGGCCAGCCGGGTGAAGCGCTCTAATCGTGCGCGTGGCGCACGCTACACTTGCTGTCTGAGTTACACCGCGCGACAATCCATGCTTCACAAGATATTCGTCATCTATGTCTTGTATAATATAAAACTGGCTGATTTATCTTAATGTCATCTTGTATTTTAGAGGCTTTCGCAAAAGGCAGGATCTGATCATGCAAACTACCATTACCAAACGTGGCCAAACCGTCGTTCCAGCGCCGATCCGCAAGCGTTATCACATCGAGGAAGGCGACTCGCTGGTCTGGATTGACGATGGCGAAACCATCCGCGTCGTCCCGGTGGCGCGCGATCCCATCGGCGCCTTGCGGGGCGCGGGGCGTGGTGAGGCTTTATTGGAGCGGTTACTGTCCGCGCGCCGGGAAGACCGCAACCGTGAACGATAAAGCCTTCCTTCTGGATACCTCGGCGCTGCTCACGCTCATCGAGGATGAGGATGGCGCGGCCCGGGTCGAACAGAGCATGCGGGAAGGATCCGTCATCATCACCTGGTTGAGCCTGCTCGAGGTCTATTACATCACGTTGCAAGAACGCGGGCAGGCAGAGGCCGAACGGCGTCATGCGCTACTCAAAAGCCTGCCCGTGACCCTGCTCTGGCAGATCGATGAACCTATGTTGCTCACCGCCGCGCGCCTGAAAGCCAGCTACCGTTTGTCGCTGGCCGACACCCTCATTGCCGCCTGCGCCATCCGTCAAGGAGCCACACTGCTGCACAAAGATCCGGAATTCGCGGCATTGGCGGAACAGCTCAGGATGGAAGCACTTCCGTATAAGAAACGCCAGGAGCCTGTCGGACTTAGGGAACCGTAGCGAGGCGGGTGGGAAATCGAGGACAGATTGTCGATCATTTGAGGTAAGGCCCCGGCTTTGCCGAGGGGACTCACGTAGGTTTGACCTTTACGGTGGTCGCCGTGGGCCGTATGCGTGCGGACTTTGCATGACTTGACGTTCCAACGTCTGGACGTTAGTCTAGGCCCATGGAAACTCAAAAGCGTGCCACTGTTTATTTTGATGCCGAGGTTCATCTAGCTCTTCGGTTGAAAGCCGCAGCTTCCCATCGCTCCATTTCGGAAATGGTTAACGAGGCGGTTAAAGTCATCCTAGCGGAAGATGCTGAGGACCTCTCAGCCTTCGAGGAGCGCAAAGGCGAGCGCAGCATTTCCTTCGAGTCCTTCGTAAAAGATTTGAGACAGCGTGGCCGAATATAGGCTACTCATCAAGCCGTCGGCCGCGAAAGAGATTGATGCCATTGGCTCCAAGAGGGATCGCCGACGCATCATTGCTCGAATTGCGGCGCTCTCGGAGGAACCTCGCCCCTTGGGCTGTGAGAAGCTTGCAGGTTCCGAGAGCCGGTATCGTGTTCGCCAAGGCAACTACCGTGTGGTGTACGCTGTAGATGACGCTGCGCGGGTCGTAGAGGCGGTCAAAGTCGGTCATCGCCGCGAGGTCTATCGCAAAGGCACCTAAACTACGCCCCTGTGGGATCCCCACGAATATTGCGCGAAAATTAGTCCGGGTCAGCGGTGGCTGAGTATGATTTCATCAAGGGCTTTGATGGCCATGAGCAGGTCCGGCAATCGTGCTAGCACTCGAGGATCGCCGGTGACTGTTAGGCCGACGAAAAAACTCAACGCAATCCGATGCAAAACCTGTTGGTTACGTTTTTTACGATCGTGGTCGTCACCTGGTTGCTGCTGACGTTCGCCTTGTACGTGTTTCAACCCAATTTCATCTATTTTCCCACGAAAGAGCTAGTCGCGACGCCGAAGCAAATCGGGCTTGCGTATGAATCGGTTTCCGTAAGCACCGGCGACGGCGCGCGCATCCATGGCTGGTATGTGCCCGCGGATAAAGCGCGCGGGACGGTACTCTACCTGCACGGAAACGGCGGGAACATCTCCCACCGGCTCGCCGCGCTGCAAGCATTCCACGCCCTGGCGCTCAACACTTTCATCATTGATTATCACGGCTATGGCTTGAGCGAGGGTGATGCGAGCGAAGACAGCACCTACCAAGACGCCGAGGCCGCCTGGAAACACCTGACGCGCACGCGCGGCCTCGCGCCCGAGGAAATCATCGTCTTCGGCGAATCGCTGGGCGGGGCCGTCGCAGTCTGGCTGACCACCCGCTACCGGCCGGCCGGTGTCATTCTCGAATCGGCCTTTACCTCCTTGCGCGATCTGGCAAAGCGGTACTATCCGTTCGCCCCGGTGGACCTGTTATTGCGTTTCCACTACCCCACCTTGGAACGCATCGCTAAAGTCGCGTGCCCCATACTCATCGTCCATAGCCGCGACGATGAGATCGTACCCTTCGAGCACGGCGAACGGCTGTATAAAGCGATCACCGCCCGCAAGATGTTTCTAGAACGCACCGGCGGCCACAACGACGCATTCAGCGCGGATGTTAATCACTACATGCCGGCCCTCGACCGCTTTATCACCGGGGTGCTCGCGCCCGCGGACGACGCAGCCAAGGTACCGCCTTCTTTACCCTAAGCGCGCCGCGGCACCGGTTTTGCCTTAGATGCCGGTAGCGGTTGTGCTACAATCGGCCGCGAAGCTCGCTCGCTCCTATTCATAACACCCATGCGGAAACGTCGTATGTATAAGGTGATCTTTCATAACCAAGGCCGGGTCTACGAGATCTACGCAAAGAACGTCGTGCAGAGCGGTATGTACGGCTTTATCGAGGTCGATAAGCTGGTGTTCGGAACGCGCTCTACGCTGGTCGTCGATCCGTCCGAAGAGCAATTGAAATCGGAATTCGGTGGCGTCAACCGCACCTACATTCCGCTGCATGCCATCATTCGTATCGATGAGGTCGATAAGAAAGGCCAGGTTAAGGTGACACAGGCAGGCGCCGACGGCGCCAATGTTACCCCGTTTCCAATCTTCACCCAGAAGGACACGACGAAACGCTGAGCCGCCTAACTACTCGAGCGCGATGGTGTCGGCAATCGTGTGGCGTAGTCCCAATCCGCCGACCTCCAAGGTCATCGTCACCGCTAGCCGCTCCGCACCACTGAGCTCACTCGCGGCGATGCCCTCGCGCACGGCGCGCTCGAGCTCACGCTGGGAGCTAACGCCTACCTTCTTTAGAAACTTCCGTACTTCCAGGTTGAATGTGTCCTCGTTCATGGCTGGCCTCCGAGTTCGTGGCAATCGTTTATACCCGTTCGAGCGGTGGTTTCTTGTCAATCCCGCCCCCTCAACCAATAATAGCGCATGGCCACCAGCACGCACCTGAAACGCTGTCTACCCATTGCCTGGAATGCTTGACACTCGCACCCAGATCACGGGACTGATCCTGGCCGGCGGGCGCGCGCAGCGCATGGGGGGGCAGGACAAGGGGCTGTTGCCCTTGGCGGGCAAAGCGATGATAGCTCACGTCATCGCGGCGCTCGCGCCCCAGGTTCGCGACATCGTCATTAACGCCAATCGCAATGCGGAGGCATACTCGAGCCAGGGCTACCGCGTCTTTGCGGATGCGCTCGCGGGGTATTGCGGACCCTTGGCGGGGATCGAAAGCGGCCTGGGCCTCGCGGCCACCCCCTATCTGCTGAGCGTGCCGTGTGATTCTCCGTTCTTGCCCCCGGCGCTTGGTCAGCGGCTTTATGACGCCCTCGCCGCGGCGGACGCCGAGATCGCGGTGGCCCACGACGGCGAGTGGATGCAACCGGTATTCGCGCTCTTCACCCGCGGCCTGCGATCGTCTTTGTCGCGTTTCCTCGCGAGTGGTGGCCGTAAAATCGACCGCTGGTACGCGCAGCACCGGCTTGCGATTGCGGACTTCTCCGATACCCCCGAGGCCTTTGTCAATCTCAACACCCCCGAAGAGCTCGCGGCCGCTGAAGTAACAATAGCGGGCCGGCGGCCGGTCGCGGCCGGAGCTTTACAACCATGAGCGCGAAGACCCCGCTCGCGCCGAGCTGCGCGGATGACCACGATCCGGACTCGCTGGCGCCCGATCTGGCGCTCAAGTGCATTCTGTCGGAAATCACGCCCTTAAAATCGCCTGAAGTCGTCCCGGTGCGCAGCGCGCTCGGACGGGTATTAGCGCGCGAAATCGTGTCCACCCTCGACGTGCCCGCGCATACCAATGCCGCCATGGACGGCTACGCGCTCAAAGCGGCCGATCTGCCCGGCGCGGGCGTCGCGGCGCTCGAGCTTCGCGGCACCGCCTGGGCCGGCAAGCCCTTCGAGGGCGATGTCGCGGCCGGTCATTGCGTCCGTATCTTCACCGGCGCGCTCATGCCTGCCGGCGCGGATACAGTCGTCATGCAAGAGCAGGTCGAAGCCGCCGGCGATGTGATCCGGGTGCGCCCGGGTCAAAAACCGGGTCAGAACGTGCGCCCGGCCGGCGAGGACATTGCGCGGGGCGAGCATGTGCTCAGTGCCGGAAAACGGCTCATGCCCGCCGATCTCGGGCTTATCGCATCCTTGGGGGTGGGCGAGGTCGCGGTCACGAGGCGGCCGCGGGTGGCTTTTTTTTCGACCGGCGATGAGCTGCGTTCGGTCGGCGAGCCCCTGTCTCCCGGAGCGATCTACGACAGTAACCGCTACACGCTCCACGGAGGTTTGACGCGCCTTGGCGTCGATCTCATCGACATGGGCGTGGTCCGTGATGTGCGCGAGGCATTGGAGCAAGCCTTCGCCGAGGCCGCCGCGAGCGCGGATGTTCTCATTACGACCGGCGGGGCATCGGTCGGAGAGGCGGACTACATCACCGAGACGCTACGGAGCGCCGGCCGGGTAGCGTTCTGGAAAGTAGCCATTAAGCCCGGCCGCCCCCTCGCCTTCGGGCGTGTGCACGGCGCGTATTTCTTCGGTCTCCCCGGCAATCCCGTGTCCGTGATGGCCACGTTTTATCAATTGGTCCAGCCGGCGCTTCGCTACCTCATGGGTGAAACCGAAATCACCCCCTTGCTTATCAAGGCACGCTGCATGAGCCCGCTACGGAAAAAACCGGGACGGGTGGAATACCAGCGCGGGGTGATCGAGCGCGACGACCAGGGAGATCTCGTGGTCCACAGCACTGGATCGCAGGGCTCGGCGATCCTTCGTTCCATGAGCGCGGCCAACTGTTTCATCGTCCTCCCCACTGATTGGGGCCGCGTCGAGCCCGGAACGCTCGTCGACGTGCAGCCGTTTTTCGGGTTGGTTTAGCCGGTGTTTTTTTCGACCCAGCGAGCGCCTTCCGCCAATGTCTCCTTCTTCCAAAAAGGCGCGCGCGACTTGAGGTCTTCGATCAAGAACCGGCAGGCTTCGAAGGCCGCCGACCGGTGCGCGGACCACACCGCGACGACGACGATCGGATCGCCCGGTTGCACCTTCCCGACCCGATGAATGATGAGGCCATCGAGGATCGGCCAGCGCGCCTTCGCCTCCTGGCCAATCTGTTCGAGATGATTTTCGGTCATCCCGGGATAATGCTCGAGCGTCATGGCGCGGACGGATGTGCCTTCGTTGAAGTCGCGCATCGTGCCCACGAAAACGGCGCACGCGCCGTACGAGCCCGGTTCTCGCGTCAGCGCCTGCTCGTATCGGGTCAGCTCGGCCCAGGGATCGATCGCTTGAGGACGTATCTCGATTTTCACCATATTCCAACCGTAACGATTCGCGGCGGGCGAAGCCCGGCGCGGCGATCCATTATAGGCCAGGATTTCAGGTGTTGCGCGGCCCCGGATCGGCATCGGAAACCCGCGCTGACAGTGCATTAATATTTTGGCGATGCGGCTTTCACTGTTCGGACATCGGTTTACACAGCCTTCGGGGATCCTCCGGCTCATGGAAGATCTCGGGCAGGCACTCGCCGTCAACCAAGGCATGTTGATGCTGGGCGGCGGCAATCCTGCGCATATCCCGGAGGTCGAGTCCGCGCTCAAGGCCAGGATGCAAAGCCTACTCGATGCACCGGGGGCGCTCGGCCGGGTGATCGGCGACTATAGCCCGCCCCAAGGGGACCCCGCGTTCATCGAGGCCGTGGCCGATCTCCTGCGCCGCGAGTACGGTTGGAACATAGGGCCACGGAATGTCGCTTTAACCAGCGGCAGCCAGTGCGCTTTTTTCATGCTCTTTAATATGTTCGCTGGCGCCGCGGAAGAGGGGCGGAGCAGGAAAATCCTGTTACCGATGGGTCCCGAATATATCGGTTACTCGAACCTTGGCCTGGCGCCCGATTTCTTCGCAACCACGCCTCCGAGCATGGAGCTCATCGACAAGCATACGTTCAAGTACCATGTCGCTGTGGACAGCATCGCTTGGGCGGATGAAATAGGCGCCATCTGCGTATCGCGACCGACCAATCCCACCGGTAACGTCGTGACCGACGGCGAGATGCAAGCCCTGATCAAACTTGCACGGGCGCATGACATCCCCCTCATCGTGGACAGCGCCTATGGCGCGCCGTTTCCGAACATCCTCTTCAGCGATGTACAACCGCTATGGGACGAGTCCGTTATCCTGACGCTGAGCCTCTCGAAGTTCGGGCTCCCGGGGACGCGCACCGGCATCGTCATTGCCCGCGAGGAGGTGATCGATGCCATCGCGCGCATTAACGCGATCATCAACCTGGCTCCGGCCAATGTGGGATCGGCGTTGATGCTCGATCTGTTCCGGAGCGGCGAGGTGTTGCGGCTCGGCCGCGAAGTGATCAAACCCTACTATGAGTCCAAGGCTAGGGATGCGGTCGCGCAACTGACCGACGAGCTGGATGCATACCCTTTTCTCCTGCATAAGCCCGAAGGCGCGATCTTCCTTTGGCTGTGGTTCCAGGATCTGCCGATCACGAGCGAGATCCTGTATCAGCGGCTCAAGGATCGGGGTGTTCTCGTCGTTCCCGGACACTATTTTTTCCCGGGGATGGGGACGGAGGCCCAGCAGGGCCGGGAATGTCTACGGATAACCTATGCGCAAGCGCAAGAGGTGGTCGAGCAGGGTCTCGCGATCGTCGCGGACGAAGTGCGTAAGGCCTATGCCGAGAGACGAGCATGAGCGCGAGCACCCAGCGGCTTGTCAATAAAACCGCCGTCATCACCGGCGCCAGCTCCGGGATCGGGCGCGCCATCGCGCGTCTCTTCGCGCGGCATGGGGCGCGGGTGGTGGTGAACTATCGGCGCTCGCGTGCCTCGGCCGAGGAGTTGGTGCGCGAGATCACGGCGGGGGGCGGGGAAGCTCACGCCCTTCAGGCCGACGTTTCCAGCCCCGATGAGGTCGTCCGCTTGATCGAGAGCGCGGGTGCGCTCCTCGGCGGCCGCATCGACATCTGGGCCAACATCGCTGGCGCGGATATCCTGACCGGCGAGGGCGCGTCACGAGAGCCATCGGAAAAACTCGAGCGGCTGATCGAGGTCGATCTCAAGGGCACGATGTACTGTTGCTGGGGTGTTGCGCCGCTCATGAAGGCCGCGGGATCGGGGGTCATCCTCAACATGTCCTGGGACCTCGCGCTCCATGGCATGGAAGGCCGCAATCCGGAGATGTTCGCCGCGGTCAAGGCCGGGGTTCTCGGTTTCAGCAAGTGTCTGGCGCGATCCTATGCGCCCGAGGTGCGAGTTAACGATCTCGCGCCCGGCTGGATCGAGACGGCGTTCGCAAAAGAGATCATGCGCCCGGACGCGTACGAACTGGTCATCGAACGCACCCCCTTGCAGCGCTTCGGCGCCCCGGAAGACGTCGCCCACGCGGCGCTTTACCTGGCCTCGGACGAGGCCGCGTTTATCACCGGGCAGACGCTGCGCGTGAACGGCGGGCTCGTTTAACGGATTATCTCTTCAACATCTCTCAATGGCGTGTTTGGGGCAAGCGAGGCTTGCGAGTGCCACTACCATTCGTATTCGACCTCATAGGCCTCATCGTCGAAGGAATTGCCGTCATAATAGTGGTCGTGATGGCGCAGGGCGCGCTTTGCAAGCGCCTGGCAAGATTTGGGCTTGTACTGGAACCAAGCAAGACGCGGCTCGTTGAATTTGGTCGGTTTGCCGAGCGGCATGCGCCGAAGCGAGGGCGAAAGCGGCCCGAGACGATTTACTTCTTGGGCTTCGCCCTTGACTTCCCGCGCAACCAGCAAGGCAATTACATGGTGGGGCGGCCGGACCGAGAAGTCTCGCAATCCCGTCAGCCCGACCCGTTCACGTGTTCCTTCCTCGTATTACCCGATGACGAATCGGAGAGGTGTTTGAGGTACAATGTGATTGATGTGATGCGATAGGCACTCAAGGCGTCATTGGAATCGCACCACAGAACTTATTCCGTCTGAGCCGGCCCATAGGGGGCGTGGCATCGCATGACGGTTTTCTGAGGAGTTACTATATGGGAATGAAGTTATACGTTGGCAACATGGGTTACGGGATCCGCAGCAGTGATCTGGAACGGCTGTTCTCGGCTCATGGTACTGTACGATCCGCCGAGGTGATCACCGATCGCAGCACCGGGCAATCCAAAGGGTTCGGCTTTGTTGAGATGGGCAGTGACCAGGAAGCGAAGGCGGCCATCGCCGCCCTCAACGCTACGCAGATGGACGGCCGGACCGTAACGGTCAATGAGGCCCGCCCCAAGGAAGGCGGTGGTGGCCGCGGCCCGGGTGGCTACGGCGGAGGTGGGGGCGACAAACGCGGTGGCTATGGAGGCGGAGGACGCCGGTACTAGCAAGCGCCGGATTCGCCGACAGTTCCTTTGGCGTAAGGGGTCAGCGTTTTAGGTGTCCCCACGAATAAAACCGTTGTATCAGGCAGCTACACGAAGAGTGGGACTCCATTCGCTACGCCGATCATTACGGATGCGCTGCGAATGGAGCCCGCGATTCCCTACACCTGCTGCTTTTAGCGCTTAGTCGAGCGTGAAGCAGGCTTCGACCGCCGTGTTGTTGCCGCTGAGCGTTTTGGCGATGATTTCGTACTTGAAGTCAGAGTTTGTGAAAAAACCTACTGCACTCGGGATCTCGCATTCCGGCGGTGCTCGGAATCCTCATGTATTTCAACATACACTCCGGTTCCTGCGCTCCGGCGGAATGCGACCTCCCTTCGCTCGCGACGGTTTTTTCACAAACTCTCAGTGCTAACCCGGGATCCTTTAACCCGACGGCAGGATTCGCGCACACGCCAGCAGCAACGAGCAGGGGCACGTGCCTCACGCCGGCTCCGGCTCGTTGGTGACGACGCGGTTGCGCCCCGCCTCCTTCGCCTTGTACAGGTTTTGATCGGCGGCCTTGATGAGCGCGGCGTCGCCGGTGGCGTCCCAGGGATAGGTGGCCACGCCCGCGCTCACCGTCACCTTGCCGAGCGGTTGCGTGCTGCCGCCCTTGAACGCGTACGCCTCGACGTTCTGGCGCACGTGCTCTGCGAAGCGCGCCGCTTCCTCGCGCGTGGCTCCGTAAAGCAGCGCCACCAGCTCCTCGCCTCCGTAGCGCGCCGGGATGTCCCCGCGCCGGCCCGCGTTCTTGAGGATCGCCGACACCTGTACCAGGACCACGTTGCCCTCGGAGTGGCCGTTGGTGTCGTTGTAGTGCTTGAAGTGGTCGATGTCGAAGATGACCAGCGAGATCAGGTCGCCGGTCTGCCGGGCCCTTTCCAGCTCGATCTCGAGGCGCTCGCGGAAGAAGCCGTAGTTGTACAGCCGGGTCAGCACGTCCGTGATGGCCTGCTGGTGGGTCTTGGTGACCTGGCGGGTCAGGGAGCGCACGCGCTCCATCTGAAGCCAGTACAGCCCCTCCAGCATGTCCGGGCACCGGCGTAGCAGGATGCGAAAGTCGGGGGCCGGAATCTTCAGGATGCGGCAAGGGCTGCGCGCCCGCACGGCGGCGGAGCGGGGGCGTCCGTCCGTGGATGCGAGCTCACCCACCAGCGCCCCCGCGTCGAGCGTCCGCAGGATGACCTCTTCGCTCTCGTCTCCCGCTTCGAGCAGGACCTCCAGCGTCCCGTCCAGCACCAGGACGACCGAGTCCCCCGGGTCTCCCTCGTGCCAGAGCATTGCTCCCGCGCCGAGCCGCGTCTCGGTCCCGATGCGGGAGAGCTCCGGGTAGAAAGGTTGTAGGCTCCGCTCCGCCAAAGGTGCACGCTCCGTTTCGGTGATCGTATCCTAGCGCGGCGCGCGAGCCGCGGCCAGGGAGATTGCAAGCCCGGTGCCACCGCCGCGCTCAGGCGAGCGCGAACCTCAGCAATCGTTATTCGGTGCGAATGTGGACGGAATTTATCCGTAGCCATAGCACAAAAACCTCTTCGGAGAGACTACCATCTGCCAGGCTGAGCATCGTCCTCACGCAAGCCGCATTGTCAGCTATAAGCTCGTAGCCATTCAGGGCCAGAAAGAGTTCTGTCACCCGCATGGATGGCGCGGGTAGCGAATCCGTGGAGCTTGTTGGGCGAGGACATGGTTAATCTTCTACTATTTCATCCTGCGGCGGAGATAGTTCAAAAGGTCGATGCGCGTGATGAGGCCGAGGAATTTCTGCTCCTCGACGACGATGGGGACCCTACCCTGCTCGTAGATGCCGAACAGGTCCTCGATGGGTGTCTGGGGTTCGACCGTCTGCAAGCGCGTGGTCATGACCGCCGCGACCTCTTCTCCATAGACACGGACGGCAGTTACTATGTTAGAGCACCTGCCGCCCGTGTTAGCGCCGCAGATTAACGGATTATTTGTGCTACGGTGCCGTTGAGTTGCTCAACTTCTTCTAACGAAACCTCAACGAACTGGGGATCATAATCCCTCAGATCGGCGAAGGTGATTGCTCCTCCTGCCTCACTGGTGCAGAAAACCTGCTCTACATCTTCCACGCGTATGGTAACTGCCAGAGCACCGGTTGAGCGAACAAAGAAGCGCACCAGGAAATCAAAGCCCAGATCAGGGTCTTGGACCCGCTCCAAGGTGCAAAAACCGGGTGAGTTTGTAACCTCCGCCGTTGGTAACCCCGTCCGCTTGTGCGGTCCTGACGATACGTCACTCAGGATGGGCACATTGTCTGCGTCGCGGTCAATCACGCCAAAGATCTGCACGTCGCGCGGTCCAGAGCCGCCAATAAAGGCATCGCTGCCGTCACCGGGCGCCCAGATGTTGATATCATTACCTTGGGCACCGAATATGATGTCGCTGTTGGGCGCGACGCCTTGCTCGGTGCCGCCGATAAGTATATCTTTGCCCAGGCCACCAAGCATCGTATCACTGCCGAGCAAACCGATCAGTACATCATTCCCGCCTTTTCCGTCGAGCGCATCGGCGTTATTCAGGCTCTGGTTGGCAACGGTGCCGGGGGGCTGGATCTCCGGATTGTCCGTATTGTCGTCGTCACCGCCAATCAGGACCTCGGATTTATTGCCGCGACCTTCTATGAGCGCGGCATGAGCTGGCGCCATGGTTATGAACAGCCACGCTGTTGCCGCTAAGGCGACCATTGTGTGAAAAACTTTATGTGTAACCATTGTGTGTTACCTCTCCTTCTTAGGAATTGAATTTTCGATCGCAACTAAATCCCCTGCGTGAGGAGACCGCATTGCTTCCACGCGGGACTGACTTTCCAGTAACCCACGCTCGATAAGTGATTCCCCGCGACTCGCGATTAGGTTCATCGGGAACTTCGGAAGGGCAGCGACCCTAGGAAGAATTTTTGGGAACGTGAGCCTTTTGTCCGCTTCGGGGAAATAAATTCATAGCGAACGGTGACAGAATCGTTTCGGGTGATATGGTTACAGTTCGCTGAGCAGAGTAATCGTCATCAATCGATTGGAAACAGGAGGAACACCATGAACATTCGTCGTCTTGGTATTCTTTCGGCTGCTGCGTTTCGCCATCCTGGTGAGGGGCATTGATACCCCGGTGGCGGCGCATCTACATAACGCGCTCGTGGGTCAGAATGGCCCGATAGCCGTCACGCTTAGGTAATACGGACAGACCACCATATTTATGGTAATGTTGAGTGTGTGCGTCAATGATGACGTAACGAGGAGTTTCTGCCGATGCCCCGACGCTCGTTTGATGGCAGGATTTTTCCCGTGCGCGTTGGTGGTAAAACGACGCGCTTACCTAGCGTTCGAAGAGACCGCAATAACGGGATCACATGAGGGTGCACGGCGATCACAACGCTCCACCTCTCGTTTCAACTCGACGAGGTCCAGCACAAGCGCGCGACCCAATAATCCAGACAGTACCACTCGAGTGTTCCTTCCATGGATTTGTAACGCGCGAGCAGCCGTGTCTTTGCATCCTCGGGCGCGAGATCGAAGCGCTCGGCAAACCGCCGGAGAACGTGCGCGTGCCAGAAATGACTATCAAACTGAAGGTCGAGCAGCGTCCCGTCGAGATCGAGAAAGACGGTTTCTATGGCATTCCAGTCGAGTACGAGAAAAGGGGCATTTCCCCCATCTTTCACTCCATCTTTTTGATCACACGACCTGTGCCGGTGAACGGGCAACCAGCGCAGCCAGGCCTTGCATGAACTCTAGCGGGGACATCACGATAGGGTAGTAGATTCCGAGCACCGCCGGAAGGCGAGATTTCGAGCGCAGCAGATTTTTTCACAAGCACTCAGGCGAGCGCGAACCTCAGGTCCTCAATGAGGTCCTTCACATCCTCGATCCCCACGGATAAGCGCACCAAGGTGTCACCGATGCCGAGTGCTTCCCGAGTCTCGGCAGGCAAGGAGGCATGGGTCATGAGGGCGGGATGCTCGATGAGGCTCTCGACACCCCCTAGACTCTCAGCCAAGGCGAAGATCCGGCAGCGCTCGAGAAACCGCCGGGCATCCTCGAGTCCGCCCTTGAGCACCACCGTCACCATCCCGCCTGAACCGCGCATCTGGCGCCGCGCGAGCGCATGGTGGGGATGGCTTGCGAGACCTGGGTAATAGACCCGCTCGACCTTGGGGTGGCGCTCCAACCACTCCGCAACCGCCGTGGCGTTCGCCGTGTGCCGCTCCATGCGCAGCGCCAGGGTCTTCATACCGCGCATGACCAGGAAGCTTTCGAAGGGGCTCGCGATCGCTCCGATCGCATTCTGCAGAAAAGCGAGCCTCTCGGCCAAGGGCTCGCTCGCCGTGACCACCACTCCGCCCACGATGTCCGAATGGCCGTTGAGGTACTTGGTCGCCGAGTGCACCACCAGGTCGAAACCGAGATCTAACGGCCGCTGCGCCCAGGGCGTGGCGAAGGTGTTGTCCACGACGCTCAGGACCCCGCGCTCGCGCGCTACTTCCGCGACCATTCCGAGATCGACCAGCTTGAGCAGCGGATTGCTGGGCGTCTCCACCCAGATCATGCGGGTATTGGGGCGGATGGCCCGCTCGAGTGTCCCGCGATCGGGTAAGGGAGTGAAGGTGAAAGCGAGTCCCGCCGAGCGCCGCCGTACTCCCTCGAAGAGCCGGGTCGTACCGCCGTAAAGATCGTCGAGAGCCACGATGTGCGCGCCGCTGTCGAGCAGCTCAAGCACGGTGGCAATGGCACTCATGCCCGAGGCAAAGGCGAAGCCGTCGCGACCACCTTCGAGGTCGGCCACGCAGCGCTCGTAGGCACCCCGGGTGGGGTTCCTAGTGCGCGAGTAGTCGTAACCCTGATGCACGCCCGGACTCGATTGCACATAGGTCGAGGTAGCATAGATCGGGGTGATCACAGCCCCGGTCGCGGGATCCGGAGGCTGCCCCGCGTGGATGGCGCGGGTAGCGAATCCGTGGAGTTTGTCGGGTGGGGACATGGTTGATCTATTTCATCCTGCGGCGGAGATAGTTCAAAAGGTCGATGCGCGTGATGAGGCCGAGGAATTTCTGATCCTCGACGACGATGGGGACCATACCCTGCTCATAGATGCCGAACAGCTCCTCGATGGGTGTCTGGGGTTCGACCGTCCGCAAGCGCGTGGTCATGATCGCCGCGACCTCTTCTCGAAACCGCTTGTCGTCGCCGTAGACCGCGTGGAGCACGTCGGACTCGTCGATGATGCCCACGATCCTATCGCCTTCGAGCACCGGGAGCTGGGATACGTCGTAGAGCTTGAAGCGCCCGTAGGCCGTGAGTAGGGTGTCCTCGCGCCCGACGGTGACGACCGCCCGCGCCGAATGCGGCCGCGAGATGAGGTCGCGCAGATCTCCTTGCCGCCCGCGCTCGAGGAACCCTTGGTCCGCCATCCAGTAGTCGTTGTACATCTTGGACAGGTACTTGTTACCGCTGTCGCAAGCGAAGGTCACCACCCGCTCGGGCTGCTCGCGCGTCCGGCAATACCGGAGCGCCGCGGCGAGCAAGGTCCCCGACGAGGAGCCGGCGAAGATCCCCTCCTTGCGTAGCAACAGCCTTGCGGCCTCGAAGCTCTCCGCGTCCGTGATCGTGTAAGCCTCGCGCACCCGCGAGAGATCGCAGATAGGGGGAACGAAGTCCTCACCTATGCCCTCGACCAGCCAGGAGCCCGCCTCACCCAGCCTCCCGGTCTTGACGTAGGGCGCGAGCACCGAGCCCGCGGGGTCCGCGAGCACCATCTTGACCTCTGGGGCGACCCGCGCGAAGTAGCGGCTCAAGCCCGTCAGCGTGCCGCCCGTGCCGACCCCGCAGACCACCGCATCGAGGCTCTGCCCCAGCTGCGACCAGATCTCCGGCCCTGTGCCCTCCTCGTGCCCTTTCGGGTTGGCGGGGTTAGCGAACTGATTGACGTAGAAGGCGCCCGCTCGGCTGCCTGCCAGGCGCTCGGCGATGTCCTGGTAATACTCGGGGTGGCCACGCCCGACGTCGGAGCGCGTCATCACGACTTCCGCTCCCAGCGCCTTAAGGTGGAAGATCTTCTCCTGGCTCATCTTGTCGGGGATGACGAGCAGGAGCCGGTAGCCCTTGCGGGAGGCGATGAGGGCCAGCGCAAGCCCGGTGTTCCCGGCCGTCGCCTCGATGAGGAGACCGCCCGGACCGATCTTGCCCTCGTGCTCGGCCGCCTCGACCATGGAGCGGGCAATGCGATCCTTGATGGATCCGCCTGGATTCTGGCTCTCGAGCTTGACGAAGAGCCGGCAAGGCCCGGTGTCGAGCCGGGTGATCTCCACCAGCGGCGTGTTGCCAATCAGTTCGATAACGTTGCTCACGAGTGCACTTCCTTCCTCAGAGTTTGTGAAAAAACCTACTGCACTCGGAATCTCGCATTCCAGCGGTGCTCGGAATCCTCATGTATTTCAACATACACTCCGGTTCCTGCGCTCCGGCGGAATGCGACCTCCCTTCGCTCGCGACGATTTTTTCACAAACTCTCGGTGCCGGCCTGACGCATGTCCCTAGCTTAACTACATCAGCCCGGCGGATGCTAGAGGCGCAAGGCGGCAATCGCGCTAGAATGCGGGTTGTATAGTGAGGCGCGTCCAATAGACGGAGGGGCAATGGAGCAGACAAACGTTGCGACAGAATGGGCGGGGCGTGGGTTTAGCTGTGCTATCTGGACGGACCCGCCGGGGCGGGTCTGGGCCGACTTCGTCCACGACGCTGATGAGATCGTGATGCTAATCGATGGGGAGATCGAGGTGTCATTGCGGGGGCGAACGCTTCATCCTCAGCCAGGCGAGGAGGTTTTGATACCGGTCGGCACGAGCCACACGGTCAGAAACATCGGCAAGACCACGAACCATTGGTATTACGGTTACCGCCTTGCGCGCAGCGAATAGCAACCCGAGATGATCACTGCCGCCTATAGCCCAGGTTCTGCGGCGGGCCGAGCCCGCAGGGCGAGGACCGTCTTCTGGAACCTGTTGTTGGGCCTCAATGAGTGTCGTCATAGTATCTCTGACGTGCCCTCAGAAAGAACTCGTAGTTTGAGACGATCCAGGCTGCAAAGGTGTCGCTATATTGCGCTGATCCGAACTTCGGGTGGTGGCAATACTCATCTTTCGAATCGATCCCATGGGTCCGCCGGACGGCTAGAACATCATAAGCAGTAATCTGGACCCCAGATGGTAGTTTCTTGTTAATCGCCGCGACCAAATCTCTTTGTCTGTACGGGTGCGAAATGTCGTAGTCGATTCGACGGTAGGCCGGTGCATTCGGATCATCAACAATACGGATTGGCGTCGCATCGTTTGACGCCGACTCGCGAACGTCCGCCGCCAAGACCGTTACCTGCGAGCCAGATGGCGCGTGCACTACTTTCTTGACTCCATCAACCCAGTCCTTACGTATGGATTCGAGTTTTCGTTCGATCACGGTGCGAATGTCTTCGGTGTTACCAGGTTCGCTCTTGGCGCCATGGCGAAAGTAGACTGTACCTTTCGCAAACGCCATCTTCTGTTTTCCATCGGCAGCGTGGTAGTTGCCGGCCTTCTCAAAAACAAGTGGGAAGGCTACGGCGCCGATAGCCACAACTGCGACTCTGTGGCCTTCCTTCTCTGACTCAATAATTTCGAAGTCGGTGAACTGGTGACCTGTAACTCTAGCAACCTTGTCCGTAATGACCGCAGGGTCGACGTTCAAGGAAGGGCCTACATCAGCTCCCGACGGTTTTCCACGACTATCGAGTCCGATTGCAATGGCACCGCCGCCCGAATTGGCGATTGCAATAATGTCTTTCAGGATTTCACACCAACTGCCGGCGTCCGCAGGATCAAACGACTCTTTGAACTCGATCGTCTTCGATTCGCGTTTGGCGCTTAGGCACTTCTCGACGCGACCGTCCATTGAAGGAGTCCCCCGTACTCCATCTTGCAGTTATTTCGCCACTCCTCGATCGTCTCGTCGAAGTACACCTGGATTACGCTGTCCTGGCTGGTGTCCTGGTTGTGGAAGTCCTCGTCCGAGAAGCTCCGTTCCGTGGGCCAAGTCTCGCCGAGGGCGAGGTTCAGAGCGCGCAGGATGTTCGACTTGCCAGAGTTGTTCTCACCGATGAGCACGCAGTAGGCACCGGGCTTGAAGTCGAGCGTCTTGATCGACCGGAAGCTCTCGATGTCGATGCGCTTGATCTGCATTGGTCACCCACTCCGGGCCGACGCTGCGAGGACCTTGGCCTGGTGTTCCATCTCCTGAACCAGCTCGGTTATGTGGCCTTCGCGCCACGAGGCTGTCAGACTGCCTTCGAAGGCTCGACCGAGCAGGAGGCCAAACAAGCGGTCGACCAGCGCTCTACGGGCCTGGCGTTGATCGATGAGGTGCCGGTGCTGGCTAACGGCCGAATCAACGCGGGCGAGCTGCCCAGGTGAGGGCACAACAACTGGAAACTGCATGAGCTCGGGGGTGTCAAGCTTCCGCGTTCCGTGGCCGGCAGTCCGAACCAAGGACTGCAGCCCGGTTCTCGCAAGCCTCAGCGCAGCCCAGAGAAATGAGCCGGTGACTTCGGTCGTCTTGGGCACGAGCGCCTTCATGTCCTGGTTGATCGTCACCTGGCACAGGTTCACCGCCACGGGAACATCTCTGGCTAGAATCATCCCCCGAACGACGATCAGTACGTTGTCCGGTTCGACTACGGCCAGGTTGGTGCCGTCGACAGCAGCTCGCGAGACGTGATCTTGGCTGTCCGAGAGGAAGTCCCGCTTCATGTCCTTGGGTGACACCCATGGTACGTCGCCGTTCCAGTACTCCGTCACATTCTTCGACGGCGTCGCGCCACTCAGGGGATCGATGAGGTCCCCGAGTGCGCGCGATCGCGGATCGGAGGCCCAACTTCCCGGGGCGCCAAGCACCCTTGCAAGCAGCGCCGGGAGGATGCGCTCGGCCTTGGCGTCGGCCTCGGCGCGGAGGCGGCGCAGGCGATCGGCCTGGTCGAGGATCTCGACGATGCGGCGCTGCTCGGAGAGGGGCGGATAAGGCGCCTCTAGTGTATAGGCGTCATTGCGGTTCAGCCCGGGAACTCCGGTAGTCGTCGCCAAGCGTTCGAGGCGAAGCTGGCGGAGGAGGTAGTAGGTCCAGCGTGTGTCGAGCGGCAGCTTGAGAACAACGTAGTAGGTCGTGTCGATAGGCCAGAAATCGGTGTCGTACCAATACACCTTTCCGGCGGAGCCTTTGCGACCAACGACAATTCCAGGTCCGGCGACGAATGCCTCGGAATGGGTACCATCCGGGCCGTTCGAACCAGCGACGAGAAACGGGCCGTTCACATTGCGCTGACTGGCTGTAAGCCCCTTCCCGTACTCCAAGGCCAGAAGCCGTCCCAGGTGGACACGCGGCCACTCCATCCCGAGCTCCCCTGCGCGGCGAGCAGCCGCTCCATCCGCGCCGGCTGCTCGCGCGCGCTTGGCATCGTCTCGCACCTGAGCGATCTTCCGGTGGGCCGTCATCGCTTCCCGCCCTCCGTGAGCCCTCGGCTCTCCAGCATCCGCCGGGTCTTCTGCAGATCGGCGGCGATGAGCTTCTCGTCGGGCAGGACGGTGCGGTACTCGGCGGCGAGCACCTTGTTGGGCAGGTTGTCGAGGGCATATCGGGCCAGCGCCTCGTCTTTTTGGGCGCAGAGGATCAGCCCAACCGGCGGGTTCTCCTCGGATCGGGTCCAGCGCTCGGCGGCGTAGTTCAGGTAGGTGTGCATCTGGCCGGCGTCGGCGTGGGTGAAGCGGCCGAGCTCCAAGTCGATGAGCACGAGGCAGCGCAAGCGGCGGTGATAGAAGACGAGGTCCACGCGGTACCACTCGTCGCCGATCCGCAGGCGCCTCTGGCGGCCGGCGAAGCAGAAGTCGCCGCCGAGCTCCAGGAGAAAGCTCTCCAGATGGCGGATGAGCGCCGCTTCGAGATCCGTCTCCGAGTACTCGTCCTTGAGCCCCAAGAACTCGAGCACGTACGGGTCCTTGATCTCCTCCTGGGGGGTCAGGACGTCTTCGGGGTGAGGGATCGCCCCCTTACGCAGCATCGCGGCCTTGTTCCTCGACAGCGCCGTGCGCTCGTAGAACTGGGACTCGATCTGCCGGTCGAGCTGCCGCACCGACCAGCCGGCGCGCAGGGCCTCGGTTTTGTAGAAGACCCGAGCGTTCTTGTTCCTAACCGAGAGCAGCCGGACGTAGGCCGACCAGGGGAGCGGGAAGAGCGCGGCGAGACCGGTGATGGAAGACGCTTCGGGCGGTGTCTGGCCGCGCTGCTGACCTGATTCTGTCGACAGTGCCGAGAGAATTGGCAGGCGGGATTCTCTCGACGGTGTCGAGAGAATCTGGTCTCGCGGAAAGGCGAGGTAGAACTGCCGGAACCGGTTCACATTCGGATACGAGAACCCACGGCCCAATCTCGCACTCAAATCCTGGGCGAGTCGCTCAAGCAACATCTCTCCGTACTCCGCACGGACCCGGCCATGCTGTTCAAACTCGACGATCCGCCGGCCGATCTCCCAGTAGGTGGCGGTCATGACGGCGTTAACGGCGCGGGCCGAGGTCCGACGGGCGGCTTCAAGGAGCTCCGCGATGCCGCCCACCAGACCGCGGTAAGGCTCGGCGCCAGCCGTTGCGGGCAAGGACGCCTGGAGTGCCTTCTCCGGGGCGGCGGCTGCTGACCAACCTTCTTCCGGCTCACGCTTCGATCTCCCGGAGCAGCTTCTCCAGGCCGTCGGCAATCTCACGCTCGATACCGAGCACCTCCCGGATCAACTCCGCCGGGTGTCGGGCGTGCTCTCGCCCACCCGCGGCTTGTAGCGGGACGCCGCGAGGTTGAAGTCGTTCTCGGCGATGGTCTCGAACGGCGCCCACCAGCAGCGCGGCGCGTCGCTCCCGGATTCGAGCACGGCGCCCGCCTCGACGCCCGGCGGTTGCTCGAAGCGCGAGGCCTTGTACTCGGACCACGCGGCCAGGAGCGCCGGGATGTCGCTTCTCTCCGGGGTCTCCGGGCGGCCGCCGCCCTGGATCTTGTCGGGGTCGAAGCCGTCGTTCTGGACCTCGTAGAACCAGACGCGTTTCGTGGCCGGCTCGACTTCCTCGGGCGCGTTCGCGGGCCGGCGGAAGACGAGCACCGAGGTCTTGACCCCGGCGTAGGGCTTGAACACGCCGGCCGGCAGCGATACCACGGCGAGGATCTCGAACTCGCGCGGCAGCTTCTCGCGGAGGTCCTTGTGCGCGCCGGTCGAGCCGAACAGCGCCCCCTCGGGCACCACCACCGCGCAGCGGCCGCCCGGGGCGAGCGAGCGCATCATCAGCGCCAGGAAGAGCAGCTCGCTCTTCTTGGACTTGGTCGGGAGATCCGCGCGGATCGACTCCTTGGGGATCTGCCCGGCGAACGGCGGGTTCGAGAGGATGACCTTGTAGCGGCGGTGGAGGTCGTCCTCGGTGAGGCCGCTCATCTCCGAGAGGACGTTGGCGCGTTTCAGGCGCGCGCCGCGGATCCCGTGAAGCACGAGGTTCATCATCGAGATCCGCATCATCTGGCGCGAGACGTCGGTGCCGTGGATGGATGCCTCGAGCCGGCCCCAGTCGGGGAGGCGCTCGCCGGCCCCCTTGCGGTAGGTCTGGAGGTTCGGGATCGCCTTTCTTGCCTCCTCCAGCGTCTGGCCGCGCTTCTCGAGCCAGTCCTCGCCGTAGATCGGCACCTCGAGCGGCTTCTCGCTGTAGCGCGCCAGGATGTGGTCCACGCTGTCGATCAGGAAGCCCGCCGTGCCGCTCGCCGGGTCGTAGATCGTGTCGCCGAGATCGGGATCGGTCATCTGCACCATGAAGACCCGGATCTGGCGCGGCGTGCGGAACTGGCCGTTGAGCGCCGACTGGCCGAGGTGGGTCAGCATGTACTCGAAGATGTCGCCCTTGACGTCGGGACCGAGCTTCTTGAAGTCGATGCCGTCGAGCTCGTCGATCACCTGCTTCAAGACGTTCGGGTCGACGATCTCGAGGACGGCGTCGCGGAAATACTCGGCCACCTGCGGCTCGTCCTTCACGAGCGAGGCCATGTAGGGGAAAACCTCGTCGCGCACGAAGTCGCGCAGGTCGTTGCCGCTCTGGAAGCGCCACTTCGACCAGCGGAAGCGCTCGGCCTGGCCCGGGAAGAGGCGCGCCCCGTTGCCGGCCTGCATGCGCGCGCGCAGCTCGCGGCTCGCCTCCTCCTCGTCGAGGAGCTTCAAGTAGATCAGGTAGGAGATCTGCTCGATGTAGGTGACGGGATTGGTGACGCCCCCGGCCCACAGGATGTCGGTGATCCGGTCGAGCTTGCGCCTGAGTGACTGGTCCATCGGGTTCCTCTCAGCTCGCCGTCTTGAAGACGCCCTCGTTCATGTGCGCGACGACCTGCCGCAGACCCTCCTCGCCGAAGAGCTCGATCCCTTTGCCGGCCGCGTCGAGGATCGACAGCGGGGGCTCAAAGAGGTCCTCGAGGCGCACGCGCCCGGTGGCGATGCCGCGGTTCTTGAGCAGGCACAGGTACTCGGCCTGCTGGGGCGTGAGCGAGCGCGAGACGAGCCAGGCGCGGAAGGCCTCCTCGAGCTTCTCCTCGCGGCTCTTGATGCGGAGCTTGCCCAGCGCGGCACGGATGAAGTCGATCAGGTTGCCGCCCGGCTCGCGGTAGGCGCGGCGCAGGTTCTCCTCGTTGAAGAAGCGCTCGGGCTGGTTGAGGCGCCGAGCGAGCTCCTCTTCCTCGGTGGCCTCGAGCGGCTCCTCGTCGCGGATCTTCTGGAGCAGCGGGTCGTCGGCAGTCCGATTCCGGACCGTCTTCTCCCAGTCGGTGACGTACTCCTTCTTGTCGACGCGCTCGCCTTCGGGGCCCACCTCGATGTACGTCACCGCCTCGAGCCACTCGTCCTCGAGGCCCAGCTCGACCCAGCCGGCCTGGAAGAGCCGCTTCAGGTAGAGGCAGACGAGGTCCGTCTTGCCCGTGCCGGTCGGCAGCTCCATCAGGAAGCGTCGCTTGCCAAGCTCGAAGGCGTGGTCGAGCGCGCGCATCGCCTCGGCCTGGTAGGGGCGCACCGTGCGCGTCTCGCCCTGCCGGACGTAGTGCTCGGGGATCGCGATCGTGGCAAGCGCCTTGCGCGTGCCGCGCATCTCGACCATGCGCTCGAGGTCGCGCCGGGAGAAGAAGCCGGCGATCGGCCGGGCGTCGTCGTTCTGGTAGTCCCAGAAGTAGGTCAGCTCGCCGTCCGTCAGGAAGATGAAGGGCGCGCCGAGGGCCTTGGCGTAGGGCAGCGCCTGCTGCTTGGCGACGTAGGGGTTGATGGCATTCTTCTTGGCCTCGATCACCGCCAGCGGCCGACCGCGCTGGTCGTAGAGCACGTAGTCGGCCCGGCCGCTTCGCGATCCGACGTCCTGCGGCACTTCGAGCACGGCCGCGAACTCGCCGA
The DNA here is from genome assembly GCA_050740455.1 of Gammaproteobacteria bacterium. GTDB lineage: Bacteria > Pseudomonadota > Gammaproteobacteria > JACCXJ01 > JACCXJ01 > USCg-Taylor. The sequence goes on along the minus strand of JBOIDF010000023.1, from coordinate 12,630 downwards.
TCACGCGCAGGTCGCTCTCGGCGTCGGGCGTGAACACGAGCGGCTGATGGGCCGGATCCGGGTTGAGCGGCTCGAGGCGGCTCTCCCGGTGGCTCCAGGTGCCGTCGGCCGCGGCGACCTTCGTGCTTCGGTACCGCTTGATCGAGAACTCGCCGCCGAGCGCGGGATCGGTACAGCCGCGATGCCACACGAGCACGAGCCTCCCGTCCCGGCTTCCGCCTCGATCGGCGCGGAAGAGGCAGTGCGAGCCATCCGGAATCGTGGGTTCCATCGAGTGCCCCACGACCCGCGCGACGAAGTGCTCGCGGGTCAGGCGGTTGTGGCCCGGCACGGGCATCCAGTCGAGCTCGTCGGTCGCGGTGCCAACGACTCGGTCGGGACCGAAGGCGCCGGCCGCGGCGGCGAGTTCGTAGACGGGGGCGTGCGTGTCGAAGGGACGCGCCTCGGCGCGGGTCGCAAGATAAGGAGAGCGATCGGACCCGCCCGCGAGGATCTCGGCGCCGATCTGCGACTTGTCGCGAGGATCCCAGCCCGCCGCGCGCAGCAAATCGTCGATCGCGATCCGGGCATCGGCTTCGCTGCCGCTGGGGGTCATGGGGTCTGCCTCGTGAATCGGACGGGGGTCTGGAGCAATGCGCGCACCATCATGCCTCGACGCCGTAGCGCTTCATGCAGTTGGTGCCGGCCTGACGCATATCCCTAGCTTAACTACATCAGCCCGGCGGACGCCAGAGGCGCAAGCCGGCAATCGCGCTAGAATACGGGTTGTATAGTGAGGCGCGTCCGGTATTTGATACCGGCCGGCACGAGCCACACGGTCAGAAACATCGGCAAGACCACGAACCATTGGTATTACGGTTACCGCCTTGCGCGCAGCGAATAGAACCCCAAGGGAAGCTCTGCAAAAGTGTCGCGAGCAAGCCCAGATGCGCGAAGCCGCGCAGCGAGTCGCGAGACATATCAGGTCGATAGGCGAGTGAGGAGCGAGCACGCGACAAAGCAGATGGGCTGCGCAGTAACTTTTGCAGAGCTTCCCAAATGATCACTGCCGCCTATCGCTGGGTCGATCGCAACATTCTCGAGCTCGGCCGCGAAATGCGGCTGTCTTATCTGCCGCCGCTCATGGTCTACATGGGGGCGGGGATCTCTGGCCTGACCGGCATCGTCGGCACTTTCTTCGTCAAGGATTACTTGGGCCTCTCCGCCGCCTTCCTAGCCGCGCTGGGCTTCTGGGCGGGGATCCCCTGGGTGCTCAAGATGCCGCTCGGGCATCTGGTCGATCTCATCTGGCGCTGGAAGAGCCTGTTGGTCTATCTGGGCGCGAGCCTCATCGCGGTGGGCCTCTGCATCATGGTGTTCCTTATCGGCGAGCGCGAGGCCATGACGGCCATCATGCCGGCGGAGGCGTGGTTCGTCGTGAGCGCGCTGCTCTCGCCGATCGGCTATGTGATCCAGGACGCGGTCGCCGACGCGATGACTGTCGAGGCGGTGCCGCGCGTCGATGAGGATGGACGGCCCATCGATCCAGCCACCCGCAAGCTCATGCACACCACCATGCAGACGCTCGGGCGTGTGGCCATCATCGGCGGCAGCACACTGGTGGCGCTTATCAACCTCTATCTCTTCACCGGTGTGGAGCAGCTTCCACAAGCGGAGATCGCGCTCATCTACCGAGACGTCTATTTAATGGCGCTCAGCATTCCCGCGATCTCGGTGCTGGGTGTGGTGAGCGCCTCGCTCCTCAAGGCGCGCGACCGGCGCCGACTGCTGCGCACGGGTAAGAGTCGCGCCGAAGTGCGGGCGCTGATCCTGGAGAAGGTTGATGCGACCAAACCCAACTGGTGGATCCTCGGCGGCAGCCTGGTGTTCGTGGTGTTCACACTCGCCGTCGGTCTCGGCAATCTGCCCTACAACGAGGAAATCGTGTTTATAGGCTCCTTCGCCATCGTCGCCTTCCTCATCGAGCGCCTGACCCGCGAGCTCAATCCCGAGGCACGGGCGACACTCATCGGCACTGCCATCGTCATCTTCGCCTTCCGGGCCACGCCCACTCCCGGCCCCGGCGTCACCTGGTGGATGATCGATGAGCTCAAGTTCGATCAACATTTCCTCTCCGTGCTATCGCTCATCGCGAGCGCGCTCACCTTGGTCGGGATGTTTATCTTCCGCCGCTTCATAGCCGAGCGCTCGATCGCCTATGTGGTCGGCTTCCTGACCCTTGTTGGCTTTGTGTTGGCGCTGCCCATCCTCGGCATGTACCACGGCCTGCACGAGTGGACCGCCGCGCACACCGGCGGGGTGGTGGACGCGCGCTTCATCGCGCTGGTCGACACCGCGCTCGAATCCCCGCTCGGTCAGATCGCGATGATCCCGATGCTCGCCTGGATCGCGAGCTCCGCGCCCGCCAACCTCAAGGCCACGTATTTCGCGGTGATGGCTTCCTTCACCAACCTCGCGCTCTCGCTGAGCCAGCTCGGCAGCAAGTACTTGAATCAGATCTTCATCGTCACCCGCGAGGTCCGTGATCCCGCGACCGGCGCCCTCCAGGTGCACGCCGACTACAGCCAGCTCGGGACCCTGCTCATCGCGCAGATCCTGCTTGGGCTCGCCCTGCCCTTCGGTGCGATCCTCCTCGCCCGCCTCTCCAAGTTCCGCAGCGCTTGATATACCGCCCGGCAAGCACCCGCAGATACTGTTATCCATGACCGGGCATCGACCCGGTCGATCTTGGTCCGCACGAGGCGCGGCGGGTGATGCGCAGCCGTTGGGCCTTAAATATGCATTTTTCAATCGATCTCATTCAACCTTCCTAGGAGCGCTGAGTAATGACTGACGAGAATAATCAATTAGTGACTGCTCGCCAAGAGGTGCAGCCATCAGACAGCATCGTGGGGCTAGGGTCAGCAGATCGAAAGCTGCTGGCCGCCTGCTTAGCGCTGTTCGAGGACAGCACGCTGTCGAAGCGGCTTGAGCAGCTCTATTCGAAGTCGAGCGATTGGGTGTGCAAGCATCTCGGAAGGCTGGATGTCGATGCCTTGCAGAAGTGGATGGGCGATGCCAGCGTACGAGAGGAGACTGCGAGCGTGGAAACACGAAGGGACGATTGGAAGAATAATCAACCGCTGACGCCCAACGATCTTCGGTTGATCTTGTGGATCTATCTGCGTGAGGCGTTCGACCTGCCGGCACGGCTGACTGTGTCGACGCGTGGTGCGGATGCACTCGCCACCGAGCTTGCCGCTGCGGCAATCCATGCAGCCGATCCTCCAAGCCTCATCCAAAACGGGAAAGACATCCTGCAGCACTGGGGTTGGATAGAGGGAAAGCGGCGCTGCATCACTCTCACAGATGTCGTCGTACCGGTGCTGGATGATCTGATAGCCACAGCGCTCAAGGACGGTGCCGGGCAGATGGACGCCGCTGCTCAGGAAAGACTAATCGCCGAGACGCGCGCACGTCTTAAGGGCATGAGCAAGACAGATCAGGAGTGCCTTCTGAATAAGATTGGAGCAAATGATTTCAACGATACGGCGATCCGCAAGATGCTGCTTACCGGCGGCGGACTGATGGCGTTCGGCGGCAGTGTGAGCATGGCAGGGTTTTCGGCCTATATCTTGGCCGCGAAAGCTTAGCTTTTATCCCGATGATAAGCGGTCCCGCGCTGGTGTCTATCGTGTCGGTGATCTCCAATCCCCTAACCATGATTGTCGGCACCGCGGCGGGACAGACGAAGAGCGTTTCCTGCGCGAATCCCGGGCCAGGCTGGCGCACCTCAAGCCTGAGACTTGCGGCACGTTGGAGCAGCGCGCCCTTGATGTGCTCCGGTGGACAGCTGGCAGCACCATTCATCCGGTGCGGTACCAGCCTGAGATGGCGCGTCTGAATCGGACCCTAAAGCGGCGGCCATCATTTACAGCGCGCTTTGAAGACCCGACTGGAGATGCGCTTGACAAAGCATGGGGAGCGATTGGTAGGCTCAGGGGCGCAGTCGGGTCATTTCTAGCCGAAGCCAAAGCTGGCTGGAAAGATCGCAAGTGATGTTAGGCGCTGAAGGCCCAACAAGATGCTGCACCGGAGCGCTGAATCTCCCCCGAAAAAGTAGATACCTTGACCTAACGAGAGAGGAGGTGTCAGATGCCGAGAGCGGGACTGAGGAAATTTATTCGTTACAATGGTGAATTCAAGGCCACGGCGGTAAAGCGAGCGTTTTAGCCCCCCCCCAAGGAGCAGAACGAAACAATGGCCACGTTATTGAACGACACAGAGATAAAGGGTTCGCTCGGAAAAGTCATCATTGACGGAGATCCTTCCTGCGTTCGCCCGAATGGATACGTATTGCGACCTGGTTCCGTGGGGGAGTGGCGCGCGCCTGAACCGTGACGTTGAAGCTGTCGAAAAACCCCTTTTTTGTGTCTCGTGTGGTAGAATGACGCTATCTGATCATAATAACAGCTAACCTACCATGGCTCGTTATAGGAGGTAAGGTGATCAGAATGGAGCGCGATCGAGATCCCTTGGTCTTTAGAGCGAGTAGGCTACCATGCATGAGTTGCAATTCATGCCTACGCTCTTCGTAGCGACGAAAACGACGAAAACACCATCTCATAAACGGGTTTTTCGACAGACTTGTTATGTTATGTGCGCATGAAAAATAGGTTGGAGAAGCTATGGTCGACATTCACTCGCAACGCCGCGCCTGCTCGTTGCACTGCGTACCGGGCGGGCAAAGCGCCGTCGGACAGAACTCCGGCAGCTTCTCGCAGCTGCGAGTCTCCTCGTTGCATTGCGTTCCCGGCGCGCAGAGCGCGGTCGGGCAGAACGCCGAACTCGTGTCGTCCTCGCTCGCGCATCCGGCGATGAGGTAGAGGAACGGAATGATGGCGGCGCCGAGCGCCAAGCGTGGATGGTTCATTGGAATCTCTCTCGGGGTAGAAGAATTTCAAAGGCCCTTTTTCGGCGAGAGGAAGAGTACGGATGGGCCTGTGGGTTGTCAAGTACGCGGAGCCGTTTTTCTTTTTGCCCTTGGGGCACCCCGAGAAACTCACGCATCTGGAGGTAGCAGTCAAGCTTGCAGAGGAACTCGTGGAACAGGCGCCAGCGGAGCTACGTAGGGTGCCTGGAGCATTCCGCTGCGCAAGCCCGTGGGCATCGAGAGCTAATTGCCCGCTCGGTCGTCATTCTCATCGCAAGGCGGTCTTAGCGCGGCAATCAACCCGGAGGAACTCGACTACCTGGCCAGCGGCCAACTCGTACATACGCGGCCGCTGCCGCCCAACCGTGGTTGCTCGGCTTCAGGCAGCACCGCCGGGTGGAGCGGCAGAATGGAGAGCAGGTAACGACTCTTCTCAGCTAGAGGAGCATCGATGCTGGCATCACGGATCTGATACGGCTTCCAGAATTTCAAACGACGCATCAGTGAATCCGTGCCTGAAATTCGTGCTGCCGTCCCATCGATGTTAGCTCCACGAGGAAAATACGCAGAATGATTTCATGATTAATCGAGCAACTGCTGTCAGAATTCTTCTGCTCGTGCTCTTCTTACTTTCTTGCTCCGTGTCTGGTGCAGAGACGATTGGCGGAAGCATTGTCGTTCTAGACTATGAGCTTGAGGACATTATGGCACCGGGATCGGGAGGAAAGGCGCTGGGCAGCGAAGAGGTTGAACGCCGAACGCAATGGCTTTCAGAATACGTACGGAAACAGATTGCCGCATCACAGAGATATACCTTGCTACCGATTCAAAACATTCGTGGGGAGTATGAAAAGCTAAAGAACTCAACTGGGGTAATTCATCGCTGTGGTAGCTGTGTTGTAGATTTCGGCAAGACCGTAGGTGCGAATTACGTCTTGGTTGGATGGGTGCAAAGATTCAGCAACTTAATCATAAAGTTTCATTTAGAGATAATGGACATAGGGACAAGAAAAGTTGTTGACAGATCGTCTATCGACATACGCGGAAACACTGATAAGTCTTGGCGCGATGGTGCAGACTATCTGATTCGCCAAATGAGCATTGGGCTTTAGGGCCTAACTGCATGGCTAACAATACCATCAACGCGGCAAGTCAAAAACGCCGTTTCGCCATGCTTTTTTCTGCCGGTTATGGTGCACGTTGAAGCTGTAGAGTTAGTCTCTTTTTTGTGTGTCATGTGGTAGAATGTGATCTGATCATAACAACATATGATCTCCCCATGGCACGTTACAAAGTGAACCGCTCCGGGATTCCCGGGGCGGTTCGGAGTGTGTTATCCTAGTTTCCTGGTTTTTGAACCATGCCAAAATTCCTATAGCTATACCAAAACACAAATATAGAATTGAAGCGTACTTGTTGCGCACTTGGGAATATTCACTATGAATGCTCACTCCGCATTAATAGAGCTAGACAATTTAACTACGGCGGTAGATTTGATTAACCGCGATCAAGCGGCGCAACTACTTAACATAATGAGCGCCAAACTCTGCGAAATCCTGCAGGCGAATATCATAGACGTCCTCTGGAAAAAGGAAGGGCGATATGGGGATTTGCTTATGCCAGTCGCGTCCTTGAACAAGAGTAATCGTGGGTCGGTGATGGGTTTTCAGATAACGAAGGATATTCACAGCATCTGGGCCTATATATATTATTAAGAAGGCAAGGTTTGGCTTGAGAACATCCGATCGAAGGATTTGCGCCAGCCGATGAGAAACCTAGCAGGAGGCGAGGACATTAGTCCAGATTACCTAGAATTCCATTGCGAAACAGATTCTCTAATGGCTGTCCCGCTCATGTTCCGTGATCTGCCCTGGGGACTCTATTCGGTTGAGCTACCGTTCTCTAACAAACTAGGGCACCGCGCTCTGGACTTGATAACAAAGTTCGCCCAAAGCATTTCGACTATTCTTTGGAAAGTGGACGCCTACGAAACGAATACGGCCCAAACGCAAGAGGCCATCAACTCATTATCTGAATTCCTTAGAGCGACAGATTTTCATGAATTCTTGAGGCCAACGAAAACAGCCTTCATGGCTAGGCCATTCACGCCAGAGTGCGAAGCCGTGCAGACCGCAATCAACGAAGTACTTAAACGGGGACAGGTTCAGATTGAAGTGCGGCATGCCATCCCAGAAGTGAGCTACGTTCTGGAACAGATCATCAAACAGATACAATCATGTATTTTTGGAATCGTCGATATCACTGGGTGCAAACCCAATGTCGTAATGGAACTTGGCATGATGGTCAGCCTACGAAAGCCTTCCTCATTTTTAAGCATGCGGATGATACAGCAGCCCTTCCGTTCAATGTTAGTCATTATCCTTTTCATCGGTATGAGTTCAAAGATGGAACAATGAAGATAATAGATCCTGGCACGGCGAGGCTGGTACTAATCGATAATGTCTTAGAACCGCTGCTTGGATGAGCTCGACTCTGATCACTGTGTAATAAGCAGTGGTAGCCGCCTAATTTTTACAAAGGCAACGATCCGTTGGGCATATCGAACGGCGTAGATATAGAAGTGGCCATCTGCATAGGTATTAGGGGATAGACCCACTCAAACGTTAGGTGCTCATGAAAAATAGGTTGGGGAAGCTATGAAGCTAAAGGTGATAGTCCACGAAGCGGAGGAAGGAGGCTACTGGGCTGAAGTACCATCGATTCCTGGCTGCGCTACGCAAGGCGAGACATTCGATGAATTACTTAGCAACCTCTATGAGGCGGTAGAGGATTGTCTGTCAGTAGATGTTAAGGATGTGGAACTCACCGAAAAGGATAAGGTGCTGGAAATTGCCGTGTGAAGGCTATCTCTGAAAAGACTTTGCCAAACTTCTGGAAGAGAAGGGTTGCGAAAAAGGGGACGGATTTATTTATCGAGGCGGCCTAGGGAATAACGACGAGAGACAGACCATAGAGACTATAGGGGCCAGCCGCTGAAGGGTGGCGTCGGGCGCGTGAAGTGGCACGCTGACGACTCTAAAAATGCCGACAATCCTGAAGGTTGGGCCTTACCGGCTATTTTTCTACTCCAGCGACTACCACGAACCGGTGCACATCCATGTGGAGCGAGATGATAATATTGCGAAGTTCTGGCTTGAACCAGTCCGGCTGCAAAACAGCGGCGGATCCAGTTCGAGCGAGTTGCGGCGAATTCAACGCATCGTAAGCGATCGACGGGACAACCTTATTGAAGCTTGGCATGAATACTTCGGCAAGTGAAATAACCGCACCTTTGGCGCAAGGCGTCAAGGTGACCCGCGACGCATTGAGCGTGCGCTTGAGTGATGGGCGGATGATCTCGGCGCCGCTGGCATGGTTTCCACGACTCCTGCACGCCTCGCTGGAGGAACGAAATAGCTGGCGCTTGATTGGAAAGGGCCGGGGCATTCACTGGGAAGCAATCGACGAGGACGTCAGCGTGGAAGGTCTCCTCGCTGGAAGGGGTTCCGGCGAGAGCCAGGAATCGTTGCGGCGATGGCTTGAAAGTCGCTCTGAGCAGTCGGGGAGATAGGTAACAAAAGCGTCTGGGTACATAGGCAACACGCAGATGCCGCGACAATCGGCGGTAAGCATCTTCGATTTGCCGGAATCGTTCAAGTAATCGACCGAGTTTAATGAGGCCGAAATAGACATTGCGTACTCGGCGCGCCAAGCAGGGCCGGCTTCGCCCCCGGCCAGCTTGCATCCAAAGCGGCGCCAAGAAGGGCCCTCCCTGGCCCTGGCTTTCGCTGGCGCTCGGGTACTCGCCCCTGGCCATGGCTTTCCACACGCCGTTATCGATCTTCTCAAGCGACGTATTCCCCAACGCAAGCGGGTGTACTTCGTGTAACCCTCCAAATCCTCCTCATGCCTCAGCAGTTCATGGATGTCGGTGATTGTGTCGACGCCGCGCTCCGGCGTGCCGGCAAGCGCATCGTGCTGGCAGTGCCGCTCGCACTCGGCAACCCCGTGCCGCTGGTAAATGAGTTCTACCGGCGCGCGCTCCGCGACCGGTCGATGGAGTTGAAAATTTTCACCGGCTTGAGCCTGCGCAAGCCGCAAGCGTCGGGGGAGCTCGAACGCCGCTTCCTCGATCCGTTCGTCGCGCGGGTCTTCGGCAACTGCCCGGAGCTCGACTACGTCGCGGCCGTGCGCGAGGGCCAGGTGCCGTCCAACATCGAAGTCATCGAGTTCTTCCTCGAGCCGGGCGCCTATCTGGGTAATGCTTACGCGCAACAGCATTACCTCAGCGCCAACTACACGCATATCGCCCGCGAGCTGCTCGCGCACGGCGTGAACGTCGTTGCGCAGATGATCGCAACGCGGGTGAGCGAGGGGCGCACGGAATATAGTCTGAGCTGTAACCCGGATGTGACCGTCGATCTGCTACCGGAGCTCGACGCCGCCCGCCGCGGCGGGCGCGAGATCGTCACCATCGGCGTTGTGAATCGCCAGCTGCCGTTCATGTTCGGGGGTGCCGAGATCGCGGAAAGCGCTCTCGATTTCGTCGTCGAACATCCGCGCTATGACTACGATCTGTACTGCCCGCCGAACCTCGCCATCGGCACGGTGGATTATATGATCGGACTGTACGCCAGCGCCCTGGTGAAGGACGCGGGCACGCTCCAGATCGGCATCGGTGAGCTCGGGGATGCGATCGTCTATTGCCTGCAGCTCCGCCATCAGCAAAACGCTATCTGGCGAAGTGTCCTCGACGACTGTCGCGTGCGTGAACGCTTCGGTCCGCAGATCGAGCAGATCGGCGACGCCGAGCGCTTCGAGCGCGGCCTCTACGGCTGCACCGAGATGTTCGTCGACGGCTTTCTGGATCTCTATCGATCCGGGATCCTCAAGCGGCGCGTGTATGGCCACGCGCTCGTCCAACGACTGCTCAACGAGGGCAAGATCACGGAACGCATCGACGCTCGAACTCTCGAGCGGCTACTCGAGGCGGGACTGCCGCCGCTCCTCAATGAAGCCGCGTTCGTGTCCTTGCAGCAGGTGGGTATCATTGCGGCCGAGTGCAGTTACGAGAGCGGCCGCATCCGCACGCCACAGGGCGAATGGCTGCCGGCGGACCTCTCGGACGCGGTGACGCGGGAACGGCTTGCGCACGAGTGTCTCGGTGCGCACCTGCGCGAAGGCGTGCTGCTGCACGGCGGCTTTTTCCTGGGACCCAAGGGCTTCTATGCCGCGCTGCGTGACCTACCCGAAGCCGAGCGGCGGCTTTTCGACATGACCGGCGTGGGCTTCATCAACCAGCTCTACGGTGAGGACGCGGCGCGCCGCATCGCCCAGCGCCAGCATGCGCGCTTCATCAACACTGCGATGATGATCACGCTCACCGGCGCGGCGGTTTCGGACGCTTTGGACGATGGGCAGGTCGTGAGTGGCGTCGGCGGACAGTACAACTTCGTGTCGATGGCGCATGCGTTGCCGGGCGCGCACTCGGTGTTGGCGGTGCGCAGTGTGCGCACCAAGGCCGGCCGCACGACCTCCAACCTCGTGTTCAGTTACGGCCACACCACTATCCCGCGACCCCTGCGTGATGTGGTGATCACCGAGTACGGAATTGCAGAGCTGCGCGGCAAGACGGACAGCGAGGTCATCGCGGCGCTGCTCAACATCGCCGATGCGCGCTTTCAGGACGGGCTCTTAGCTCAGGCACAGGCTGCCGGCAAACTCCCACGCGACTACCGGATCCCTGAGGCTCACCGCAACAACACTCCCGAGGCGCTGGAGAGGGCGCTCGCGGGACATCGCCGCGCGGGCTTGTTCTCGGCGTTTCCGTTTGGCAGTGACTACACAGCCGAGGAGCTGGTGCTGGCCCAGGCATTGAAGCGGTTGGGCGAGCGCATGGAAACGGCGGCCGGCAAGGCTGCGGCCGTGGCGACGGCGCTCCTGCGGCCGGGAATTTCGGCGCCCATGCGGCCGTACCTGCAGCGCATGAGGCTCGACTCGCCGCAGAACCTGCGCGAAAGGCTGTTGCAGAGACTGATGGCAAGCGAACTCCGGGGGCTTCTGGGCTGAGTGGGCGGGATTCGATAATGGACGGGGTGCGGCGCTGAGCGGCGCGGCCAACCCTCGTAACGGTTGATCGCTTTGACCACGAAGAGGGACAATCACGACATAGTCCCGAAGCGGAAAGCGCCTATGTCGACCCCGTTTGAACGCCCCGCCACCTACGAAGACCTGTGTCAGGTGCCGGCGCATCTCGTGGCTCAGATCATCCACGGCCAATTGATCACCCTGCCCCGGCCGGCGCCCAGACATGCGCGGGTCACTTCTTCCCTTGGTGGGGCTTTGTTTCAACCGATGGATGCCGGTTCCGGCGGCCCCGGCGGGTGGTGGATACTGGACGAGCCGGAATTGCACTTGGGCGCCGACATCCTAGTCCCCGATCTCGCCGGCTGGCGACGGGAACGGATGCCGGCATTGCTGGAGATCGCCCATTTTGAACTACCCCCCGATTGGGTGTGCGAAGTGCTCTCGCCCGCGACGGCGCGGATCGATCGGGTGGACAAGCTCGGCATCTACGCCACGCAGGGCGTCGCCCACGCTTGGCTCATCGATCCGGACGCTTGGACGTTGGAGGTATTTACTCTCGTCGAAGGACGCTGGCGGCTCGATATGGCACTCAAGGACTCCGACGAAGTCTGCGCGCCGCCCTTCGATGCCATCCGGTTCAGTCTCGCCGCACTGTGGCCGTAGCCTGCGCTACGCCCAACCACCCAATTCGTTACGAGATAATGGGCGCCAACGCGCCAGTCAATATCTGCGACCGGAAATGACAGGACCAATTTGAACCACCTCAACCGCCGCGTTGACGTGCAGGTCACCACCCGGCCCTATCGAGCGGTGAAGCTGCTCCCGCTCTTGGCGCAGAGTAAATGTAGATTCGAGAGGACCCGGAAGCAGCACCCGAAGGCAACGGAGATCGTGGCGACGCCCAAGCGTCATTTGCGTTGTTCCGGTTTTTGGTCGGACTCAGTTTACGACTGTCGGCCTTCCCCGCCATTGTAGCGTTTGAGCGCGGCGGATAGCGTCGCTGCTATTTCTTCCCGGAGGTCAGTAGGCGCCAGCACTTCAATCGCCCCGCTCTGCGACAGAACCCACCACCTCAGTTGCCACGTGTCCGGGACGGTGGCACTAAGCGTCTTTCCGTTGCCGTCCGAAACCAGTTGCATATCCACCGAGAGCGGCGTCTCAGCAAGGATGTGCGCCAGCTCTTCGGAAACCCACGCTTTTAGCTGGATGCTTTCGCCGCTCCCAAACTGCAGCGCACCGCTGGCGATATAGCCGTTAAGATCGAAGTCGGGCGGGCGTTGGGCGGGCTCTCCGGCAAGCATAGCCTCGCAGATTCGATGGACGGCGTAGAGCCGAAGGTCGTCGTAGTGGAAGGCCGTGGCAATGAGATAGGTGATGGGCCCTCGTTGTACGAGCGCCAGTGGGTTCAGCCTTTGCCGCACCGGAGCGTCGGAGCCTGGCCGCTGATAGAGGGCATCGAGCTGCTCATCTGCGAGCAGAGCGGCCTGCAACGTCTCCAGCACACCGTTGTCAACGATGATTGAAAACTGACCCACTTTTTTAGAAAACGACGATCTAATTTTGATCCACTAGATTGTAGGGTTATTGGGTTTTTGGTGTATGTAAAACACCGGCTTTGCGTTTATCGTTTA
>JBOIDF010000022.1:0-44522 GCA_050740455.1 Gammaproteobacteria bacterium | reverse complement strand
AAACCCGGTTCCTTGGGGACCATTGCGAGCCCACGGGAACTCGGCAGCCTCTCCGGTCGGTCTGCCGACGGTTTTAGCCTCGCATCGGTTTGCGGATGTGACAATCGATAAATTCACAGACTCTGAGGGGGTATTGGCGTTGACAGGCACGTTCGGAATGATGTCGGGACGCAGCCTGGCGTTCGGGGAGCAGCCGACAAGGCTGCGGATCTTGTGGGGTGAAAGTCCCCTGCCGTCAATTACCCGATTCAGACGGCGAGCATATCCGCTGCACGGGGAGGTAACGAACCGTGATAGGCGCGGACGTAAAAGCCACGGCTGCCCAGCGCCGAGAGGCGCTGCGGTAGGAGCGATCGGGGTGGCGAGCTAACTTGCGGGCCTGCACATAAGAGAATGATTGCAGCCTCGAAAACAAGCCCATACGGAAGTCGCTGTATGGATGTAGTTAAGCGCCGACCCGGCCCTAACGCGGGGAAGGCCGAAGTCTTGTGGGAAGAAACGGGTGAGTGCACCACAAGAGCTGCCGGGGTAGGGGTCCAGGCACGTGGGGAAAGAACCGCAGAGATAACGTCGGGAAGGACCAATTCCCAGCCGGGGCTCGCAACAACCGGCGAAGACCCACTGACGGAGGGACAACCGAGGGAGGTGGGAGGGGGTTGGTCTGGCGCATGAGTCCGTAGTAGCGATGAGGGCTGGGTAATGCTAGCTCAGGTAGCGGTACACGCTATCCTCTGCGAGGTAACACCTCGAGAGGCGAAGCGCTCTATCCGAACAGCGAGCGTCATTTGCGCCGGCGCGAGGTCCTGGCGCGGCTCTATCCGTCGGAATTACTCGCCGAGACGGTACGCATCGCCGAGCGTTGTAGCTTTTCCTTGGACGAGCTCCGCTACGAATATCCCGAGGAGCTCGTGCCCGCGGGCGAGACGCCGGCCCGCTATCTCAGGGATCTGACCGAGAGGGGCATGCAACGGCGGACCGGCTGGAAGAGCGACGAGGCGGCGGGGCAACCTCTGGAGACGGTGTTTCACATCGTCAATGAGAATACCCGTAAGACGGTTGAAAACCCGGCGACGAGGGCGTTAAAGGAAGGCATCATCGTCGGGCTGGCGAACCGCACCATCCTCATCGCCAAAGACGGCACCGAGAAGGCGATTGACGACAGTGCCGCCCCGATCCGTGACGAGCAGGGCAAGCTCGCCGGGGTCGTCCTCATCTTCCGAGACATCTCCGAGCGGCGGCGGGTGGATAATGAGTTGCGACAATACGCCGCCGATTTGGCGGAAATTGACCGCCGCAAGAACGAGTTCCTGGCGATGCTGGCCCACGAGCTACGCAACCCCTTGGCCCCCATCCGCAATGCCGTGCAAGTCCTACAGCTGACGGGCGGCGATGCTGGAGCCGTCAAATCGGCGTCCGCGATGCTGGAGCGCCAGGTAGGCCAGATGGTCCGGCTGGTGGACGACCTGCTCGACGTGAGCCGCATCAGCCGGGGCAAAATCGAGCTCTGCAAGGAGCAGGTCGAACTGGCGTCGGTCGTGAACCAAGCCGTCGAAGCCGCGCGCTCGCTGGTGGAGTGCATAGAGCATGAACTTACAGTCACCTTGCCGCCGCAGCCGGTGTATCTGAATGCCGACCCGACCCGGCTCGCTCAGGTGGTGGGCAATCTACTCAACAACGCCTGCAAGTTCACCAATAAGGGCGGTCGCGTTTGCCTGACCGTTGAGCGAGAGGGGGAGCAGGCCGTTATCCGGGTGCGGGACAACGGCATCGGCATCGCCACCGATCACCATTCTCGTATCTTCGACATATTCACGCAGGTCGATACCTCGCTGGAGCGTTCGGTAGGCGGCTTGGGCATCGGCCTGATGCTGGTGAAAAACCTGGTAGAGATGCACGAAGGCATGGTGGAGGTCCACAGTGCCGGTCTTGGTCAGGGGAGTGAGTTCGCGGTGCGTCTGCCCATCTTGGTTGAAACTGCCAAACCGCCGCCAGAGCCGACTGTCAGCGAGCCGACGCCGACGACAGCCCGCCGCATCCTGGTTGTCGATGATAACCGGGACTCGGCAGAGTCGCTTGCCATGCTATTGAACCTGATGGGCAACGAGACGCACACTGCCTACGACGGCCTTGAGGCGGTGGAAGCGGCGGCGACGGTCAGGCCCGATGTAATCCTGCTCGACATCGGCCTGCCGAAGTTAAACGGCTACGAGGCGTGCCGCCGCATCCGAGAACAGCCGTGGGGCAAGAACATGGTGCTGGTAGCGCTCACCGGATGGGGTCAGGAGGAAGACCGGCGAAAATCCAGAGAGGCCGGGTTCGACGGCCACATTGTCAAGCCGGTGGATCACGCCGCCCTCACGAAGCTGCTGGCCGAGGTAGGAGCGAGTGCGCCACCCGCGGGGGACTGTCAGCCAACCCATAAGGATTGAGACGACCCGAAGTGATCGTTTCAATCCACGCCCTGAGGCGCGCCGTGGATCCGAAAGAACAGCAAGCGTCGCGCGTGCTGCGAAAGAACCGCGAGCTATATAGACACCTCAGCTAATGCAATTCTTGGCCCTTGGCGAGGTGCTGGCGCTGCAACGGCGCATCCTTGCTGCGCCGATCAGTACATTCCATGCCTCTGATTGTGGCTTTGCTGGGTTCGGGAAATAGGCTATATTTAAAATACGTCTTTTGTAAATCAAAAGACGGGGCATAATAAAAGTAGGTTACTTTAAATTATTAGGAGGAGGCTTATGGGTGAAGTTGGAATGATTATTCCCGTAGTAGTTGCGCTTATAGGATTAGCTCTCTACCGTTGGGGCAGGAGCGGAGATTGAAATCCGTAAGCGTAATTCCGAAAAGGGTTATTCATAGCTAATAAAAAAAGGAACCCGGGCGGCCGGGTGCGGCACCGATGAATCTGCCGCTACCCGGCCGCTTCTTAGCAACGGGGAGCACGGATTAACTATTAATCCTCCCGTGTCATAGCGCTAGAGACCGCTCTGGAGCTTTGAAATCGCAAACTCGGCTTTCCGCGAGGTCCGCAAGCTCAGCGAGAACGGTCATCAAACAAGCAGTCCTCAGCACGGACTACCGCTCGCAGAACGCCCTTCTCGATCGACCGTCATGGATTGTCCGGTTTCAATCATGCGCCGAGCGTTATTATCAGCTTTTATCTTCGGGGCTTGGCTCCTGGCCGGTTGCGAGGCGGGTGAGCGGGCCGGCAGCAGCGCGCCCCGTTCTCCGGTCGGTCCGGTGCCGGCCGAACCGCAACGGCCCGGAGATCCCGAACGCGGCTATCGGGCCCTCCTCACCGAGCCCTATGTGAGCTGCGGCATTCCCTACGCGGCATACCGGGAGAGCGCCGACCCGCCCCCGCCGTCGCATCGCTTACCGGGCCGGGAGGGGCGCAACGCGGCGTTGCCTTACAATTTCACGGCGCATACGACCAAGGACGGGGTCGAGCTGGTGGTATCGAATTGCCTGACCTGCCATGCGGGATTTTTCGATGGGCGGCTCATCGTCGGACTGGGCAATGAAGCGCTGGATTTTACCGCGGACCGCGTGCCCTACATCGAGGGACTGGGCGCCTACATCCAAGACGAGAAAGCGGCGCGTGAATGGCGTAAATGGGCGGACCGTCTCGAGGCCATCGGCCCCTACAGCACCACTGACACGGTGGGTTCAAACCCGGCGATCAGCATCACCTGGGCGCTCTTCGCGCACCGCGATCCGAAGACGCTCGCCTGGTCGCCGACAGCGCTCATGGCTCCCCCGCCCACCCATCCGTTACCCTCCACCGTGCCGCCCTGGTGGCACATGAAGAAAAAGCATGCGATGTTCTACACGAGTGTGGGTCGCGGCGATCACGCGCGCCTCATGATCCTGGCCTCGACCTTGTGCACGGATAGCGTCGAGGAGGCGCGGGCCATCGATGCCTACGCGCCCGACATACGCGCCTTTATCGAGTCCTTGCAGCCGCCCGCTTATCCGTTTGCAATCGATCAAGCGCTTGCGGCGAGCGGCCAGCTGCTGTTCGAAGCCAACTGCGCGCAATGCCATGGGACCTATGGAGAGAACTGGACCTACCCGAATCTGGTCATCGATCTGGCACGGATCGGTACCGATCCGGCCGTGGCCCTGGCCGCTACCAGCGGGAGCGAAGACCGGTTTCTGCGCTGGCTCGGCCGGTCGTTTTACGGCGAGTCCGCGCGCCTCGCCCCGGCCCGCGGTTATATCGCGCCACCCTTGGATGGCGTCTGGGCCACTGCGCCTTACCTGCACAATGGCTCGGTGCCGACGATCGACGCCTTGTTGCAGAGCGGAAAACGTCCCAGGTATTGGCGCCGCTCGTTCGATTCCAAGGACTATGATCAAGAAACGCTGGGCTGGAGATATACCGAGCTTGCGAAAGGCAAGAAAGGAACAGGTCCCAACGCGAGGAAATGGGTTTATGACACCACGCTGCCCGGCGCTACCAATAGCGGACATACCTTTGGCGATCATTTGAACGAGGACGAGCGGCGGGCGGCCCTCGAGTACTTGAAGACACTGTGAGGGCAACACCGGATGTCGTGGCGCATCGCGGGTATGCGCTCCATTATCCGGAGAATACCCGCGCTGCCATCCATGCCGCGCTCGCGGCCGGCGCCAAGTATTTCGAATGCGATGTCCAACTCACTGCCGACCGCGTACCGATCCTGTTTCATGACGAGATCTTGGATCGCGTCTGCGGCGTGCCCGGCAGGATCCATGAATTCAAGTTCGCCCAGTTGGCTGCGCTCTCGGCCTATGAACCCGGGCGCTTCGGTGAGCGCTTCCTGGGCGAACCCATCGCCTCGCTGGTGGATATTGGCTGCATTCTGAAATCCAACCCGGAGGTCGTGGGTTTCATAGAAATCAAGACCGAGTCCATCGAGCAGTTCGGCGTAGAGTTGGTGTTCGACCGTGTCGATGCGGTGCTTTCTGACTGCGCGCGCCAAGTTGTCCTGATTTCGTATTCACGGGAGTTTATTCACTATGTGCAGGGTTACGCCATCGGTGCGATAATCGACCGTTGGGAGGATCTCGCCAGCATACGGTCGTTGCATCCCGGCTATGTCTTCTGCGACGTCGAAGGCTTGCCACCCACCGGCGAGCTTCGGTGCCAAGGCGCGAAGTTAGTGGTGTTCGAAGTCCGTCATGCCGCCGTGGCGCTGGCGCTCTGGGAACGCGGCGTAGAGCTCATCGAGACCTTTGCGGTAGGGGAATTGCTTGGGGAGCTTTGTCACGTTCGCAATCGGCGGCCGTGACCGAGGACCGTTACGATATCGCCGTCGTGGGCGCAGGAATTCACGGGGCCGGTGTGGCCCAGGCCGCGGCCGGCTACCGCACCTTGGTGATCGAAAAGAGCGCGCCGGGGGCGGGGACCTCGTCCCGATCGAGCAAGCTGATCCACGGCGGGCTCCGCTATCTCGAGAGCGGCCAGATCAGTCTGGTGCGCGAATCGCTGCGGGAGCGTGAGATCCTGCTGCGCATCGCCCCGGGTCTCGTTCGCCGCGTTCCATTCCTCATCCCGGTGTATCAAGACTCGGCGCGTCCGCCGTGGAAGATCCGCTTGGGCTTGTCGGCCTATGCCCTGCTCGGGGGCGGCCAGCGCGGTACTCGGTTTCGGTCGCTCGGGCGCAATGCGTGGAATGCGCTCGATGGGTTGATGACCGACGGGCTCTGCGCCGTCTTCGAGTATTGGGATGCGCAAACCGACGATACCGCCTTGACACGCGCGGTCTTGATCTCCGCCAGGGCTTACGGCGCCGAGGTGCTTTATCCGGCGCTGTTCGAGGGCGCCGTGGGCGAAGGCGATGCCTATCGCATTCGCTATCGCGCGCAAGGACAAGTGCGCACCTGCGTAGCGACGGTTTTGATCAACGCCGGCGGGCCCTGGGTCAATGAGATCCAGGAACGGGCGCAGGCGCCCTCGCTGGCGATCGATCTAGTGCAGGGGACCCATATCCACCTCGACCGGCCGTTGACCGATCGGGTGTTCTATGTCGAATCACCGCGCGACCGGCGTCCCGTATTCGTGATGCCTTGGCGCGGCGCGACCTTGGTCGGGACGACCGAGACCGTGTTTCGAAGCGATCCGGATAAGGTGCGGCCGCTTCCCGAAGAGATTCAGTACCTCGAGGAGACGCTCCGCCATTATTTTCCGCGTTATCCCGGACAACGCATGGAAGCGATGGCGGGGTTGCGCGTCCTTCCCAAGGGAGAGGCTTCACCCCAGGACCGATCGCGGGAAACCGTCCTGCTTTGCGACGACCCCGCCCGGCCGCACCTGGTGGCGATCTACGGCGGCAAGCTCACCGCCTACCGCGCCACGGCGGCGAAGGTGCTTAGGATCCTCGGACCGAGTCTACCGCCCCTCGCCAAACGTGTTCGTACCGACCACATCGATTTAAGCGCTTCAGCGATCGATTAGCTTCGCGGCGGCTCGTGGCGCATCCTGCGGGCGATAAGGTATAACCGGGAGCGTGAAAAAGCCCTATGCATCCGCTGCCCGCCCAATTCCGGCGGGTTTTTTACGCCATCCTGCACATCTTCTAGCATTGGGGTTTGGCACAGGATGTGCCCCCATAGCACCGGGTACCGCCGGAACGGTTTTTGGGGTTCTGGTGTACCTGGCGTTGCAAGCCGTCCCGGTGCCGTGGTATTTAGTGGTGACGGTGGTTCTGTTCGGTGTCGGTGTGCTCGTATGCCACCGCGCGGCCGAGGCCCTGAGTACGCACGACCATCCCGCGATTGTTTGGGACGAAGTGGTCGGTTACCTGGTGGCCATGACGGCGGCGCCGGACGGTTGGACTTGGATGCTGCTTGGGTTCGTGCTTTTTAGAGCCTTTGATATTTTCAAGCCCTGGCCGATTCGAACCATCGATGCGCGCGTTTCGGGGGGAGCGGGGATCATGCTTGATGATGCCGCCGCGGGGCTTTACGCCTTTTTTATCATGCAGGTGACCGGATATTTGACGCACTAAGTCCGCACATCTGCCTTAATACGAGAACTAGAATCCTATGGCGCATAACCAGCAAACCCCGGTTTCTTTTATTGCGATTATGGTGGTGCTGTTTTTCGCACCCCAAGCGCACGCCGATATCTACAAATACGTCGATAAATACGGCCGCGTCTACCTCACCGATCGGCCAAGCCATTCTGGCTATAAACGCATTGTCCGGACCTGGAAGGGCTGGACGCTGCCCGCGGGCAAGGGATATGCCGACAGCGGAAAGAATCGTAGACTCTATGCGCCCGCCATCGCCCAGGCGGCACTCAGGTATAGGCTTCCTCACGCCTTGTTGCATGCTGTTATCAAGGCCGAATCGGCTTACAATCCAATAGCGGTCTCGCGCGCCGGCGCGGTGGGGCTTATGCAGCTTATGCCCGGTACGGCGTTACGCTACGGCGTCAGCAACCGTAAAGACCCTATCGCGAATCTGAGCGGCGGGTCGCGTTACCTGCGCGATCTCATGGGCATGTTCAAGAATAACCTGGTGCTCGCGCTCGCCGCCTATAACGCGGGTGAAAACGCCGTGATCCGCTATGGCCGCAAGATCCCGCCCTATCCAGAGACCCAGACCTACGTGCGGCGCGTGCTGCAATACTATAAGCAATACCAGCTTTCGATGAGCGGCTGAGAGCTTGTGCTCGACGAAGGGACCGAGTCCCTCCTTGAGCAGGTCCCGTGCCTTGCCGACCCGTTCGTAGTTGGTGATGGCCATCGGCTTACGATCCGGAGGGAGTGATGAGCGGGATCGGTTCGCGCCTGTGCTTTCTGTAGATGGCGAAGTCCGAATCCAGGGTGCATACCGCGTGATCGTCGAAGGTCTCCGCCATCCGCACCAGACACGCGTCGGCTAGGGACATCGGTATGTCACGGTATTTTTCGCGCAGCACTCGCAGCTGGCCGATCTCGCCAGTGAGCGCGAACTCCACTTTCAGAAGCCCGCTCTCGACCATCTCCAGCATCGCGTCCTGAGCGCGTGGCAGACTGCGCAGCAGGTGCCAGGATTCCGCCAGGACTGCTTCGCATAGCAGCCAGGGCAGGGGGAGTATCTTTGCTTGTTCGGCTATCCAGGCGTGGTGGGTTTCCCGGCGGTCTAAAAATGCGACCAGTGGCCCCGAGTCAACGATGACCCGTCGAGCCATGGCCGAAATCCGCCAAGTATTCGGGATTGGTGGCCAGGTCAGTCACCCCCGAATCAACCATGCCGCAGTAGTTCTGCATCCGATCGTGCAACGAAGGCGGCTGGGGGGCCGCTTGCTCTAAAGGATCCCCCACCCAGGTTCGAAGTAACTCAACGGCTACCGCGCGTACCGGCCGTCCCTCCAAGGCACTCTTGGCCTTGACTCTGCGGTAGAGGTCGTCAGGAATCTCAATTGTGGCCTTCATGCAGGCAGCATAGCCGTATTCCTGTATTGCTGTCAAACCGGCAATTCATGCTGAGTCGGGGCGGAGCGGCTTTGGTCCCGCGCCAGGCGCGTGATCACTCGTCCGTCACACAGCCTTCAGCCGCCGATTTCACGTTTTTGATATACTTGTACAGAGTTCCGCGCACCGCCTTGTAGGGTGGAGCTGACCATCGGGCTCTACGGCGGGCGAGCTCTTCATCCTCTAGCTCGACGCTCAAACAACGTTCGGCTGCATCGATGGTGATCCGATCGCCATCGTGAATGAGCGCGATCGGTCCGCCCTCCTGAGCCTCGGGGACCACGTGCCCGACAAGGAAGCCGTGGGATCCGCCCGAAAACCGCCCATCCGTGATCAAGGCCACGTCCGCTCCGAGCCCCGCGCCCATGATCGCCGAGCTGGGGGTCAACATCTCCGGCATTCCCGGTCCGCCTTTCGGACCCTCGTAGCGGATCACGATCACGTCGCCCTTTTGGATCTGGTTTTTTTCCAGCGCGGCGAGCATGGCTTCCTCGGAATCGTAGACCCGGGCCGGCCCGCAAAAGCGTAAGCCTTCCTTCCCCGTGATCTTGGCCACGGCCCCGCCGGGCGCTAGATTCCCTTTGAGGATCTGGATATGACCGCTCGGCTTGATGGGGCGCGCGAGCGGCCGCACCAGATCCTGGCCCGGCGCGAGCCCCGCGACGGTGGCTAGATTCTGGGCCATGGTTTGTCCGGTCACCGTCAGACAGTCTCCCTGCAAGAGCCCGTTGTCCAACAGGTATTTCATCACTGCCGGTGTTCCGCCGACCTGATGCAGATCCTCCATGACGTAGCTGCCGCTCGGTTTGAGATCGCCGAGGTAGGGGGTGCGATCGCTGACCGCTTGAAAATCGTCGAGGCCGAGGTTGACCCCGACCGCGCGCGCCATGGCGATGAGGTGCAGCACGACGTTGGTCGAGCCTCCCAGCACCGTGACCAGGACCATGGCGTTTTCGAACCCCTCGCGGGTCATGATGTCCCGCGGTTTGATGTCCTGCTCGAGTAAATGGCGGATCGCCGCACCCGCCCGCAGGCATTCGTCGAGCTTCTCCGGCTCGAGCGCCGGCGTCGATGAGCTGTAGGGCAACGACATCCCGAGCGCTTCGATCGCGACCGCCATGGTGTTGGCGGTGTACATGCCGCCACAGGCGCCCGCACCCGGACAGGATTTTTTCACGATGTCGCTACGTGTCGCCTCGTCGATGGCGCCCGCGAGATACTCGCCGTAGCTTTGAAACGCCGAGATGATGTCGAGCTTCTTATCGCCGCGGCGGCCGGGCCGGATGGTGCCCCCGTAGATCATGAGCGCCGGCCGGTTCAGCCGGCCCATGGCCATGAGGCAACCGGGCATGTTCTTATCGCAGCCCGGAATCGAAATATTGGCATCATACCATTGGGCGCACATCACGGTCTCGATGGAATCGGCGATGAGATCGCGCGATTGCAGCGAATAACTCATGCCTTCCGTGCCCATGGAGATCCCATCGCTCACACCGATGGTGTTGAAACGCATTCCTACCAAGCCCGCCGCGCCCACTCCCTCCTTGATCTTGTCCGCGAGCCCCAAGAGATGCATGTTGCAGGTATTGCCCTCGTACCAGACGCTGGCGATCCCGACTTGCGGTTTGTGCATGTCCGCCTCGGTGAGCCCCGTACCGTAGAGCATCGCTTGCGAGGCGCCCTGGGATTTCGGTTGGGTGATGCGCGCGCTGTAGCGGTTAGCGGGATGGGTCATGAGAGACTCCGGAGGTTCTCAATCGTGCAGCGGATAGTACACGGCCCGGCTTTGCAGGAAGTAGCCATCAAAAAAATCGTAGTTCGCGCGCACGGCGCACCCTTGCTGGGGTTAACATCTCCCGGTTGCCGGCTAAGCGGCAACGGTTGTTACCTGGGACGGGAGCTTGTTCAGGATCAACTGTTGCAGCTGGACCTTTTTACTCGCGTTATCGATGTCGATGCCTACAAGGTTCCCGTTGGCATCATAGTCAACCACGACCCCTGCGGAAATTTCTCGGCTCTCGACGCTTGGTTGTTCGGAGAGGTCGATATACAAGGAGTCCGTGTTAGCGTAATAATTCAGTCTCATAGCTTGAAACCTCGGTCCGGGAAAGCGTTATGGATCGTGACCTTATCCTCCAACGTGACAACCCGCAAGTAGCGACCGCCAAGTTCAGGGCAGGCAGCCCAGAATCTATATCGGTTATGCTCCTGGGGTTCCGAACGAACCGGCTCCTCAACTACTCGAATGCACCATTCCTTCTTGAGATATGGGCGCTTCCGGAGAACCTCATTCTCGAAGTATTCGGTGAACGAATAGGCCGCCATGTTTAAAAAGGATACCGCAATGGCCTTGAGGATCTGTAGTTGCAGCGCCCTGCGGCGTAAACTAGTCCGTGGGCTGAAGCGACTGGTCGGTTACCGAGGAGGTGCATCATGGTAGATAAAAAATCGCAAGCAGCGCAAGCTCCACCGGTTTCGGGTGGGCCAGAGCCGCATGCGGAGATACGGGACAAAGTGCGCGATCTCACGTCACAGGTCCTGAAAGGCGGTCACCTGGATCCCGAAGAGGTGAAGGAGGTGGTCCAGGCCATGACCGCCGGATCAAGCGCCGGCATGGAACCGCAGGCGGCCGACGTGAGGCGAGGGTTGGCCGAGGCGGTGCAGGGCCTGGATGAGGCGCTTATGCGCACCGCCGAAGCGGCGCATGTCGCGCTCCGGCAACTTGGCTCGAAGGGAACCGATTTTACCGACAATGACCTGAAAGAAACCTTCGCCAGGCTCAAGGATCTCCAGGGGGCCTACGTCGCGACCGCCAACCGCGTGGCGGAAGCCGCGAGCGGCAACATCCAGCGCGAGCTGCGGGAGCTTGCGGTGCATGCGCAGCAAGTCGGGGTGGACGCCAGCGCGCGCGTGGCCGCGGTTATGACGGAGTTCGCGAGTCGCTTGACCTCGGTGTCGCGCGAGGGCGCCTCTGCCGGGTTCGATGCGGCGCGCGACTACGGCGTGCGTATGACGCTGCTCGCGAGCGGCGTCCTCGCCGGCATCGCCGACGCGCTGCGCGAGCAGTCGGGGCCCGGTACGAGCAAATAGGTCGGCCGGTGATCTGGGCGGCCTTCGGCGCCGGGCGTGATCTTCCGCGTCTGCACCAGATCACCTCGGTCCTGATCCGGCACGGGCTCGGCGACCTCGTCCGCCGGGTGGGGATTGGGACAGTGCTCGAACGCGCCGGCCAGATCCTGCACTGGGGAGAGGCTTCCGAATCGGCGCACCTGGAGCCGCCAGAGCGCATACGGGTTGCTCTGGAAGAGCTTGGACCGACCTTCGTCAAGCTTGGCCAAGTGCTTTCGACACGGGAAGACCTGTTCCCGCCGAAGTGGATCGCGGAGTTCGAAAGACTCCAGAGCAGGGTCGCACCGGTGGCCTTCGGCGAACTGCTGCCCGAGGTGGAAAAGGCGCTTGGCAGGCTTCCTCAGGAAGTATTTGTTGATCTCGATACCGCAGCCTACGCCTCAGCCTCCATCGCCCAGGTCCATCGGGCTCGGCTGCCGAACGGCGCGCCGGTGGTGCTCAAGATCCGCCGCCCGGGGATCCGGGCGACGGTCGAGGCGGATATCCGCATCCTCACCCACATCGCCACCCTGCTCGAAGCGGAGATCCCCGAGGCGCGGCGCTACCAACCGACCCAGATCCTCGCCCAATTTTCCCGCTCCCTCGAACGCGAGCTCGATCTGGCGGTGGAGGCGCGCAACATCGATCGATTCGCCAAGAACTTCGCCGGGGACCCCGAGGTGCTGGTGCCGCGCGTGTATTGGGAGTGGACCAGCCCGGTGATGAACGTGCAGGAGTATATCGAGGCCATTCCCGGCAATGATCTCCGCGCAATCGAAGCGGCGGGCCTCGACCGCAAGCTGCTCGCCTCGCGCGGCGCGGATGCGGTGCTCAGGATGATCCTGGTTGACGGCTTCTTCCACGCCGACCCTCACCCAGGCAATGTCTTCTACCTGCCGGGCAACCGCATCGTCATGATCGACTTCGGCATGGTCGGGCGGCTCACGCATTTCCGCCGCAATCAAATCGTCGATCTCCTTTCCGGAATCGCAGGCCGCGACGAGGAAGGCATCACGGAGGTGATCCTCGACTGGACGGGCGACGCCTGCGTGGATGAGGCCAAGCTTGCCGCGGATATGGGTGATCTCGTGCTCGATTATGCGGATGTCCCGCTAAAGGACGTCCGCATCGCCACGCTCCTACGCCAGGCGAGCAGTATCATGCGCGAGCATTCGATCGTGCTGCCCCCGGATCTTACCCTCATGTTCAAGGCCCTCATCACGCTGGAGGGGCTCGGGCGCCAGTACGATCCCGGGTTCCGGCTCATCGACCATCTCGGGCCCCTTCTCGAGCGGGCCGTCGCCGAACGCCATGAGCCGGCCGCGCTCATCAAGCGCGGGCAGAATAGTCTGGCGCAGGTGTTCAACGCGGTCAGCGCCGTCCCGCGGGACCTCGCCCGGTTGTTCAAGGACCTCCGCCGGGGCAGAATGCGGTTGGACCTCGATCTCAAGCGCTTGGATAGCTTCGGCCGACGCCTCGATCACACCATCGATCGCATCACCATCGGCATCATGACTGCCTCGCTCGTCGTCGGTTCTTCCATCGTGATGACGGTCCCTCGTGGTCCGACCCTGTTCGGGATGCCGCTGTTCACCGTGCTCGGCCTGCTCGGCTACGTGATCGCGTTCTGCAACAGCGTGTGGATCATCGTTTCGATCTGGCGCTCGGATCGGGATTGAAAGCAATGGCGGCAAGCCTCACCGCGGGGCGGCTCGTGGTACGACCTTCGGGTCTTCGCGCGCTGCGCCTATCGCTTCAGGAGTCAACCCGTCTACGGCAACATTGGTTTTTGAGTTGTGGCGCGGTCTGCCCCTGATCCTTAGCTCCGATCACTGGAGGGCGTTAAAATGCGTGGATGCACTTTGACATCATCAGTGAGATTACCGACATTGAGACGACCGCTGTCGAATCCCAAATCCGTGAGTGTCAAGGGGCTTCGGAAGCAATATGGGCCCCGTATGGTTGCGAGGACATGTGCGGCAGCGTATGGGAATGGACGCGCAGCCTGCGGGGTAAGAATTGGCAGAAGCCCGACTTCGTGTATCCCTACGACCCAGACGACCGGAAGCGTGAGGATCTCTCGTCCGGGAATCGATCCACGGTCAGGTAGGCTGCTAGATATTCCTGAAAGGTGCGATGGGGGAACTGATACAGCCCCTCGCCGTGCGCGGCCAGCAGCCCGGCCCGGTCGCGCAGGTATTCCTCCAGCAGCTTGGGCTTGACGTCGCTCGTGTTGGTGCGGCATTCAGCAGCGCCATCACCAGCCGTTCCTGGCGAACGTCGGCCGTGCCGACCAGCTCGGCTTGGTCCCGATGAGCCTCGAAGGCCAGCTTGTCCAGCTCGCGCCGGATATCGTCGCGGCCGGCGTTCAGCCACTCGGCCAGGCTGGGCGCAATCTCCCTCGTGCGTCCTGCCCTTGTGCAATGGCACCACCGCCAGTGACACGCCCGCTCGTGATCCTCGCGAGCGCCGATCGGGAAGCGGATGCGGGCGTAGTCCTCCGCCACGCGCTGCATGTCGGCGTCCGAGAGCTTTGCAAGGCACTCGGCGATGCGAGTCTCGAGTTGGCTGCGCGGGGCCATCGTTCAGTGCTCTGAGCGTGTCCGAGCCCTTGATTTCTTAGTTATCGCGCCAATTGTGCCTGGAAATCGGCCATGCTGCACGTGGTTGCACTTCATCTTCGATCGTTGCCGGACCATGCTTCCGTAACGTATTCTTTCACTTATTTTTGTAAACCAAATCACGGGGGATATTTGTGGCCGACAATCAAGATAGGGCGAATACAGTCCAAGCAAGGATAAACGCCGCAATCCAATCAGACATTCCTAAGATCAACTTCAACGGGATAATAACCTTGCTAGGGACAGGGGACGTATTGGTTGTTCTTGAGCGAAACGGCCAACCCGTTGCGGTATTGAATGCTTCATACACTGTCGCCAAGACCCTATCGGTGCTGCTTGGCAATACTATTGCGAAGCTTGAAGAACGATCCGGTCATCCAATAATGACAACCAACGAAATTGAGGAATTTCTTGCGGCCAAGAAAACCGAGGAAGAGTCGACGTCAACCGCCGCGAAACGCCAAACGAAATCCAAAATCGAGACGCGAAAGGTGAAGCATTAGAATGCGACCCATGAGAATCCATTTCACATCGGCCTCGGATTTTGTCTCAGCGACGGCTAAGAAAATCAGGTCGTTTGGATCGCTGCCCATAGGCTGGCATTATGGTCAGGGCGGCCCATTAAGCGCGGATGTCATCAACAAGGCGCTTGCGATCGATGGCTATTATCGCCAGCTTGGCTTTACAACTACGGATGCCTTCCCTGGAGCGGACGGTGAGCTGATGATCACCGCATACCGTGGGCCCAACTGCATCGAGACCATCATTTCTACCGACCTACGCTATTCGGTCACGCATGAGCGTGACAACGCGGAGATATCTGCCACTCAGGGCGTAAGTGAAATTATTGCCAAAAGGACAATTAAACAGATCGGGGCAGAAATATGGCGCTCGCTTGGTTTATTAGGCTTATCCACGGAAAGCACTACGACAAGAGGCGGAAGAGGTTCACAAGCCTCGCGTTCAAGAACTCTAAAGGAGGAGGGATTTCTATCATACTTGGAGACTGCGTGGATGCCTCAAGGCTTTCAATTTGCCAACACATCCGGAACTATTACCCTGAACGAATCGCTGGCGAACCCCCGATTTACTGGGAGTTCCCGCAATCAATACTTCCTGCCGAACACCGCGTAGAACCGAGAATCGATCCAGCTATTAACGACCGCTGCCACGCGAATATTCAGGGGGTTTCCGACTCGCAGGCGAAGCAACTTTTGCCGCGACAGCTGGCCGACTATCAAATATGCTTGCATGGTAGAAGCTGAAGTCTCAGTGAGGCGGACCTCTCGCAACATTGGCCATTGTAGTAACGGCTCCACCCTTTCGCCAGGTTTTTCTCGCTCGCGAAATCTCCGTCAATACCCACGGCGTTTTCAGGAGCTGGCATTAGCGGCCTGAATCAGTGTCTGCTATCGAACTGGTGTGAGTAACGGTAAAGGGCCGGAAGCCGAACAAACCGAGACACTACCTCATCACACGTGCGATGCCTTGAGCCCGTGGCGCGTGTACAATCTCGCATTCAATTACTTTGAGCGGCGTTACATGGCGGCGCAACTGCCTACGTTGGTGCAAATGCTATCGCAGCTCGTCGCGATCCCCTCGATGAGCAGCGTCGATCCGCGCTTCGACTGCGGCAACCGCGCCGTGGTCGAACGCCTGGCGAATTGGTTTTCGGATTCGGGTTTTCAAGCCGAGCTGATGCCGCTTCGGCATCATCCCGACAAGCTGAACCTGATCGCCCGTAGCGGGCCGGGAGAAGGGGGCTTGGTCCTTTCCGGGCACGCCGATACCGTGCCCTATGATGAGGGCGCCTGGTCGACCGATCCCTTCACGCTCACCGAGCGGGACGGAAGGCTCTACGGTCTCGGCGCGGCCGACATGAAGAATTTTTTTCCCTTGATCCTCGCCGCGGCCGGCACCCTGGATCTCCGTGCCTTGACCCGCCCGCTCGTGATCCTCGCGACCGCCGATGAGGAGAGCTCGATGGCCGGGATCCGGGCGCTTGCGGCCTCGGGCGAGAGGCTTGGGCGTTACGCGCTCATCGGCGAGCCTACCGCTCTAAAACCTGTATACATGCACAAAGGTGTGACGATGGAATCTATCCGGCTCCGCGGGCGCTCCGGGCATGCGAGCAACCCGAGGCTCGGGAACAACGCGATCGATGGCATGCACCGGGTCCTGGGCGCCCTGATGGAATGGCGAGGAGAGCTGCAGGCGGCCTATGCGGATCATGATTTCGAGGTCCCGGAGCCGACGCTTAATCTCGGTAATATCCACGGCGGCGACAGCCCCAACCGGATCTGCGCCGAATGCGAGCTCCAGATCGATATCCGCACCTTGCCGGGCATGCCGTTCGACTCGCTGCGCCAGGCGCTCCTCGAGCGTGTCGAGCGCGCCGTCGCGGGGAGCGGCCTTGCCCTCGAGGTGCGGCCGTTGGTGGCGGGGATCGGCGCCTTGAAGACCGATCGCAGCTCCGCGATCGTGCAATCGCTCGAACGGCTCACCGGCCTCCCCGCGGGGACGGTCAGCTTCGCGACCGAGGGGCCGTTCCTGAGCGCGCTCGGCATAGACACCGTCGTCTGCGGCCCGGCGGACATCGCCCAGGCGCATCAGCCCGACGAGTATGTGGACGGCGCGCGCTTGGTGTCGATGCAGTCGATTGTCAAAGCGCTGATCGCCGAGTATGGCCTCGGGGTTTAAAAGCAATGCCGGCCGGCCCGCAAGATTTCGTCGCTTGGTTTCGCGCCGTATCGCCCTATATCCATAATCACCGCGGCCGCACTTTTGTCATCTGTTTCGGCGGGGAGATGGTGCTGGATCGCGCGTTTCCGAGTCTGATACATGACATCGCCTTGCTCAATAGCCTCGGTGTCCGGCAAGTCTTGGTATATGGCACGCGGCCTCAGATCGAGGCGCGTCTAAAAGGCGCGGGCGCGGATATTCGTTATATCAATGGTCTGCGGGTGACCGACGAGCAAGCGCTCACCTATGTCAAAGAAGCCGCCGGCACGGTACGCATCGAGATCGAAGCCCTGTTGTCGCTGGGGCTGCCCAATTCCCCCATGGCCAACGCCAGTATCCGTGTCGCCTCGGGAAACTTCATCACGGCCAAGCCCTCGGGCGTGCGCGAGGGAACCGATTTGCGCTATACCGGGGAGGTGCGGCGAGTCGATGCGAAAGCCATCCATGCCCAATTGAATCAGGGCGATATCGTCGTGATCCCGCCGGTGGGTTATTCTCCGACCGGCGAGGTGTTTAACCTGGATGCGGATGAGGTCGCGACGGCGGTAGCGATCAGCCTGCGTGCGAGCAAGTTGATCTTCATGCTCGCCGCTCCCGGAGTTCTCGATGGATCGGGCACGCTGGTGCGTCAGCTCACGGATAAAGAAGCCCAGCAGTTTCTCATCGAGCGCAGAAGCGCGGGCGACGATCTCTCGGAGCTCGAGTGCGCCATCCGCGCCTCCCGCAACGGCGTCGGCCGGACGCATTTGATTGACCAAACCACCGATGGGGCGCTGCTGCTGGAGTTGTTCCAGCGTGACGGGATCGGGACCCTGGTGAGCGGGGCGCGTTTCGATGACCTGCGCCCGGCGACCATCGATGATGTCGGCGGCGTCTTGGAGCTTATCGCGCCGCTCGAAGCCCAGGGGGTGCTGGTGCGGCGTTCAAGAGAGAAGCTTGAAATGGAGATGGATCGTTTCACCGTGCTGGTGCGGGATGGGGCCATCATCGCATGTGCAGCCCTGTATCCTTATCCCCACGAAAGCGTGGCCGAGCTTGCGTGCCTTGCGGTGCACCCGAGTTACCAAGATGCGGGACGCGGCAGCCAGTTGTTTCTCAATTTAGAAGACAACGCCAGGAGCCTCGGTCTCAGGACATTGTTTGTGCTGACCACGCACACCGCACATTGGTTTATCGAACGCGGCTTTACGCAAGCGCGTATCGAGGACCTGCCCGTCGCGCGCCAGGGTCTGTATAACTATCAACGCAACTCAAAAGTTTTCATCAAGAGCGTTGCCTAGGGAAGCTCTGCAAAAGTTACTGCGCAGCCCATCTGCTTTGTCGCGTGCTCGCTCGTCGCTCGCCTATCTACCTGATATGTCTCGCGACTCGCTCCGCGGCTTCGCGCATCTGGGCTTGCTCGCGACACCTTTGCAGAGCTTCCCCTAGCTCCGGTCTCGCAACTCGTCGAGAACGGTAACGTCGTTCTGCTTATGATTTCGGCGCGTACCGAACAGTGGAAAGCCGGGCTCATCGACGATCTCGCCGCGCTCGCGCGCGAACGCTTGGCCCCCGAGCATGCCGAGCCGGCGGTGCGCTTCGTGCGCCAGTATTACCTTGGGGTCGCGGCCGATGATCTCGCCGAAAATCAGCCCTTAGACCTATTCGGCGCCGCCCTCGCCCACTGGACGCTTGCGCGGCGCCGGGCGCCCGGCCGTCGCAAGCTGTGTGTGTACAACCCGAGCTTCGCGAAGCATGGCTGGCGATCCACCCACACGATCATAGAAATCGTTACCGACGACCTGCCGTTCCTGGTGGATTCGGTGTGCATGGCGCTCAATCGCCATGGATTTACGGTACACCTCATCGTGCACCCGATCATGCGCTTGGAGCGCGATGCTGAAGGGGATCTGTTGGCGGTTCATGATCCGGACGCGGACGCCGGCGGCCTCGAGTCGATTATCCATGCCGAGGTCAATCGCGAGTCCGATCCCGAGGCCCTGGAGCGGCTAAGAGAGGACCTCCATCGGGTGCTCGATGATGTCCGCATGGCGGTCGAGGATTGGCCGCGGATGCGCGCCGCGCTGTCACGAGCCTCGCAAGAGCTATCCGCGCACCCGCCGGTGCACCCGGCGGTGCCCGAATCTCTTGCCTTTCTCGACTGGGTAGCGCAGGACAACTTCGTCCTGCTCGGATACCGCAACCATCGGCTGATCCGTAGCGACGGGGCCGAAGTGCTCGCCGTGGAAGCGGGATCCGGCCTCGGTCTGTTACGCGAGCGCATGGCGCCCGCAATCTCGCGCAGCTTCGCGGAGCTCCCCGCCGAGGTCAAGCGGCTGGCCCTCGATCCCTATCCGCTCATCGTCACCAAGTCGAGCTCGCGCTCGACCGTACACCGTCCCGGCTATCTCGATTACATCGGCGTGAAACGCTTCGACGATAAGGCGGAGGTGATCGGCGAGCACCGGTTCTTGGGATTGTATACCTCGAGCGCTTACCAGGGCGATCCCAAGGCGATCCCGTTGCTGCGTGATAAGATCGATCGGGTGATCGCGCGCTCGGGTTTACTCCCGGGAAGCTACTCGCGGCGCGCGCTCTTGTTTATCCTGGACTCCTATCCGCGCGATGAATTGTTCCAGATCGGCGAGGATGAGTTGCTGGAATTCGCGATGGAGATCATGCATCTTCAGGAGCGCCAGCGGGTGCGCCTGTTCGTGCGCGAGGATCCGTACGGCCGCTTCTATTCCTGCCTGGTGTTCACCCCGCGCGATCGCTTCCACACCGAGCTGCGGGAACGCATGCAGGCGATCTTGCGCATTGCGTTCAACGCATCCGAGGTGGATTTCACGGTGGCGATCTACGAATCGCCCTTGGCGCGCATCCATTTCATTGTCCACACCAAGCCCGGCGGCCGGGGGGATTACGCTGTGCAAGAAATCGAGGCGCGTCTCGCGGAGGCCGCGCGTTCCTGGCAGGACCGACTGCACGAAGCGCTCTTGGAGGCGCACGGGGAGGAGACCGGCAATGACTTGTTCAGCCGCTATCGCGATGCTTTTCCGCTAGCGTATCGGGAGGACTTCAGCGCCCGGAGCACAGTCTACGATATCGGCAAGATCGAGTCGGCCCTCGCCAGCGGCCGCTTGGAGATGCATCTCTTCGGCGCTCCGGAGATCACCGCCGCCGAACTGTCGTTCAAGCTTTTTCACGCGCGCGCCTCGATCCCGCTCTCGGATGTCTTGCCGATGCTCGAGAACATGGGCGTGACGGTAGTGTCCGATCGTTCTTACGAGATCAAAGCACCGGTTGCGGCGGTGTGGATCCACGAGTATCAGCTCAAGCATGGCGAAGGCGAGCTTTTCGACGTCGATGCCGTGCGCGCCAAGTTTCAGGACGCTTTCGCGCAAGTCTGGTCGGGCGTGGTTGAAAACGACGGCTTTAACCGCTTGGTGTTGCGCGCTCGGGTAGAGGCGCGCGAGATCCTCGTGCTGCGCGCTTATTGCCGTTATCTCCGCCATCTCGGCATGGCCTTCAGCCAGTCCTATATGGAAGATTGCATGGCGCACAACCCCCGCATGGTGCGCATGCTGGTAGATCTTTTCCAGGCGCGCTTCGATCCGCAACGCCAACGCCGGGCGGGCGCGATTTCGACCCTCGCGGCATACGTGGAGGGCGCCCTGGACAGCGTGCCGAGTCTCGACGAAGACCGGATCCTGCGAGCGGCGTTTACGCTCATCCAAGTTACGACGCGGACCAACTATTTCCAGCGCGATGCGGCCGGGCGGCATAAATCCTACCTGTCGTTCAAACTCAATCCCGCTTTGATCCCGCGGTTGCCGAAGCCCAGGCCGATGTTCGAAGTGTTTATCTATTCAGCGCGCACGGAAGGCGTGCACTTGCGTAGCGGCAAGGTGGCGAGAGGCGGGGTCCGCTGGTCCGATCGGCGGGAAGACTTTCGCACCGAAGTCCTGGGTCTTATGAAGGCGCAGCGCGTTAAAAACACGCTCATCGTGCCCGTAGGAGCCAAAGGCGGGTTTGTCGTCAGGTGCCCGCCGCCGACCGGTGGGCCGGAGGCATGGCAGCGCGAGGGCGCCGCGTGTTATGAGATCTTTATCCGCGGCTTGCTCGATATCACCGATAACCGCGCCGGAGAGCGCGTCGTGGCGCCGCGGGATGTGGTGCGTTACGACGAAGACGATCCGTACCTGGTGGTCGCGGCGGACAAGGGGACGGCGGCGTTTTCGGATCTTGCCAACGCCATCGCGCGCGAGTATGGGTTCTGGCTAGGCGACGCCTTTGCCTCGGGCGGTTCCGCGGGCTATGACCATAAGCGCATGGGGATCACCGCGCGCGGGGTGTGGGAGGCGGTCAAACATCATTTCCGAGATCTCGAGCTGGACGTCGCGTCACAGGACTTCACCGTGGTCGGAATCGGCGACATGGCGGGCGATGTTTTCGGCAACGGCATGCTGCAATCCAGGCATATCAAGCTCATCGGCGCCTTCAATCACCAGCACATTTTTCTCGATCCCAATCCGGATCCAGAATCGAGTTATGAGGAACGCCGGCGTTTGTATGCACGGACGCACGCGACCTGGGCGGATTATGACCCAGCGCTCATCTCAAGCGGCGGCGCCGTGTATCCGCGCACTAGCAAGGCCATCGCGCTCTCGGCGGAGGTCAAGGAAGCCCTCGCCCTGCAAGCGGAGCTTCTGACGCCCGCCGAGATCATCCGCGCCTTGCTCAAGGCGCCCGTGGATCTCCTTTGGAACGGGGGGATCGGAACCTTCGTCAAGGCCCGAGCGGAGAGTCACGCGGAGATTGGGGACCGGAGTAACGATGGCGTCCGCGTGGATGCTCATGAGCTGCGCTGCCGGGTGATCGCCGAGGGCGGTAATCTCGGCCTGACCCAACGGGGGCGCATCGAGTATGCGCAGAGGGGCGGGCGCCTCAATACCGATGCCATTGACAACTGCGGCGGGGTCGATTGTTCGGACCGGGAGGTCAACCTCAAGATCCCGCTCAACGCGGCCGCCGCGCGCGGCGATCTCAGCGACAAGATGCGTAACCAACTCTTGGCGGAGATGAGCGAGGAGGTGGCCGGGCATGTGCTCCAGGATTGCTATCGCCAAGTGCGAGCGATCAGCATCGCGGAGGCCGACGCGAGATCTCAGCTTGAAGGATACCAGCGGCTGATAGTCGCGCTCGAACGCAACGGATTGCTCGATCGGGAGCTGGAAGCCCTGCCGAGGGAGGAGACGCTCGCCGAGCGCAAGGCGGCGGGCCTGGGCCTCACGCGGCCGGAAATCGCGGTGCTCTTGGCCTATGCGAAGATGGACCTCTATCCTGAAATCCTCGCCTCCGACCTGCCCGACGAGCCTTATCTCGCGAGCGTGCTGGAGCGTTATTTTCCCGCACCGCTGCGGCAGCGCTTTCCCCAGGAACTGCTTGATCACCGCCTGCGCCGCGAGATCATCGCGACCATCGTCACTAACAGCATGGTCAACCGAGCCGGGATCACGTTTGCGCTGCGCATGCATGAGCTTACCGGGCGCGATGTCCCCGCCATCGCCCGCGCCTACCTGGCGGCGCGCGATGTTTTCGAGGTTCGAGCGCTTTGGGACGAGATCGACCGGAGCGAAAATCGGGCAGCGCGCGCGGTCCAGGTCGAGCTGATTTCAGAGACACAGAGGCTCGTCGAACGGGCCACGCGCTGGTTTTTACGGTGCTCGCGGAGACCCCTCGATATGGCCGCGGCGGTGAAACAGTTCGGTCCCGCGGTGCAACGGTTTGGCCAGCAACTCGACGGGCCTGTCATCGGCACTGAGCTTCAGGGCTTGGCCAGTTCGATCGAGACCTGGAAGCGCCAGGGAGTTCCGCAGGGGCTGGCGGTAAAATCCGCGCGACTTCGCTTCTTGGTCTATGTCCTCGACATCAGCGCGATCTGCATGCAAACGGGACTCGAGCTAGGCGCCGTGGGTACTGTGTACTGTGATCTCGGCGAGCGGCTCAAAATAGACTGGCTGCGCGATCGAATCGAGCGCTTACCCTTACAAGGGGCCTGGCAAGAGCGAGCGCGCATTGACGCGGGCGATGAACTGGCCGCGCTGCACTCGGAATTAACGCTGCTCGTGCTTAAAGCTGCGACGGAACCGGGCGAGGGGCTCGTCAATCGCCGCTCGGGTCCGTTTCGCGATGCGCTCAAGCGCTACCATCATCTCCTCGGCGAGATAGGAAACGCGGAGCGGTTTGATCTGGCCATGGTGACCGTCGCGCTGGCCGAGCTACGCGCGCTCGCGCGCTGCGAGTTTGCCGATGCCGCCCACGGATCAGTGGAGTAGCCGTACATCTTGGCCGACCACGAAATCTTGACTTGGCATCTGGTCTCGCACATCATCAAATCCGGCCAAGGCTTCTTCGTAGACGCCCTTCTTGAAAGCCTTGGCCGCCGGGTCGCCGAATCAGGGCGTTCCGTAACTCCCAAGCATTCGCAGGATCGGGAGCGGTGGCGAACTGGACTTCTTTCCCTTGGAGTGTCGCGATCGGCTCTCCGTCTAGGTACAGGATCCGATAAGAAGTCAACGCAGGCACGCGCTCGCCGGGTGTGAGGATCCCGGCGAGGTTCAAGGGGTCCGCGCCGCTCACGGCAATGAGACAGCCCGTCTTTTCCTCGCGCCGCGTCTCGCGGAGCAGTCCCACGGCCTCGGGGAGCGCGTACTGCTCGCCGCTCATCGCCTCCACGAACCGCCCTCCGCGGATCTCGCCCCTCGCTTCCAAGCGCCGATAAACCCGCACCAGATCGCGCCACGGAGGTAAGCTCGGCTCGCGCAGGGTCAAGCGCCGGAAGACGACCCCATAGCGGCGGAGCAAAATCCAGGCGCATGCCTCCAGAGCGCCCGTAGGATCCTGCGTGAGCAAGGGATCCGGCGCAGGCACTGTCGGCAAGCGCTTCTGCACCAGGACCCAGCGTCCCGCGGCGTGGTCACGCCCCCGCCGTCGTGATCGCCGATAGCGGCCGCTGGCGGGGGCGAGCAGCAAACGCAAGCCGGCGAAGCTATCGCAGCTCACGATCCCCTTCACAACCAGCTCGGCGAGTGCCTGTTCCGCCTGGGTCTGGAGGCAACCGAGCTCCGCGATCAAATCCTCGGTGAATAAGGCTCCCCGCCGGCGTAATGACTCGGCAACCGCCCCCGCGTGCGGGCCGAGTTCGATGCTGCCGGAATCGGTCGTCTCTGCCGGCCACACGCGTTGGCGAGCCAAAAACGTGATCGGCGTGGAACGTAGGGGCCCCGCGGCGTTCCCGGCGGGCGGCGCAACGGCGCGCCGGCGCCACGCCATACGTCCCGACAAGCACAGGCGATCGATCCATGCGGGATCGTAATCGCCGAGACGCGCGGGCAGGATCTCTTCTTCCCAGCTCGCCGCCGCTGCCTCGAAGCCCTCGAGCCGTTCCAATACGGCCGCGAGCGCCGGCTCGCCGCTCAAGCGCGTTGCGGGATCCGCATGCTGCCAGCGGAACAGAAAACGCAAAAAATCCGCCGCCGCGACAGGTTCGATCTCTTGGCGGAGCCGCTGTACGGTATAGCGGTGGATACGCGCGAGCAAGCGCCGTTCGCACCATTCCTCGCGATCCTGCCCGGTGAAGTCGCCGCGCAAGACATAGCCCTGGGATTCGAGGGCCAGGAGCGCCCCCCGTATAGATGGCTCCGCAAGCCCAAACTCCAAGGCAAGCGCGGCCGGTGTCGTAGGTCCGAGGACTTCGAGCCGGCTGCACAGCAATTCGACCAAGGCTTCCTCTGCGGTCCAAACCTTCGACGCATACTCCGCCGGTACACACAGCGGCGGAGCGGCGGCGGCCCCGGAATGGAGCGCCAAAAGCTCGGGTAAGCGCTCCACGGCAACCCACGCTCGCCATTCCCCGAGGCATAAAACCGTTGCCCGCCTTTCCAACGTAAGTTGTTCCCGCAACACGCCCCAGTCCCCGGCGTTAGCCGCCTCGCTAGCGGCGCTACGGCGGCTCTCGAACTCGGTGAAAAATCCCGCCAAGGTCAGCGCCTCGTGCAACTCGTCGGCCGTCGATACATCGGGCCAGGCCTCGGCGCGTACGCGTTCGATGGCGCCGGGATCCAAGCGCCCAAGCCGCTCGGCGGACTCGATATCCAGCCAGCGGCGGCTAAGGATGGCTTGCGTGCGCCGTTCCTCCAGGGGCGCATCATCGAGAAAGGCATAGGGCCGCGCATTGAGGATCTCTTGGGCGAGCGGCGAGGGTTCGGTGAGATCGCGCGCGAGCAAGCGTATCCGTCCGACTTCGATGGTTTTCAAGAGCGCTTCCAGCCCCTCGATGTCCATGGCGTCGGTGAGGCAGTCGCTAAGCGTTTGCCGCACCAAGGGGTGGTCCGGGATCTCGCGCCGTCCGGACAGGTGCTCAAGACAGGCCACTTGATCGGGGAACACGACCGCCAGGAGATCCTCCGCGCGCATGCGGTGCAGCCGTGGCGGGACCTTGCGTCCGCCCTGGGCGCGCGGGACGGCGAGCGAGATCGAAGCGTTCCAGCGCCAGCGCAGCGTAAACATCGGCGCATCGAGCAATGCCTGGGTCAAGACCTCGCGGACGCTGGCCGCGTTGAGATAGCCCCAAACATCGGGGAGGGGAAAACTATGGGTCTCGCCGAGCGACAACACCACGGCGTCTTCCGTGGCCGCGGCTTGAAGCTCGAAGTTGAACTTGGCGCAGAAGCGTTTGCGTAGCGCCAGACCGAAGGCGCGATTGAGGCGCGATCCGAACGCCGAGTGCAGGACCAACTGCATGCCGCCCGACTCATCGAAGAAGCGTTCCAGCACCAGCGTCTCCTGGGTCGGAAGCACGCCGAGCGCGGCGCGCGCGCTGGCTAGGTATTCAGCGAGCTGCAAGGCGGCGGGCTCGGTGAGTCCGCAGTGCAGCCGCAGCCGGCGGACGGCCTCCTCGATCCCGCTCTCGACGAGCATCCCGTCGAGCAAGGCGCGCAGGCGGGAGACGGCCTGTGATAAGGCGGCGGTCCGCCCGGGCGCCTCGCCCAGCCAGAAGGGAATGGTGGGCGGCTGGCCGCGGGCATCCTCCACCCGGACGATGCCGGTCTCGACGCGCAGGATCCGCCACGAGGTGTTGCCGAGCTGGAAGATATCGCCGGCCAGGCTTTCGATGGCGAAGTCCTCGTTGACCGTCCCGACGAAGGTGCCCGCCGGTTCTTGGCGCACTTCGTAGTCGGCGTTGTCGGGGATGGCTCCCCCGCAGGTCACGGCGACGAGGCGGCTACCGCGCCTAGCCCGCAACCGCCGCTGCACCGTGTCGCGATGGAGATAGGCGCCGCGCCGGCCCCGGCGCGTCGTAAAGCCCTCGGACAGCATGCGGACAAGCGCTTGATAATCAGACCGGGCGAGGGCGCGGTAAGGGTAGGTGCGCACAACGAGCTCATAGAGCTGATCTTCATCCCAGTCTTCGTTGGCGACCATGGCCACGATCTGCTGCGCGAGCACATCGAGCGGCCCCGGCGGCACCATAGCTTGATCGAGATCGCCGCGCCGGACGGCTTCGAGCAGCGCCGTGCACTCCACCAAGTCGTCGCGGCTCAATGGAAACAGCCGGCCCTTCGGGAGCGCCGAGAGCGCGTGGCCGGAGCGCCCGACGCGCTGGAGAAGCCCAGCGATTGACCGCGGGCTGCTGAGCTGGCACACGAGATCCACCTCACCCACATCGATCCCGAGCTCGAGCGAAGCGGTCGCAACGAGCGCGCGCAGCGCCCCCGCCTTCAGCCGCTGCTCCGCTTCGAGCCGCTGCTCCCGCGCCATGCTGCCGTGATGGGCCGTAATCGCGTCTGTGCCGAGGCGTTCGCTCAAATGGCGCGCCACCCGCTCGGCCATGCGCCGGGTGTTGACGAATACCAAGGTCGTGCGGTGCTCGGTGATGAGTGCCGCGAGCCGGGCATAAACTTCTTCCCAGACCTCGTTTGACATCACCGCGCCGAGCGGTGACCTTGGGATCTCTATCCCGAGATCCCAAGCCCGCTCATGACCCATGTCGATGATCGTGCAATCGTGCTCCCGGTTCGGGCTCGGATCGCAACCGGCTAGAAAGCGCGCGACCTCGTCAATGGGCCGCTGTGTCGCCGAGAGACCAATGCGGGTGAGGGCCAAACCGGCAAGCGCGTCGAGCCGGGCGAGGCTGAGCGCCAGATGAGCCCCGCGCTTATTACTAAACAGGGCGTGGATCTCGTCGATGATGACCGTGCGAGCGGAGCGCAGCATGTCGCGGCCGCTGGTGCTGGTGAGGAGGATATAGAGCGATTCGGGGGTCGTCACCAGGATATGGGGCGGGTGCTTACGCATCGCAACCCGGTCGCGGCCCGGCGTATCGCCCGTACGCACGCAAGCACGGATGGTTGCCTCAACGCCGTAATCCTTGCGCAACAGCGATTGAATCCCTTGCAGCGGGGCTTGAAGATTCCGCTCGACGTCGTTGCTGAGCGCTTTCAGCGGCGACACGTACACGACTTCCGTCCGATCGCCGAGGTGCCCGCTTTCAGCTTTGCGCACGAGCGTATCGATCGCCGCGAGAAACGCCGCCAGTGTCTTGCCCGAGCCTGTCGGGGCCGCGATTAGGGTATGGTGGTTTTCAACAATGGCGGGCCAAGCGCGTCGTTGGCAGGGCGTCGGCTCGCGGAACCGGCCCTGAAACCAGTCGCGAACGGCCAGATGAAATCGATCCAGGCTCAATGCTAATAGCCTCGGACTAGGTAGATCGCTGCACCGATTAGAACGCTTCCGGGAACAAGCGACGGCTACCGTCCAGATCCCCGGTGTCGCGATAGTGTAAGGGTGGCGCGCCTCCCTGCAACAGGCCGCCGTCTATGACCCGCCCGAGCACCAGCTCGTGGTCGCCGGCGGCGCACCGGCTCGCAACCACGCACTCGAAATACGCCAGGCATTCCGCCAGGACCGGTGCGCCGGTGCGTTTTGGTGACCAATCGAACCCTGCCGGCTTGTTCTCGCATCGTGGTCGAGCGAAATGGGCAGCGAGCGTCATCTGGTCTCGGCGCAGCACATTGACGGTGAACGCTCCGCTCGCGATCAAGAGGGGATACGATGCGTGCCGCGGGTTTATACTGAGGGCGAGCAGGAGCGGATCAAAGGACGCCTGCATCACCCAGGCGGCGGTGAAGGCATTGCACTCGCTGCCGTGGGAAACGCCCACGACATAGACGCCGTGGGTAAGCTGCCGGAAAAGTTGTGCGATCGGGGACATGGGTTTTTTACGTACGCGTAATCCTCTAAAAGTGAGCGCCTATTCGCAACCCTTTACTGCGCCTCTTACTTGTGCAAGCGGTTGTATCCGCGCTATCAGTTCCTTGCCTGCGCCACTCTCACCGGCGATGAACACCGTGGCCGCCGCCGACGCGACTCGGACAATCTGTTCAAGCGGCATGTGGATTATATCCATAGGAACCCGGTGAAACATGGGCACGTTCGGCGGGTAGGCGAGTGGCCGTATTCGACGTTTCACCGGTACGTAACACGGGCTTTTATCCACCCGATTGGGGTGGCGGCGAGGTCGCGGACTCAGTGGCATCCGATTTCGGCGAATAAGTCGTGGTAGGGTGCGCCGTGCGCACCATCGAAGAAGCAACTCCGTTGTTCATCGCACGCCGGTTGAATGGTGCGTGGAACGCGCCCTACGCTCGCTGATGTTATCAGTGCGTGCCTCGGAGCAGGCCCGCGACGCTTAAGTCCTCATCGACATCCGGCCAGTGAATACCCTCACCGTCTGCCAGGATCTCGTAGTTCTCCAACTGCCGTCTCGATGCACTCGCTAGTCTAGGAAACCAGATGAGCGGCACTGAGACAGTACGGCCATCAACCAGCGCAACGACCATGTCGCTATCCGTGAAACTAACCTGCTGCGCCAATGGGTGGACTTCAATCGCCTGCGTGCTCATTCCAAGCCTTCAGAAAATTGTCCCGATGATCTTCGACTATTCTTTGGATCGCCCGCAACTCGTGCGAAGCGAATCGGATAGAACTTGCCAACGTCACGGGATTCAACAAAAACTTTGCGAAGAAGCGCTCCCTCTGCACATGTACGTGCGGCGGCTCGCCTCTCTCATTGCTGTAAAAGTAAAACCTGTACGGCCCGCTTCTCAGTATCGTGGGCATCGCCTTATCGGTTCCTGAGTCGCATAACGCCCGAATTAACCCGCGCCGAGCGAGAAGCATTCAACGCGGGGAGGATAAATCAACGATGAAAGAATTGCTATCGAGGCGTCGCGGCAAGGCAGGATGCCTACTTCAGCAACAGGGACGCTGCCTGCTTGGCGCGCCGAGGATGCACGGCCCCTGGGCCGGGTTCGAGCGGGCCTAAGCCCCAAATGTCGGGGTGCACGGGCCATCCGCGCGGCTCAGGAGCTACGGCGCCGCGCGAGCGTCCTGCCGCTCGTCGTATGCGGACATGAGTGTTTTGACGTATGCTTGATCGTAGCCCTGGGTCGGCAACCGGTTGAGAGGTTCCCGCGGCGGCTCGCCACCGGACGCCAATGAGACCTCCGTTTCCAATTCGCTTATGGGACAGCAGAACAGGATCGCCGAAAACCTAGCGCAGTTATTAGACTGTGTGTTGCGACAGTCCTCCGTGCCGATTGCGTCCCCGGACTCGGCGAGCCGGGATGCTAGCGCGCAGGCGCAATTGCTTTATGAGCGC
This sequence comes from Gammaproteobacteria bacterium, assembly GCA_050740455.1. GTDB lineage: Bacteria > Pseudomonadota > Gammaproteobacteria > JACCXJ01 > JACCXJ01 > USCg-Taylor. The sequence continues at coordinate 14,901 of JBOIDF010000022.1, read as the reverse complement.
TGGATGCGTAAACCGGAGTGGTCGCTGCGGGCGGAAGGCATTCCGCTCCTTATTGGCATCGCGCCCGATGCGTGGGAAACACTGCGCGCTTCCGGCGCATGCGGCACACTGGAGAATATGCTGTGGGCATGCGTGAGAGAATCGGTCGTTACCGAAGGCAAACCGCGAGTAATCAACCCTGAGTCCTCAGAACAGGATTGGCGTTGTGCGCCGATCGATCTCTATCGGTGGGCGCGCGCCTCGGGCGTCCCGATCCCGGAACCTTTCGAGGCACTCCTGCAGTTCATCCAGCGCGTGGTTCCGGGATCCTCGGCCTCGTCGCCAGACGCCCTCCGGGAACCTTCGTCTGCCAGAAGCGATGCGCCCAGCACGCGGGAAAAAGTGCTCGGCGCGGCTCTAAACGTGCTCGCAAAATGTCCGGATCGGTGTTACGACCAACATGGTCTGGTGAGTGGCGAGAAAGTCACGCAGTTGATCGCGGCGCAATCCACACGCTGGTTCGATACCGCAGAGCCCCCGATGCGTACCGGTGAGATGGCGGAGCTGATCGATAAATGGTTGGAGTAGTGGGGCGCTAGCGATTCCAACCCCCATGAACACGGGAGATGCGATAGCGACGCTCGCGATCAGCGATGCGCATGCGTGGGAATGGGATGTGGTCATTATCGGCGCGGGGCCGGCCGGTGCGTTTGCCGCGCACGCATTGGCGCGGCACGGGCTACGGGTGCTGCTGGTCGATAAGGCGGCTTTTCCGCGCTACAAAGTGTGCGGCGCCTGCTTGAATCCACGCGCCTTGGCGGTATTGAACGCGGCCGGCCTCGGTGCCTTGGCGGAGCGTTGCGGAGCGCAACCCATCAAGGCGTTCCATGCCGCGATCCGGGCCCGGGATCTGACCCTCGCGGTACCAGGAGGGCTTGCGCTCAGCCGCGAGGCGTTTGACGCGGCGTTGATCCAAGCGGCCATCGGCGCGGGAGCGCAGTTTCTGCCCGGCACGGCCGCATGTTTAAGAGCCGGCGCGAAGCCGGCCGCCGAATTGCGGCAAGGCCCTCAATACGGCGCCGTGTCGAGCCGGCTGGTGTTATGCGCCGACGGGCTCGGTAGCCGATTGATCCGAGCGGCAGTGAAAGATGTTCCGCGGGTCGCACGGGGTTCGCGCGTCGGGGCCGGGGTGATCGTCGCGGTGGCGCCGGCTTTCTACGAGTCCGGAGTGATCTTCATGGCCTGCGGCGCGCGCGGCTACGTCGGGTTGGTGCGCGTGGAGGACGGACGGCTGAATGTGGCGGCAGCGTTCGATCGGGCGTTCGTCCGCACACTGGGCGGGGCGGGGGCTGCGGCGGCGGCGATTCTGAACGAGGTGGGTTGGCCGCCAATTCCCGAACTTGCCGAGGAGTCTTGGCGGGGAACGGCGCGCTTGACCGTGCGGGCGCCGTGTCTCGCCTCTGAGCGCGTGTTCGTCCTGGGCGACGCCGCGGGTTACGTGGAACCCTTCACCGGCGAGGGCATCGCCTGGGCGTTGGCCTCGGCGGCGGCCGTGGTCCCCTTAGCGCTCCGGGCCGTCCGACGCTGGGATCCCGCTCTGATCGCGGACTGGGAGTGTTCCTATCGCCGCGTGATCGGGCGCAGAGTCCTCTGCCACGCCGCCGCCGGGATCCTCAGGCGGCCGGGCTTAACACGAGCGGCGTTTTCCATCCTGGCGCGGATCCCCGGGTTGGCGGCGCCGCTGCTGAAGGCATTGAATCATCGGCCTGCGATGGGTATGAGTCATCCGGCGTGACGCCTCGGAGCTTGTGAAAAAATCTGCTGCGCTCGGGATCTCGCGTTCCGGCGGTGCTCGGAATCCTCATGTATTTCAACATACACTCCGGTTGCTCGTCCCATCCTTGGGACTCGCCCCTCCGGGGCTTGTGCTCCGTTTCGCTCCGGGCGAAACCGTCCTGCGCTCCGGCGGAAAGCCAGGGCCAGGGAGCGGCCCTGTTTGGCGCGCCGAGGATGCCACGCGACCTCCCTTCGCTCGCGACGATTCTTTCACAAGCTCGCGACCCCGCGCTTGAGCTATCATGTCCAAAAAACACGATCACTCATAGCAATGTTCGTCACCGGACTCGGCACCGCCGTGCCTCCGCAGCGCTATACGCAGGCCGAATGCTGGGAGGCGTTTAAGTTTTCCTCGTTCGCTACCCGGCTCGACCGGCGAGCCTGTGCTCTCATCGAGCAGGTATTGCTCGGCGATAGCGGAATCGCAACCAGGCATCTTGCGCCCGAAAACCTGCGCGAAGTGTTCGAGATCGACGCCGACACCCTGCATCGGCGCTTCCGCGATCACGCTCCCCGGCTGGCGATCGCCGCGGCGCGCCAGGCGCTCGAGAACGCGGGCCGGCGCGCCTCCGAGATCGATGCGGTGATCGCAAGCACCTGTACGGGATACCTGTGTCCGGGCTTGACGAGTTATCTGATAGAGGGACTCGGGTTGCGGCCCAACGCGTTGGCGTTCGATCTCGTAGGACAGGGATGCGGCGCCGCCTTGCCCAATTGGATGATGGCGGAGGCCCTGCTTTCGGCCGGCCGGTGCCGGAATGTGTTGGCCGTCTCGGCCGAAGTGTGCAGTGCGGCGATCTACCTCGATAACGATCCGGGGGTGCTGATTAGCGGTTGCTTGTTCGGTGATGGGGCGGGCGCGGCGGTGCTCTCCGATGACGCGGCTCCGGGCCGCCGGCGCATCGAATGGAAAACGAGCGCGTCCCTTACCGATCCCGAACGGCGCGATGATCTGCGTTTTGAACAGCGCCAGGGGATGCTACGCAATATCCTGACCCGGCCTGTTCCAAAGCTAGCGGCGGCTTATGCGGAGCGGGTATTGGGGACGGTACTGGAAAGCTCCGGCATGAACAAGCAAAATATCAGCACTTGGATTTGGCACGCGGGCGGGCGCGATGTGCTCGCGGCTCTAAAGGAACGATTGGAGCTACCCGAGGAGGCGATCCTCTATAGCCGGGAGGCATTGAGCGAATTCGGCAACCTGAGCAGCGCCTTCGTGTACTTCGTGCTCAGCACCGCTTTGAAGCATTCGGCGCCCCCCGGATCGTGGTGGATGTCCTCGTTCGGCGCCGGGTTTAGCTGTCACGGGGCCTTGTTGGAAGTGAGAGCTTGTGAATAAATCTACTGCGCAGCCCGCCCGCATTGTTGCGCGGTGCTCGGAATCTTAAACGGCCAAGCCTTGATAATGACGACCTTGGAACGCTTGCAGGCGTTGCTGGTTAAGCATAACGAAGTGACACGCGGTGATCTCGTGCCGGCCGCGTCGCTCGAGGCGCTCGGGCTCGACTCGATGGACACCATCGATCTGCTGTTCAACATCGAAGATGAATTCAACATCACCGTGCCGCGTGACCAGGCGCCCCTGAAGACCCTCCAGGACGTTGTCGATTACATCGATCGCTTGGTTTCAGAGCAGCACGTTCAGCCCACCGTAGAGGAACGCGGTCCTTGAGAAGGGTGGTCATTACCGGGCTGGGGGTGATCTCACCGCTCGGGAATGACCCGCAAGAGTTCTTCAAAAACCTGCTCGCGGGAAGGTCCGGCATCGGGAGGCTGCAAACGCCGTTCGCCGAGAAGCTGTCGATCCGCATCGGCGCGCAGGTTGATTTTGATGGCGCGCTGTTTTTCCCTCCTGGCCGCTTGAAAATTCTGGATCGAGTCAGTCAGCTCGCTCTGAGCGCGGCGGCACAGGCCGTGACTGATGCGGGATTGATCTTCCGAGGCGGCGACGAGCCCCGGTGCGGTGTGTATTTGGGCACGGGCATGGGAGGTGCGGAAACGACCGATGCGGGCTATGCGATTCTGTATCGCGAGGGATCGGAGCGTTTGCAGCCCTTCACGGTAGTGATGACGATGAATAATGCCCCCGCCGCGTGGATCGCTCTCGAATACGGGCTGACGGGTCCCTGTCTGACGTATTCGACCGCTTGCTCCTCGTCCGCCGTGGCGGCGGGGGAAGCCTACCGCCAGATCGCGCTCGGACGCATCGACGCGGCGCTCGCGGGCGGCGCCGAGGCGCCGCTGACCTATGGCACCATGAAGGCCTGGGAAGCCCTGCGCACGCTCGCCTTGGAGGACCGGGAAAATCCCGCGGCGTCTTGCAAACCGTTCTCGAAGAACCGAACGGGACTGGTGCTCGGTGAAGGCGCCGCTATCGTCGTTCTCGAGGATCTGGAACGGGCGCAATCCCGCGCCGCGCCGGTCCATGCCGAGCTCGTCGGCTATAGCCAGACGACCGACGTCGCCCACATCACCCGGCCCTCGCTCGCAGGGCAGGCGCACGCACTACGGTCCGCGTTGGAGGATTCCAAGATGGGACCGGATGAAATCGATTACATCAATGCCCATGGGACGGCGACGCCGCAAAACGACGCGGTCGAGACCGCCGCGATCAAAGCGGTGTTCGGCCGCCGCGGCTACCAGATCCCGATTAGTTCGACAAAATCCATGCACGGGCATCTCTTAGGCGCGGCGGGTGCCATGGAATTAATTGTCGCGATCATGAGCTTAAAACACCAAGCCATACCTCCGACCATCAATCTCACGGATCCAGACCCCGAGTGTGACCTCGATTATGTGGCGAATAGCGCTCGAACGAACGTCGCCGTCGCCACCGTGATGTCGAATTCCTTTGCCTTCGGTGGCACCAATGCCGTGCTCATCGCCCGAAAGTATGAATAAATCTGCTGCGCATCCCGATCGCTGCGTCGCGTGCTCGCTCTGCGGTTGCTCGTCTCATCCTTGAGACTCGCCCCTTCGGGGCTTGCGCGCCGTTTCGCTCCCGGCGAAACGGTCCTGGCGCTCAGGGCTGCTCGCGACGATTTATTCACAATCTGTCAGCCATATTAAGCCCCATTGTGCAATGCAAATAGGATTTCTCGATAGTGGTGCTACACTTTCCAATTGAGGCATCGGGATCGAGGAGGGCCTCTCACGGAAAGCACCGGCCGAGGTCATTTGGCCGTCATAAATTCGCAGGATAATTGTCCTTCGCACTCAGAGGTAGGTTCCTCTGAGGCGTTTGTCTAGTAGAGACGAGAGTACTACCACAGACCCGGAGGTAATCACAATGGATCACATAAGCGTCAAAGAGAAAATCATGGCGTCCGCGGACCCGGCGAGTCAGGATGTGGCTCCAGCGCGGCAAGATCGCGCGCCGGATGCAGTCGCCAGCCAGGAGGATGCAAACGTTCCCATGGTCCTGGGGTTCGAGGCGATCAGCGGACCGGTTGGGAATGATGGGCGCATTGTCGAAGCAGCGTACCGGCGCGGCTGCGAGCGAGGGGAGAACCTGGGCGCCATTATTCGCAACCTCATCGCCGACACGCCCCTCGACCGTTGTTGAGGAGGAGCGGCGCAAGTTGTAGTCGCGCTACGCCTGAATCAGTCCATGAGCACGGCCGGGGGGCAGCGGGCTCACAGGGGCTGCCCGGCGAGCCGCAGGGGCGGCATGGCGGGAACCTGGTCAGGCCAGGGCTGACCGGTGAACCGACGGAATTGCTCGCGGACCTGGACGCCAAGGATCTCATGGCCATCGATTACCCGCAGGCCACGGGCGCGGGCCACCGCCGCCAGGCGTGTGGGGGAACCGCGGTACACAAAATCGGCGATCACCGTGTCGTGACGGGCGCGCCCTGCGTCGAAGGGGCACTCGTCGGGCCCGCGCCCGAGCGGCGTGGCGTTCACGATCAGATCGAAACCGGCGGGTGCGAAGCCGGCTAGGGGGACGAAGGGTAGCCCAAGCCGGCGCGCGGCGGAGTGCCCGCGCGCCTTCCCGCGATTCACCAGCGACACCTCGGCCCCGGCGGCACTGAGCGCCGCTGCCACCGCGCGTCCCGCCCCGCCGCAGCCGAGCACCGCCGCCCGGGATCCGGCCAGAAGAATGCGGCGCCGGCGCAGCGGCTCCAGGACTCCGAGCGCGTCTGTGGTGGTCGCGGTCCAACCTGCCTTGTGTCGTAACAACAGATTGGCGGCGCCAGCCTGGCTGGAAAGCGCGGAGCTAATCCGCGCCCGCGCGTGGGCCGCTTCTTTATGCGGCGAGACGGTGGTGAGCCCGCCCAAGGGAAAGCCCAAGCCGTCCAAGGCCCCGGGCGCTACGATCCCCTCCCACAGGTCGGTAAAGTCGGGGCAGGAGAAGGGCAGGTACAGGGTCTTACGGCCGAGAACGCGGTAAGCCGCGTTGTGCAGCCGGGTCGAATAGGCCTGGAACACCGGATCGCCAGCAATCCCGAAGACTTCGTCCACAGTCCACAGCTTGGGTGCGCCAAAGTCCTCGATCAAACGGGCGATGCTGCATCCGTCCTCGCGGCCGGACGCCTCTCCGAAGATCCAGGGCGCTCCCAAGCGCGCGGCCAGCGGTCGGGTCCAGTAACCGCAGTCCCCCGCGGCATAGGCAACCAGGTCGGGGCGCCGCAGGCTCTTCAGCAGCGACAGCGGGGCTAAGCCGTCCGTCAGCGCGCCGGCCCAAGGCACCAGCCGGATCAAGGCCGCCCCTGCCGCCGCATAGCGTTCGAAGCGCCGGCGTAGGTCTTCGTGTTCCTCTTCCGGACCGTGCCAGGAGATCAAGCGCCGCTCTCTGGGGATGGCTTCCAGGATCTCGGGCACCAGATCGCGTTCGCCGTCGAGATCGATGAGGTCATATTCGCGGGCGGCGCAGAGCCGCCGGCAACGCGCCTCGCCAGATATCCCCGCGCCCAGGCCGTAGATGAGACCGCCGCGGAACCGGTTGCGCAGCCAGCCGGCATCTAGCTCGCCAGTGGCCTCTGCCCGCACCTCGATCCAATCCGCGCCGCCGATCTCCCGAACCTCGGGGGAGGGCGGTGCCGCCAGGGTAGCCACCAGTAGAGCTCGCTCACCCCCCATCCCAACGCTCATCGCGGTGTGGTCCACTTCTCTTTTGGCATCGACGAGGCCCGATATTCACAACTCGCTTGGTATAACATAAACCTATAGGAGGTTATAGGGCCGCAAAGCGCCGCTTGTGTGGTCGTTTTCTCAATGTCATGCTCCGACTTAGGGTCCATGCTAGGGTGATGTTGTACGTTTTTCGTGGACGGCTTAAGGGGAGCGTTTGAAAAAACTAGCCATGAAACTTGACGATTTCTTTCCGCACCAAGTATGTATCAACCTGGATAGAAGGAAAGACCGCTGGGAGCGAATGCGGGCCAGATTTGCGCGGCATAATATCGGCCAGGTGGTTCGGTTTCCGGCGCTGGACGGCAAGAGTCTGGATATCCCCTCTATCTGGGATGACTTCCCGGGCGCGTATGGCTGTTTATGCAGCCATCTGGCAGTGGTCGAGCAGGCTCGTGAGGATGCGCAGCAAAGCGTTTTGATTTTCGAGGACGACACCATGCTTGATCCACAGTTCAATACCAGGTTTGCTGAGTATATCAAGCAAGTGCCCGAGGATTGGGACATGGTCTTCTTCGGTGGCATCCATGGAAAATCACCCGCCAGAATGTCCAGGAATGTCATGAGAGTCACTCATTCGCTCTCTACATACGCATATGCGATGAAGCATACTATTTATGATGGCTTCATTGAATTGAATCGCCAGGCGCTGACTGTTCTGGACGAAAACACACGGGCACTGCAAAAGCGGTTCAATTGTTACTGCTTCATGCCGCATCTCGCGTGGGTAGAGGAAGGTTACTCCGATGTGAGGGAGGAAAGAATCAATCTCTGGTGGTTAAGCGAGTCCCTAGTGTTGTGGGGCCGAGAGGTTGACCAGATCCTAGAGAAGACGGTTGCGGTTATTTATCATTGTGTCCAAGCGAGGCTTCTCTCAAGAATCTGAGTTTTTTAGTGGACTACTTTTCCGAAAAACTACCGAGTATCGCTTTGGTGGTTGTGGAAACAGGCGAGGAGCCAAGCCTGCACTCCCACGTGTTGCCGGTTCACTGCCATATTGAGTTTTTGAAGGATTCGGGTTGTTGCAAAAGAAGCCGCGCCTTTAACCTGGGCTTTGAGGTCTTTGAGCCCAGCAAAGACTTCTTTATCTTTCTTGATAGTGATATTTGCCTTACTCGGGAAGACATTAAAGCCAACCTGTTAAAGTGCCGTGAGTATGATTTTGCCAGTTCATTCTCCGAGATATTCGATTTGAATGAAGAAGATACTCTGAAGATTCTGGATGATAATATGCGTTGGGACTACAATGGCATGTACCACTCGCGCAAGAAGGCAGACATCTGCAATGCTTCCTGCATCTTTACCAGGAGAGGAATGCGCCTCATTGGGGGCTGGGAGGAGTCCGATGATCAAGAAGCAGGTCTCACGTCAAAGAAAGTGAGACCGCTCCTCAGAGTGTATGACTCTCCGAATCCGGCGCGGCGTCTCTTTCATGGCTGAGAACGTTACATTCACAGGGGCGTTATGTGGTCAATCGGTATCTATATCGGTGAATCACCTTTTCATCTGGGTGCGCCCCGGGGCGCCGACAACCCAATTCTGACGCGCGAGAGTGTCAGTGACGTGCCAGCCAAATTCGTTGCCGATCCCTTCATGGTGCGAAACGATGGGGTTTGGTATATGTTTTTCGAGGTTCTGAATCAGCAGACGAATAAGGGAGAAATTGGGCTCGCCGTAAGCGATAACGGGCTGGACTGGATGTACCAACAGATCGTTCTCACTGAGCCATTCCACCTTTCATATCCCTACCTCTTCGAATGGAACCATGAGTACTACATGATTCCGGAGACCTTGCAAGCTGAAGCCGTTCGCTTGTACAAGGCGGACGACTTTCCCACGCACTGGTCCCATGTTGGCCGGCTAGTAAAAGCAAGTTGTGCCGATCCTTCAATCTTTCACTTTGATGATAAGTGGTGGATGTTTGCCTGTTCGACTCCGTATCAACATGATACGCTCCGGCTTTACTTCGCGGAAGACCTTATGGGCCCCTGGGCGGAACACCCGGCCAGCCCGATCGTGGAGGGCAACAAACGTAACGCCAGACCGGGTGGCAGGGTGCTGGTGTTAGATGACAAGATAATCCGTTTTGCTCAAGCTTGTATTCCCGTATATGGTACTCGCGTCAGGGCTTTCGAAATTTCTGAGCTAACCAGCAACAGTTACGTTGAAAGGGAAAATGAGCACAGCCCCGTGCTAACGGCCAGCGGCAGCGGGTGGAATGGGCTGGGGATGCACCACATTGATCCTCACCTCATGCCTGAGGGTCCATGGATCGCATGTGTTGATGGGTTTCGTGGGTGCAGCGAGTGAATCTCTAGAAATTATATGCAGGTTGCAAGACCTTTCGACTCGGACTCTCTAAGCTTCCAGGTACTCACGGAGTTACCGGACATAGCCGCCCTAGCATCGGAATGGGATTCGCTACTTGAGCGTTCAAGCTGCAATCGCGCATTCAGTTCCTCAAAATGGTTCGTCGCAACGTGTCGTCATAATTCCTCACTCCAGCCTAACGTGGTTATCGCGCGGCGGGGGGCAGCCTTAGCGGGAATCTTGCCCCTTGTGGTGACAGCTCAGGTCGCCACCTTTCCAAATTTCCTGAGTGATTACAGCGACGCCGTCGCGGCGCTGGATGATTCTCCTGCTGTTACCGGCCTTTTGAATTACGCGCGCGCCGCTCCGAAGGATTACAAACGCATCGTCCTGCCGCATATTCGACGAGATTCAAATTGCTTGCGGGCGATGGGGACGATAGGACCGCGCGCCTGGATAGACCAGTCGTTTCGAGAAATAGTGCTCTGCTATTATCTCCGCCTTCCGGCGAGCCATGATGATTTCCTGAGGACTAAGCGCAGCAGATTTCGCAAAAGACTCAAGCGGCTGCAGGGCTTCGCCGACAAAAGCAACTTGAGAGTGCGCGAGCTGGAGCCGGATAGTTTCGCTCCCCATGAGTTGCCGGATGCGTTCTTGTCACTTCACCTCCAGCGTCAAAAGGCTAACTCTTGCTTCGAACCGGCCACGGCACAATCATTTGTGGAAGAGGTTATTCCAACCCTGTTCCAGGCGCGAATCATCCGGGTCTGCGTGCTAGTCGAAAGAGAAAAGATAGTTGCCATAGATCTGTATACAATGGGCAGCAATAGTCTCTGCGCTTGGAATGGCGGCTTTCTCTCCGAAGCCGAACATTGCTCGCCCGGAAAACTTCTCATTAATGCAGGCATAAAGCTGGCCTGCGCGCTTAAGTTGGAAGAATACGATTTCCTGCGCGGGCGAGAAGCCTATAAGACAAGCTGGGCGAACAACTCCCGTTCCATCGGTCAATTGGAGCTCAGTGTCGCAGCCGAACACTGAGAGCTTGTGAAAAAATCGTCGCGAGCGAAGGGAAGTCGCGTTCCGCCGGAGCACAGGAACCGGAGTGTATATTGAATTACATGAGGATTCCGAGCACCGCCGGAACGCGAGATCCCGAGCGCAGCAGATTTTTTCACAAGCTCTGAGCGCAATTGCGCTTGGGGAGTCGGCAGACGTTCGTTTATCTACGCACCGCGAAAAAGCAATATGCGTCTCTTGCTTTCATCGAATCATAGATACCCGGCCTTCGGGGAAATCGGAAGCGGTCTACATCCCAAGCCGTTCCCCTCCGGGTCCGGCTTCTTGATTCACGATCTGCTCGTGAAAGGGTTGGCGGAACTGGGCCATGATGTTTTCTATCTATTACGGAAAGGGGCACGTAAGCCTCTACCCGCGGGAGCCACATTGGTTTCGGAACCACCACCGGACGCGGACGTCCTGCATACCATCGCCGATCGCGATGAGGATTTGATCCAGGAGAGGCACTGGGGCCACAAGCCTTGGGTTACTACGTGCCATCTAGATTCCAAGGTGCGTGGAAGAGAACGCAGCCCAACGACGGAGAACTGGATATTTGTTTCCCGAACACTGGCTCGGCTACATGGCCGCGACAGATATGTTTTGAACGGCATAGATCCCTCGGAGTATGTATTCTCTGAAACCAAAGAGGACTACTTTCTTTTCATGTCGACAATGGATTGGGGGACGGAGAAAGGGCTGGACGTGGTGCTCTCTTTATCAAAGCGCATCGGTTTCAAATTGGTGGTTGCCGGGACCGGAAAGGACTACGAGAATATAAATCGAGTTGCAAAGATGTGCAGGAAAGTTAACGCTGAGTGTGTCGGCGACGTGAAGGGCAGAGAGAAGGCGGAGTTGCTCGCCGGGGCAAGAGCTTTTCTCTTTCCCACAAAAGTTGATGAAGCGTTCGGCCTAGGGATGGTAGAAGCTTTGATGTCGGGCACCCCCGTTATTTGCAGCGACAGAGGCGCTTGCCCGGAGATCATCTCGTCGGAGGTGGGATTTGTGTGCAAGGACGAGAATGACTATGTGGCCGCCATCAAGGATATTGCTGATGTTTCTTCCCAGGCATGCCGGGACAAGGCTGTAAGCGAGTATCACTACCTGAGAATGGCGGCGGATTACGTCGTCGAGTACCAGAAAGAGGGCGCTCGAAACGGCAACTGAAGAAGCCGCCCTAACTTTAGCAACACCGAAAGATGAACAAGATCATTCAGGGACTATGGATCGGTCCTGAACTTTCCGTGATGGAACAATTGTCAGTCTCTTCATTCCTGCTGAACGGACATGAGTACCATCTGTATGTTTACGATAAGCCGAAGAACATCCCGGTTGGCACTGTCGTCAAGGATGCTAATGAGATATTACCGTGCTCGCACATCTTTCAATATAAGCACTATCCAAGCTATGCGGGTTTCGCGAATTTTTTTCGCTATAAGCTGCTATTCGATCGTGGGGGGTGGTGGGCCGATACCGATACCATCTGCCTGAAGCCGTTTGATTTTCCTGAGGAGCACGTTTTCTCCAGCGAGGTAAGTAAGGGGCTCGAAGTCGTAACTAGCGGCATCCTTAAAGCTCCAGCAGGGAGTAACGTTATGGCCTATGCGTGGGGAGTTTGTCAGACTAAAAACCCGGAGCATTTGGTTTGGGGAGAGACTGGCCCAAGACTAATGGCAGAAGCGGTCAGAAAGTATTCGCTGGAAAAATATACAAAGCCGCATTACGTTTTTTGTCCGTTGGGTTACTCGGAGTGGCACAAAGTGTTAGAACCTGATGTGGAAACAGTACTCGACGAAAGCACTTACGCGATTCATCTTTGGAACGAAATGTGGCGAGCCGCCAGTCAAGATAAGAATGCACGATATCACGAGAGCTGCCTTTACGGGCAACTCAAGAGAAGATATTTGCGCGCTTCGCCTGTCCAAAGCGTATCTCGCTAGTCATATTGGACAGCGTGATCTATCGCTGGAATTGAGTCGCCGGGAAGAATGGTATCAAGGATCCAATGGCTCGCGGATGGGTGAAGGCTTATAGTTGCTGTAAAAAGGAGTAGGATGCATGCTTTAATCATGCAGTTTTCCACAGGCACAATAGAAATTTCTCGAAGCATTGCCTTGGATGCCTTGAGCGCCACAAGGTCAGCTTCTGCGCATGACCTGGGCAAACAGGATTGCTGCGGAAAACAGAGGAGGAAAAATGACAGAAAGCGTGTATAGAATCACCGAGATTGTTGGAACCAGTGCGCAATCCTGGGAGGAGGCGGCAAAGAATGCCGTCGAAGAGGCCAGCAAGCACCTTCGCGACCTCCGCGTCGCCGAAATAAGCAAACTCGACATGAAGATTGAAAACGGTCGGGTCACCGCTTACCGGGCACGGGTACAGTTGTCATTCAAGTACGAATCGGACGGTTGATAGGCCTTAAGTCCACTAAAGCGGTGGCGGCCGGTCGCATCGATCTGGCGGGGGAACGCAGTGTTGTCCAGCCCGGGGATTCGCGTGGGCGAGGACACGGGATCCGTCGGCCCGATGCAAGTAGCTGAAGGGTTCGCACTTTTGTAATTCTTGCCCGACAAGTAAATCTTACACGGCGGCGTCGAGGCACACCTCACGTTACTGGCTGAATTCCTTGCCCTTTTTCTTGTCGTGCTTCACTTGTAAAACACGACATGAAAACGTCATTCCGGCACACCTTATTTTGGAGCTGACGCTTTGCCTGCGTCTCCAGTACTTGCGCTTGAAGCCACGCGTGGAGAAAACGTCGCTACGGGGATCTGGGAGAAATACCTCGCTTAGGAGAAATACCATGTGTAGCATCAGGGCGTTGCTCTTCCTTGTTCTTTCTGCCGCGACGCTTGCCGCCGCCAATGCGCGAGAGCTTGATCTCGGCTTCACCAATTTCCCGACTTCCGGATCGAAACAGGCGCAAGTGCATTTTTTGCGCGGGGTTGCCGCGCTGCATTCGTTCTGGTATCCGGTCGCGTTGGAAGAGTTTCGCGCCGCGGCCGCAGCCGACCCCGACTTCATGATGGGCTACTGGGGCGAAGCGATGGCGCACGATCACCCGATCTGGGGCGACCCGCAGGAAACCGAAGCCGCGCGCAAGGTGATCGCAAAAATCCGGATTACGCCCGGGCTCACGCAAAGAGAGCGCGCCTATATCAACGCAGTAAAGCTTTTCTACGGCGAAGGCGATCGGCAAGCGCGCGATCAAGCCTACGCCGAAGCGATGGAAAAAATTTACCGCGAGTACCCGGATGACCTGGAAGCCGCGGCTTTCTACTCGCTGGCACTGCTCGGAAGCGTTGAGCCGCAAGAGCCTGCCGTTTTGCAAACACGGATGCGCGCGGGGGCTATCGCGATGGAGGTCTACCGAAAAGAGCCGAACCATCCCGGCGGCGCGCATTACATCTTGCACGCGTTCGACGACCCGAATCACGCGATCCTGGCGCTTCCAGCCGCGAAGCGCTACGCCGAAATCGCTCCCGATGCGCCGCATGCGCTGCACATGCCCTCGCACATCTTCCTGCAGCTTGGCATGTGGGAAGAAGCCGCGCAGTCGAACGAAGGTTCGTGGGCGGCTTCGAAAAAATGGGTCGAGAAGAACACTCTCTCGATCGCCAAGCGCGACTATCACAGCCTGCACTGGCTCCTCTACACCTATCTACAGCAGGGCCGGCATGACGATGCGGAAGCGCTGCTTAAGCTCATGCAAAAGAGCCTCGCGGAAGGTCCAAGAAACGATCCGATGTTTCAGGGATATGGAACCTTCATTTATGCGAGCATGGCGTCCGCGTTTGTCATTGAGACCGAACGCTGGGAGTTAGCGGACAGAGTATTCGCTACGCTGCAAGAGAACACGGAGCTTCGATCCGCCGCGGCGAAACCAGGGCCGTTCCAGGCGCTGGCGAAGTACGTTCAGGCCCTGGCGATCTTTACGCCAGGCTTCTCGGCGGCGAAGCAGGGTTTGCCCGATGCTCACAAAAGCATCACCGAGTTGCAGGCGATGCGCGAACAAGCCGGCAAAGAAGTCGTGCCCATTCTCGGTATGTCTCTTTCGAAGCTATTGGAAATTCAACGCTTGGAAATTGCCGCAGCGGCGAGCGTGGCCAAAAACAATTTGGCTGAGGCGATAAAGACTATGCAGAAAGCAACGGCCGTAGAAGAATCCCACGAACCGCCTCCCGGCCCGCCGCCGCTTATCAAACCTGCCAACGAATTGCTGGGCGAAATTCTGCTACTCGCGAAGCAACCGAAAGAAGCCCGCGAGCAGTTCGAGATTGCGCTTCTGAGACACGAAGACCGCGCCCACGCCTTGATCGGCGCCGCGCGCGCCAATGCGCGCAGCGGAAATGGCGAGGATGCGGCGGACGCTTATGCAGAATTTGTCAATCAGTGGCAGGGTGATCCAAACGCTCTCCACGAAGCACGGGACTACCTGGCGCATGACGCTAGCTAATGCCCCTCTCAGAGCTTGTGAATAAATCTACTGCGCTCGGGATCTCGCGTTCCGGCGGTGCTCGGAATCCTCATGTATTTCAACATACACTCCGGTTCCTGCGCTCCGGCGGAACGCGACCTCTCTTCGCT
>JBOIDF010000021.1:0-45711 GCA_050740455.1 Gammaproteobacteria bacterium | reverse complement strand
TGGGTTACTCGCTCAATGAGCGATCCTCCTTCACGCTCGGCTACAAGCACGATTTTATCGACGAAACCGAGACTGAAATTAATGATACCGTTTTCGATTCCAGAAGCCTAGATGTGGGCGCCTTGCTGATCGGCTGGGCTTACGGCTGGACCGATCGCGTCACAAGTAACGTGAACCTGGAGTTGGGTATCACTGAAGATGCGCCTGACGTCCAAATATCGTTGCGCGTGCCATTGGTGGCCTATCGACCTTAACGCAGTTAACTGATCTATCGAGCGCGATCGTGGGGCTTGCCGCGTCCCGCTTCAGTGCGCGGCGGCCGATCGACGTGCGAGAGTAGCTAGGTGCGACGTCCCCGACATCGTCGGCGTATACACGGCGACCGCGATCATGTGCCGTCAAGCATGCCTAGGCCTGCCCGCAAGCCCGGCGCCGCACCCATTCCCCGCGCGGGGGCGATGACCCTGGTCTGCGCTGTCCACCGCTGCCGCCATGGACTTACCGCGATGCTCGCAACGCTGCTACGGGGAATTGTGTCACAATGCCGTTCATGACACCAAGAAGGTTGACGCGCGCCCGATAATTTGCACAATGGTGACCCCAATTGGGGGAGCGATTCTGGAGTCATGCACGCGATCGAAGTCAAGCATCTCAGCAAGGATTTTGGCATTTTGCAAGCGGTCACCGATGTGTCTTTCGTGGTTGACCGTGGCGATGTTCTCGGATTTCTCGGACCCAATGGGGCGGGTAAATCCACGGCCATGAAGATGATCGCGGGGTTCCTCGAGCCGAGCGCGGGGACCGTGACGGTGTGCGGCCACGACGTGGTCGAGAGGCCCGTCGCCGTCAAATCCAAGATGGGTTACTTACCCGAGGGCGCGCCGCTCTATGGCGAGATGACGCCGGCGGGCTTTCTCGAGTTCATCGCCGAGGTGCGCGGGCTGTCCCTCCGGCAGAGAGAGGATCGGATTGCCGATGTCGTGCGGAAGATCCACCTCGAAGGCGTTCTCCAGCAACGCATCGAGACGCTTTCCAAAGGCTATAAGCGCCGCGTCGGTCTCGCCCAGGCCCTGCTGCATGATCCGGAGGTCTTGATCCTGGACGAGCCGACCGATGGTCTCGATCCGAATCAAAAGCACGAGGTCCGCACGCTCATCAAGGAGATGGCCCCTCATAAGGCGATCATCATCTCGACGCATATTCTCGAAGAGGTCGATGCGGTCTGCACCCGCGCCATGATCATCGGGCGCGGGCGGGTGCTTTTTTCCGGGACACCGGGCGAGCTCGAGGCGCGCTCCCGGCATTACAACGCGGTCGCCCTGGTCCTGAATCATGGCGCGGCGGGCAATGCCAAGAAGCGCTTGTTGACCTTGAACAACGTCGAGGACATCGAGGAACTGCCGGTGCGCGATGGCCTTGTTCGGCTCTTGGTCCTGCCGAAAAAGAGCCGCTCGATCATCGCCGAGATCGGTGAGACTGTGCGCGCCAATGGCTGGGAGGTGGACGAGCTGCGCGTGGAGACCGGGCACCTCGATGAGGTGTTCCGCACCATCACCGCGGATTTTAACGAGAGCGCGCGCGCATGAGGACCACGCTTGCGGTTTTCAAACGGGAGCTTCATGCCTATTTCGCCACGCCCATCGCCTATGTCTTTCTCGTAATCTTCTTGTTGTTGACCGGGGTCTTTACCTTTTATCTCGGCGGCTTTTACGAGAGCAATCAAGCCGATCTCGATGCCTTTTTCCAGTTCCATCCGTGGCTCTATTTATTTTTGATCCCGGCGATCTCGATGCGCCTCTGGGCCGAGGAGCGTAAGGCGGGAACGGTCGAGCTGTTGATGACCTTGCCGGTGTCGTTGACCCAAGCGGTGTTGGGCAAGTATCTGGCGGCCTGGTGTTTCACCGCCTTGGCGCTGGCCCTGACGTTTCCGATCTGGATCACCGTGAACTACTTGGGCGATCCCGACAATGGTG
This sequence comes from Gammaproteobacteria bacterium, assembly GCA_050740455.1. Lineage (GTDB taxonomy): Bacteria > Pseudomonadota > Gammaproteobacteria > JACCXJ01 > JACCXJ01 > USCg-Taylor. The sequence continues at coordinate 43,738 of JBOIDF010000021.1, read as the reverse complement.
TCATCGTCGCCGGGTATCTCGGGAGTTTGATCATGGCCGGCGGGTTTCTCGCCATCGGGGGGTGCTTCTCGGCCCTGACAAAGAGTCAGGTCGTTGCCTTCGTGCTCAGCATGGCCGTCTGCTTCTGCTTCGTACTCAGCGGTTTCCCCATCGTGCTCGATTTGTTCCAGGCCTGGATGCCGCAAGCGCTGATCGATGCCATCGGTTCCTTCAGCTTCCTCACGCATTTTTCGGCGATCCGCAAGGGTGTCATCGATGTCCGGAGTCTCGTCTATTTTCTTAGCCTGATCGCCTTTTGGTTATACGCCACGACGGTCGCGATCGATGCGCGCAAAGCCAGTTAAACACGTGCGCGGAAGGAGGCCACCGATTTGACCCGCAAGTGGCTCTCGGGAGGAGGATTGATGCTGGCGGCGGCGTTATTCATTTCCGTCAATATGGTGACCGGCGAGACCTTAAGCTCCTGGCGATTGGACGTGACCGAGAGCCGCTTGTTTACGCTCTCGGAGGGCACCCGCAACATCCTCAAGGCACTCGAGGAACCGATCACCCTCAGATTCTATTTTTCCTCGAAGCTGCTCTCGGGGATCCCGGCGCTGCAAAACTACGGTCAGCGCATCGGCGACTTGTTGGAAGAATACGTCGCGGTAGCCAACGGCAAACTGGCCTTGAATGTCATCGATCCCGAGCCCTTTTCCGAGGCCGAGGACCAGGCGGTGGCCTACGGTGTCACGCAGTTACCGGTTAGCACCACGGGTGATCGCGGGTATCTAGGGCTCGCCGGCACCAACTCGACCGACGGCGAGCAAGCCATTGCCTTTTTTCAACCGGAAAAAGAGCAGTCCCTGGAGTATGAGATCACGAAGCTCATCTACGCCCTCGCGCATCCCAAGAAGCGCGTGATCGGCGTCCTCAGTTCGTTGCCGCTGTTCGGGGGGGCGGCGCAGCAGGAGTCGCAGTGGACCCTCGCGACGATGTTGCGGGAAGCGTTTGAGATCAGGGAGATCGGGCAGGAGGCGACGGAGATCGACACGGACGTGGACACCTTGCTATTGATCCATCCCAAGCGGCTTTCCGAGCAGATGCGCTACGCGATCGATCAATTTGTCCTCAAGGGCGGTAATGCGATGGTGTTCGTCGATCCGTTCGCCGAGGCAGACCGCTCCGCGCCGCCGCCGGAGAATCCCGGCGCCTTGCCGCAAACCGAATCCAAGCTGCCCGATCTTTTCGAGAAATGGGGGCTTAAGCTCGTCGCTGGCAAAGTGGCCGGCGATTTGGAGTCGGCGCTGCGCGTCTCCTATAACGGTCCCGCCGGGCCCCAACAGATCGAATATCTGCCGTGGCTGCGCCTAGGCCGCGGGCACTTCAACCGCGAGGATTTCGTGACCAACGAGCTTAAAACCATCCATGTCGGCACCGCCGGTGTCTTGGAGAAAGTCGCTGCCGCCGGCACCCGCTTCACGCCGCTCATCTCCACCGGTCAGCGCGCCGCGTTATTAGAGCGGGAGATGGTGATGTTCAACCGCGATCCGGCGGCGCTGCTCCAGGGCTTCGCCCCGGGCGATAAAGCACTGACCTTGGCCGCGCGTATCAGCGGTAAAGTCAAGACCGCCTTTCCCAAGGGCCGGCCAAAAAAAGTCGAGACCGATGCGGACGATGCCGGTTTCATCGCCGAATCCAAGAGTCCGGTCAATCTGATCGTGGTGGCGGACACCGATCTCTTGAGCGACCGTTTCTGGGTGCAGGTACAGAACTTCTTAGGGCTGCGGGTGCCTTCGGCGTTCGCGGACAACGCCAATTTCGTGATCAATGCCCTCGACAACCTCGGGGGTAACGATGATCTCATCAGCTTGCGCAGCCGCGGCGAGTATGCGCGTCCGTTCACGCGCGTCGAAGCCATTCAACGGGAAGCCGAGGCGCGTTTCCGTGACCGCGAACGCGCTCTCCAAGCCAAGCTCGAGGAGACGGAGCGCAAGATCCAAGAGCTGCAAAGCAAGAAAGAGGAGGGCAGCGCCTTGCTTCTGAGCCCGGAGCAAAAACAGGCCATCGAGGCCTTCCGCGGCGAGCAGATCGCGACCCGCAAGGAGCTGCGCGCCGTGCAGCACGATCTACGCAAGAATATCGAGCGTTTGGGCGACCAGTTGCGCTTTATTAACATCGGCTTGGTGCCCATCTTGATCGGCTTGTTCGGAGTGGGTATGGGGATAATGCGCGCACGGCGCCACCCCTAAGCAATGCAAAAGAACGCCTTTTACATCCTTGCCCTGATCACCTTGACGGTGGTGGCCGCAGCGGTTTTTACCCAGGAGAGGAACGCTCCGGAGACTGAAATCCGGACCACGCCGGTGTTCGCGGATCTGCTCGAGCACGTGAACGACGTTTCCAAGATCGAGATCAAGTCCAAGACCGAGCAGACCGTCTTGGTCGAACGAGGGGCTACCTGGGAGGTCGAGAATCGCGGCCACTTCCCGGCGCTGTTTGAAAAGGTGAAGGGTGCCGTGGTGTCGCTGGCCGAGCTGCAAGTCATCGAGCGCAAGACCGCGAATAAGGAACTGTATCCCAAACTAGGTGTGGAGGATCCCGCCGGCGAAGCCGCCACCTCGAAGCTCGTGACCTTGCTGGCCCGAGACGGCCAACCGCTGGCGTCGCTGATCATCGGCAATCCGAGATCGGGTAACAACGCCGGAACCTATGTTCGGCTTCCGGATGAAGCGCAAGCGCTGCTGGTCAAGGGCACTCTGGAGGTAGCGGCTAATCCGATGGAGTGGCTGGTCAAGGATATCGCCCATATCCCCTCGGAGCGGATCCGGGAAGTCGTTATTCAAAAGCCGGGGCAAGCGCTAGTGCGCATCTTCAAGCGCAATCCCAAGGATGCGGACTACACGCTGGACGCGCTCCCGAAAGGGCACAAAGTAAAATCCCAGTTAACCGTGAACAGCCTGGCGACGCCTCTGGAGTACTTGCGCTTCGATGATGTCGCGCCGCGGGCGGATCGCAAGTTACCGGCGGACCCTACGGTGACGACCTTGCGCACCTTCGATGGCTTGGTGGCGATCGTCAAAAGCGCGATCGTGAAGGATAAGACATGGGCTAGTGTGGAATTTTCTTTTGACGCCGAGGCGGCCAAGAAGGCAGCCGCGAACACCGGGAAGGCAGCCTCCGGGGATGGCAAGGCGGATGCGAAAGCCGAGGATAAGGCAAAACCACCCGCGCCATCGGTCGCCGAGGAGGTCAAAGCGCTGAGCGAAAAAACCGCCCATTGGGCCTACGTGCTGCCAAGTTACAAAGGCGAGCTTTTGACCAAGACCGTGGCGGCGCTTACGACCAAGGAAGGAAAAACCAAGCCGTCACCCGCGCCTAAGAAGCCTCCCAAATCCTAGCCCGAAAATTGCACCCGGCGCGAAGTCTCTCGAAAAAAATATGCTCACGCGGCAATGAGGCTGCCAGGGTCGCATTCGAGGTCCCTCTGCATCCTCTTCTGGTGCACTTCCCTATCGCATTTTGGCTTGCACCGCGTTCATGCTAATGTCCAAAGCCAATCGAGCGGATCAGTAGCCACACGAGGGGGGCGTTGCAGCAACGCCGCCGTGATGCCAACCGCCGGGGACATGCGCGCAAACTTGACGAGGCACGGTTACGAGGGTACCCATTGTCCGGTCTTCCTAGAAGGCGGGTTACGCGATAAAGCCGCTAACCCGCCCTATGGGCTACGGGCTGCGGGCTGCGGGCTACGGGCACTTCTCAGCCACTTATGGCTTGCCCTTTTTCGTGTTGGGCGGCGTTACCAACGCCACGGTCGGGAAGTAACTGCGGTAGCGCCCCGTGTCACGCGTAAGGACAGCGCAGTCCATCACCGCTGCCTGCGCCCCGATGAAGAAATCCGACAAGACGTTGGTCTTCACGCCACCCTGCTTGCGATAGCGGATGAACGCCTTTCCCGCGAGGAACAGAGCTGGACGTGGAATGTCCATGAACCTGAGCTTCAGATCGGAGATGACGGCGTCCAAGGTCTCGACCGCATCGAAGGTCACGGATAGCTCTGCGTAGATCACGGGGTTGATGGCCAGATCGTGGATCTTGGACAACTCCCGCATACGGCTGCTGGACCACTCTGCCCAGTCCGGGTCATCCTCCAGCACATCCACCAAAACATTGCTGTCGACAATGACCACTCATCCGTCCCCGCGCAGAAGGCGCATTAACTCATCCGTGCGCCACTTGACGGTGGCCCGCCCGCGGGCGCGGTCAAACCGGTCGCGGTGGTGGGGTCGGCGTATAGGCTTCTCGCCCGCCTTACGGATGACGATCCGTCCTTGTTCGTCGAGGTCGAATTCGACGGCGTTCCCCGGAGCAAGCCCCAGGACATCACGGATCTTCTTGGGTATGGTGACCTGTCCCTTAGCTGTGAGGGTAGTGCTCATGCCCGCCTCCTCGGATAAGTATTACTACGTGTTCATTGTAATACTTCATGTCACGCAAGACCAGCGCCGGGGGTACGATACGCCTGTCGCACTATTCGGAAGAATGCTTTGTTCCTCTGCGCCTGATCGTGACCTAAATCCCTACGCAGCCAGGAACCCCTTGCGTCGCCGCTTCGCCAAGCGCCCTAGCTCTTGCCTTGATCTCTCCTCGGGCTTTAGAATCCTCATTAGGCGAGGGGCTTCCATCCAGCGGTTCAGCTCAGAGTTTGTGAAAAAACCGTCGCGAGCGAAGGGAGGTCGCGTTGCATCCTCGGCGCGCCAAGCAGGGCCATTCCCTGGCCCTGGCTTTCCGCCGGACCTAAGAAAACCCCCGAGTCCTAGCCCGAAAATCGCACCCGGCGCGAAGTCTCTCGAAAAAAATATGCTCATGCCGCTTACCTACCCGAGCATGGGCATCAGGATCGAATAAAATGAAACGGTTCGTTCAGCGGCTCCGGAATCCCTGGGTGCTTGGGATTGCCGCGGCGCTGGCCTTATATGCTCTCGCCGGGTTTCTGCTCATCCCCTATCTGGTGCGGCATTATGTTCCGAAGCTAGCTGCCGAGCAGTTCCGTTGTCAGGCCGCTGTCGCCGATGTACGGTTTAACCCCTTCCTCTTTGCCTTCGAGGCGAAGGACTTTTCCTTCAAAGACGCGGCCGGGGAGGCGATATTTGGTTTTCAGCGCCTGTTCGTCGATTTCGAGCTGGAAAGCCTGTACCGCTGGGCATGGACGTTTGCGGATATACGGCTTGAGGGTTGGTCTGCTGATTTGGTGATCGATCGGGAAGGCCGGCTGAACCTGGCCAAGATCGCCGCTCGGCTTCCCGAATCCAACGAGGCACCTCCGCCCGCAGAGAACCCGCCGCGGCTCTTGCTCAAGCACATGGCGTTCACAGGTGGCTCGGTGAAATTCACGGATCGCTCCAAGTCGACGCCGGTCGCGGAAACGGTGAGTCCGATCGACCTCGAGTTCGACGCAATCTCGACGCTTCCCGAGCACCGCGGGTCTCACGTCGTCAGCGCAAAACTGGCGAACGGCGGGGTAGTCGAATGGAAGGGCCATGTCTCGTTGAACCCAATCCTATCGGAAGGTGAAGTGCGGCTCGAGGGCTTCAAGCTAGCAACCGCTTGGAACTTCATCCGTGATCAGGTGGACCTGGCGAAACCGTTAGGGGAAGTGGGCGCAACAGCCCGTTACCGCTTCCGATATGAGCAAGCCAAGGCCGATCTCACCGTGAACGATGTGGGCGTGAAATTGACGGGATTGCGGCTGTCTACCCCCGCTGCTCCGGAGCCGATCCTGGTCCTCGATACTATCGAGATCGCGGGGGCTCGCTTTAATCTTGCGAGCCGGGAGTTGACCGTGCCGACATTCAACGTGCAGAACGGGCACATCGCCGTGTCCGTCGACGAGAAGGGCATCGCCAATTGGGAGACCTTGGTGAAGACGAGACCTAGCACCGATGCGCCAAAGCCCACTCCGCCCGCGACGTCGGCCGCTTCCCCCGAAGCGCCTTGGCGGGTTAAGCTCGCAGCATTCAAGGTGGCGGACATCGGGATCAGTTATACAGATGCGAGTCATGCTTTACCCTCCGTAGTCTCCATTGGGGTTTTCAAGCTGGGGCTTGGCGCGGAATTGGAAACCGGCGCCGCAGCACCAAAGGCGCGGATCCGGGACCTGACCGTCAGTCTGGAGCGCATCGCCATCGCCGAGCGAGATAAGAGCGATTCGCTCGCGACCTTGGATTCCATTCAGGTCGAGGGCGGGCAAATGGATCTCGAGAAACGGGAAGCCACCATCCAACAAGTGGCTCTACAGGGAGGCGGCGCCAAGATAGCCCGAATTGCGAATCAATCAATCCCTTGGCTTGAATTATTCGGGCCTCGGGACCAGGAAAATGTTAACCCGAAGATCGCTGTCACCGAAACGGAGAACGAGGCGGAAGGCAAGCCTTGGCGCTTCGCGCTCAAGGCGTTCGACCTCCAGGGGTTTCACATAGCGCTTGCCGACCAAAGCGTATCGCCCGAGGTTGCCTACGACATAGAGGACATGAAAGTTGCGCTTACGGACATCACCAATGACGGACAGACACCCATCGCGTTCGATGCGCGGCTCAAGATAAAGCAAGGCGGTGCCTTGAGCACGACGGGACAACTGTCACAAAAGGCTGATCGCGCCGAGGCACAGGTCAAGATCGAGGAGGTGAATCTGACGCCGCTGAAGTCGCTGGTTTCACAGGTAGCGGCGCTTACACTCGAGAGCGCCGCTGTCTCCGGCAATTTGCGGGTCGATTATAGCCAAGCCGAAACCGGTCCATCACTCAAGGCGACGGGTGCGTTTAGCCTCGATAAACTGCTCCTAAACGAATCCAAGAGCGCCAAGCCCTTCCTGTCCTGGAAGGCGCTGTCCGCCGATGGCTTCGACTTCAGCCTCGGCCCCGACAAGGTCTCCATCAAGGAAGTGCGGCTCGTCGAACCGGGCACGAAGATCGTGATCTTCAAAGATAAAACAGTGAACCTCGCCGCTGCCTTCCAACAGCAGGGCGCGCCATCTTCCAGGCCGCCGGCAAAGACGGAAAAGCAGAAGAGCGATCCCGCCAATCCATTTCCAGTGACCGTGGATCGGGTCCGGATCGAGCGGGCGAACGTCGATTTCGCCGACCTCAGTCTGGTTCTTCCGTTCGCCGCCCGCATCCACGAACTATCCGGCGCGGTGACCGGCATCTCCTCGGCTCCTACCAACCGGACCAGGCTCAAGCTTGAGGGCCGTGTGGACGAATACGGCCAGGTCAACGTGGAGGGGTCATTAAGCCCGTTACAGCTTGAGAAGTTTAGCGATGTTAAAGTGGTGTTCCGCAACGTTGCGATGCCGCCGCTTTCGCCCTACAGCGGCACGTTTGCCGGGCGTAGGATCCAATCCGGAAAGCTGAACCTGGATCTGGAATACAAGGTTGAGGATCGCAGGTTGAAGAGCAACAACACCGTCATCCTCGATCAATTTACCTTGGGTGAGCGGGTCGAAAGTCAGAAAGCGGTAAACTTGCCCCTCGACCTCGCGATCGCGCTGCTCACGGACAGCGAGGGCAAGATCAACGCCTCCGTGCCCATCGAAGGCGACCTGGACCATCCTGAATTCCGCGTTGGGCACCTTGTCTGGGAGGCGATCGTCAACCTCATCACCACTGTCGTCACTGCGCCTTTCAAGGCGCTCGGCGCCCTCGTCGGCGGGGAGGAGGGCATTGACGCGATCCTGTTCCGGCCGGGTATCGATAAGATCCCGCCACCTGAGCGCGAAAAGCTCGTAAAAGTAGCGGAGGCATTGACTAAGCGGCCAAAGATCGCGCTAACGGTACACGGGGTGTACGACCCCGCGGCCGACGGTGAAGCGCTCCGGTCGATGCAGGTGCGGCGCGCCTTGGCGCACGAGCTCGAGGTCGACTTGCAACCGGGCGAGGACCCGGGTCCGGTGGCCGTCGACAACGCCGAGACGCAACGCGCGCTGGAGGCGTTGTCCGACGAACGCCACGGCGAAGATGCCATCGAGGAATTCGAGGCAAGCTACGAAAAATCTCAGGGCAAGAAGCCAAACCGCGTCAGCGCGATCTTGTCATTGATGGGCCGGGCTAGCGAGGACGTCGATTTCTACGAAAAATTGTTCCAGCATCTGATAGAAAAGGCTCCGTTGGCAACGGGTGACCTTGAAGCTTTGGCCGTGCGGCGCGCTACAGCGGTTGTCAAGGAACTGGCCAGCCAAGCTGGATTCGATCCATCTCGAGCCACCGTCGGGGAAATCGAGCGGGTCCCGGATACCCAGGCGGACAGCGTCCCGACAAAACTCGAGCTGAGGGCGCTTGAACACATGGAAAAACGGCCGCATTAGGTGTAGCTTAATTAAGGAAGCCCTGAATAAGTTCGTAAGTTACCAAGCGCGTCATTCCCGCGAAAGCGGGAATCCAGCGTTTTTCAAGCGCTTTCTGGATGCCCGCTTCCGTGGGCATGACGAAAGAGGGACTTTTTCAGAGCTTCCTTAAGAGATTGGGCGTTTCTGAGGAGCACATGCCGCATAAGCTCTATATAAAAACCTTTGGCTGTCAGATGAACGACTACGATTCCTCCCGGATCGTAGCTGCGTTGGAGGAATCGCACGGGTTGTCCAAGACCGAGGATCCGGCGGAGGCCGATGTTCTCATCGTCAATACCTGCTCCGTGCGGGAGAAGGCGCAGGATAAGCTATTCTCGCAGCTAGGACTCTGGCGCCGGTGGAAAAAGGCCCGGCCCGAGCTCGTCATCGGCGTGGGCGGCTGCGTGGCCAGCCAGGAAGGAGCGGCGATTTGGGAGCGCGCCCCGGATGTCGACGTGATTTTTGGACCTCAGACCCTCCACCGGCTGCCGGCGATGTTGGACGCCGCCACAGGGACGGGGCGCAGGATCATCGATATCAGCTTTCCGGAAATCGAGAAATTCGACCGCCTGCCCGAGGTGCGGGCGCAGGGCCCGACCGCATTCGTTTCCATTATGGAGGGTTGCAGCAAGTATTGTTCGTTTTGTGTCGTGCCTTATACGCGCGGGGAGGAGTTCAGCCGGCCTTTTGACGATGTGATCACCGAGATCGCCGGGCTCGGCGAGCACGGCGTGCGCGAGGTGACGCTCCTCGGTCAGAACGTCAACGCATACCGCGGCGCGATGCACGATGGCAGGATTGCCGATCTCGCCGTATTGCTGCGTTATGTGGCCGACATCGATGGCATCGAACGCATCCGCTTTACAACCTCGCATCCGCTGGAGTTTTCCGAGCGCTTGATCGCGGCCTACGGGGACATTCCGCAACTTGCCGATCACCTGCATCTGCCGGTGCAGAGCGGATCGGACCGCGTCCTCGCACTGATGAAGCGCGGTTACACCGCGCTGGAATACCGCGCCAAGATCCGCAAGCTGCGCGAGGTCCGGCCGGGCATCAGCGTGTCCTCGGATTTTATCGTCGGTTTTCCGGGCGAGACCGAGGAGGATTTCGAGAAAACCCTAACTCTCGTCGCCGCCATAGGATTTGACCAATCGTTTAGCTTCATTTATAGCAAGCGTCCGGGCACGCCAGCCGCCAGTCTCCCCGATGAGGTTCCGGAGGAGGTAAAAAAAGAGCGGCTGCGGATTCTGCAAACGCGCATCGACGAAAATGCCAGAAACATCAGTGTGTCCATGGTGGGCAGGGTGGAACGCATCTTGGTGGAAGGCCCGTCGCGCAAGGACCCGGAGGAACTTTGCGGCCGGACCGGCAACAACCGGGTGGTGAACGTGGCCGCGCGCCCGCGCCTCGCCGGCTATTTTACCGAGGTGCGGATCACGGCGGCCTTGGCGCATTCGTTGCGCGGCGAGCTCCTCGGGTACGCGACCAAGCCTACTCAGCGCCCAGTGCTCGCTTGAGTACGACCAAGAAGCTGCCGCCCGCACTTGCGAGCGACATTGTGTTAGCGCCGTTCGATAACCAGCGTCTGAACAATCTTTGCGGTCAGTTCGATGAGCACCTGCGGTTGCTGGAACGGCGCTTGGGGGTCGAGATCAACAACCGCGCTAATGCCTTCCGGGTGATCGGCCTGCCGCGCTCGGTAGCCGCGGCCGGCCGGATCATCGAACAGTTGTATGCGGCGACCGTTGAGGAGATGCTCTGTCCGGAGCGTATCCATCTGCATCTGCAGGAAGCCGGAATCGAAGAGATTTTGGAGGAGGCGGAGCACGATGATCATCTTATCCAAACGCCGCGCTGTGTCGTGAAAGCCCGCGGCGCGAACCAGCGCCGTTATGTCGATAACATTCGCCAGTGTGACATTAACTTTGGCATCGGCCCCGCGGGGACCGGTAAGACCTACCTGGCCGTTGCCTGCGCGGTCGAGTCCTTGGAACGCGAAGCGGTGCGGCGGGTGGTATTAACCCGGCCCGCGGTGGAGGCGGGCGAGCGCTTGGGGTTCCTGCCCGGGGACATCGTCCAGAAGGTGGACCCCTATTTGCGGCCCTTGTACGATGCTCTCTACGAGATGCTGGGGTTTGACAAAGTCTCGAAATATATCGAGCGTCACATCATCGAAGTCGCGCCGCTTGCGTTCATGCGCGGGAGGACCTTGAATGACTCGGTGATCATTCTGGACGAGGCGCAAAACGCCACCTCGGAACAGATGAAGATGTTTCTCACGCGCATCGGGTTCGGGTCGACCGCGGTCATCAACGGCGATATCACGCAAGTAGATCTCCCGGCGGGCCGGCTGTCGGGACTGCGGCATGTCATCGACGTGCTACGACAGACGCGGGGGGTGAGCTTTACTTTTTTCCAAGCCAAGGACGTGGTAAGACATCCGCTCGTGGCGCGGGTGGTCGAGGCTTACGAAACCTACGAAGGCGGAAGCCGGAGCGCGGCCGAGCCCTGCTGATGGCGATCCGATTAGCGCTGCAGTATGCTTGCGGATCCGCGGACCTGCCCACACGCCGGGCCGTGATCAAGTGGATACGCGCGGCCCTGGCCCGCCGGTGCGCGAACGCCGAGGTTACGGTGCGCATTGTCGGCGAAGTGGAGGGCGCGGATTTGAATCGGCGTTGGCGCAAGCGGCGCGGCGCGACCAATGTACTATCTTTCCCGAGCGAGGGTCTCGATCACGCAGCCCCCGCGTTCTTGGGCGATATCGTGGTTTGCGCCCCCGTGGTCATGCGCGAAGCCCATGAGCAATTAAAATCTCCCGAGGCTCATTGGGCGCATCTCATCGTTCACGGCGTCTTGCATCTGCTTGGATACGACCATCAGGTGGAGCGTGAAGCCGAAGCGATGGAAAAGCTAGAACAGGACATTCTCGAAAGACTCGGGTATCCGAATCCCTACAACGATGTACCCGGTGCATGAACGAAGACCACCCTAGTAGAACCCGAAAGAATTCATGGCTTGGAAGGACTAGGGAATTTCTGCGCCTGTATCCGCAGAACAAGCAAGAGATCACGGACTTACTGCGTGAGCTCGAGCAACGCAATCTGATTTATCCCGAGGTGCTGGCGATGATCGAGGGTGCGCTGGTGGTCTCGGAGATGCAGGTGCGAGACATCATGCTACCGCGCGCGCAGATGGTCGTGGTCCCCGCGGATGCGGGGGTGAAAGAGTTTCTGCCGCGGATGATCCGTTCCGGGCACTCACGGTTTCCGGTGGTCGATGACAAACGCGATGAGGTGCTGGGGATCTTGCTCGCGAAGGACTTGCTTGCTTACCTGGCGCAGACAGAGTCCACCCCCTTCGACCTTTGGGATGTGTTGCGTCCGGCGGTGTTCGTGCCGGAAAGCAAGCGCTTGAACGTGCTACTGCGGGAATTTCGCAGTAGCCGTAACCACATGGCCATCGTGGTCGATGAGTATGGACGGGTGTCGGGGCTGGTGACCATCGAGGATGTCATCGAACAGATCGTCGGTGACATCAGCGACGAGCACGACGTCGGCGAGGAAGGATATATCAGGAAGCACCGCGACGATCGCTACACAGTTCGGGCGCGCACCCCAATTCACGAATTCAACGCTTATTTTCAAACCGCCTTTGCGGACGAGGAATTCGACACCATTGGCGGCGTCATCCTCAAGGCCTTGGGTCATATGCCGGCCCGTGGCGAGGCGATCGAGTACGGGGGTTGGAAATTTACCATACTACGCGCCGATCCGCGCCGCATCCATTTAATGCGTGTGGGCCGGGCACAGAATTGGGCCGGCGAGCAGCCGCAGGCTGGAGTTGGCTAAGGTTTGGAGCAAAATGCGTGATCGCCGGGCCGTGGCGCTCGCCGCAGAGTGGCGGGAAGGTTTGGCGCATAAAGGCTGGCTTAGTCTTGCCGGGGATTTAGCGAGTCTCGCCGCCGGGGCGATTCTGCCATTGGCATTCGCGCCCTTCGAGATGGCGCCGCTCGCTGTACTGTCACTCGCGGCTCTTTTCTATCTTTGGGACGGGGTCTCGCCGCGGCGGGCGTTTTGGCGCGGCTGGCTTTATGGCCTCGGAATGCTTGGAACGGGTGTTTCTTGGGTGCAAATCAGCATCCATCAATTCGGAATGCCCGTCTTAGCCTTTTCGGTCACCGTGACCGCCGGGTTTATCGCCTTTGTCGCCCTTTATCCCGGGCTGATCGGAGCGCTCGCCAACCGTTGGTTTCGCGTGTCCGCCGCGGCGCGCTTTCTGGTCGTGCTCCCGGCTCTCTGGACGCTCATGGAATGGTTCAAGGGGTGGGTTTTGACCGGGTTCCCGTGGCTGAATGTTGGTTATAGCCAGGTGGATACTCCGCTCGCCGGCCTCGCCCCGGTGTTCGGTGTATACGGAGTAAGTTTCGCGGCGGCGCTAAGCGCCGGGCTTCTCTGCGCGATGCTCCGGAGTCCATCGCGCTTAGGCTACCCTGTGTTGCTATCGGTCCTCTGGATAGGTGCGTTTGTGTTGGGCCGGGTGACATGGACCGAAGCACAGGCGACTAAATCGCTCTCGGTGGCGCTCATTCAGGGCAACGTTGCGCAGGCGATGAAATGGTTGCCTGCGGAGCGGCAGGCAACCATCGATCGCTACCTCGGTCTGACGGCGTCCTCGTGGGGGAAGGCCGATGTTATCGTCTGGCCGGAGACCGCCATACCGGAGTTTTATACAGAGACCACGCCGTATGTTCGCCTACTTACCGCAAAGACACGGCAAACGGGGACCGAGATCCTCCTCGGCGTGCCCTATCGAGATCCTGACGGGGAGCGGTACTACAACGCGGTCGCCACTATCGGGCGCCACGCGGGGATCTATCGAAAGCGCCACCTGGTGCCCTTCGGCGAGTACTTGCCGTTCCCGGCGCTACTGGGGAAACTCCTCGATTTCCTGGATATCCCCATGTCGAGCTTCAGCGCCGGCAGCCGGGGCCAAGCACCGCTTGTGGTCGCCGGTGTCCCGGTCGGCGTTTCCATTTGCTATGAGGATGCATTCGGCGAAGAAGTCATCGAACAGCTTCCGGTGGCCCGGCTTTTGGTTAATGTCAGCAACGATGCCTGGTTCGGAGACTCGATTGCGCCTCACCAGCATTTGGAGATGGCGCGCATGCGTGCTCTGGAGGGCGGCCGGTTTCTCTTGCGGGCCACCAACAATGGGATTTCCGCCGTTGTCGACCACCGGGGCAAGGTGGTGACGCAGGCGCCGCAGTTTCGGCCATTCACGCTCAAGGCACGGGTTCGCGCACGCACGGGCGCGACCCCTTACGTTATGTTCGGGAACGGCCCCATGGTTGTCCTCGCCGCGGGTTTACTTGCCGCGGCTCTCGTTTTTTGCCGCGTGCGTAGTTAGCGGCGCTCCGCGCAGTGATGCGGACCTTGAAGCGCTACATCGCGAGGATCGTAATGAGCTCGATCGCGAGTGTGTTGGTGGTTCTGGTCGCGGTATTTTCTTTCTTTGAGTTTATCGATGAGCTGGATCAGGTAGGCCGTGGCGGGTACGGGATCCTCGCCATCGTTGAGTTTGTCTTTTTCAGCATCCCGCGCTTGACCTACGAGCTGTTCCCGATCGCCGCCTTGATCGGCACTTTAATCGGTCTGGGAAACTTGGTTCGCAATAGCGAAATGATCGTGATTCGAACCTCCGGGGTGTCGCTCGGGCGGATCGTTCTATCGGTAATGAAGCTGGGATCCGTATTCGTGCTCGCCTCCCTTGTGGTAGGCGAGTTTATCGCCCCGCCCAGCGAAGAGTTGGCGCAACACAGAAAGTCGATTGCGACGACCAATAAGATCGCGCTTAGAACCGCGGGCGGTTTCTGGGCTCGAGACGGGCGGAGTTATATCAACATTCGCCGGGTGTTACCCGGCAATCGCATGGAGGAGGTTTACATCTATGAGTTCGACGACCAGAATCGTCTGCGCGTAAGCACTTTCGCGCGGCAGGCTTATTACAAGCGAGGCCGATGGGTTCTCGAACGGATCAATCAGACCGTTTTCGAGGCCGATCGCGTGCGCAAGCGGCGAATGGAGCATGCAACATGGGATTCGTTGTTGGATCCCAAGCTTATCAATCTTGTCGCGATCAACCCTCAGCACTTGTCGCTGATCAATCTGTATAACTACATCCGCTTTCGGGAGGCTAACGGGCAAAACACCCGCTACTACCGGCACGCGCTGTGGGCGAAGCTGTCCTATCCGTTGGCCACGGGCGTCATGGTCTTTCTTGCCATTCCGATTGTGTTGGTCACGGCGCAAAAAACGGGTATCGGGCAACGCGTCGTCATCGGGTCATGCATCGGCCTGGTTTTCCATATCGTCAACAAGGCGGCGGGGTCATTGGGCGTGTTATTCGATCTATCGCCGGTGCTCAGCGCGATGTTTCCAACGGCCGCCACTTTCATGGCCGCCGTTTTACTCATGCGCCGAGTGCATTGAGAGCAATCCAAGGAGTTGACTGATAAAATTCATCATCCTCGATATCATCTCCGGCGAGCATTCATTTATTGGGAGAGACTGCGGGAATGACCTGGAAAGAGGTGCTGGCTGGAGAATAGGAATTTTAAACGCACCTTTTCCCGATACGGAAAACTACTGCTGAACCTGTGAGCTGTCAATGACGCGAGTTCTCTGTCCAGAATCGGGAAATTATCGAGCTATTCATTGGCCCGAGGCGCGAAGTTCGGAGGCTTTGGCGTCTCTCACGAGTAAATGCCAAGCGGGAGGCGGCTCAGGGGCTGAAGTGGAGGGACGAGCGCGGCGAGCCGTTGCAGGAATTCTAGCGGTGACATCACGAGGTGGGTCGTGCCATCTCGATAGGGTGTCTTCAGCGTGAGCACCACCTGCCCGGCACGGTTCAGTGTCAGGCGTTCGTTGGCAATGGCGGGGCGGGTGATGTAGCGGCACAGGTGCTCGAGTTTGTTGCGCTGATGGGCGGCGCAGCAGACCTCGGCATGCAGGCTAAAGCCCTGCGCGTTGACGCAGCGCACCGGGGTCAGTGGCGGCTCTTGTGTCGGGAAGGTTTGCAAGCTAAGCACTCTGCATCCTCGGCGCGCCAAGCAGGCCACATCCCTGTGCCTGGCTCTCTGACCAGGCTTGGCAAGCAACGCTTTCTCCAACGGGCTAGCCGCCCCTTCGGCGTGCCCACCAGGTATTGCACTGGGGAATCGCAATTGCGCATCTCCTGTAGCACCGCCCCGGTCGGAACGCCGCGATCCATGGCCCAGATCCTGTCGGCCTTGACCATACTGCCGCTCGATGCCCGCGAGGAGGCCGCGTGACGTGGTGTGGTCCGCCGGATTGCGCCAACAACTCGTGCCAACGGCAAGCTCCCAAGCCCGGACGAAGTCCATAAGCGGCCGAATTTCGGCCCCTGCAATTCATGCAGTTACGCGCGGACGGATCGAGCGGGTGGATGCGATCATTGCTTACCCAAAGAAACCAGGGGGTGTCCTGAAATTTTTCCTATCCAATTGATGGGTGTCCTGAAATTTATCCTGAAATTTCCTTGACAAAAAAAAGAATGAACGTTCATTCTCCGCATCCCTCTAACGAAACCGCTGCGTTTTGACAGCCTTCACAGCCCACCTTTACCGAGCTCACTTCAATGCCAGAGTCCCCGCGTCGTCCGATCTTTTTGCCGTTGGCTCTTGCCATACTTCTCGCTGCCTGCGGTGCGGAGCCACCGCCGCCGCAGATGGGCACGCCGGAGGTCACCGTCGTTACCCTGAAGACCCAACCCGTCACCCTCACCCGCCGACTGCCGGGGCGGACAAGGGCATTTCTGATCGCGGAAGTGCGTCCTCAGGTGGACGGCATCGTGAAAGAGCAATTGTTCACCGAAGGCAGCCTGGTCGAGGCCGGGCAAGCTCTGTACCAGCTCGATGACGCGACCTATCGCGCCAACTACAACAGCACCAAGGCGTCGCTGGCCCGCGCCGAAGCGTCGCTCGAGGTCGCGAGCCTCAATGCGGCACGCACGGCGGAGCTCATCAAGTCGAATGTGATCAGCGAGCAGGACCGCGAAAACGCCGTCGCCGCGTTGCACCAGGCGGAAGCGGACGTCGGCGTTGCCGAGGCGGCGGTTGCCAGCAGCGCCGTCATTCTTGGATACGCCCGCATCACTTCGCCCATCAGCGGCCGCATCGGCAAATCGTCCGTTACCCGCGGTGCGCTGGTCACGGCCAATCAGGACGTGCCGCTTGCCACGGTGCAGCAGTTCGATCCTATCTACGTTGACCTGACGCGATCCAGCAGCGAACTGCTGAAATTACGCAATGATCTCGCCGCCGGCACGCTTACCGCAAGTCGCGATATTCCGGTCACCATACTGCTGGAAAACGGCGCCCGCTATCGGCACCTCGGCAAAATGACATTCGCCGATGTGACCGTGGATCCGTCCACCGGCAGCTTCTCGCTGCGCGTCCTCGTGCCGAACCCGGACCATCTGTTGATGCCGGGTATGTACGTGCGCGCGGTCGTCAGTAACGCCGTGCTCGACCACGGCTTGCTCGTGCCGCAGGAAGGCATCACGCGCGATCCCAAGGGCAACGCCACCGCGATGGTGGTCGGCCCGGACGGCAAGGTCGAGCAACGTGCGGTAGAGGTCAGCCGGACGATCGGTTCCCAATGGCTGGTCGCTGACGGCCTGGCCGCCGGCGATCGGGTGGTGGTCGCGGGACTGCAGAAAATCCAGCCCGGCATGCCTGTGAATGTAACCGAGGCGGCCGCTGCCGGGACTCCCGACTCGGTCGAGCGTGAAGGTGCCGCTCCGGATTCCGCTTCACCGGATGCCGCCGAGCCGGACGCCACTGCCGACGACGACACGCGCGGGTAGCAGGGACACGCCATGGCACAGTTTTTTATCGGCCGCCCGATTTTCGCGTGGGTGATCGCGATCGTGATCATGCTGGCCGGCGCGCTGTCGATCACGCAATTGCCGGTCTCCATGTATCCGTCGATTGCGCCGCCGACGGTCACAGTCAATGCATCCTATCCCGGAGCCTCGGCCAAGGTCGTTGAAGACTCGGTGACACAGATCATCGAGCAGAACATGAAGGGGCTCGACGGCCTGATCTACATGTCCGCGGCCAGCTCATCGAGCGGCAGCGCCTCGGTGACCTTGACGTTCGAGAAGGGCATCAATCCGGACATCGCCCAGGTGCAGGTGCAGAACAAGCTGCAGCTCGCCATGCCGCTGCTGCCGCAAGAGGTGCAGCGGCAGGGTGTCAATGTAACCAAGGCCAATACCGGCTTCCTGATGGTCGTCGGTTTTGTCTCGGAAGACGGCAGCATGAACAAGGATGACATCGCCGACTACGTCGCTGCGAACATCGTCGATCCGATAAGCCGCGTCCCGGGCGTGGGCAACCTGCAGGTATTCGGCGCTCAGTACGCGATGCGCATCTGGCTCGATCCGAACAAGCTCGAGACTTACCGCCTCACGCCGTCCGACATCATCGCCAGGGTGCAGGCACAGAACCAGCAGGTCGCCGTCGGCGCGCTCGGCGCCGCCCCGGCCGTTCCCGGCCACCAGATCAACGCGACGATCACGGCGCAAAGCCGTCTGCAGACGCCGGAGCAATTCCGTGACATCGTGGTGCGCAGTAACGGCGATGGCTCGGTGCTGAAGCTCGGCGAAGTGGCGCGCGTGGAACTGGGCGCCGAAAGTTACGAGTTCATCACCCGTTACAACAGCCAGACGGCGAGCGGGCTCGCAGTCATGATGGCGGCCGGCGCCAATGCACTGGACACTGCCGCTGGTGTCGAGGCCCGACTCGCGGAGCTGGCGCTGTTTTTCCCGGAAGGCCTGGACGCCGTCATACCGTTCGAAACCACGCCGTTCGTGAGAGTGTCGATCGAGAACGTGATAACGACCCTGGTCGAGGCGATCGTGCTCGTGTTCCTGGTGATGTATCTGTTCCTGCAGAACTTCCGCGCCACATTGATCCCCACAATCGCGGTGCCGGTCGTGCTGCTGGGCACGATGGGTGTCCTTGCGGTGCTGGGCTTCTCCATCAACATGCTGACGATGTTCGCGATGGTGCTGGCGATCGGCCTGCTGGTCGATGACGCGATCGTCGTCGTCGAAAACGTCGAGCGCGTGATGAGCGAGGAAGGGCTGCCGCCGGAGGAAGCGACGCGCAAGTCGATGCACCAGATCACCGGCGCATTGGTCGCCATCGGCATCGTGCTGGCAGCGGTGTTCGTCCCGATGGCGTTTCTCGGGGGTGCCACCGGCGTGATCTACCGGCAGTTCTCGGCCACGATCGTCTCGGCGATGGCTTTGTCGGTGTTGATCGCCCTTGTGCTGACGCCTGCGCTTTGCGCGACAATGTTGAAGCCGCTCAGGAAGGGCGAGCATCACGGCGAGAAGAGGTTCTTTCGCTGGTTCAACCGCAACTACGACCGCGGCAGCGCGAAGTATCGCGGCGCCGTGCGGGGCATGATCGCTCGCAGCGGGCGCTTCATGGCCGTGTTCGCGATGCTGGTTGTCGTGATGGGCGTGTTGTTCGTAAATCGGCCGAGTTCGTTCCTGCCGGCCGAGGACCAGGGGGTTCTGTTTGCGATGGTGCAGGCGCCGGTGGGCGCGACGCAGGAACGCACCATGGAGTCCGTTGAAAAACTCGAGCAGCACTTCCTGCAGGACGAGCCGGAGGCGGTTGACTCGCTGTTCACCGTTCAGGGGTTCAGCTTCGGCGGCAGTGGGCAGAACAACGCCATGGCATTTATCAAGCTCAAGGACTGGAGCGAGCGTGAGTCCGATGAGCTCGGCGTCAACGCGGTCGCCGGCCGCGCGATGGCGGCATTGAGCCAGATCAAGGACGCCATGGTGTTTGCGTTCGCGCCGCCCGCGATGCCGGAACTGGGTACATCAGCCGGGTTTGTTTTTTACCTGAAGGACAACGCCAACCTCGGCCACGATGCGCTGGTAGCCGCGCGCAACCAGTTCCTCGGTGCCGCATCGCAAAACGCATTACTGACCAACGTGCGTCCCAGCGGCCAGGAAGACGCGCCGCAGTTCCGCATCGACATCGACACCGAAAAAGCGAGCGCGTTGGGACTGTCGATCGCCGATATCAACAGCACACTGTCGGCGGCCTGGGGCGGCCAGTACATCGACGACTTCATCGACCGCGGCCGCGTCAAGCGTGTGTTCGTACAGGCCGATGCGCCGTTTCGCATGGTGCCGCAGGACTTCAACCTGTGGTCGGTCCGTAACAACCAGGGCGAGATGGTGCCGTTCGCGGCGTTCGCCAGCACGTACTGGGATTACGGCTCGCCGCAGCTGGAACGTTACAACGGTGTGCCGGCGATGCAGATCAACGGTGAAGCCGCCGCAGGCGTGAGCTCCGGCGAAGCCATGGCGGAAGTCGAGGCGTTGGTATCGCAGTTGCCGCAGGGTATCGGTCTCGAGTGGACCGGACTCTCGTACCAGGAACGTCAGGCGGGCGCGCAGACGCCGCTCCTGTACACGCTGTCGTTGCTGATCGTGTTCCTTTGCCTGGCGGCGCTGTACGAAAGCTGGACGATCCCGACCGCCGTCATGATGGTGGCACCACTCGGCATTCTGGGTATTGTGCTTGCAGCCACGTTGCGCGGCCTGGAACGTGACGTCTATTTCCAGGTGGCGATGTTGACCACCGTGGGGCTGACCAGCAAGAACGCGATCATGATCGTCGCGTTCGCCACGGACTACATCGAGCAAGGCATGGATCTGGTTAGCGCTACGATGCAGGCGGTGCGCGACCGGCTGCGGCCGATCCTGATGACGTCGCTCGCGTTCGGCATGGGCGTGCTGCCGTTGGCATTGGCAAGCGGCGCCGGCTCCGGCGCGCAACGCGCGATTGGCACCGGCGTCCTCGGCGGCATGATCGTCGGCGCGTTGCTGGGCCTGTTTTTCGTCCCGTTGTTCTTCGTTGTGGTGAAGCGGCTGTTCAGTCGCCGCCAGCCGGTGAGTGAAGCGGGAAATCCGCAGACCGATTCAGGCGCGGGATTGGACGATGCCCGAGCGTAAATCCACATCGAAAGCGGAAGCCCGCACGCAGGCGCAGCGGGAACGAATCCTGGCCGCCGCGCAATCCTGCTTTGTGAGCCGCGGTTTTCCGTGCAGCCAGCCTGGCGAGCATCGCAGAAACCGCCGCAATGAGCCCGGGCCTCATCTATCGGTATTTCGAGAACAAGAACTCGATCATTCTCGCGATCATCGAACGACAACTGGAAGACGCGGTCGGATATTGCGACGTTGCAATCCGATACCGACCTGGTACCGCTGTTCAGTGATCTCTTTGCTCAGTGGCAAAGCGGCGACGCGGACCTCATGAGCCCCGCCCTCTTGCTTGAAATGACGGCGGAGGCGACCCACGCCCCGCACATCGCACGTGCCCTGGCTGTAGCGAGAAAATAATCGTTGCGTCTGTCGATTTCGCGGTTGCCGGTTCGACTGTTAGATAACACTCCGTAGATGATCCCCGGTCGAGCGGCTTGAACTTTCTATGGGAAGGCCGGACTCGGACAGGTTAAGCGAAGACGAAATCAAAGGAGATCGAATATGCGATTCATGATGTTGATGATCCCCAAGGGATACGAGAAAGCGGCGCCGGGTACCATGCCGGACGCCGACGCCGTCGCTGCGATGATGAAGTACAACGAGGACCTGCAGAAAGCCGGCGTTCACTGGCAAGCTGGTTGGGATGCCCGATGATGAAACCAATCCGCCGGTGTCCCAGGGAAATAATGTGCCGCGTCATCGTAGCCGACGCCTCGTAATCGTCGATACTGACGACAGAAATGTTTTCGCGCAGGCAGCTCGATGTGACGAGAGAATAGGAATTTTAAACGCACCTTTTCCCGATACGGACTTTCCTTGCATCCTCGGCGCGCCAAGCAGGGCCACCTTCGGCCCCGGCCAGCTTGCGGCTGGCGCTTGTACGAGCCCCTGGCCCTGGCTCTCGCTCGCGACGATTTTTTCACAAGCTCTGGGCAATCCAAGGAGTTGACTGATAAAATTCATCATCCTTGATATCATGTCCGGCGAGTAATCATTTTACTGGGAGAGACTGCGGGAATGACCTGGAAAGAGGTGCTGGCTGCCAAGATACCGCCTGGGCTTGGGCGCGAAATCGACATCTTCGAGACCCAGATCGAGCTGAAACGCCAGGGGAAGGTCGAAGATAAGCTCTTCGCGGAGACCCGGTTGCGACGTGGCGTCTATGGGCAGCGCTACGATAACGGTCAACGCCACGACGGAATCGCGCATCGCACGCTCGCGTTCCCGGACAACGCCTTAACAAAAGGCCCCGACACGCTGTGGGATGCCCCCGGGATGCAACGTATCAAGCTTCCCTATGGTGGATTGACCCCGGATCAAATGGACGTGTTCGCGGATTTGGCGGAGGAATATTCGGACGGCATCAGTCACGTTACGACACGCCAGGACATACAGCTCCATTTCGTGCACATCGAGGATACTCCGGACCTTATGCGGCGCCTCGCCGCCGTGGGTATCACCACGCGCGAGGCCTGCGGGAACAGTGTGCGCAACGTCACCGCGTGTCCGTTGGCGGGGATTTGCCGCGATGAAGCCTTCGATGTCACCCCTTATGCCCAGGCCACGGCGCGATTCCTTCTTGGTCACCCGGACACTCAAGATTTCGGGCGCAAGTTTAAAGTGGCGTTTTCAGGATGTAAGCAACGCGCTTGTGCTCTGGTGAACATGCATGATCTCGGATTTATCGCGCACGTTGCTTCGGGAACCGGGCAGCGCGGCTTCGCGATGTATGTAGGGGGAGGATTGGGTGCGGTGCCCTATCAGGCGAAGCTTTTCGACAACTTCGTGCCGGAGACCGAGATCCTGCCGCTTGCGCAAGCGATGTCGCGGGTTTTCGCGCGCCTCGGTGAAAAGAGAAACCGCGGCCGGGCGCGGATTAAGTTCTTGATTGATAAGCTCGGTATAGACCGATTTAGGGAATTGGTGTTAGCGGAACGCGCCACCTTACCGCAGGATGCGGCCTGGACCTCCTATCTCCCGGAGGTTCTAAGTTACCGCGAACATCCGGCCAGAGCGCCGCAACCGCTGAACGGCGCCGCGCGCGACAGTGCGTTCGAGCGCTGGCGCGCCTCAAACGCGTACCGGCAAAAGCAAACCGGATACGCCGTCGCGGCGGTGACGCTTCCCATAGGGGACATTACGTCCTGGCAAATGCGGCGGCTTGCCGATCTCGCCAGGCGCTATTCGGGGGACAACGTGCGTACGACGGTGGAACAGAATATCGTCCTCCGGTGGGTTGCCGAGGCAGATTTGCCGGGCTTATATGAAGGCTTGTGCGCGATCGGGCTGGGCACGCCCGGCGCCGGCACGGTGAGTGATGTGGTCGCATGCCCGGGCACCGATACCTGCAAGCTCGGCATTGCGTCCTCACGCGGCTTAGCGGGCGAATTGAGTCAGCGGCTTGCGGGAATTGCTCCCGGTCTCGATGCTGCGGTGAACGCGCTGCATATCAAGATCAGCGGTTGTTTCAATGCCTGTGGTCAACATCATCTCGCGGACTTGGGTTTCTACGGGGTAAGTCGGAAAGTCGGCGGCACGACGGTGCCCCACTTCCGGGTGGTCTTGGGCGGCGAATGGGAGCACAACGCAGGTGCCTTTGGGCTGACTATCGGGGCGATTCCCTCGAAACGGGTGCCCGATTTTGTCGAGCGTATCACCGCCAAATATCTGCAAGAACGAACCGCGGGAGAAGCGTTCCGCAAGTACATCGAGCGTGCTGGCAAGAAAGAGATCAAGGCCTTGGTCGATGAGCTATCCGTCGTTCCGCCCTATGAGCGAGATCGCAGCTATTACTCCGACTGGCGCGATCCGCGGGAATTTACCGTGAGTGACATCGGTACCGGGGAATGCGCCGGAGAGGTCGTCTCACGCGCCGAATTCGGCCTGCAATCGGCCGAAAGGCAGTACTTTGAAGCGCAATTGCACTTCGACGGCGGCGATTACAAATTAGCTGACCACACCGCCTACAACGCCATGCTTGAGGCGGCAAAGGCGCTTATCCACACCCAATTTCTGGATGTTTCAAATAACCCGGATGCGATCGCGAGTGAATTCAAGCGGCGTTTTTGCGACACTGAAGTCTTTCATGACCAATACGCCGGGGGAAAATTCGCGCAATACTTCTTCAATCGCCATGCGGATACGGATCGCAAGTACACCTCGGAGCAAGCGCGCTATCTCATCGAAGAAGCTCAGCTCTTTATCGAGGCGGCCTATGCCTGCCACGGCCGGCTGCTGGAGCAAGGTAATTTCGCCTCACGCGAAACCGCGATTCTGCTGGAGCGTTCCTAAACCTAAGCCGTGGAGATCTCCAAAATCGGCGTAAAGTTTTTTATCGAAGAGCAGGATCCCCTCGGGCTGCTCGAGTTTATTCCTGTCTTGCATCGCTGGATCCAGAACCGCGCACTGCCGGACCTACTCATTGATGTGGCCGACTATAGTCATGTCAACCAAGGCCCGGGGATCGTACTTTTGGCCTACGAAGGAAACTACGGTATTGACGAGCACCGGGGTCGCAGAGGCGTGGTCTACTATCGAAAACGCCTGTTCAGCGGCGGCCTTTTGGATTGCCTCGCCTCCGTGTCCGAGCTGGCCTTGCTTGCGTGTCAACGCCTCGAGCAGGAGCCCGGGCTTGCGGGACGGCTGCGGATCCGCGCTAACGAGATCCAGGTGTTTGCCAACGACAGGTTGGCCGCGCCGAATACCGATCAGACTTTCGAGACGTTTTCGCCGGCCTTAGGGCAGTTATTGGGAAAGCTCTACCCGGGCGACGAATTCACTCTGGCTAGCGATCCCGATCCGAAAGAGCGCTTTTCCGTTACCGCTGGCGTCGCCGGCCCGCAATCGACAACAAGCTTGCTCGGTCGCTTGGCGTCTTAGGGGATCCAGCGATGATAAGACGGGCTCACGCGGTGCGCCCAATGCCCGAGGCTTCGCTCATCAATGTCGGTAATCATCATTCGTGGAATCACTCAAGACGGTGCTAAAACACAAATCGGCGCGGTTGCGGCGCACCACGGAGCTCTGGTAAATCCGTCTCGAAAAGGCTTTCGCTGGTCCATGCGCTGGGTCCGGCGCGTCTGATGAGGCGCGCATCCATGATCGGGGGCTGCCCGACCACGATAAATTGCCGCCCCTTGAGTGTCAGTTGCTGTTGAAAATGCTGAGTTAAGATGGGCACTGATCCCGTCACCGCGATGACATCGTAAGGTCCCCCGGAGTTAGAGGTTTCAAAGCCGTTACCTACGGCAAGCTTGACGTTGGTGATTCCTTGTCGCCCGAGGAGGATTTCAGCCCGCTGGGTAAACTCCGGATTAATTTCCAGGGTCGTCACCTGGCTCCCGAGCGTGGCGAGCAAGGCGGTTACATAAGCGCTGCCCGTACCTATTTCAAGAATGCAATCGTTGGGCTCGATGGCGAGCGCTTGCAGCATGCGAGCCTCAACCTTCGGGGCCATCATGAATTCCCCAGCGCCAAGCGGGATGCACATATCCGCGAACGCCAGTTGGCGAAACCCCGCCGGAACGAACACCTCGCGCGGCACCTCGGTCAGCAATTCGAGCACGCGGCTATCCAGCACTTCCCAGGGCCGGATTTGCTGTTCAATCATATTGAATCTCGCTTGCTCGGCATTCATAAGATGCGACGGCTCCGAGAATTGGAGTGGGATTCAAGCGGCTTGCACAACTCGGTTTTTATTATATAGTGTGCCTTTACTGTTCGCAGCTAGGGGTGCCCCGGATGCGTGACGCCGGGCTGAGAGATACCCTTCGAACCTGATCCGGTTAGTACCGGCGTAGGGAAGCGCTACAGCTCGCCGAATCCCTACGCCTCCATGAATAGAGCGAGGTGTAGCCATGAATGCTGTCCCCGAGCGGGTGTCCGATGACATCGGCCGTCTTGACGCCGAAGCGCTGAAACCGTTCCCCAACTCGCGTAAGAGCTACGCCGCCGGGCGTGCAGTGGATATCAAGGTGCCGATGCGACAGGTTACGCAATCGCCAGCGGTGACCTCATCAGGCACGGAACAAAACCCAAGCATTTCCCTTTACGATACCTCGGGGCCTTACTCCGATCCGAGTATCACGATCGATATCCGCCGGGGTTTGTCCGCATTGCGCCGAGAATGGATCCTAGAGCGCAACGACACCGACACACTGCCCGCACCTTCGTCCGCCGATGGCGGCCGCTTCGATGCGGCCAACGGAGGTTTCGTGCCGCGGCGGCCGCCACGGCGCGCGAAACCCGGCGCGGCGGTTACTCAAATGTACTACGCGAAACGCGGGATCATTACCCCGGAAATGGAATTCGTGGCCATTCGTGAAAACCTGTGCTTACAAGAGATCCAGGACCCGAGGCCAGGGATGCTCCATCGCGGGACAAGGTTCGGCGCGGAGATCCCCGAGGTGCTCACACCGGAATTCGTGCGCGCCGAAATCGCTCGGGGGCGGGCGATCATTCCCGCCAATATCAATCACCCCGAGATCGAGCCCATGATTATCGGGCGCAATTTTCTCGTTAAGATCAACGCCAACATCGGTACCTCGGCGGTGAGCTCCGGGGTCAACGAAGAAATCAACAAGATGGTCTGGGCCACGCGTTGGGGCGCCGATACGGTCATGGATCTCTCGACCGGTAAGCATATTCACGAAACGCGCGAGTGGATCCTTCGTAACTGCCCGGTGCCCGTCGGCACCGTCCCGATCTACCAGGCGCTAGAAAAGGTGGACGGCAAGGCCGAGGATCTGAGCTGGGAGATCTACCGCGACACGCTCATCGAACAGGCGGAGCAGGGCGTCGATTATTTTACCATTCATGCCGGCGTGCGACTCGGGTATATTCCGCTGACCGCGCGCCGCGTGACCGGAATCGTCTCGCGGGGGGGATCGATCATGGCTAAGTGGTGCCTGGCGCATCACCAGGAAAACTTCCTCTACCAGAGGTTCGAAGAGATTTGCGAGATCATGAGGGCCTATGACGTGGCCTTTTCGCTCGGCGATGGGCTACGTCCGGGCTCGATTGCGGATGCCAACGATGAGGCGCAGTTCGCGGAGCTGAAGACCCTGGGCGAGATCACCCGCACGGCCTGGAACCACGATGTCCAGGTGATGATCGAGGGGCCGGGCCACATCCCCATGCAGCTCATTCGCGAGAACATGGAGCGGGAGTTGGAAGAATGTCACGAGGCTCCCTTCTATACCTTGGGTCCGCTGACCACCGACATCGCCCCCGGCTACGACCATATCACCTCGGCCATCGGCGCGGCCATGATCGGCTGGTTTGGTACGGCCATGCTTTGTTATGTCACGCCCAAGGAGCACTTGGGATTACCGGATAAAAACGACGTTAAGGAGGGGATCATCGCCTATAAAATCGCCGCCCATGCGGCCGACTTGGCGAAAGGACACCCGGCCGCGCAGTTGCGAGACAACGCCTTGTCGAAAGCGCGTTTCGAGTTTCGTTGGGAAGACCAGTTTAATCTGGCGCTCGATCCCGAGCGCGCGCGCGCTTTTCACGACGAGACCTTGCCGAAAGAGGGGCACAAACTCGCCCACTTCTGCTCGATGTGCGGCCCGCAATTTTGTTCCATGAAGATCACCCAAGACGTGCGCGCCTATGCCCGGGAGCACGGTATCCAGGATTTAAGCCGGGCGTTGGAAGCCGGTTTACAGACCAAGGCCGAGGAGTTCAAGGAGCAAGGTGGCGATCTGTATCGAGCGGTATGAGGCGTTGGTTCATTTTGCCAACGAATGCGGATCATGTTTAAGCGCTTAAAGGAGGACATCGCCTGCGTATTTGAGCGCGATCCCGCCGCCCGCACCTTTTTCGAGGTGTTGACCACCTATCCCGGGCTGCACGCCATCGTCCTGCACCGGATCAGTCACCGGCTCTGGAAGCGGGAATTGAAGTGGCTGGCGC
This sequence comes from Gammaproteobacteria bacterium, assembly GCA_050740455.1. Classification (GTDB taxonomy): domain Bacteria; phylum Pseudomonadota; class Gammaproteobacteria; order JACCXJ01; family JACCXJ01; genus USCg-Taylor. Next base: position 16,356 of record JBOIDF010000021.1, on the reverse strand, counting down.
GCATGCTCTCGCACCTCGGACGCTGGATCACGGGCATCGAGATCCATCCGGGCGCTTCGATCGGCCGCCGCTTTTTCATCGATCACGGCATGGGGGTGGTGATCGGGGAGACCTCGGAGATCCGGGATGATTGCACCCTATATCACGGCGTGACCCTAGGCGGCACGTCGTGGAACAAGGGCAAACGCCATCCCACACTGGAAAACAATGTGGTCGTCGGGGCGGGCGCGAAAATCTTGGGGCCCATTACCGTCGGTGCGTGCGTGCGCGTGGGTTCCAACGCCGTGGTCGTTCGCGATGTTCCGCCCGGCGCCACGGTGGTGGGCGTTCCCGGACAGCTCGTCGTCCCGCGCGATGAGAAATCGAAGCAACGCGAAGAAACCGCCCGCAGGATCGGCTTCGACGCTTACGGCACGACCAAGGACATGCCCGATCCGGTGGCCAACGCGATCCACTCCCTGCTCGATCACATCCACGCGATCGAGTCGCAAATCGAAAGCCTGCGAAAGGCCGTGGGCGAGCGCGGGATCGATCTACCAGAGGCGCCCGGCGAGCCGGCTTCCGCCGAAGAAGCTGTCGTGGATCGGCGCGCCTCCCGTCCTTAGGCCGGTCATTCGAAATCTGCCACTGCGTTACTCGCAGGGTATAAAAGTTGACTAAAATACTCAGATATGGGATGCTGCGTTGAGACGGATTTAGCGTATAGGTTTTAAGTAAATGCGACTGACAACGAAAGGCCGGTATGCCGTGACGGCGATGCTCGACCTTGCGATTCACCAGGACGGCGGCCTCATCGCCTTGGCGGATATCTCCTTGCGTCAGGGGATTTCGCTGTCCTATCTCGAGCAACTGTTCGCGCGCTTGCGCAAGAGCGGGCTGGTCAAGAGCGCGCGCGGCCCGGGGGGAGGCTATCGGCTGGGCCGGACGGCGCAGAGCATCTCGGTTGCGGAAGTCATCCGATCCGTGGATGAAAGCGTCGATGCGACGCGTTGCGGGGGCAAGAAAAACTGCCAAGGGAGTGAGCGCTGTCTGACGCATGATCTGTGGGAGGATTTGACTCATGAAATTTACGAGTTTCTGAGCAGGATCACCTTGGGTGAACTGGTCAGCAGGCGTAGCGTGCGCGCAGTTTCGGCGCGTCAAGAGAACCAGATCCTGCGGCTGCAGGTGGCGCTCACGCGCGCCATGCCGTTCCGGAATCTTATAGAGCGTGAGGGTTGAGTACCATGTCGATCATGCTGACCGAGCGGGCCGCATCCCACGTGAAGCGGTTCTTGGAAACCAAGGGCCAAGGAATCGGGCTGCGTCTCGGTGTGAAACCGACAGGGTGCTCGGGATATGCATACCAGATCGAGGCCGCGGAGAGTGTCGGCGCGGAGGACGCCGTGTTCGAGTCGAATGGCGTCAAGCTCATCGTCGATGCGAAGAGCCTTCCTTACCTTTCCGGTACCGAGCTCGATTATGTGCGCGAAGGCTTGAATGCCGCATTTAAGTTTCGCAATCCGAACGTGAAAGATACCTGCGGTTGTGGTGAAAGCTTTAACGTCTAAGCACGCACGGTAACAGAGGACGCCCGATGGCTACCCATCCCTACGAAGTCGAAGCCCTGATCCGTAAAGAGTACGGAGCGGGTTTTTACACGGATCTCGATGCCGACACGCTGCCTCCGGGTCTCGACGAGGAGGTGATTCGGCTTATTTCGAGCAAGAAGGACGAACCGGAGTGGTTGTGCGAATGGCGGCTCAGTGCCTACCGACACTGGCTCACGCAGAAAGAACCTCGGTGGGCCACGGTGGTTCACCCGCCCATCGATTATCAGGGCATTTCCTATTATTCGGCGCCCAAGACCAAGAAGGACGGTCCTAAGAGCTTGGAGGAGGTGGATCCGAAATTACTCGAGACTTACGAGAAGCTCGGGATCCCGCTGCACGAGCGCGCGATTCTCGCCGGGGTCGCGGTCGATGCCGTCTTTGACAGCGTCTCGGTCGCCACCACGTTCAAAGAACGGCTCGCGAAGGCTGGTGTTATCTTCTGTTCCTTTTCCGAAGCGGTGCGTAATCACCCCGATCTCGTGCGCCGGTATTTGGGATCGGTCGTGCCGGCGGGAGATAATTTCTTTGCTGCTCTGAATTCGGCGGTCTTCACGGACGGTTCGTTCTGCTACGTGCCGAAGGGCGTGCGGTGCCCGATGGAGCTGTCAACCTATTTCCGCATCAATGCCGCCAACACGGGCCAATTTGAACGTACCTTGATCATCGCCGAGGAAGGCAGCCACGTCAGTTATCTCGAAGGTTGTACGGCGCCCATGCGCGACGAAAACCAATTGCACGCGGCGGTGGTCGAGCTGGTAGCCCTGGATAACGCCCAGATCAAATATTCGACGGTGCAGAACTGGTATCCCGGGGATGAGAACGGCAAGGGCGGGATCTATAACTTCGTGACCAAGCGCGGGGAATGCCGCGGCCACAACTCGAAGATCTCTTGGACGCAGATCGAAACAGGTTCGGCGATCACCTGGAAATACCCGAGTTGCGTGCTCAGAGGCGACAATAGCAGCGGCGAGTTTTATTCGGTGGCGTTGACCAATCATTACCAGCAAGCCGACACCGGGACCAAGATGGTCCACCTCGGCCGCAACACGCGCAGCACGATCATCTCGAAAGGGATTTCCGCGGGCCGGGGCAGGAACGCTTACCGCGGGCTCGTGCGGATCGCCAAGAGCGCCGCGAACGCCCGCAACTATACGCAGTGTGATTCGCTCCTCATGAGTGATCGCTGCGCCGCGCATACCTTTCCGTACATCGAGGTCAAAAACCCGAGCGCGCGCGTGGAGCACGAGGCGACGACCTCCAAGATCAGCGAGGATCAATTATTTTATTGCCGCCAGCGCGGCATCGCGGCAGAAGACGCAATCAATATGATCGTCAATGGTTTCTGCAAAGAGGTTTTCAAAGAGCTGCCCATGGAGTTCGCGGTCGAGGCCCAGAAGCTGCTGAGCGTGAGCCTGGAAGGGGCGGTCGGCTGAGCCGCCGCGTACCCGGCGCTTACAAATCGTATCTAACATGCTGACGATCTCGAACCTACATGTGTGTGCAGACCGGAAACCGATCCTGCGCGGGATCGACCTCGAGGTCCGCGCGGGCGAAGTGCACGCCATCATGGGTCCCAACGGGTCTGGGAAGAGCACCCTCGCCCATGTGCTGGCCGGTCGCGACGTGTACGAGGTCACGCAAGGGACGGTGGTTTATGATGGCGCCGATCTCCTGGCGATGCCGCCCGAGGACCGCGCCCGCCGGGGGATGTTCCTGGCCTTTCAATACCCGGTCGAGATCCCCGGGGTCAATAACGCCTATTTCCTCAAGGCGGCTCTCAACGCGGCGCGCAGATACCGCGGCCTAACGGAACTTGACGCCGTCGAGTTCCTGAGCCTGGTCAGGGAAAAGATGAAGCTCGTTCATCTCGATGAAGCACTGCTCAAACGCTCGGTGAATGAGGGCTTCTCCGGTGGAGAGAAGAAACGCAACGAGGTTTTCCAGATGGCGGTGTTGGAACCGCGCCTGGCGATCCTCGATGAAACCGACTCGGGATTGGATATCGACGCCTTAAAGATCGTGGCAGATGGAGTAAACCGCCTCCGGGGCGGTGATCGAAGCATCATCATCGTGACCCATTATCAACGGCTCTTGAACCATGTCTTACCCGATGCCGTGCACGTCCTGTCGGAGGGCCGCATCATCCGATCGGGTCAACGCGATCTCGCGCTCGAGCTGGAAGAGCGAGGTTACGATTGGCTCCGGCCAAAGGCGCTGGCATGACTGGGACTATGCCCAGCCACTATGTGGAGGAATTCGCTCACGCCGAGGCCGGGCTGGTCGGTGCGGACAGCGGATGGTTCAAGGCCGCGCGCAGGCGGGCCTTGACGCACTTTGGCCGCATCGGATTTCCGACCCCAAAGGACGAAGAATGGAAATACACCAGTGTTGCTGCGATCGAAAGCCGGTCCTTTCGCCTCGCTGGGCATCCACGGAACGGCTTGGATGTCGCGGAGCTTGATCGGCTGCGGCAGATCGAGGCGCACGAATTGGTATTCGTCAACGGCTATTATTCGGCCCAGTTGTCGCGGCTTGCGTCCCTGCCGGCGGGAGTGAGCGTCGCGCCCCTGAGCGAGGCGTTGCCACAGCAGAGCTTGCAAGAACACATAGAGCGCCAGGCGGAACAACCCGGCAATGGGTTTGCGGCACTAAATGCCGCCCTCCTCAGCGACGGCGTGCATATACGCGTGGGCTCCGGGGTCACAGTGAAGACAACGCTACATCTGCTGTTTATCAGCACCGCGCCGGACGGCCCGACCGCCTCCTTTCCGCGGGTATTTATCGAAGCCGGGGAGACCTCACGCGTGCTCATCATCGAGCATTACGCCGGCCTCACCCCCGAGGAGTATTTCACCGATGCGCTCACGGAAATTAATGCGGGGCCGGGGGCAACGGTCGAACACTACAAGTGGCAAATGGAGGGTGCGAGGGCTTATCACATCGGTCAGATGCTGGTTCATCAGCAGAGTGAGAGCCGCGTCACCTCCTATTCGGTATCGCTCGGGGCCGCGCTCGCCCGCCACGATATCGCGGTTAGGCTGGCCGGCGAAGGCGCGGGAGCGAGCTTAAACGGCCTCTACCTGGCAGAGGGGCGCCAGCATGTAGATCACCATACCGGCATCGATCACCAGCAGCCTCACACAACCAGCGCCGAATACTACAAGGGCGTGCTGGCCGGCCATGCGCGCGGAGTCTTTGACGGTAAGGTCGTGGTCCGTGAAGGCGCGCAAAAAGCCGATGCGCAGTTGACCAATAAAAACTTGCTCCTCTCCGAGCATGCCGAGATGGACACCAAGCCCGAGCTTCAGATCTACGCCGACGACGTCAAATGCAGTCACGGCGCCACGGTCGGGCAGTTGGATGAGGACGCCTTGTTCTATTTGAGATCGCGCGGGATCGAATACCCCCAAGCCAGGGCGCTTTTGACTTACGCCTTTGCCGACGACGTTGTCGCGCGCATTGCGATCGAACCGATGCGTCACGCGATCGAGCGTCATCTCACGGCCCGCTTGCCGCGCGCGGCACTCGTTAAGGAGCTTTTATGAGCGCGCCTAGCTATTCGATTACCGCTGTGAACGGCGCCGGCCATAGTCCGAAACTCGCGGCCCGGCGTCAAGACTTTCCGATCTTGGAACGGCGCGTACGCGGCCAACCGCTGGTGTATCTTGACAACGCCGCCACGACGCAAAAACCGCGCGCCGTGATCGAGGCGATTGCCCGCTATTATCGCGAGTGCAATTCCAATATCCACCGTGGGGTGCATACGCTCAGTCAAGAAGCCACCGAGCGCTTCGAGGAGGCGCGCGTCAACGTCCAACGATTTATCCATGCCGCCCACAGCCACGAGATCATCTTCGTGCGCGGCACCACCGAGGCGATCAACCTGGTGGCGCAGTCTTACGGGCGCCCGCAGTTGAAGCCCAAGGACGAGATTTTGATCACCGCAATGGAGCATCATTCGAACATCGTCCCCTGGCAATTGCTGTGCGAACAGACTGGGGCGGTGCTCAAGGCCGTGCCGATAAACGATGCCGGCGAGCTGTTGCTCGATGAGTATCTCAGGCTCCTCGGCTCGCGTACGCGCATGGTAGCAGTAACCCATGTCTCGAACGCTTTGGGGACGATCAACCCGATCCGGGAAATCATCGACCACGCGCATGCGCAGGGAGTTCCGGTGCTGGTCGATGGCGCGCAAGCCGTGGCGCATATGCCCGTGGACGTCCAGGCTCTGGATTGCGATTTTTACGCCTTTTCTAGCCATAAGCTCTTCGGCCCAACGGGAATCGGGGTGCTCTACGGTAAGACCGCGTTGCTTGAAGCCATGCCGCCCTACCAAGGCGGCGGCGACATGATCAAGAGCGTCACCTTGACCAAGACGCAATTTAACAATCTGCCCTATAAATTCGAGGCGGGAACCCCTCACATCGCCGGCGCGATTGGCCTTGGCGCCGCCCTAGATTATGTACAGGAAATCGGATTCGAGCCGATCGGCCGGCACGAACGCGAGCTGCTCCGGTATGCAGCCGAGCGGGTCGCGAGCCTTCCCGGGGCGCGCATCATCGGCACCGCGCGCGAGAAGGCCAGCGTGCTGTCGTTCGTATTGGACGGCATTCATCCCCACGATCTCGGCACGGTGCTCGATTGCCAGGGGATTGCCATCCGCACCGGGCATCATTGTGCGATGCCGGTCATGGAGCGCTTTCACGTCCCGGCCACCGCGCGTGCCTCGTTTGCCTTCTATAACACCCCCGGGGAAGTTGATCGTCTGTGCGCAGCCCTTCGGGATGCGCAGCGGATGTTAGGGTAATGTTCGACCTGCGTGCTTTGTATCAAGAGGTCATCATCGACCACAACCGGCATCCGCGTAACTGCCGCCGGTTGGACAGCGCCGATCGTATCGCGGAAGGCTACAATCCCCTCTGCGGGGACCGGCTCACGGTGTACGTCAAGCTGCACGAGGGCGTCGTCGAGGACGTTAGTTTCGAGGGTAGCGGATGCGCGATCTCCGTAGCGTCGGCCTCGTTGATGACCGAGCATATCAAAGGCAAGACCGCCCATGCGGTGGACCAGCTTTTCGCGCGCTTTCACTCCATGGTTACGGACGCAACGCCAACCGAAGAGGCCCTTGGAAAGCTCGAGGTTCTTGCCGGGGTGCGCGAATTTCCGGCGCGCGTCAAATGCGCGACCTTGGCCTGGCACACCCTTAAATCGGCCTTGTCTAATGAACAGAGTACGGTGACTACCGAATAGAGGCAGATGTATTATAGCAACGATGCCGTCACCCTGAGCCGCGACTGTCAGGCGATCCTCATTCCGGCCGGTGATCCGGTGACATTGACGGCGGGGAGCGTCGTCTCCGTCACCCAAGCCCTCGGCGGCAGTTATACGCTGTACGCCGACGGAAACCTGGTGCGGATCGCGGGCCGTGATGCCGATGCCATCGGCTACGATGCTATTCCAGAACCCGTAGCGTCGCAGGAGGCCGCCGCCGACGGGAGTGTCGATGAAGCGCTGATTTGGGCGCAATTGCGCACCTGTTACGATCCGGAGATCCCCGTCAACATCGTTGACCTGGGCTTAGTGTATGATTGCGCCATCACTCCGCTTGAGGGTGTCGGCAACCGCGTTGACATTCAGATGACGCTGACCGCGCCGGGCTGTGGCATGGGCGGGGTGCTGGTGGAGGACATACGCCAAAAAATCGCCACCGTCCCAAATGTTAGCGAGGTCGATGTGGCGCTGGTTTTCGATCCGCCCTGGAGCTACGAAATGATGTCGGAGGCGGCCCGGTTGGAAACCGGGATGTACTGAGAACCTGTGTCGACCTGGGTTGATGTGGCGCCCGCGGGCGAAGTGCCGCCGGGCGATCGGCGTGTTGTCAATGTCGATGATACTTTGATTGCGGTTTTCAATGTTGACGGCGAGTACTTCGCGATTCAGGATCTCTGTACCCATGACGGGGCGCCGCTTGCGGGAGGCATGCTGGACAGGGATCAGATCATCTGCCCGCGTCATGGCGCGCGGTTTTGCGTGAAGACCGGCGAGGCGCTCACCCCGCCCGCCTATGAACCCGTAAGTAGGTATCCCGTGCGCGTCCACGCGGGCGTCATCCAGGTGTGCGGCGATCCGGTCGCTTAGCCGTCCACAGGCTCGCTGTGGTAGGGCGCATGCTGAAATATCATAAAAACAGTTTAACAGTGCACAAACACATCTTATAATCTATAGTAACAGCGTAGAGTATCCTATTCTTTATCAAGGATCTGTTCATGATTGTTGAACGTACCTTGGCGATTATCAAACCGGACGCGGTCACGAACAGGCATATCGGTGAAATCCTTGCCCGATTCGAGAAAAACGGGCTCACCGTGGTCGCGCTTAAGATGCTTACCTTTTCGCTGCAGCAAATCGAGCAGGTCTATGGCATTCACAAAGGCCGGCCATATTATCCGGACCTACTTCAGTTTATGGGCTCGGGGCCTTCGGTGGCGGTCGTGCTTGAGGCCGAAAACGCCATAGAAAAAAATCGCGCGATCATGGGCAATACCAACCCGGCGCTTGCCGCCTCCGGTACGATCCGGGCCGATTTCGGAATCGCCACGAATCGCAACGCGGTACACGGTTCCGACAGTCCGCGGACCGCCCGCGCCGAAATCGCAAGCTTATTCGGGCCCGAAGAGTCCCACCTATCCTCGGCAGATGGTGAACAACGGTACCAATCTGCTCGGATTTGATCGCGGCGCCATGGAAGGCTTCTTCGCCGGGCTCGGCGAGAAGTCCTATCGCGCCGGGCAAGTCCTGAAATGGCTGCACCACTCGGGCGCCGAGGATTTTGCGGCCATGACCAATCTGGCGAAGCCGCTGCGCGCAAAACTACAAGACGTCGCCTGCATCGAATCACCTGTCGTGGTGCGCGAGCAACAGTCGGCGGACGGGACTTGCAAGTGGCTACTACGCTTGACCGGAGGGGATCGCATCGAGACCGTGTTTATTCCCGAGATCGACCGTGGAACGCTGTGCGTGTCCTCGCAAGTGGGATGCGCCCTCGATTGCAGCTTTTGCGCGACCGGTAAGCAGGGCTTCGATCGTAACCTGAGTCCCGCCGAGATCATCGGGCAGGTATGGGTCGCCGCCCGAACGCTGGGGCAGGTTCCGAAAGGTCCGCGGACCATCACTAACGTGGTGCTCATGGGGATGGGCGAACCGCTTTTGAACTTCACCAACGTGGTCACGGCGATGCGGCTGTTGATGGACGATTTTGCTTATGGGCTGTCGCGCTGGCGTATCACCTTGAGCACCGCCGGGCTGGCGCCGGCCATCGACCGCCTGAAAGACGCCTGTCCGGTGAGCCTGGCCGTATCGTTGCACGCACCCAATGATGCATTGCGGGATGAGCTCGTACCGATCAACAAGCGCTATCCGATCGACGATCTTTTGGCGGCTTGCCGCCGTTATGCCGACGCCACCGACAGCCGAATCACGTTCGAGTATGTGATGCTCGCCGGGATCAACGACTCGCCCGCCTGCGCGAGCGAGTTGACGCGGCGATTACGAGGGATCCCCGCCAAGGTCAACCTTATTCCGTTTAATGATGTTTCGGGCGTCGATTACCGGCGATCCCCGCAGGCTGCGATCGACAAGTTTCGCGAGCGGTTGCTCGATGCGGGGATCCTGGCCATTACGCGCAAGACCCGAGGCGAGGATATCGAGGCGGCGTGCGGGCAGTTGGTCGGCCAGTTTATCCCGCGGGCCGCGAGGCACCGCCTACGGACCGCCGATGTCGGGGGAGGCTAATATGATGAGCATGCGCCGGTGGCGAACGTTGTGCTGCGCAGCACTGCTACTCTCTGGCTGCGCCACGAGCACGCCCAAGACCGAGGAATCCACAGCTACGCGCAGTCGGGCGGACAATTATGTTCAGCTTGGCATCGAGTATGCTAGGCAAGGGGACTACAAGACTGCTGTTGCCAAGTTGCAAAAGGCCCTAGAAATCGAACCCGACTTCCAGAACGCGCATCATGTCATCGCTATAGTTTATAACCGGATCGGTGACAAGCAGCAGGCGGAACAGTATTTCAAAAGTGCGCTGGAACTTGATCCGAAAGATTCGCAAACGCTCAACGACTACGGTTCGTTTTTATGTGCCGGGGGCAAGCATCAGGCAGCGGATGAGTTGTTCGCGCGCGCCGTGGCAAACCCCTTATACGCAACGCCCGAGATCGCGCGCGCTAACGCGGGCGTGTGCGCTGCCCGGGCCCAAAACTATCCCCAGGCCGAGAAGTACCTGCTCGCCGCGTTGTCGGACAACCCAAGATTACCGACGGCGCTTCTGGAGATGGCGGACATCAGCTTTCGTCTCAACCGCTATCTACCGGCCCGGGGATACTTACAACGCTATCTGGAGAACGCGCGGCACAGCGCGCGCAGTCTGTGGCTCGGGATCCGCATCGAACGTCAACTCGGCGACCGGGATGCGGCCGCCAGTTACGCGTTAGCCTTAAAATCCAAGTATCCCGACTCCGAAGAAGCTCGCTTGTTCCTAGAAACGGAGGGTCGACGATGACAGGACCACAGCCAAACAACGCGCCGGATGGCCTCACTACCGGCAAAAAATTGCAACTGGCGCGCGAGGCGTTACAGCTAAGCACGGGGGCGATTGCGCGCCAGCTTCGTCTCAAGCTCGACATCATCGAGGCGATCGAGGCCGACCGCTGCGACCGCCTTCCGCGGGTCTATCTGAGAGGGCATATCAAGAACTACGCGCACATCGTGGGACTGGATTCCGCGGGGCTTTTCGATGCCGGCAGCGAGACCGCACCCACTCCCATCGATTTTCAACCCTGTGCCGGTATTCGGAAATCATTGCTCCCCACAGGGGCACAGGATTACCTAAAGTTCGCCACCTATCTCATTGTCGGGACACTGGGTGTGCTCACGGCCGCTTCGTGGCGGACCCAAGACGCCGACACACCTTTGCTGCAGGAAAGCGCTGTCATCACCAACATCCCCGCCGCCGGGCCGGCGCCCGAGCTCGCACCACCGGCGGCGCAGGCCAAGGCGACGCCCGAGTTGGCCGTCCCCGCTGAGGCGCCGCGTGTAAGCGTCGAGCCTCTAGCGGCAGTGGTCACGCCGCCCGAAGCACCGGTTTATCCGGTCATCGTTACGCCGCTCGAAGACATCGCCCGCGCAGCCACGGAAGAGCATCGTCTGGTGTTCGAGCTTTCCGGGGACTCCTGGACTGAAGTCAAGGACGCCGAAGGCGTGAAGCTCTATTACAAACTTGCAACCGAAGGGCAAACCATACGCCTAGGGGGGCGCGCGCCCTTCAGCGTGGTGCTCGGAAACGCGCCGCGCGTGGCGGTGTTTTATAACGGTAGGCTGCTGGATATAACGCCTTGGTCACGCGGAGGCGTGGCACGGTTTAAGGTGGGCGGCGAAGGCGCCGGCGAGCCCCCGGTAAGCGCTCGGGTTTCACAACCTGGCGGTTAACATCGTCTGCGCGAAGCGCGGGCGGGCAGGGCCGGTAATGCACCCTGCAACTCAAGCGTGGGCGTGCGATCCAATCCTAAAGTGTCCCCGGAAGAACCCGTTGAGTGAGCAGATGAAAGCCGTGCGGGGCATGAAGGACATCCTGCCCATCGATGCCGCGCGTTGGCGGTATCTGGAGGAAACCGTACGCGCCGTGCTCGCGAGCTACGGCTATGAAGAGATCCGTCTACCGATCGTCGAGCACACCGCTCTCTTCCGGCGCTCGCTCGGTGAGGACACGGACATCGTCGAAAAAGAAATGTATAGCTTCGCGGATCGCAACGGGGATAGCCTCAGCTTGCGGCCCGAGGGGACCGCGAGCTGCGTACGCGCGGGGCTTGAGCATGGCCTCTTTCATAACCAGGTTCAGCGTCTCTGGTATGCTGGCCCGATGTTTCGCCATGAGCGTCCGCAAAAAGCGCGCTACCGCCAGTTTCACCAGGTCGGCGCCGAAGCTTACGGAATACCGGGCCCGGATATCGACGCCGAGATCATCTGCCTCGGCGCGCGCCTTTGGAGGAAGCTCGGTCTCGCGGATATCCGGCTCGAGATCAATACCTTGGGTGATCGCGAGGCGCGGGCGAGCTACCGGCAAGCCCTGTTCGATTACTTTTCCGCGCATATGGGCGAAATCGACGAAGACAGCAAGAACAGACTCCCCGGAAACCCTTTGCGCTTGCTCGACAGCAAGCATCCCGCGATGCAGGATCTCATCGGCCGGGCGCCAAGCTTGTTCGGCTACCTCAATCCCGAATCCGAACGCCATTTCATCGAGCTCCGCGGTTTGCTCGACGCCGCCGGTATCCAATACAGCGTGAATCCGCGCCTGGTGCGCGGGCTCGATTACTACAACCGCACGGTGTTCGAATGGGTCACGCAGCTCCTCGGCGCGCAGGGGACGATTTGCGCCGGAGGACGTTACGATGGCCTGGTGGAACAGTTCGGCGGCCGCCCTACGCCGGCGATCGGATTCGCGCTGGGCGTCGAGCGCACCGTGGCGTTACTCGAACAAGGGGCCGCGCCGGAGGCTACGCGGCCGCATGTCTATCTGATTGCCGTGGGAGAGGAGGCAGCCGCGGCGGCCTTGCGGCTGGCGGAATCCGTGCGGGAAGCCTGGCCCGGGCTGCGACTGATCGCCAACTGCGGCGGCGGTAGCTTTAAGAGCCAGTTCCGGCGCGCCGACAAGAGCCAGGCCCATGTCGCCCTGATCCTAGGGGCGGAAGAAGTCCGCCAGCGCACCGTCGGGATTAAAGCCTTGGAGGCGGAAGGCGAACAAGTGACCGTTGCGCAACGAGATCTCCAAGATTGCTTAGGGGAACTTCTAGCGCGGCGTGGTATCGTAGTCGGGCCGGTAAATTAGCGAAGCTGGCACCATCGCATCATCACCCCTAGCCCGTGGAGATCGACGTGGACCCCTACGCTTCCGAAAACGAACAGATTCAGCTTATCAAAGATTGGTGGAAGAGGAACGGAATGCCGATCCTCGGCGGTCTTTGCATCGGTCTGGGCGCAATCTACGGGTGGCGGGCCTGGCAGTCTCAGGTGAACACCCGGGCGGACGAGGCCTCAACGGAGTACGAAGAGTTGTTAACCGACGTTGCCGAGCATCGGTCCGAATCCGCCAGCCGTGCCGCGCACAGGCTCGTCGAGCGCCACCAGGACAGCCAGTACGCGACGTTTGCCGCGCTCATGCTGGCCCGCTTAGCGGTCGAGGCCGGTGATGTCGCCAAGGCGAGAGACCATCTGCAGTGGGTGTTGGATCACGCCGGGACCACCGAGTTGGAGCGCATAGCGCGTCTACGTTTAGCGCGCCTTTACCTTGAGGAGGGAAAAGGCGCTCAGGCGGCAAGCGTGTTGGAACGGCAGGGCGGGGCAGCCGACTCAGCCCTCCATAAGGAGATCGAGGGCGATGTCCTTCTTGCTCAGGGCAAGATTGAAGCGGCGCGCAAGGCCTATCGAGAAGCGCTGGCGGCCGCCGGCGCCGCGGGCTCGGATCCGTCGTTGGTGCAAATGAAGCTCGATGAGATCGGTGAGGCCGAGGGGTCGCGGCCCTAAGCGCTGGCTGGTTGCCGGCGTCATCGCCGTCCAGTTGCATGGGTGCGGGCTCGGGACCTATGTTTCCGACTTCATGGCGGGCGAGGAGAACACCACGCCTGCCGCGCCCTTGACCGAATTCGAGCCGACTACCGAGGTCGAGGAACTTTGGTCGGTCGATATCGGAGCAGGGACCGACGAGCACTATCTTAAGCTTGCGCCCGCGGTCGCGGAGGAGACGGTTTTCATTGCCGATCGCAACGGCGAGGTCTATGCGGTCGATATCAATAGCGGCGATACGCTCTGGGATCGGGATACCGACGCCCCCGTATCGGGGGGACCCGGGATCGCCGAGGAGATGGTCTTGCTCGGGACCCGGGACGGTGAGGTGCTGGCCCTATCGCGGCCGGACGGGGCGCTCCGTTGGACCGCTTCGGTGTCGAGCGAAGTGTTATCTCCCCCCGCCGGGGAGGAAGGTATCGTTGTCGCTCGCACCGTGGACGGCAAGCTATTCGGCATCGACGCAGCCAACGGGAAGCGGCTGTGGACCTACGATCGGCAAGTGCCGATCCTGACGCTACGCGGGACCAGCGCTCCGATAGTGGTGGCGGGGCTCTGTATCGCCGGCTTCGACAGCGGCGCGCTGGTCGCCCTCGAGATCGCGACCGGCAAGGTCGCCTGGGAGACACAGATCGCCCAGCCGCGAGGCCGATCCGACCTCGAACGCATGGTCGATGTGGATGCCGATCTGCTGGTTTTCCGCGATACGCTCTACGTGGTCAGCTACCGCGGACGGGTGGCCGCGGTATCGATCGAGAGCGGCCGCGTCGAGTGGGACCAGGAGCATTCTTCGTATGCCGGAATGGGGGTGGACGCCGATCACCTCTACCTCGCCGATGATGAGAGCATCGTGTGGGCGCTCGATCGCTTTTCCGGTAGCTCCGTATGGCGGCAAAAAAAATTGCGCGGCCGGGCGGCGACGGCGCCGGCTAGTGCCGGGGACTATGTCGTGGTCGGCGATTTGGAAGGATACCTGCACTGGATGCGGAGCGACAACGGCAAGCTCGCCGCCAGGGTACAAGTCGACGATGCGGCGATCATCGTGCCTCCGTTGATAGTCAACGCTACTGTCATTGCGTATAGTTCCTCCGGCACCTTGAGCGCCTATCGCGCCGGGTCCGAGTAGATGAGACCGGTCATCGCCATCATGGGCCGTCCCAACGTGGGCAAATCCACGTTGTTCAACCGCCTCACGCGCAGCCGCGACGCACTGGTCGCGGACGCCCCCGGGCTGACGCGCGATCGCATCTATGGGGCCGCGATCCACCGAGGCCGCGCCTACCTGGCGGTCGATACGGGCGGACTTCGCGACGATCCGCGCGGGCTCGGCGGGCTGGTCACCGAACAAGCGTTGCGCGCCGCGCAAGAGGCCGATGTGGTCTTGTTCGTGGTTGATGCCCGGGAAGGACTGACCGGGCGCGACCAGTCGATCGCGATCCGCTTACGATCGCTCGGGCGGCCGATCCAGGTCGTGGTCAATAAAGCCGAGGCCATCGAGGACGACAGCGCCATCGCGGAGTTTCATAGCCTGGGGCTCGGGCAGCCGGTTGCGGTATCGAGCGCCCACGGCCAAGGAATGGACACACTGCTCGATCTGGCCTTCGAGGCCTTACCGCCGATGGAGACGTCCGTCGATGAGGACGGTCCGCATTTGCCAGGGATTAAGATCGCCGTGGCGGGCCGCCCCAATGTGGGCAAATCGACGCTGGTCAACCGCATCCTCGGCGAGGAACGGGTGCTGGTCTACGATCAACCGGGCACGACCCGCGACAGCGTCTTCGCCCCTTTCCGGCGCCACCAAAAAGACTATGTGCTCATCGACACCGCAGGGATCCGCCGCCGCGCCAGGGTCTCGGAGGCGATTGAGCAGTTCAGCGTCATCAAGACGCTGCGGGCTATCGAACGCGCGCATGTCGCCGTTTTGGTCATCGACGCCACGGAGTCGGTCACGGAGCAAGACGCGGCGCTGCTCGGCATGATCGCCGAGAGCGGCCGCGGTCTCGTGATCGCGATCAATAAATGGGACGGGCTCGGCCCGGACCAACGCGCGCACATTCAAAAGGAAGCCGATCGCCGTTTGCGGTTTCTCGATTACGCGGCGATCCACACTATCTCGGCGCGGCACGGGAGCGGCGTCGGCAATCTGTTCGCCTCTATCGATGAGGCTTACGCTTCGGCGTTCGTCGATGTGCCTCCGGCCACCTTAACGCGCATCGTCAGCCAAGCCGTCGCGCTCAATCCACCGCCTTTAATCCACGGGCGGCGCATCAAGTTGCGCTACGCACACTTGGGCGGTCACAACCCGCCCCGAATCCTTATTCATGGCAATCGCGCCGAGCATGTGCCCTCTTCTTACCGCCGGTATCTGGAGCGTTCGATTCGCACCGTGCTAGGGCTTCGGGGCACACCGCTTTGTATCGAGTTTCGCCAAGGCGATAACCCGTTTAAGAGTAGGCACAATCCGCTCACGCGCCGCCAGACGCTCAAGCGCAAACGGTTGCTCCGCCACGTCCGATCGCATGTATAACGGCCTCGCCGAGCGCGCCCGCGCGATCCGGATGGTGATCACCGACTGCGATGGCGTGCTCACAGACAACGGCGTGTATTACGGCGCAGAGGGCGAGATCCTAAAGCGCTTCAGCATCCGCGACGGCATGGGTGTCGAACGCCTGCGAACGCTGGCCGGCATCGTCACCGGGATTGTTACGGGCGAGCAATCGCCCTGCGTAAAGCGCCGCGCCGAAAAGCTGGGTATCGAGGAGTGTCACCTCGGAATCGCGGACAAGGGAGTGGCCCTGCAGTCCATTGCCTGCCGCCGCACTCTGCCGCTCGCGGCAATCGCTTATATCGGCGATGACGTGAACGATCTCGGGGCCATGTCCCTGGCCGGCTTATGCGCCTGCCCGGCAGATGCCCTTCCCGAGGTCAAAAACCGCGCGGATTTTATTTGCACCCAAGCGGGCGGTCACGGGGCCTTTCGGGAATTCGCCGAGTTGATTCTCGCCGCGCGCATCGAATGCTAGTGTAGTGTCTCTTAAATGTCTATACAAATGATCGAGAGTGCGCTATTCTCTGCTGATACGCGGAGGGCGGAGTGTGCACATGGCTCGATCGGTCTTGAAGTTGGAATTGAGCGAACAGCAAC
>JBOIDF010000020.1:37253-45800 GCA_050740455.1 Gammaproteobacteria bacterium | reverse complement strand
AGTCTGTAGGGTATAGAAAACTATGTCGGGTGATTGGTTAAGCACGTCTGCGCCGCGACTTATGATTTTCGAATGATCGTGAAAGCGCATCCATATCACTCGACATAGTCAGGAAGGGTAGATAGTGGCGCAACGAATGCAGTGAGACCCGTTTGTCGATCTCGGCGGCGGTGCGCGCCCGGTGGAACGCACGGTTGAGTTGCCGGGTCGATATCGGGTTCACCGGGTTCTGCCCCGGGAACAGCCAACCACCGGGGAGCAGCGTGCGCTGTCTCCGGCCCTCCCGCCACCAGGCACGCAAGATCGTCAGGAGTGACGGTGAGAGCATCGCTTGGCGATCCCGTTTGCCTTTGCCCTGCTCGACCCGGAGGATCATCCGTTCGCTGTCGATGTCGGTGACCTTGAGATGCACGACCTCGTTGGCACGCAAGCCGGCGCCGTAGGCGACACCGAGTGCGGCCTGGTACTTGAGGCTACCCGCGGCTTGGAGCAATCGGGCTCAAGATCTCGGGGAGCTTGCGCGGTTCATAGACGTGGCGCATCTTCTTCATGGCCTCGGGCCGATCGAGCGTGACCTCGAAGAAGAACTTGAGCCCCGTGATGGTCGCGTTCAGGCTGGTGCTCGAACCCCCTTGCTCGACCAGGTGCAGTTGATAGCGTCGCAGATCCTCCGCCTCGGCCATGTCCGGAGAACGGCCGAGGAAACGGGTAAAGTTTGCAACGGCTCTGATGTAAGCGGTCTGCGTCTTGGGAGAGAACTTGCGCAACGTCATGTCCTCGATCATGCGTTGACGCAATGGGCTGATGGACTTGGTAGACTGACTCATGGGTCTATCTCCTGTGTTGTTGGTTGGTGTGTGGCAACAACAACCTCAACACAGGTCAGGCCCATCTTGCTAATCAAACTCAGCGAGAACTGGTAAACACCTCGCTACCGACTACCGCGCGAGCGGTTTAGTACTTCGGCCAGGAGCGGACATTCGCCGGACGCTTACGGATCCGGCCAGCAAAGTGGCTTTGGTTTTGATTTTCGCGCACACGTGTGAGCTGATTATTCCAAAACAATTCGACACAGATCATAATGGTATACATATGTTGGGGTGAAAATTGATCCGCCCCAGACACCTTATTCGGGTTTTCGATTCCCCTGGACGAAGATTACTTCGGCAATTGCATCTCTGTAATAAAGTCCATATCAGGTGAATTAGCAAAGCAGGTCCGCGCTACTTATGAAAAAGCGACAACCTAGTCTGCCTGACACGACAAGTTTCCGTCCGTCAGACTTCATGCGCGCGCGGCGACCGGAGCATTTTTCCGATACCCAGACTGTCATCGAGTCGCGCTTAACGCGTAAATTGCTCGAGTACCATTTGGATACATTGACAAGCCGTAAGCAGGAAACGGAATTTGAGTATTTCGCAAGGAGGCTTGCAGAAAAGGAGATTTGCCAAAATCTCATTCCACAAACCGGCCCAACGGGAGGAGGAGATAGCAAGACCGACACAGAAACATATCCGGTATCAGATGCCGTTGCGGAACGCTGGTATCAAGGAATCGGACAAGAAGCTCGCAATGAACGATGGGCGTTCGCTTTCAGCGCCAAGAAAAAGTGGAAGCCCAAGGTGCAGGACGACATAAAGAAAATCGCCGCCACGGACCGCGACTACAAGCGTATCTTCTTCATTACAAACCAGTTCGTTCCCGACAAAGCTAGGGCGTTCACAGAAGATGAACTCACCCGCCAATATGAAATTCCCGTTCGGATACTTGATCGGAGTTGGATACTCGACAAGGTATTCACCAATAATCGCCAAGCGCTCACTATCGAAAGTTTGCATCTCACTGACTTTGAGAGCGAAGCCAAAAGAAAGGTCGGCCCCCGCGACGTAGCGCGCGAGGCGGAGTTGCGTGAACTCGATCTGGAGATTGCAGACCCTGACCGGTACCAAGGCGTTGAATATCAGCTAGCCGAAGATTGTCTCCGCTCCGCGGTGCTCGCAAGAGGTCTTGAACTCCCCCGTGTAGAAGTGGACGGTCGCTTTGCCCGTGCGGAACGAGTCGCAGAGAGGATCGGGCTTACTCTACAGCGTCTCCGCATTGCGTATACGAAAGCCTGGACGGCATTCTGGTGGTATGACGACGTCGAAGGATTTAATAGGCTCTATGCCGAAGTTGAGCATTTCGCCAAGGGAAGTTTGCAGGCAAGCGACATCGAATTAGTTGTGAACCTTTGGCACTGCCTTTCTGCCACGGTCGGACGAGGTCAATTAGACGCCGCCGCAACTGATCTCGTCGGCCGTACCACGAAACTTAAAGCCGAATTGAGCCGCTTGGCCTCAGACTCAAACCGCCCCAATAACGCGCTTCAGGCACGCACAAACGTAAGCGCTCTATTAACTCCATCTATTTTTTTGCTTAGCTGGCTGAGACACTGTCAGTTAGTTTTTTAGTTTGGAGACAGTGACGATGTTGGTATTGAACCGTTCGATTCGAAGCAAGGCCGAGTGGCGCGGACACGTCAGCGCCTGTATGGCATCTGGGATGACCGGGGTGGAATATGCTCGTGAGCATGGACTGAACGTTAAGAGCTTCTACAACGCGAGGCGGCGTTTAGGTAGCCGATCGATGGGTGAGGGTCCATCGAAGCCTGAGCTATTCAAACGTGTGAAAGTCACTGGTGAGGGTACCCCGGGGGGTGAGTATCGGATCCGGTTTCCGAGTGGGGTGGTTGTGGAAGTAGGGGCTCGATCTGATATTCATGGATTGAAGGGGATGCTGCAGGCGCTGGGTGATTATCTATGATGCGCCCGAGCGCTGAATTGCCGGTAGTCTATATCTGTTGTGAGCCGGTTGATTTTCGCAAGGGTCTACGGGCTCTTGCGGTGTTAGTTGAGAGCCAGCTCCGACTCGATCCGTTCTCGACACAACTTTATGTGTTTCAAAACCGCCAACGTAGCGGGGTAAAGATTATCTATTGGGAGCGCAATGGTTTTTGCTTATGGCACAAGAAGCTGGAGCGGGAGCGTTTTCGCTGGCCGAGGGCGGACGGGGCGGTGATGGCGGTCACGGGACAAGAGCTCAACTGGTTGCTGGATGGGTATGATATTGGCGCCATGAAGCCGCACAAAACGCTTTGTTATTCTTCACTTTTATAGTGTTTTATAGGGTGTGATGTGCTAGCATGACGCATGTCTATTGAGGCTGTGCATCCCGCCACTTATTCAGAGGAAGTCCACGCCCTTATCGCAGAAAAAGACGCGGAGATCGCACGTCTTTCTGCCCATTTAAAGGTTCTACAAGAACAGCTCAATCTGCTGACCGCCAAGCGTTTTGGACCGAGCAGCGAGAAAGCTCACCCCGATCAGATCCGCCTTTTCAACGAAGCCGAGCTCGAAGCGGTTGCCCCCCTGGAGGACGAGGAGCAGGCGACGATCGAGATCCCCGCGCATCGACGCCGGGCGGGAGGCCGTAAACCACTCCCGCCCCAGCTGCCCCGCATTGAGGTTGTACATGATCTGGGTGATGAGGAGAAGATCTGCCCCCACGACGGTGCCACGTTGAGGGCGATCGGAGAGGAGATCTCCGAACAGCTCGATATCGAACCCGCCAAAGTCCGTGTCATCCGCCATGTGCGAAGGAAATATGCCTGCCCCCACTGCCAACAGGGTGTCAAGACGGCGGCCCTGCCGCCCCAGCCGATCCCCAAAAGCTTAGCCTCGCCGGGGTTGGCCGCGCATATCACGGTCGGTAGATACCAAGACGGATTGCCGCTCTATCGCCAGGAGAAGATCCTCCAGCGCATCGGCATGGAGATCTCGCGGGCGACATTGGCTTTCTGGATGATCCAACTCGGACGCTTGGTCCAACCGCTGATGAATCTCCTGCGCGATCAGATGCTCGCCTATGACGTTCTGCACATGGATGAAACCACGGTGCAGGTGCTCAAGGAACCGGGCAAAACCGCACAATCGAAATCCTATCTCTGGGTCCAACGCGGCGGTCCGCCCGAACAACCGATCATCCTCTTTGATTACGATCCGTCTCGTAGCCAAACGGTGCCGTTGCGGCTACTGGAAGGTTACCAAGGCTACCTTCAGGTCGATGGCTACGAGGGTTACAACGCCATCGGCAGTCAGCCCGGCATTCAGCTCGTGGGCTGTATGGCCCACGCCCGCCGCAAATTCGATGAAGCGCTCAAGGCCCAAGGAAAAACCCATCAGCGCGATCCGATAAGAATGGGCAATGCCCAGCAGGGGCTCCATTATATCCAGGCCCTCTATCAGATCGAGCGTGAGTTAAAAACTGCCACGCCCGAACAACGCAACCGCGTGCGGCAAGAAAAAGCCAAACCCCTGCTCGCGACGATACGCACCTGGCTGGACACGGTGTTACCGGCGGTGCCACCCGAAAGCTTGACCGGTAAAGCACTGTACTATCTCCATCATCAGTGGCCTAAACTCATCCGCTATCTCGAGGATGGACGGCTGTCGATAGATAACAACGCCGTGGAAAACGCCATCCGCCCCTTCGTCATGGGACGCAAGGCGTGGCTATTCTGCGATACGGTACATGGTGCCAAATCCAGCGCCAATCTCTATGGCCTCATCGAAACCTCTAAGGCCTGCGGTCACGAGCCTTACTACTATCTCCGCCATCTCTTCACCGAGTTGCCAAAGGCAAAATCCCTCGCCGACATCGAGACGCTCTTGCCATTCAACCTCAAGCCAGCAAGATTAGCCGATCGTCTCCCTAGCCGATACCATGCCGTTGCCTAACCGCTTACGCACAAACAGCCTGTTCGTTGAATTGAATGAAGCCGTCGCACAGCGTGATGATGCTGCGGTAAATGAAGTGCTTAAAGGGTTCATGGGTGTATTGGAGGCCGCCACTCCTTTGGGGGCGTTTCCAGTAGAGCCACTTGAAAAGATCATTCGCGAGCTCGGGGACCTCTTCCCGGATAACCCCACCTATGACGATTTATTCGAGCATCTTGTCGATTTCTTGGAGAAACGGAGAAGCGAAGGAGAGGGCGGATGCGCGCTCCTCGCTCGTGGCTACCAAAAACTCAAGGCAGAAAAATACTACGACGCGATACGTCTTTTGGGGCGCGCCCAAGAAAAACTAATAAAGCATGAGTACCGCAACGAGCTTGCTTCGGCGCTTGCCGGCTGTGGGCTGGCATATAAGGCGGTCGGACTATTGTGGGCGGCGCGAACGAGCACGCTCGCCGGAGTTACGCAATTGCTTGGAGAGTTTCTTGAAGACGGTAGTATTTCTACCCGCGCGTTGAGCTATGTCCAAAATCTAATGGGTGCGGCTCTTTTAGAACGACGCTCACGGGTGGTCAAGCCGCCTTCTGCAGGGGTAGGCACTCATAGCGTGACGTATGATTACGCTTGAGCTCTTGGGCGGTATGGAACGCCCAGTAGGCCTCGAAGTCACCACTTGAGCGCAGAGAGCGTAGCTTCAAGATAGCCTCGGCACTTGCCAATCCCCAGCGCGCACCGGTGATGTCCATGCGGTCCTTGATGAGGTGACGGCAGGCGCCTTCGATGACACCGGTGGCAATGGGCAACCCCGCCGCCAAGTACTCGTGGTAACGGAGCATGTGGCGGTATTTGAGCAGATAGTCGGCACAATCATCCACGCTCTCTCGCGCTTGTCGTGTCAGGCCGCGCCGGGTAGCACTCCGGCGCATCCCTGCGGCCACATCGCTGGCCTTACCTTGCAAGAGGTGTAGCGCGCGCTCCAACACCCACGCCTCAGCCGCTTCACTGCCTTTGGCATAGAAGCAGAAGGCCGCGCTCCAGAGATATTCGAGGACATGGATGAAATCGAGAACCAGAGTCACCTCGACCTCGTGTTGGCTGATGCACCTCTCAATGTCTTTGAGCTGCTGGGGCTGGCCGTCGACGAGCATGACCCAAGGCCTGCGTTGTTCCGGATCCCGGCGCCGCGCCTCTTCGAAGACCTCCTCGGTGACGGCTTGACCCTGGCCCAGACGCGCTTGTTCCGTGCTCGGGGCTTCTTGGCCTTCTCGGTCTGCTCCGCATCCACGCCCATGATGGCCTCCGCCGTGCGCGGGTGAGGCTCGATGCTGTAGACGGTGGCCACCGTCGCCATGCGTTTGCGGTTGCGCTTCTCACCGGCCGAGAGGCGTGTCTTCATTTTATGTTGCTCGCGCTCGGCGGCCTTGCGCGTGACCGTACGCAGGCCCTCACGCCGCATCACGATGCCCTTGCCGTCGAGACTCATGATGAGCGGATCCGCGGTGTCCTCAGGGACCGTGCTTTCTCGCCTCTGATAGAAGGTCTCGAAGTCCTGCGCGACCTCACAGGCTACCCCCTCGGCTTGGCGCTTGGGTACATGCCCGCCGGTCGTGCGGCCCACGCTCAAGACCGTCTCATCGAAGGAATTCTTCGCGGCTTCTTCGGCCACCCGACGGCGCAAGCCCTGCGAATACCTATCCGGGGGCAGGTTGAGCTCGGCATCGAGCGGGCATAGACCCGGCTCACCGCGGGCGCCATACCCCAGCCGCTTGACTTCCACTTCCCCAAACAGACTCATCAATCCACGTCTACCCCCACGGCAGTGACGGCGCTGCACCCCATCGGCCCCCGCTACCTCCACGCGTCTCACTTCGCTTTTTGCGCGTAGATCCAAATGCCCTTGCAGTAACCGTCGGAGCAGCTCGCTGCCTTCGTGTGCAATCGTCGCTTCCACCTCACCGTGTTCCATCCGAGCCATCGCCTCAGACTGCAGTCGGCTCACGAGAAAATTGAACTGCTCGCGCGCCGCGCTGAACTCTTCCAAACCACGAACAAGGGTATACACTTCTGCCATGGGGGCCTCCTAAGGGTACGTATGCTGTTTCGCAACCCATACATACTACGGACCGCCCCCGCTTTCCATAGCCCATCCACTACAACCAATTGACACAACTTAACAATCTCGTCGTTCTAATCGATCTACACCCAAATCTAATTTGGCTTGAATTGCATTTCGGTAGAGTTCCCTGCGTTCTCTGTTGGATGGATCTTGCGAGTGCACTCGCACTGCACCTACGGCTCGAAGAGGAAAGAAAAGAGTACTTTGAAAAGCAGCGAGAAACGCAGGACATGATCTTGGGAATCTTGATGTTAAGAACACCTTTGGAAGAACTCAGCAAGCTCGCGTTCATGCCTCAAACTCTGGAGAAAAGACAGCTGTATCATTCGTATATGGCTCTCCTCTATGCATTGGGTTATGAGACTTTTCTGCGTGATGAGGGCTGGATTCCACAAGACGAATCTTCCGATTCCGTGCGCACATTCTTCGAACAATGGATAAACCAACCGGCAAAGGATGATCTTCCTAAGCAGCCCGCTCTTCTCTCAGGCGCTTCAACAAGACTACGTTCCTGTATTCTTGGAAGCGAAATTCTTGTGGACGCTGCCAGCGATCTCAGTTCGATCCAGCTCGCTGAAACAATTCTTGGCGCACTCGAAGCGCTACTTGCTACGAGCGCCGATCAAACGGGACTCTTTCCATATCGACAGGAACTGAGGCTGAACATAATGCCGTCTGGCGATACAGCGGGTCCTTGCTTTGAGATTAAAGAACACGAAGGTGAGCCAGTTATTGAAATTCGATACCCGCCGCAGTTTTCTCCAATTACTGTAGAAGCGAGAACGAAACAAAAGGATTGGGTACTGGAGCTAATTGTCTCCGTGCTACCACAACTGGTGATTGTCCGTGACCTACAATACATCGAGCATCTCGCCAAAGAGGAGAGCGCCTTTAGCAGGATGCTGAATTTTTCCGAGGTCGCTGTCTGCATTTCAAACGTGCTTGGCGACACGCCGAAGCTGCTTCTCAGCGACTGGGAGAAGGAGCCGCGTACACGGGAATTTCCTCCACTGCGTACGGAGCTGTGGTTTGCGCACCCTCAAAAAGCCGCTGACGATAAAGATTCCGCATCGGTGTGGTCCAAGCTTGGCGAAGGTCCGCCGCCACCTGAACTGCTTCTTGAGATGCGAACCGCTAAGCACGGAGAGCGCAACGTTGTTTCGCTTATCGATAGTCCGCTTTGGGATAGAGCAAAGTGGCGCGGGACGGCGTTCATGTCTACGCTTAATGACCGCACGCCGCCTGTACTTGGTATCGGCTTCCAAGACGAAGCGGCGGGTCAGACAATCTTTCAGGCACTCCGTAAGCGCCTTGGTAAAATCGACGCCGCTGAAGGACTGCGGATATCAATCATCACAGGGATGGATCGGAGCAATCCATTTGCATACGCGGTTGTGCTAGGGAGTAATCCGAAGACCAATGACTTAAAGAAAGGTTTCTTGATGATGGTGTCCAGAATAAATCGAATGGAGGCACGGGATCCCCAGAATCTTACTAGGTTTTTAGAAAGCTACCATCGTGCCGGCAAGTATTTAAGGAACCTCTGAACAAGTAATCAAAAATGGTCGGGCAGCGCGCATACGAATCGATTTCAGATGGAAAAGCAGCCGTGAGGTCTGTTTGTCATCGTTCACGGGGCCGTTTTCGCCCCATTTGCCG
>JBOIDF010000020.1:0-37153 GCA_050740455.1 Gammaproteobacteria bacterium | reverse complement strand
CCCGACGGGTGGTCTTGCTGTATTTCTCGAAGCCCGTCCCCAGTGTCATTTGTTTGCTCATTATCGTCCTCGGCTGTATTCGGTGCGCCTACCGGTCAGATCGTGGACTTTTGCAGAGGTTCCTTAATAGTACCCGCAGCATTTTCTAATCCACAAGAACCACCGCGATTCTTCGTGCATCTTGCAATCGGCAAAACGGAATTGCACGTGCGTCCAGCATGGCTAATCGGTGAAAATGATCCAGATCTCTGTGCGCTCCATGCTGACGACACCCCCTTAATTCCAGACGGAGAGACGAATCCTCCTGTACTTCGCGCGCTTGACTGGATACGCAGTCGACGAGGAAAAAACTCCTAACATAACATTGTGAGCGATCAAGTCCCGGCGTAAAAGCTTGGTAAATTATTTTGCTCTTAGATACTCTTTTTGAAACGCCTGAACGTTAGCAATGGGTCGTAATCGGCCACTGTCTGTAACGAGCGAGTGCCGCTAGTTTAGGCGCCCAACGACCACGTTAACCAGCCGCCGAGGGACAAAGCCCCGAGGGAACCCAACAGCGACGCTGTTGGGCGGTCTGGTTCAACACGATGTTCAAGCAAGCCGCTGCACGGCAGTTTTGACGAACGGTTGAATTTCCACAAGACTACGGTTGCTATGTCCTTGTGACCTGCGGATGTTGGAGCGTACGAGCATTTATCGCGCGAAGCAGCGCATCAGCGTCCTCCATGAACGAAACCGTTACCCCTGATTCTTCTACGAATCACTCCTTCTCGAAGCAATCCCCTATCACCGGGGCGCGTGGGCCGCACCCCGGCTGATCGATGGGTTATGGAGAGTGGACAGTTTATCAGTATTCTACCCGCCTACCGGACGCAGAGCCGCCGCGTGCCAGGACCTCTTCGATAATGTCGACCGCGGTGCGGGTTCCTCGTTCGCTTCGTACCTCCTCGGCCACGGCACGCGCTCTTTCGGCGTAGCTCGGCTCTTGTAGCAACGCCCGCAGCGCGGAGATAACCTGCTGCTTTTGGTAGCGGCGGCGGGGAAGGGTGCGGGCGACCCCGAGCGCACCCACACGCGCCGCGTTGTCGTATTGGTCGTGGGCGATCGGCACGACGAGCATCGGCCGCCCGGCACGCAAGACCTGTGCGGTTGACCCGATCCCCCCGTGGTGGATGACGACGCTCGCGTGTGGGAAGAGCGCGCCATAGGGGGCATAGTCGTAAGCCTCGATGCCAACCGGCACGGGATCGCGGGGCAGATAGCGATCGTCGCCCACCAGCAAGACGGCGCGTTGGCGTAGGGCTAGCGCAGCCTCGATGCTCTGCTTGAAAAAATCCCCCGCCACCCAGAAGGCCGCAGAACCAAGTGAGAAAACCAGTGGCGGCGGACCGGCTTCGAGGAATCGCCGCAATCCGCCGGGCAAGCCGAGCGGATCCCCGGGTCGGCCGCGAAGGTCGTGGTAAGGAAAGCCCGTGACTCGAAGCTGTCGCGGCCAATCGCGCTGATCCCGGACCAAGAGCTTGGAAAAGAGCGCCAACGCCGCGCTCGGCGCATGGAGCCCTTCGATAAGCGGATGCGGTCCCCGCGGTAACCCCAATTCCGCCCGCAGCGCATAGAGCGGCCTCAGCATCGGGTCCGACAATCGTCTGACGAGATGGATGCTGGCGCGACAGAGGGCGGGCGACAGCTTAAGGAGCGTGTGTAACCACGGCAGCTGGGCGTTAACGGCCGGGTCATAGACGGAGAAGAGCGACATTGGGGCCAGCACGCTGGAGACCCACGGTACGCCCGTCGTCTCCGCGACGATCGGTGCGACCAGCGGAAGAGGATGGCTCAACAATAAGGCGGCCCCTTGCACCGCCTGACAGAGGTCGTCGTAGATGCCGCGTAGATAGGGCATGATCAACTCCCCGACGATGCTCCGAATTCCGGTCATCGGGTCTATGGCACGCCTCACCATCGCCTCTAGTTCTTCGGGACGGTCGTAGGAGGGCAGATCTGGGCGGACCGGATGAAACCAAAGCCCGAGCGAGGTGATCTTATCGCGGTAGAGAGGCGTGGTTGCGATCACCGGTTCATACCCTCGGTGCCGAAGCTCTAGCGCGATCGCCACATAAGGGTTCAGATCGCCGAGGGAGCCGAAGGTCGAGATGACCACCCGCGGTCGGATCATGGGCGCGTCACGTTAGCGCTCTTTCCGTGCCATTAGGCGTTGATTCCTCGGGCGGCGACGCCAGGCGCGTGGGCCGTATCCAGCCCCTAGCCCCGGAACCTCTTGTGGATCTCGCAAAGGCTCCCCAGGCACGGTGGGTGGGGTGTGAGGCGCCCGGGCGGTGCAACTTATAATGGTCAGGGGGTCGCAAGGGCGGCTTCGTATTCAAGTACCGAACTACTCGCACTGGGATGAAGGGTTGCGTATGGAATTTAACACACTATTGAACTCGGTTGATCCGGCCGTCCGCGAAGAGATCGTGAGGCTGCACGCGGCCGTGGATGAATTCGCCATCGAGATGAAAGCGAGATTCGCCGAAAAAGCGATCAATGGCCTACGGGGTTGGGGCCAGAAAGAGAATTACCGCGCTCTTGCTGACCGACTTCGCGATCAGGCCCTCTCGCCGACCGGCCAAGAGGTGGATATTGCCAATGTCGCAATGATACTGTGGTCTCTGAGCGGCGAGACCAAGGCGCCTCGATAAACGAACTTATCGTAAAGCAACCCGCCTACGCGCCGCGTACCTGTCGAAGCCACGTTCCCCAGCCGAAACGATCCATGAAGCCCGACCGCTTACCGAGGGGAGTTCGGCGGTACCTTCAGGATCGCCGATGTGCTCGCGTCGCCCAGGCGTTCGAGACTAGGTTCGCTGCGCCGCCGATGCTCGTTTTGCCGGGTGAGACCGAGGCGCTTTTGAAACCGGATGCGCTTTCGTTGCCGGGCGCGCTTGGACCGCCGGGATCCGTCTCGCGTTGCTCCCTCGCACCTGGTACCCCCGCTTTTCCTCACGCACTATCAGCTTCGCTTCCCGAAGCTGCACATAAGCCCGTCTTACCGTTTCACGGCTGATACCGAGTTGCGCACCGAGCGATTGGGTCGAGGCCAGCGCCGCCCCGGGTTTAAGCTTACCGCTCTTGATGAATTCGCTTATCTGCCGCACCACTTGCGCCTCGAGTGGCTCCTCAGTGTTGCGCTTGAGCCGAATCGGAAGTTTTGCCACACCGTCTCCTTTCGAATGGTTCGTCTGTTAATCGTCGGGAGATTATGCGAGCTTATCGCTACTCAATCAATGCGGCGTTGTCCGCGCCGAGGCGGTTTTTACCTGTCAATAGTTCGCAGGAAGACAGTTCGAGCCATGGGGTTCCGGGCGCTGAGGGAGCGCCTGTTGCTCCAACCAGCGCTCGATCGTGCGGCGCTCCGCATAGGGCTTCGCGTCTTCCCAGAACGTTGGCCGGGCGCCTCGCTGCTCAAAGGCTTTGAGCGACTCCTCGCGCGGGTTCCGGGGCGCGCGGTGCGGTAGTGTCAGAGACTCAGGTGGGTCAAACGCTCCTTGAGACAGACTTCCGCGGTGTCGGTGCTGGGCTAGGTAAAATGCATGCCAGAGATTGAGGCCGTAGGTCTAGCCCTCCGCACTGCGGTGAGCCGAGCTTAACTTGAGCGGCGCAGTCTACGATCTGCATAAACACGGTGTACTATTGAGTGCCGTGATGCTATGCGCAGGCGATTGGGTTCTAGCTTGTTACTGAGCTTCCTCGTGGTGACCGGCGTGCTGGTCGTTGCCTGGGCGCTGGTGACCCAGCCGCTATTGCCGCGCGCGCCGAAAGCCGTAACCGTCAATAGCGATCCTGCCAGACTGGAAGTACACGTACGGATGTTGTCTGACGCGCTGGTACCGCGCGACGAGAGCCACCCACACATGCTGGATCGCGCTGCTGCATACATTCGCCACGAATTTGAACAGGCGGGCGGCACGGTTTCCGATCAGCCCTACGATTTGGATGGAAAGACCTACCGCAACGTCATCGCGCTATTCGGACCGGATACCGTCGAACGCATCGTGGTCGGCGCGCACTACGACTCCGTGGCTGCAGACGTGCCCGCCGCCGACGACAATGCTAGCGGTTGTGCCGGGCTAATCGAGCTCGCCTATTGGCTGGGCGCGACATCGCCACCCATGCAGATAGAACTCGTCGCGTACACCCTGGAAGAGGGGCAGCATTTTCGCACCCAGCGTATGGGAAGCTTTGTGCACGCGCATTCGCTCAAACAGCAAGGTGTTCCAGTGCGCGCGATGTTCTCGCTGGAAATGCTGGGTTTTTTTTCCGACGCGCCCAATAGCCAGCGTTATCCGCATCCACTAATGAACCTCTTCTATCCCACGCAAGGTAATTTCATCGCCGTGGTCGGCAAGCTGAATCAGCCTATGGTCGTGCGGCGCGTGAAGGCGGCCATGCAAGCGACTTCTCTGCTGCCGGTGTACTCCATCAATGCCCCGCGCTCGGTGCCGGGGATCGACTTCTCGGATCACCGCAACTACTGGGAAATGGGTTACGACGCGGTGATGATCACCGACACGGCGTTCTACCGGAACCCGAACTATCACACCCCCCGAGACATAGCAGAGACGCTGGACTACCAGCGCATGGCCGGGGTGGTGCAGGGTGTGTACGCTACAGTGTTGGCCTTGGCGAAGTAGCCTCGCTGCACCTCTTGCCATTGAGGCATTGTTCCACCTGGCTTAGAGCCCAGGTTAGTGCCTTCATCCACGGTCTTCGATGCTGCTGCTCACCGGGAGGAAGTCGGATCGCGAGAAGGAGAAGAGCTATTCCGGCATACTTAAGGAACCTCTGAACAAGTAATCAAAAATGGTCGGGCAGCGCGCATACGAATCGATTTCAGATGGAAAAGCAGCCGTGAGGTCTGTTTGTCATCGTTCACGGGGCCGTTTTCGCCCCATTTGCCGTACTGCGGACACACTACGCCCCCGCCAGTCGCCACAGCCGCCGGCGCATCAGGTACAAATTGGCAAGCGCGCAGGTCACAAACAATCGGTGTGCGTTCTTCTCCAATCCCTTGTAGCGGGTGTTCATGAAACCGAAGATGCGCTTGATGATAAGGAAGGGATGTTCGACCTTGGCGCGCACGCTGGACTTGGTTTTGTTCTTCGCCCGTTCTTCCTCATCCACCGTATCCTTATAGCGATAGCGACGATGCGTGAAGTCTGTCGCCTTCGGCGCGTGCTGGCGGATGACCTCACTCTGCCCCTGATAGGCCGAGTCGCCCCAGACGCGTGTCTCCTCTCCATGCAAGAGATTGGGCAGGCAGGTGGAGTCATGCACATTGGCCGCTGTGGCGACCACCGCGTGAATGACCTTGCTCTGGCTGTCCACACCGATGTGCGCCTTCATGCCGAAGTACCATTGGTTGCCTTTCTTGGTCTGATGCATGTCTGGGTCGCGTTGTTTGTCCTTGTTCTTCGTAGAGGGTGGGGCGCTGATAATCGTGGCATCGACAATCGTGCCGGTGCCGATCTTGATACCCTGCGCCTCCAGGTACTCATGCACCTGCTGGAACAGCTTCTCGCCCAGCGAGTGTTGCTCCAGCAAGTGACGGAAGCGCAGTACCGTGGATTCATCCGGCACTGGCATCTCGCCAAGATCAATGCCCGCAAAGCGCCGCATCGACACCGAGTCGTACAGGGCTTCCTCAACGCCCGGGTCCGAGAGGTTGAACCACTGTTGCAGAAAGTAGGTGCGCAGCATCGTTTCCAACTCCTTCGGAGGACGGCCGTTGCCCGTCTGCGGGTAGACTGGCGCTATCAGCCCGCACAACTCGCCCCATGGCACAATGCGGTCCATCTCGGTGAGAAATTTCTCCCGACGGGTGGTCTTGCTGTATTTCTCGAAGCCCGTCCCCAGTGTCATTTGTTTGCTCATTATCGTCCTCGGCTGTATTCGGTGCGCCTACCGGTCAGATCGTGGACTTTTGCAGAGGTTCCTTAAGCACCAAGAGTAGCTGGAAGGCGTTACCGCAAGTCTTCGGCATGACCCAAGGTCAGCGCTGTTGGGTACGATGTCGACCATCATGGCCGGCGCCCGCAAGAGGCCGCGCAGTTGTTCCCGCACCGCGGCCTCGAGCTCGGCCGCTGGCAGGCGTGGCAGGCCCGACGCCCCAGCGCGGTCCTCGTTATCGCGTGCCGGCGGGTAGTAGCGGTAGAGCTGGCCGGTACTGGCTGGTCGCCTCTTGGAGGGGGCATGCAGGGATGATCGGCGACACGGTTTCGGCTGCGCTAACCTGATCGGGGCCGGTGCCTTGCGGTTCGGACGGGTGAGATCACTGGGGCGGGAGCAGAGTACGGTGTGCTGGACAATTTCCCGAGGTGGTGCGTGCGCTTCAAAAACGCCTGAAGACGAGAACGCCTCCTGGGCGTCTTGTCCATCCGGGTGGAGCTGAAAGGGCACGGGCGCCAACGGGTCTTCTTGCAGCCAGCCATACCTGGGCAGTACATTGGTTCCACTTAGCATTGGGTGGGGAACCTATGCCGCGCACCAAACACGAGTTTCTGTCTCTACGCACCACCGCCCAAGTGAAAGCTCTGCGTCGCGCGGCGGCTGAACGCCGGTGGCGCCCAGGGTGGCCTGCTGGCGCTAACTCTTGGCCACGCAGCACAGCTCTAGCAGCGGCAGGCCGCTCTCAATCCGTCGCAATTCCTCCAGACGACCTGAAACGGACCCAGCGACATCGACCCCCTCGAATTCAGCCCCAGGGGAACTGCCAACCCGCCCTTCAACGTGAGCGACTGGCGCGGAGAACTGGTGCGCGAGGATAAGCGTTGGCGGAACGGGGCGCCGCCTGTGGGCACCGTCTTGCCGCGAGCAATACAAATCGCGGTAGCGGTGCGGTCACGGATCAGCCCCAGGGACGGGGCGAATAGCGCGAATATCGCCTGGGTGCGGCATATCATCGACCACCTCCCACCCACGGCTGGCTTCGTGCTCGTCAACGGCTCGATTCGTCCAAGGCGGTGAGCACAGCATGGTGACCCAAGTGCAACCCATCAGCGCAGGCCAAATCCTCACCGGCTCCTTGTTCAACGAGCCTATGCGGGTCGAGACCGTGCAGGCCAACGGCATGGCAAGCTGGGTGGTCGGGCTGGTCGGCACGCAGTCGGAGCGCTTCCGAAAGGTAACGCTCACCGCCAACGACCTCGAGCGTCTGGCGATTCTCGACGCGCAGCACTCCTTCGACGGCGACGGGCGCCTTCTCAGCCTCGGCCTTCAGGCCTACGCTCTCGGCATCGCCTACGAGTTCGACCCCTATTTCGGGCTCTCGATCTCGCGCGTGGATCCGCTCCCGCACCAGCTCGAAGCGGTCTACGACTACCTGCTCAAGCTCGCGCGCGTGCGCTTCCTGCTGGCCGACGACGCCGGGGCCGGCAAGACCATCATGTCGGGCCTGCTGATCCGCGAGCTCGAGCTGCGCGGCCTCGCCGAGCGCATTCTGATCGTCTGCCCGGCCAACCTCGCGTTCCAGTGGCAGCGCGAGCTGAAGGAGAAGTTCGACACAAAGTTCCTCGTGCTCAAGGGCCAGGACATCCGCGATCAGTTCGGCGTGAACCAGTGGCTGGAGTGCGACCGAATTATCACTTCGCTCGATCTGGCCAAGCGCCAGGAGATCCTGCCCGGCCTGCGGCAGGTCCACTGGGACCTGGTTATCGTGGACGAGGCGCACCGCCTGTCGGCTGCGGATGAGTCGCACAAGAGCCTGCGTTACAAGCTGGGGGAGCTGCTGCGTGACATCTCTGACCACATGCTCCTGCTCACCGCGACCCCGCACAAGGGCGACCCGGAGAACTTCAGCCTCTTTCTGCAACTCCTCGACGCCGACGCCTACGCCGATGTCCGCTCGATCCGCGAGGCGATGAACCGCCAGCGAGCGCCCTTCTACCTGCGTCGCACCAAGGAGGCGATGGTCTACTTCCCGGAGCGCCGGCCAGACGGCACCTGGGCCGCCGAGAAGATCTTCACCAAGCGCATCCCCCACACCGTGGACTTCCAGATCGACGGCGCGGAGTTCGACCTCTACCGCGACGTCACGCGCTTCGTGAAGCGCGAGAGCGCCCGCGCCGCCGCCGAGGGCGAGGACCCGCGCGCCCGCGCGATCGGGTTCCTGATGTCCCTTTATCAGCGTCGGCTGGCCTCCAGCACCTACGCCATGCGGCGTTCGCTCGAAAACCGGGCGCGACGCCTCCGAGAGGGGCTCAAGCGGGCTCAGGAGCTGGTCCGTCAGGCGCCGCCCGATCTCCCTGATCCGGAGGACCTGGAGGAGATGGAGGAGAGCGAGCGCGAGCGCCTCGAAGCGCTGCTTGAGGCGATCACGCTGGCGGGAAGCGCCGAGCAGGTGCGCGAGGAGGTCCAGGAACTGCGGCGTCTCGCGGCCCAGGCCCAGACCGTCGAGGACGCGGGCGTCGAGGGCAAGCTCTCAAAGCTCAAGGACCTTCTCCAGAAGGAAGGATTCTTCGACCACCCGGACCAGCGCCTGCTCCTCTTCACCGAGTTCAAGGACACGCTGGACTATCTGATGGCTCGGCTGACGTCGTGGGGCTTCCGCGTCGGCTGCATCCACGGCGGCATGAAGTCCGGCTCGCGCGACGAGCCGGGGACGCGCCTGCACGCCGAGCAGCAGTTCCGGGAAGGCGAGATCCAGGTCCTGGTCGCCACCGAAGCGGCGGGCGAGGGCATCAACCTCCAGGTCTGCAACATCCTCTTCAACTACGACATCCCCTGGAATCCGAACCGCCTCGAGCAGCGGATGGGCCGCATCCACCGCTACGGCCAGCGCAAGGACTGCCTGATCTTCAATTTCGTCGCTACCAACACCATCGAGGGCCGCGTCTTGCAGCGGCTGCTCGAGAAGCTACAGGAGATCCGCGATGCGCTGGACGACGACGCCGTCTTCAACGTGGTCGGCGAGGTTCTGCCCGCGGCCCACGTCGAGCGCGTGCTGCGCGACTATTACGCCGGCCGCCTCGGCGACGCCGACCTCGAGGAGCGCCTGCTCCGCAACGTGGACGAGCGGCAGTTCCGCGCCATCTGCCAGAACGCCCTGGAGGGGCTAGCGAGCAAGAAGCTCAACCTCGAGATGCTCATCGAGCGGCGTGCGCGGGCGCAGGAGCGCCGCGTTGTGCCGGAGACCATCGCGCGTTTCCTCCGCGAGGCCGCAGAGTTCGTGCCGCTCGGCCTCAAGATCATCCCGAGCCTGCCACACACCTTCGATCCGGCGCGCACCCCACCGGTCCTCCGCCGCTATGAGAAGGACCCGTACTGGAAGCTCCCGGCGCTCGCGGACCGCTATCCCCGCTGCTCGACCGACCGCGAGGCGGCGGAGACGAACAAGCTGGAGTGGGTCACGCCCGGCCATCCGTTGTTCGAAGCGATCCGGCGGCACACCCACGCGCAAGCGCTCGATGTCCTAGGCAAGGGCGCGACCTTCCACTCGCTCCAGCACGAGCAGCCGTCGCGCATCGACTTCTACCGGGCGCGCGTTGTGGATGGACTTGGGCAGGTCATCCACGAGCGGCTCTTCGCCGTGGAGATCTTCGAGGACGGCGAGCCTCGGCTGCAGGAGCCCGGCCTGCTCGGCAACTTTGCGCCTGCGGACCCGCCGGCCGAGATGCCCGCGGTCGCGACCCGCCCCGAGGCGACGGCTTGGCTCCACGAGCACGCGCTAGCGCCGTTCCTCGAGGAGACGCGCAACGACCGCTTGGCCGAGATCGAGCGGGTCAGCGCGCACGTGGAACTCTCGCTCACGGAGCTCCTCTTGCGCGCGGACGAGGAAATTGGGCGAGCGGCAGCCGAGGTGGAGCAGAAGGTTGCGGGGGCCGAGGGACGGTTTGCGCAAGCCGAAACGCGGCACGCCGAACTGTTGAGCCGCCGCGACCGTCGCAGGACCGACCTCGAGCGCCAGCGGGCGCTCACGCTGCAGGCAGTGGAGCGGCTCGCGAGCGTCCTCGCGCTGCCGCACCCCGAGCGCGAGGCGCCTGAGGTGCGCCGTCTCAAGCCGAACTTCGAGACCGAAGCCATCGCCATGCGCGTGGTCATGGAGCACGAGCAGGCGCAGGGCCGGCAGGTCTACGACGTCTCCGCGAAGAACCTGGGCTACGACGTCACGAGCCTCGACCTCGCCTCCGGTGAGCTGCGACTCATCGAGGTGAAGGGGCTCGGTGCGGCGACTGGCACGATCCTGCTCACGCCCAATGAGCGGCGCGTGGCAGAAGACCGTCCCGACTGTTTCTGGCTCTACGTCGTCACCGACTGCGACAATGCTCCGCGACTCCAGGAGCCGATCCGTGACCCCGCCCGGCTCGACTGGCACGAGGTGACGGAGGTGGCCCACTACTACCTGAGCGTGGATGCGATGACCCAGCTCGTGCAGGTGCGGGAGGACTCGCCGCCGTACGGAGGAAAAGAATGACTTCGAAGGATCCGATAGCAAAGGCAAACGCGCTCCCGGCGGGTGCTGTTTTCCATCGATGCGCCCTCCAGGTGAACCCGCACCATTACGTTGGTACCTTTCGCGGACAGTCAGCCGGCGGCGATGCCAGCGCACACGCGCAGGCGATTGTCGAGAAGGCTGCCGAAATCGGAGTCTCGGTGCTCGCCATCACCGATCACAACGACGTGACTGACGTTCCCGCGTTCAGGGATGCGGCAGCCGATCGGGGCATTGACGTATTCCCTGGCTTTGAGGTTTCGTCCAGCGAAGGCGTGCACGTGCTCTGCATCTACCCGCCCGACACCACACAGGAGCAGCTCGAGCGCTACCTCGGCCAGTTCGGGCACACGACACCCGGTCCCTCATCTGACCTTTCTGACCAGAACTTCATCGAGATCCTGCGCCTTGTTCGAGACCGGGGTGGCGTGGCGATCGCCGCGCACGTGACAAACGACAAGGGGCTCTTTAAGGTACTCACCGGCCAGGCGAGGGTTCGAGCGTGGCAGGCTGAAGACCTGCTCGCAATCCAGATCCCGGGCCCGGTCGAGGATCTGCCCCAGGATCTGCGCCAGATAGTCGAGAACAAAAATGCCGACTACCGGCGCACGCACGCTGCGGACGACAGGCTCGCGGTCGCCGTGGTCAACGCGAAGGACATCGTGAAACCCGAAGACCTCGACGACCGATCGGCCACGTGCTGGATCAAGATGTCCGAGGTGAGCGTCGAGGGCTTGCGCCAGGCTTTCCTCGATCCGGGGTCTCGTATACGGCCGAATCCGAAAGAGGGAAGACTCGAACCTGAGGAGCACGCGGAACTGGTCGCGCTAACCTGGGAGGGAGGGTTCCTCGATGGCGCCGCAGTCCGCTTCAACCCCAACCTGAACGTGCTCGTGGGCGGACGCGGCGCTGGCAAGTCGACCGTGGTCGAGAGCATTCGCACTGTTCTCGCCCTCGACGCCGTTGGCGATGAGGCGCGCAAGGCACACGAAGGAATCGTGCGCCACGTGCTG
Organism: Gammaproteobacteria bacterium; assembly: GCA_050740455.1. Taxonomy (GTDB): domain Bacteria; phylum Pseudomonadota; class Gammaproteobacteria; order JACCXJ01; family JACCXJ01; genus USCg-Taylor. The sequence goes on along the minus strand of JBOIDF010000020.1, from coordinate 25,657 downwards.
AAGAGCGGCACCAAGATCTCGATGCGCGTCCGCGCACATCGGCCGGCCAGCCGCGACTACCTCATCGAGCGCACCATTCCCAACCCGCCGCTGGTGCGGGACGACCAAGGCCAGGTGTCGAATCTCTCGCCGCAGGACGTGCTTCCGCGCGTCGAGGTCTACGGCCAGCACGAGATCTCCGAGCTCACCAAGAGTCGCGAAAAGCTCACGCGTCTGCTCGACCGCTTCGTCGAGGAGCAGGATGCGTCACTCCCTCGCCGCACGGTCGACTTGCGGCGCGACCTGGAGAAGAACCGGCGCAGCCTCCTCGACACGCGGGCCGAGCTTCGACAGATCGACGAGCGTCTCGCCGCACTTCCCGGACTCGAAGAAACGCTCGAGCGGTTCCGCGAGGCGGGGCTCGAGGAGCGCCTGAAGGAACAAAGCCTGCTCGTGCGCGAGGAGCGCGTGCTCGCGTCGATTCCCGAGCGCCTCGCTCCGTTCCGCGAGTGCCTGGAGAGCCTGAAGCGCGAGATCCCCATCGACCGCGTGTTCCTCTCGACCAAGGCGCTCGAGGACCTGCCCGGAAAGGCGATCCTGGCGCGCATGAACGAAGGCTTCGCGCAACTCGATCGCGACTTGGAGCGCATCGCCAAGGAGCTGGAGAAGGCGCTGCAACGTGCGGATCAAGGGATCGCCGCAGTGCGTGTAGAGTGGGAAATGCGCAAGAAGAACGTACAAGCCGCGTACGAGAAGATCCTTCGCGAGCTCCAGAAGTCACGCGTGGACGGCGAGGAGTTTATCCGGCTCCGGCGTCAGATCGAGGAGCTGCGGCCGCTGCGCGAGCGCCAGAGCCTGGTGCGGCGCGCCGAAAAAGAGCACGCCGACCGGCGCCGCGCCCTCCTGGCCGAGTGGGAGGACTTCAAGGCCGGGCAGTTCCGTCGCCTTGACCGCGCGGCGAAGAAGGTCAACCAGAAGTTGCGGGACAAGGTCCAAGTCGAGGTCACGGCGGCCGGCGACCGCGAGCCACTGTTCAAGATCCTGCGAGACGAAATCGGAGGCCGGCTATCCGAGGCCATCGACAGTCTGCGGGGTGCTCACGACCTGTCGCTCAGGCAGTTCGTCGAAGCGTGCCGGGGGGGTACCGACGCAATGAACAAAGCGTATGACATCACGCCGGCCCAGGCAGATCGCCTCGCCAAGGCGGAGCCCGAAGTGCTGATGCGCATCGAGGAGCTCGATTTCTCGCCGACCACGGCGATCCGGCTCAACACGGCGGCCGCCGGAGATCCACCCGCCTGGCAGGCGCTGGAAGACCTCTCGACCGGACAGAAGGCGACCGCTGTGCTCCTGCTTCTCCTCCTCGAATCCGACGCGCCCCTTATCGTCGACCAGCCGGAGGACGATCTCGACAACCGCTTCATCACCGAGGGCGTCGTGCCCCGCATGCGCGAGGAGAAGCAGCGCCGCCAGTTCATCTTCTCGACCCACAACGCGAACATCCCGGTGCTGGGTGATGCGGAATTGATCGTGGGGCTCTGCGCGTCAGGTGAGGCCGAGCACGGCCACGCGCGCATCGCACCCAAACATATGGGCTCGATCGACGCCCAGGCGGTGCGCGAGCTGGTGGAGGAGATCCTCGAAGGCGGCAAGGAAGCGTTCGAACGCCGCCGGCGCAAGTACGGGTTCTGAGGAGGCGACCGGAAAATGAACAAGGCGGAGTTGCTGGAGATCATCGGTAACAGCGAGAACTCGGGTGTCGAGTTCAAGCGGGACGATGCCCATCCGGACTCGCTTGCCAAGGAGATGGCCGCCTTGCTCAACCTCGAAGGAGGCGTGGTTCTCCTGGGTGTGGAAGACAATGGCGTGATCTCAGGACTCACGCGGAGCCGCGAGGAGGCCGAGCGCTGGGTGATGGATATCGCCCGGCAGAATCTCCAGCCGGAGATCATCCCAGTGTGGCGGTCCGTAGCGATGGACGACGGCAGGGTCGTCGGCGTGATAGGGCTCCCTGGGGACAGCCCCGGAAAGCCCTACAAGGCAAAGCGGGGCAGCGCTTGGATCGCCTTCGTGCGTGTCGGGAGTACGTCACGGGAAGCTACCCGCGAGGAAGAGGGGCGCCTCTATCAGTCGTCGCGACTTGTGCGGTACGACATCAAGCCGGTCCCCGAGATGGGGATGGAGAGTCTCGACCTCAATCGCGTCGAGAACTACTTCCGTGACATCCTCAAACGGAAGACACCGGATCGCGCGGATGGCGAAGGCTGGCGGCGGTTGCTCCTGAACACCGACCTTCTCGCGGAATCCGGGGGAGCTACCTTCGCGACGGTCGCTAGCCTGCTTCTCTTCGGCGAGAACCCCAACCGCCGGCTCCCGCAGGCAGGCGTCACTGCGACCGCCTTTCCGCGCACCGAGAAGGACTATGACACAACGGACGAAGAGTTGATTCGGGGACCGCTCGTTTCCCTGCTATCTAGACGCGGTCGCCCAACGGAGAAGGGCGTCATCGATCGCACCGTCGATTTCGTGGCGAAAAACATGGGAACGACTGCTTGGCTTGAAGGAGGGCGCAGGCACCGAAGGAAAGCGCTTCCGCTCGACGCGCTCCGGGAGTCCGTGGTGAACGCGGCAGCCCACCGGGACTACACGATCGTTGGCACGGACATCGAGGTGTCTCTATACCGAGATCGACTAGAGGTCATTTCCCCGGGCCGGCTCCCCAACGGCGTGACGGTCGAGAAGATGAAGGATGGCCTTCGTGTCGCAAGGAACGAACTGCTCAAGGAGATCCTGCGCGACTACGGCTATGTGGAGCACCTCGGAATGGGCGTACGCAACCGGATCATCGAGTCCATGCGGGCGCACAACGGTACGGAACCGGACCTGATCGAGGAGGAGTACCGCTTTATCGTGCGGCTCTGGAAGGAACCTAGGCCTGCATGATCCCCAAGGAGTGCAAACGCTTGGCCGAGGTGGACTTCCCGATCGCCGAGGTGAGCAAGCACGCGGCTCGGGAGAAGTCGATCCGGCACGGGCATCCGAGCACGCTCCACCTATGGTGGGCGCGGCGGCCGCTGGCGTCCTGCCGGGCGGTGCTGCTTGCGTTGCTCTGGCCAGACCCGTGCGATCCGCTGTGTCCGGTGGAGTTCAAGGCGGAGGCGAAGAAGCGCCTGCGCGAGGTGGGCGGCTGCAACCCGGGCACCACCGACGAGGATCTGCGCAGGGCGCTGCTCCGGTTCATCGCCGACTTCGCGAACTGGGACCTCGCCGCGCACCGCACCTATATCGAGGTGAGCCGTGCGCTGGTGAAAGCGGCGCACGGCCCCGCGGACGGGCAAGCGGCGTACGAGCCGCCGCTGGTCGTGGATCCATTCGCGGGCGGCGGCTCGATCCCGCTCGAGGCGCTCAGGCTCGGATGCGAGGCGTTCGCGAGCGATCTCAACCCGGTCGCCTGCCTGATCCTCAAGGTGATGCTCGAGGACATCCCCCGCCACGGGCCGGAGCTTGCGGACGAGTTGCGACGCGCCGGCGCGGAAATCAAGCGGCAGGCGGAACAGGAGTTGGCCGACCTCTATCCGAAGGACCCGGACGGTGCGACGCCGATCGCCTACCTGTGGGCGCGGACCGTGCGCTGCGAGTCGCCGAACTGCGGCGCGGAGATCCCCCTCGCGCGCTCGTTCTGGCTGTGCAAGAAGGCGAGCCGCAAGCGGGCCCTCCGGCACCGCGTGGTGCGGCCGGCGGGCGAGCCGCCGCGCGTCGAGTTCGAGGTTTTCGAGCCAAAGACGGAGCAGGAGGTCGCCGGCGGCACGGTGACGCGCGCGAAGGCTACCTGCGTCTGCTGCGGAGCGGTGCTGCCGCCCGAGCGGGTGTGCGCGCAGCTCGCGGCGCAGCGTGGCGGGGCGGATGTCGTCTTCGACGGCAAGGGCCGCCGTACGGGCGGGGCGCGGATGCAAGCCGTCGTGACGCTCAGGCCCGGCGAGCCGGGGCGGCACTACCGTTGGCCCGATCAGCGCGACTACGAGGCGGTCTGCAAGGCGCAGGAGCGGCTCCCGGAGATTCTCGATGAGTGGGAGCGCGGAGGAAAGCGGGGCCTCTGCCCGGTGCCGGATGAGCCGACGCCTGCCGGTGGTGGCTCAGGAGCTGGTCGGGCGTTCAGCGTGCAGCGGTACGGCATGCTCCACTGGGGCGACCTCTTCACGGCGCGCCAGAAGGTGGCGTTGCGGACCGTGGCGCGTGCGGCGCATGACCGGCCCCAGACAGGAGACGATGCAATCCGCACGACTATGGCCATGGTTGTCGGCCGGTGCGCGGACTATGGAAGCTCGATTGTCAGCTGGGCGCAGTCCGGGGAATTCGTCAGAAGCACGTTTGGACGCCAGGCGCTGCCGATTGTTTGGGACTTTGCGGAGGCGGTGCCATGGTCCGACTCGTCGGGCAACATCGACGGCGCCATCGACTGGACTGCGCGCGTCATCGAGGCATGGCCTGGCTCAAACGCTGGTCAGCTTCAATGCGCGGACGCAACCGAGCATCCTCTCCCCGACGAAGCCGCAGGCGTGTGGTTCACCGATCCTCCGTACTACGACGCGGTGCCTTACGCCGATTTGTCTGACTTCTTCCTGGTCTGGCTGAAGCGCGCGCTGCCGGGTCATCCGCTCCTCCGCGATGCATTCGACCCGACGAACCCGCTGGCGCCCAAGCAGCGCGAAGCGGTGCAGGACGAGACGAAGCGCGATGACGGCCGCCCCAAGGATCGGGCCTGGTTCGAGGAGACGATGGCGAAAGCGTTCGCCGAAGGCCGCCGTGTGCTGCGCGAAGACGGCGTCGGTTCCGTCGTCTTCGCCCACAAGACTACGGAGGGCTGGGAGGCACTCCTGTCCGGGATGATTCGCGGCGGGTGGACGATAACAGGTTCATGGCCCCTCGCTACTGAAAGGCCGGTCCGCTTGCGTGCTCGTGAGTCCGCCGCCCTCGCCACCAGCGTCCACCTCGTCTGCCGCCCGCGCCCCGACGAGGCGCCCGTCGGAGACTGGGCCGACGTCCTACGCGAGCTGCCGAACCGCGTCAGCGACTGGATGGAGCGCCTGCAGGGCGAAGGGGTCCGCGGCGCCGATCTCGTCTTCGCCTGCATCGGACCGGCGCTCGAAATCTTCAGCCGCTACTCAAAGGTCGAGACCGCCGAGGGGCGCGAGGTCGTGCTCGCCGAGTATCTGGAGAAGGTCTGGGAGGTCGTGGGCCGGAGCGCCCTTGCGCAGGTGCTCGGCACCGCCGAAGCCAAGGCCCGCAACGGTGCCGCTGGAGCCGTCGAGGAGGACGCTCGGCTCACGGCGCTCTTCCTCTGGACGCTCCAGAGCACGAACGGCGACGCGGCGTATGACACGAGCGACGAGGGTGAATACGAAGACGCTGCGGACGACGAGGAGGACGACGAAGGCGCCTCCCGCGGCAAGACCAAGGGTTTCACGCTGGTGTTCGACGTGGTGCGCCGCTTCGCCCAGCCGCTCGGTATCGAGCTACCCAAGTGGGAAGGCCGCGTCATAGAGACCAAGAAGGGCGTCGTGCGCTTGCTGCCGATCGCGGAGCGCGCCAAGCAACTCTTCGGCGAGGACGGTGCCCAGGCGATGGCCGCGAGGCTCGAGCGGGAGGCGACGACCGGTCAGATCATTCAGCTCGAGCTGTTCCCCAACATCGAGGGCGGAGCGGCCCCCGCGATCCGCGGGCGCGGCCGGGGCCGCGGGAGGCGAGCGGGTGTCAATGTATCGGACGAGAGCCTGGCCGCCGCCCGCGAGGCGACAACCCTCGACCGCGTCCACGCGGCGATGCTGCTCCAGGCCGGTGGCCGCACCAACGCGTTGCGCGCACTGCTCAAGGCCGAGCAGGAGCGCGGGCCCGACTTCCTGCGCCTCGCAAACGCGCTCTCGGCCCTGTACCCAAAGGGCAGCGAGGAGAAGCGCCTCCTCGATGCCATGCTGCTCGCGGTCCCGAGGTAGGAGAAAATCATGCTGAAGAATCTCACGGTCCGCGGCTTCAAGTCTTTGAAAGATGTGACGGTCGACTTCCCGCGGATGGCGGTGCTGTTCGGTCCGAACGCGGCCGGCAAGAGCAACCTCCTCGATGCGATCCAGGCGCTTTCGCGGATCGGCACCCAGCGCACGCTCGCCGACGCCCTAAGCGAGCCGATCCGGGGATACCCGATCGAGGCGTTCTCCTTCCCTCCGGGTGGGCTGGCGGATTTGCTTTCGTCGTCGTCGCCGCACTTCTCCCTCGAAGCGAACCTCACGCGGGAGAAAGATGCCTACCGTTATCGCGTCGACGTGGAGATCGCTCCGGGCTCCGGCACTCTCGCCGTGGCAGACGAGTACCTATCGGCTCTGGCGAAAGACGGCAGTCCAAAGGGAATGGCAGCCATTGAGCGAATCGAGGGCAATCTCCGGGTGCGGCGCAAGAACGAGTCTGGCAAGCCGCGCTACGAACGGCTCGGCCAGAACTACGCGATCCTCTCGGACCCTAGACTGGGCGTGCCTCAGTATCCGCTGATCGAAGGGGCGCGCCTCGAGCTCTCCGGATGGCGCACCTACTATCTCGATCCGCGCGTCGCGATGCGGGCCGCGCAGCCGCCCTCCGACGTCCAAGACATCGGTGTCCTCGGCGGCGAGGTCGCGCTGCGGGTGCGGTCGGCGCGCGGCGGGCATGGCAGGGCGATCCAAGAACTGAAGCTATATCAGCGTATTGTGGCAAAAGGCACTGGGTATATACCCTGTCCTGCTTTGCTCATCGTCGGCATTGACGGCAACTGCGCGACGTTCACGAAAGCAAAGAAGGAAATGCAGAATGCGACAGATGCATCGTTTCAGGATCGGCTCGTCGTCGCCTGCCCCGATCCGCACGTTGAGCGCTGGTACCTCGCGGACCCGGACTCGTTCGAGAGCGTTATCGGCCACCGGCACACCGTTGGCAGAAAGAAGTGCGCACGCGATTACTACAAGGACGCGCTCGCTAAGGCCGTTCGCCAGGCCGGGCACCCCCCGACGCTGGGCGGCATCGAGTTTGCGCAGGAGATCGTCTCCGGTATGGATTATTTCGCGCGCGCAAGAATGGTTTGCGAAACAGGCTGCACATGCTCCCGTCGGAGAGCGCCGGTGAGATGAAATGACCCGCGCGGTGTGGCAGATCTCGGCTGGTCCGGCGTCACGATCGTACGCCGACATCTTCCTGAAGCGCGGGGTCGCGCTGATTGGCCGGGGGGACGCCGGACCGTGGAACCCCGAGCGCGACGACGACGAGTTCGAGGGCGGCTTCGTGCGACGCTTCGCGAGCGAGGTGGCAGCCGGGGATGTGTTCCTGCTGCGCACGGGCCTCGCGACGATCACCGCGGTGGGCCTCGTAGCCGGCGACTACCTGTACCTGAACGCCTTCGACGACGTGAACGGCTGGGACCTGCAGCACGCGCGGCGCGTGCGCTGGTGCCGTCTCCCCGCGGAGCATGCCTTCAGGAGCGCGGCCTTCGGCGCCAACCCGCCGCGCTGCTCACGGGTCTGGAACGAGGAGGTCGTGGACTTCGCGGAGCGGTTCCTCAAGTCTCCACCGACGCACTGGCAGACGGCCCCTCCCCCGGAGCTGCCCGCCGAGGAGCCGCCGCTCGCTCAGGTGCCCGGCGCCTTGCAAGGAATCGTCGCCCAGGCCGCCGATCTCGTGCCGCTGCTCCAGGACGGCCAGGCCTTCGGCGAGCACCCGAGCGAGGACGAGCTGATCGCGCACTTCGTCGTGCCGTTCCTGCGCGCGCTCGGCTGGCCGCCGGAACGGATCGCCGTGCAATGGCGGCGCGTCGACGTGGCCGTGTTCCGTGCGCTGCCCCGCACACCGGAGAACTGCCACCTCGTGATCGAGGCCAAGCGCCTGGGCGCGGGCGTCGAAGGCGCGCTCGATCAGGCCAAGGGATACGTGGAGGCGCTTGAGCTTTCGCGCGACGTGATCGTCACCGATGGCATTCGCTACCGGATGTACGCCGGAGAGCGCGGCTTCGCGCCCGTGGCCTATGCCAACCTCGCGCGCCTGAAACAACCGGCGGCCGATCTGTTCGCCCGCATGCAGAGACCCTAGGAGGTTGCCGATGGAACCCTGGTACAAAGTTGCTACACCGCGGCAGGAAGTTCGCGAAGGGCGCTCGTTCAACCCGGACGAGTTCGCCATCGCGCTGGAACAGGTGGTGGCCGGGACGGCGCCTGAGGACTACCGCAAGCCCAACGAGTTCTTCGCCCGCACTTGCTTCACGCGGGCACTGCGGGAACACGCGGGCATGGTGCTGCGCCGACTCTCCGGGAGAACCGACAACACGTCGCCGGTGCTCACGCTCATCACCCAGTTCGGTGGCGGCAAGACGCACACGCTCACCACGCTGTACCACCTCGCGAAAAACGGGGATGCCGTGGCCAGCCACAACGGGGTGATCGACCTCATGCGCGAGGCTGGCATCACTTCCGTGCCCAAGGCGAAGGTCGCCGTGTTCGTGGGTAATGCCTGGGACCCGCAGCCCGGGCGCGAGACGCCGTGGATTGATGTCGCCCGCCAGCTCGCGGGGGATCCGGGCGTGGAGGCGCTTGGGTCGGCGGCCAAGACCACGCCCCCCGGTACCGACTCCATCGCGCGGGTCTTCCAGGCGGCCGGCGCGCCGGTGCTCCTGCTCTTCGATGAGGTGCTGAACTACCTCAACCGCCACCGCGGGAGCGCCGAGTCGTTCCACGCCTTCATCCAGAACCTGACCGTCGCCACTACGGGCACCACGCAGGGCGCCGCGGTGATCAGCCTGCCGCGCAGCCAGGTCGAGATGACCGACTGGGACACGGAGTGGCAGGAGAGGATCTCGAAGGTCGTGCGGCGCGTGGCCAAGGACCTGATCACCAACGAGGAGACCGAGATCAGCGAGGTCGTCCGGCGGCGGCTCTTCCAGGACCTGGGGGGCGAGAAGGTCCGGAAGCACGTCGCCAAGGCCTTCGGCGACTGGTGTTTCGAGCGCCGGGCGCAGCTTCCTCCGGAGTGGACGGCAGTTGACAGCGCTGCGACCGAGGCCAAGGCTCGCGAGTTCCTGCAGCGCCGCTTTGAGGCCTGCTATCCCTTTCATCCAGCGACGCTGTCGGTCTTCCAGCGCAAGTGGCAGGTCTTGCCGCAATACCAGCAGACGCGCGGCACGCTGGCGATGCTGGCCCAGTGGATAGCGATCGCAGCCCAGGACGCTTTCCGCAAGGCGCGCACCGAGCCGCTCATCACGCTCGGCTCGGCACCGCTTTCCGAGCCGGGCTTCCGGGGCGTGGTTCTGGGTCAGCTCGGCGAATCGCGTCTCGTCGCTGCGATCGACACGGACATCGTCGGCGAGCAGGCGCATAGCAAGGCGCTCGACGCCGATACCAAGGGGCCGCTGCGGGACATCCATCGGCGCGTCGGCACCGCGATCCTCTTCGAGTCGTCGGGCGGTCAGACCGACAAGGTCGCGCATCTACCCGAGCTGCGCTTCGCGCTCGGCGAGCCGGTGCTCGACACGACGTCGATCGATAACGCCGCGTTCGCGCTCTTGGACCGGTCCTACTTCATCCGCAGGGTGGGCTCGGACGGATTCCGGATCGGCTACCAGCCCACGATGAAGAAGGTGGTGAGCGACCGGCGCGCGTCGCTCGACGAGGAGACAGAGATCAAGCCCGCCCTGCGCAAGCTCGTCGAGGACGAGTTCCGGCGCGGGGCGAGTATCCCCGTCGTGCCCTTCCCCCGAGACGGGACGGAGATCCCAGACTCGCCGCGACTGACGCTTGTCGTGGCCGATCACGAGGTCGAGTGGTCAGGCGGTGGCTCGCTTCGTGCCCAGCTATCTGAGTGGACGAAACAGCGCGGAAAGTCACCGCGCCTCTATCCGGGCGCGCTAGTGTGGTGCCTCAAGAAGCCCGGACGCGACTTGCGTGACAAGGTGGAGCTAATGCTCGCGTGGAAGCGCGTTGCGCGCGAGGTTGCGGAAGGCACTCTCGGCGGCGAATTCGACCGGGGCGATCGCGCAGAGCTTCAGTCGAAGGTCAAGGACGCCGAGGAGGCCGCGAAGGACGGCGTGTGGGGCGACTATCGCTTCGCCGTGGTTGCCGATAATCAGGAGACGGATGGCCTCAAGGTAATCGACCTAGGCGCTGGACACTCCTCTAGCGGTGAGACTTTGTGTGGCCGCTTGATCGGTGCGCTGAAGTCGGAGGCGCTCCTGAACGAGTCGGTCGGAGCGGGGTACATCGAGCGAAACTGGCCGCCTGCCCTCAAAGGGTCCGGTGCGTGGCCACTCGCGAGCCTCCGGCAGAGTTTCCTCAACGGTTCACTCACGCGCCTCTTGGATCCCGACGCGACACTGAAGAGCAAGGTCGTGGAGTTCGTCAGTCGGGGCGACTTCGGTCTCGCGTCCGGCAAAAATGCCGATGGCACGTACGAGCGCGTTTGGTTCCAAGATCTGGTGGCGCCCGAAGAGGTGGCCTTTGAATCCAACGTGTTCTTGCTGAGGAAGGCCACTGCCGAGGCGCACAAGAGCGGTGCGTCGGCGCAGCCCGTTACGGTCGTCGAGCCTGGGTCGACGCGGGATACGGAGCCCGAGCCTGATCCGGAACCTGTTTCTAAGCTCCCTCTCAGCCTCGATACCCAGACCATCCGCATCGTGGGCACCGTCCCCCCGGAGGTCTGGAACCGCCTTGGGACAAAAATTCTTCCCAAACTCCGGTGCGGTTCCACGCTAACAGTCGGTGTTGAGTTCTCGGTAACCGTCAACGCAGCAAGCGCCCGCAGCTTGGTATCCGAGCTACGGCAGGTCCTACAAGAACTCGGACTGGCCGACGGGGTGAGGGTCGAGTAGCGCTACCGACACTTCGCACGTCCATTGCCGCAACCTCGCATAGGCGTTGCGGCAAAGCCCTTTCCGGGATAGGGCAGCCATTGGCGAACCATTCCCGTTCTTCCTCCCTTGCGAAGCCCGTCCCCTTGCCATTTCCCATCACTCATTCTTCCTTCCCACCAAGACCACATGGACGTTCGGTGGAGGCAGCGTGAGGTCGGGTCCCAGCGCCTTTTCTGGGTCATCCACCAAGACGCCCTTGAGCTCGCGGGTACGGCGTTCGCCGACGACCGTGTAATTCCAGATATTGAAGCCCTCGGGCGTCTTGCGGTGGAGCCGGAGCTTCTGGAAGCGCTTCTGGATGCTGGACCAGGGGGCCTGCACCGCAATCCCATAATCCCGGAAGATCCCGGGGCTCACGAGCAGCACGCCTTCCTTCACGCGATGCACGCGGGCGTTGACAGTATTGATGGGGAGCGTGCCGCTCGCGAGCCCCGCTTTGAGCCATGCGAGGAATGCTTGTCCCAGGTCTGTAGGTTTCGTAGACGTCGGTGCCTCGGTGACCGTCGCGACCGGTGACGGCGGTGCCCCAACCGCTGCCCGCGGTTCGGGGGATGCGACGGCGGGTTCTGGCGGTTCCGAGGCCCTCGGCGAGGTCGGCGCAGGCATTACCCGAGGGGGTGGTTTATCCATGACGCTTTGCGAGGCCGATGGGAGCGTCTCGGGTGCTTCGGCAACGTTAGTCCCGGCCAAAGGCTGGATCGTGCCCTGGCAGGTGTCTGGGCGGATCGCCGAATCGGGCCAGAGGCGTGAAACCGGAAACCGCAAGAGCATGAGATCCTGTTGCCATGCACCCAAGGTGATCCGTGCTGACCAGACCGCGCGGTCACCGTTGGAAATGAGCACGCTCCGCTGTTGCAACTCGTCCATCAGCCGCCGGTTGTCTATGGGGATCCCGCTTTGGCCTTCCTGGAGCAAGTGCGCCCGTAAGGCATCGAGCGCCGTCTTTACGACTAACCAAAGCTCGTCACCCACGAGCCAGCCCGCTGCGTCTGGACGGTTAAGCTGGAGCGCGCCCCTGTCTATTAAATAGCGAAGTCCCGTGACCAGACGCTCATGCAGTGGTCGGACGCGGGCGGCCGGGGTCTGACGGGTGAGACCGCCCGTGAGATCCGCGGCCGTCGAGAGCCGGTCGGCCTCCTCGACGATCTGCCCCAGGGGGCCTACATCCTCCGGCATCCCCGAGATCACGGCGAGCCAGGCGGCCAGGACCTCGCGCTCGGAGGCCAACCAGCGAAACCCCTGGGGGGGCACAATGAGGCGCGCGAGCAAGGGCGCGGCGCGCTGATGCATTTGGTAATTGCGGTTACGTACAAACCGCGCCTCATAGGTCTGGGCCTGCATCGGACCGGACCAGGGGTCCCAGGGGCCAAGCTCGCCGCCGCGCTTATCGAAGAGCGTGACCACCTGGTCCACGGCGGGCTTGCCGATGTCATGGAGCAGGACCGCCGTGAAGCAGGCGTAGCTCCAGAGATCGGCTTGCGCGTCAATGAGCTCGGTCGGCGCACCCGGGGGGAGAAGATGGCCCCGCCGGAGCTTCAAGGCGAAGACCGCCGCCTCTAACCCATGGTCTAGCAAACCCCCAAGCCCCGAATGGTGATGCGCTTCCGAGGCGGGGAGTTGTTGCACGTAGCTCGCGTAGTTCGAGAGCGCGCTTCGGTAGAGCACCTCGAAATGGGCGGGGGTCACGCGCGTTAAGGCCTCGATGGCTTGGAGGCGCGCCAGACGCTCCGGATGGGCTAAGAGTTCCGCGGGCGAGCGCACCGGGACACGGCCATTCGTGGCCGAGCTCGTGGGCGCGGGCGGACGCCCGGTGAGCGCGTTACGTAACCGCTGCCGAACGATTGACCAACCGCCGGTGATCCCCATGGCGGAACGCGCCACACGTTATCGACAAAGATGTACTAATCGATCCGTGGATAACCTCTTCAGGGCGCTACCGAACGCGGGCGCCAGCGCTCGATCGCCCCGTCGATGAGCGTCTTGACCCCCTCGGGGTCCTTGATCCCTTCGATGCGCACCGGGTTGAGCGCTCCCGCTCGCACGAGCACCACATCCCCCCGGTTCACGAGGCGGTAGAGCCGAAACCCCTCGACCCGGACGCTCTCCACGGTGTTAAAGTCGATCTCCTCGGTGTGGATCTTCGGGCGATACAGGCCGGTCGTGATCCGAAGCCGATCGGGCAGCAGCTCGTAGCGGTGCCAGAAGGTATTGCCCGCCCGCCAGGCGGCATAGACGAGCGGCAGAATGAAGGGGGAGAGGATCGCGCAGTAGGCGTACAGCCAGAGGTTTGCGATCTGCCCGCGCCGGGCTTCCCAAAGCGGTGCGGGCGGGCTCGCGAGGGTGACGTGGTGTCGATCGGGAAGGACACGGGCTTGGCTAGTCATACAGGTATCTCCGGCAGGATGGGTGCGTGGATCAGAAGATCCATCGCGGTCAGAGCAAAGAAGAGGCTATTGCGTATAGGCATACCGGTCTCCTTTTTTATGGGGGTGAAAAAAAGCGCGTGCACGCGCTCTAGACGGCGTGCTAACCTTAACCACGGCAGAAAGCCTATTTAAGGTTGGGATGATCGAATCATGGAACACCTGGACAGTGTGATGCTGGGCGTGCTCGATATCTGCGCGCTCGTTTGGTACGCGCGCCAGCGCGCCCGGCGTTGGCTGCTGCGGCTCGTATGGATCGCAGGGGCCATGCTGGGGTTCGTGCTGGTGGGGCCGTTGGCGCTGGTGGTGTGGGTGGCCGTCCCGCTCGTGATTAAGCTGCATCGGGCCCGAGCCGGCGGAGATGACAGCGATTACGAAATCATTGACGCGCATGAAGACTTGAAAATTGCGAAGAAGTGGCAAAAGATTTCCCGGGCAAACGCGAAATTTTGACTCGAACCGTAACGCTAACGAACTCATCACCGAAGCCGCCTGCTCGCAGCGCTCTCGGTGAATCCTTTAGCTGTATCTGCAGCTTGTCGTCCTCCGGCCTGCACCGGTTGCCGTAGCGCGGTCACGATAGCGGTTAATCCCAAGACCGCCCCCACCCCCGCCGCCCCCATCAGGAATGAGAAGATCATAGGTAGCACGATGTACATGAGCCCCAGGGCGAAATTGAGGATGAGTCTCTTGATGGCATGATCGGTCGCTAAGAGGTTGGTGCCCACCCACTCCCAGGTCGCCTCGAAAAACGAGAGCCCATCGGGGTACAGTGCAACGATCAGGTTGGTCTCGAGCCATTTGGCGAGGTGCCAGAGGTAAGTCCAGAATTTCACGGTGAAAATCGCCACCGAGAGGAGCAGGAGGCCTTGGAGGTTGTAACGCGCGGCGAGGAGGGCGAAGGGCAGAAGCGCGTAGAGCCCGGAAAGGATCAACGCCTGGAAGATGGGGAGCGCCGCCCGCACCACATACAACATGGGCGCAAAGGAGAGTCTCTCCCATTGAAGGCCCCCAAACGCTAAGGGGCGCGAGAGGTCTAGACTGCCCTCCTGGTTGAGCGAGGGGATGATCTCCGAGCCCTCCGGCACCGAGATCCGGGTGGTCGTCACCACCTCCTTGATGAGCGCCTCCTCGACCTGCTCTTGCGTCAGCGTGCCCTCGAAGATCACGAACCCCGAGCTGAACGACACGCCGGCACCCAGTACTTCGGGCTCGATGACCGCTAGCATCTTTTGCCGGAGGCCGCGCTCGGGGTGCTCCCACCAGTCATTGCAGAGGGGCCGGCCGATGTTTTCAGGATCGAGATCGGGCGCTAAGGGCTGCGGGTACTCGGTGTCCCGGGCCGGCTCGTACGGCCAGCCGCGGATGGGCTCGCGCGCGCGGAAGGCCGGATCGTCGTAGTAGCCCGGGATCTCAAGAAAGATGTGCGATCCGATCCACTCGGTGTCGTCCGCCCCAAACTCCTCCTGGAGCGCCGCGACGCCCGGTTTGTCACGCAGGAACTTCGAGTGCGCGGGGCGGTAACAATAGCGGATAAAGAGGGCAAGCTCCTGCACGAGGGCGGGATCCGTGATGCGCGTGCTCGCCATCTTCATCTGGAAGCCCGAGAGATCCGCCGCGCAGCCGATGCCGGCGATCCCCTCGCGGTTGATGCCCGAGGAGATGGCCATGATCCCCCACCACCAGACCGGGACCTGAGTGGGGGTGGCGATCACCTCCGCGAAGACCGCATCGAAGGTCGTGCCGGTATTCCCCGGGGTGAAGGTCCCCGCGGGGCCCGAGATCGTGTTGCAAGGCTTCTTGTAGCTGAGCACCGAAGCATTCAAGTCGATCGCCGGCGCCGCGGCGAGCACCACCACACTGAAGGCGATAAAGAGATCGACTTCCATACGCTTGACGGAGGTGGTCGCCGCATCGCGGGTCTCCTGGCTCGTGAGGGGCCCGATGATGTTCAAGAGCAAGATGAACAAGAACGGCAAGTAGGCGAGTCCGGTGCCCGTCAGGATCTCCCACAGGTGGTTGTACTGCTGCCAGCCGAAGAGGGCTAGAAAGAGCTCGAAATAGGATTCGACGGTCATGCCCAGAGGTGAATGAATTTGCCTACCACGTTCTGCCCGAGCAGGAGCTCGAGCACGACCAGCCAGGCGGCAACGGTCCAGCGGGCGGCCAAGAGGCGCTGGAGGTGGTTCTCCGTCCAGTGCCGCCAGCGCGCCAGGTTTTGGCAGAAGACGGGCCAGAAGCCGATCAGGGCCAGGGAGAGGGCGAGCCGCCAGAGGAAGAGCCACGGCCGCGCTGCTTCGAGCGTGCGCGTGATCGCCCCGGGGGACGCGGACCGATCCCAAAGCAGGATCCCCAGCCCCACGGCCAGCGTGACCGTGAGGAAGGCCACGCCCGCGGCGAGCCATCGCGTCACGCGTGTCACTCGGCCCAGGCTCACGGCCGCACGCTGCCCTCGTCGGCCGGGTGGGGATCTTGCCGCGGCACCAGCCCTTGGGATGCGGCGCGCTCGCGATGCTCATCCCGCAGCAGCAGATCGGCGGTGCGCGAGGCGATCTCACGCCGCACCCGGGTCTCGAACACAAGGTTGTCGATCTCACGCTCGAGCTCCGCCAAGAACGGTTCGAGCTGGCGCGGCGCGGGGGTGGCCGAGACATGGGGGTCGCGCATGCCCGTGAGCAACATGCGTCGCGCCAAGAGCGCACGCTCAACGGTGCGCTCGAGCGCCACCTGCCCCGCCAGCTTGCCGATGAAAAGCGCTTGCTCCGAGGCCGGCCGTGCTTGCAGGGTTTCGATGATCTGGCGGGTGATGACGGTGCCCGGCGCGGTAACTACTTCCAGGGCTTCGAGCGTGGGCGGTGTGGCGCCCGTGACGAGTCCCTCGAGGGCCTCGGCCACCGCGCGCGCTTCGCTATCGTGATGCGTGAGGATCCCCACCCCGGGCTGGGTCTCATCCGGAGTGCCCGACACGGTGCGGACCACCTCATCGCCGAGCACCCGCACCGTCCATTCGGCCGCTTCCTCGGGCGTAGCCCAGATCTCGGCGATCCGGGGCGTCTCCTCGCCGCCCGGGGCAGCGCCTTCGGCGCAACTCTCCCGATTCATGAGCACGTTCCAACCGGCGCGTGTGACATCGTAGACGACCCGCACGGGTTCCTGGCCTTCGCCTCCGCGCGCTTGCCCACAGAGCCAGGCCACCCCGTTGGCCCCGAGGTTGGCATCGATCCGGTCCTTGGCGCTCACCACATCCACACCCCCCGCGCCGATGACGGTTTTCCAGTCCCGTCCGCGCGCGAGCACGACCCAGTCCTCGAAGGGGTCCTGGCCGCGAGCCATTTCGTATTCCATCTGCTCGCAGGTCTTGGTCGCGACCGACACCAGCTCCTCGGCGCGCAGGAGCGTATTTTGAAGCAGATCGTAGAGGCCGGGATTCACACGCTGGAGGATGTACATGGGCAAGACGGCCAATCCCGCCGCGAGCACATCGTCGATGCTCGCCAAGAGCGTCACGATCTGATTGAACGCCGCATTCAGCCCCGCCAGTACATCGAACTGCCCGCAGCGGTAGTTGATCCCGAGCTGCACCGAGAGCGGGAGGCGGGTCGTGGTCACGAAGCGGTTGGCCGGCAGGCCCACCGCTTGCGCCCCGCCGATGCGGTAGTACAGGCGCCCGTCGCCCAAGGGCGAGGGCGTCAAGGCCTCGGCCCCGCCGATGGCTAGTGTGAGTCCCAGGGTGAAACCGAAGAGCGCGATGCGTCGCATACGGTGTCTATTGAAACTCCACGTTTCCGAGGTAGATGCCTGCATTCGGGAAACAGCAGCGGTAAGGCCGCCAGAGGTTCCAGGCGTAGTCCTCGGTCTCGTCGATCTGCTTGAAGTCCGCCCAGGAGAAGGGCTCAAGGACATCATTGATGCCAAAGACATTGCAGGTGGATTCGGGGAGGGGGGTGAGCATCTGCCACCTGGAGTTCTCCGGATCGTTCTCCATCACAGGCCCCGGGGGCGTGCATCCCGTTCCGCAGTCCCCACCCCCGAGGAACACATAGGCGTGGGGCTGAAGCTCGCGGGTGACGATGTCCGCCGCCCGCTGGGCACAGACGGCCGCGGCCTTGGGATCTTCCGAGGTATTGGTGAAGCCCTGCCGCGGGTGGACCGAGCCCCAGGTGTTCAAAGGCCAGTCCCCAATCTCCCGGAGCCCCGGGATAAAAGTGGCGGGATAGATGAGTTCCGTCACCCCCAGCCGCCAGCCGCTGGCATCCACGGTCGAGAGAAAATAGGGGAAGAAAGAGTCCGCCTCGCTCGCGCACAAAAAGCCCGCGGTGTTGGCGAGTTCGGAGCCGGAGACGATGGGGTTGCCGATCACGTCCGCCTCCTTGAAGCGGACGTTCTCATGATCCTGCGTTCGTCGGCCTTCGCGTTGATGACCCCCGTCGACCGGGATCCCGGAGGCTGTCCCCGAGAGGCCACCCACGGCCCCCGCGCCCGCCGCCGCCAAGCCCGCTACTTCGCCCCAGGGGTTCTCGCCCGTGCGCTGATAGCTGCTGACCACCACATCCGGCAGGAAGTGGCTGATCCGGGCGGTCGTCTCGATATGGCACTCGAAGAGCTCGCAGACGAGAAAAAAGCAGGTGCCCACAATGCGATAGTCGAGACAGGCGGGGCTTACGGAAAGGGCGGCGATCTCGCCTGTTGAGATATCCAAGGCCAGCAAACGGGGAGACACGCCGAGCGCGCTACACAGAACGAAGGTAACGACCGGCAGCCGCCTCTGCTTCATCGTGCGCCCACCTGCCAGCGCCGGTAATGGCTGAGCGCTTGACTGAGATCTGTGATCCCATAGATCACCGCCTGCCCATCGAAGACGACGGCGGGGAGCTTTTGCAGGCTGTACTGCCGGGCCTTGAAAAGCCCCTGGTAGGCCTCGGTCAGCGTCTCGGCGCTTTTACGCCACGCACCCTGGAGCTCCGCGCTGGCGAGTTGTGCCGCGGCCTCACGGTCCTGCGGTAGCCTCGTGCTAAGCTCGGCTTCGATGAGCGCAGGCAGGTCGAGATTGTAGACCAGCACGGCAGGTGTGGAGGCCGTTGCGATGGGATAGCGCGCGGTCGTGAAGACCTCAATACGGGGTGGCTCGGAAGCCGCACTCGTGGCGAGCATGGCCCCGAGGAAGATCCCACCGAGGGCCCTCATGACGCGCCCCCCGCCAGCCGCGCCGCCATCTCGTAGGCCGCCTCGAGGGCGGTAGCGTGCTGCTCGCGCATGATCCGCGCCCGCTCGGCCTTCTCCTCGGGCTCGGTCATGGACAACGCCAATGCCAAGGGCGGCGGGATGATCCGCAGGAGCGCCTGGAAGTGGGCGCCGAGGATGGCCCCTTCGGTGTACTTCCCGGGCTCCTTGCGGGCCGCCAGAAGCATCCCTCGTTGCGCCGGGGTGAGCTCACGGAAGCGGCCGATGTGGTCGACCTCCTCCCTATCGAGGGCCAGGCAGAGCCACCACTCCATCATGTTGAGCAGGCGCCGGGCGAGTGCGGGGAAGTCCTCGAGGCTGTGGGTGATCGCCCAGTACCAGGCCCCGTACTTGCGCCACAGGCGGATGGCCTTGGCAGTGTAGGGCGCCAGTAGCGGATGGAGGGTGATGAGATGGGCCTCGTCGTTGACCACGATCGTGGTCCGCCCCTCGCGCTGGCGCCTTTCCACCAGATCCTGGATGTGGCTCATGATGCTGGTGTAGGCGACGGAGAGGCTGTCCTCGTAGCCTTCGCGGGCGAGGAACCCGAGCTCCAGGATGGTGACATCGGCCTGCGGCCAGGGGCGGCCCGCGCGGTTGAAGAAGTGGCCCTGGAGCCCGGTGCAGAAGAGCTCCAAGCCCTCCGCCATCTCCTCGGCCTCGGCCCGGCGGTGCGCCTCGAGGTCCGGGAGCGTCCGGAGCGCGTGGGCCACATCCTCGGTCAGCACCTGGGTGCGGTTTCCGCGTTTCACATCCGCCGCGGCTTTGAGGATGGCTTTGCGCAAGGCCAGGCGCCCCGCGCGCGAGAGGTGGTGGAGGGCATCGTCCTCGCCCCCCGTCACCATGATCCGGGCAGCGAGCTCCATCTGCCCCAAGGGATCGCTCGCGCCCTCCTCAGTCTCCCCGGCGTCCGCCTCCTCGGCCTCTTCGAGCGCGAGCCCGGTGTCGGCGGCGAGCGGTTGGTCGAGGAGCTTGAGCGCCCCCACGAACGGCGGGAGGCTCACGTCCTCGCTGGGATCGAGGACCACCTGATGGACCGAAAGACCGAGCGATGCGCAATGGGCGCCGAAGAGATCGAAGCTCCGGCCCGCATCGATGATAAAGATGCGCGGCCGGTGCACCGCAAGCGCATGGAGCAGCATGCCGTTCACGGTCGCGGACTTCCCCGAGCCCGTGGGTCCCACGATCAGCATGTGGGCGTTCTTCTTGCGGTCCTGCCGGTTCAAGGGATCGAAGGTCACGGGCTCCCCTGCCCGGTTGTAGAAGACCATGCCCGGACGACCGGTGCCGATAGAGCGCCCGTAGAAGGGCAAGAGGCTCGCGATATGAGTCGAGAAGGTGAGCCGCCCGCGCCGGCGCACCCGCTCGAGGTGCGGCTCGTAGTTCATGGGGAGATGGCGGATGTAGGAGTCGAGCGCGATCAAGTCGTGGGCTTCCGCGATCGGTTGGATCCCGTGGGTCACCAAGAGGGTGTTGAGCCGATGGATCCGGCGATGCAAGTTCGCGAGATCGGGAGCCTGCAGATACACCGCCTGATTGAGGGGGTAGATCTTGTCGCCCTCGGCCAAGGCGCGCTGGGCGGCCTCCCCGGTCTCGCGCGCCAGCAACGACTCTGCGCCCTCGCCAATCGCCGTGCGCATCACGTGCACGATGTGGTTGAGGACCTGATACTGGGGCTTAAAGACGATGACGAGCGTGAGACAGGTGCCTTCCGGCATCTGATCGAAGAGGGCGAAGGCCTGCTCCCCGAGGGCACGCTCGGCGGTGTAGTGGCCGGGGTGCGGAGAGCGCCGCAATCCTTGAATGGTGACGCAGGTATGCGGGATCCCATCGAACCACCACACCCCCGCTTTCGCATCCGAACGCGGGGGGCTCAAGACCAGGCTGTCCGCGAAGTCGGCCCCGAAGGGCAGATCCTCATCCCCGGGATAAGGCATGTGCTCCAGGAGTTGATAGGCATCGCCACCCATCGCGGGCCGCGGGTTGAACCAGGGCAAGAGCCACTCGTAGAACATCCGGCCATCGCCGCGGCGCACCCCGACCCCGGCACTCGTGAGCGCGGTGGTGAGCCGCACGCACACATCACCGAGCTCGGCGAGCGGCAGGGAGCCGGCGTGGCGGGTGCGGCGGTAGATCACGGCGCGCACCCGGCGGCGGCGCCCGCGCCAGATCCCGCCCGTGATCCGATCCTCGAAGAGCCCGCCCGGCGCCCCCACGCGGGCGAGGTGCGCTTCCAGCGTCTCGAAGTAATGGCGGGTGAAGGGGGTCGTGAGGCGCACGGGATCGGTCTCGGCCCGCAGGCCCGCCACCACCGCCTTCAGGCTCGGCTCGTCCTGCACGAAGATCTGGAGCACCCAGGGATCGGGGTCCTCCTCGGGCACGGCATCGGTGACGAGATCCTGCAGGCGCCCGCAAAGCCCAGCGAGGTACTCGGGGCTTTGGCCGTCGGTGGCGGCGGGCTGGAGCTCGAAGAAAGCCCCGACACTCCTGCCGTCGGCGAGTGCGACGGCCTGGTGCTCGGGCAGGTACTCCGCCCAGGGCAGGAGATCGGTGAAGGACTCGGGGGCGTCGTAGAGCCTGCGGATCTGCTTGCGGGTGACGGGGCGGCGGCTCTCCCCGGCGGCCAGCGCGGCCCCCGGCCAGAGGCGCTGGAGTGCGCTGATCATGGCACCTCTCCGGGCAGCGCATACTCGACGCGCTCATAGAGCGGAAACGCCGTCGCGTAGCCCGGTACCGGTGCCCCGTCCTCGCCCAAGTGCGGGTAGACGTACAGCAGGAGCTCGGGATTCGGCAGCGCCGGGAAGAGGGCCTCGATCTCGGTGTGCGCCTCGCGGGTGTAGCCCACAAGCTCCGGCTCGGCCCCCTCGAAGGCTGCCGGCTGCACGGTTGGATCGGTGGCGGCGGCACGCAAGGGGGTGCGCTCATCCTGCAGGCGCACGCGCACGCCCTCGATCCCGCGGGTCCTGAGTTTCGAGAAGTGCTGGTCGTAGACCTCGCTCATGGGCTTCATGTCCTTGGGAAAGACGTCCTCCTTGGTGGAGGCGCAGCCCCCGAGCAAGAGCGCGAGCATCACACTAAGGAAGCTCTGCAAAAGTGTCGCGAGCAAGCCCAGATGCGCGAAGCCGCGGAGCGAGTCGCGAGACATATCAGGTAGATAGGCAAGCGACGAGCGAGCACGCGACAAAGCAGATGGGCTGCGGAGTAACTTTTGCCGAGCTTCCCTAATCGAGACGGGTGCGGCGATACAGATCAATCGCATGGGCATGACGTAGCTTCCTCCCCACGGGGTCGTAGTCGATGGTCATCTCGCGTTGGATGAGTAAGGACACTGTGCCGCCCGGGGCGGCGAAGACGGCATCGAAGGATTGGGCGGCGCGGGCATCGAGCCAGTCCTCGATGTCGCGGGCGCTCTCGCGCACGGTCCTGCCGAGAATGAAGGTCCCGATCTCCCCGGTGACCGTGGTGGTGCCGACTCCGGTCAAGCCGGAGACGGTGTTCGTGCTTTGGCTTGCCGCGGCGGCATCGCCGGCCGCGCCTACCGCGCCCACGAGCACGCGTTGTGACAGGTAGGAGGCCGCATTCGAGATGCGTTCGCCCGAGACACACGGCACCCCAAACTCATCGGCGATCTCGCCGAGCGGCTCTTGCTCCGTGCCGCGCACGGTGCGCAGCGTGCCGTCGCGGAATACGAAGGTGGCCGAGATCAACCGCCCGCGGACACAGGCGAGGGTCCAGTCCCCGAGCGCCGTGCCCCGGAAGATGACGCCGGCCACTTGAGGCAACTCCAAGCCGTTGGCGGCCAGGTTGTCGGCGCCGACCAGCACATAGAAGGGGAAGGGATCCTGCACGTGGCCTTGGATTGGGATGCGTCCGACCAGGGCCGTGAAGGCGGTCGAGCCGGTCAGCGCCATGTTCTCGGCGATAGTGTAGACAGACTTGAGCGGGGGTTTTGCTTGCCCCGGTGTCTGGGCCCCGGACTTCGCGGCATTCAGTCCCAGCGGCGCCGCGGCGAGCGCCACGGGCATGCCCACGGGCTCGATCCAGACCACCGCCTCGGGACTCGCCGTGAGCCCAGCGCCGCGTAGGGAGGGTGTCGGTGCCCGATCGCGCAAGGACCGAAATCCACTCGAGAGCTCATCGAGACGCCGGGTGAGCCCCTGGAGAGCCAGATCCCCGCGCTGCTCGGAAGCCGCGCCCACGGTCACCTGCTGTCCGAGATCCCCGACTTTCCGTTCGAGCTTCTGGTTTTGCTCGAGCAGCCGCTGGTTCTCCGCGCTCATGGCGGTGAACTTATTGGTCATCTCGGCGACCCCGGCGCGCAGCGTGCGGATGGTGTCGGCCGGAGTGTCCGCGTCCGCCGGCGGGGCCTGGGGCACGGCCTGCATCGCGGCCGTGGTCTCGGGCTCACTCTCCGCACACCCCCGGAACCCGACCACGGCGGCCATGACCACCACGACGCCCGCCAGGATGAAGGGGATGGGATTGGCGCTCGTATTCATCAGCGGCCCCTCCGGGATAGCCCCAACGCGTCCGCGAACGGCCTGGCCGAGATGAGATAGACCGCGGTCGTGTCGGCTTCATGGCCATGGGGGAAGAGGCGCGCATGTTGGAAGGTCGCGGCCAGCCACTCGCCGCGCAGGGCGGTGCGTGGATCCAGGATCACGGCGCGGTGCGTGCGGTTACGGAGCCGAACCGCCGTCACGTAGATCCCCGTCTCATCCGCCCAGGAGGCCAACGGCGTGGCCTCGATTTCGGCGAGCGTCCCCGCGGTGCGGATGAGGGGCACCGTACTCCGATCCGGCACGGGGACTCGGTAAACCCCCGGGAGATCCCGCAGTAACCGATCGGGGGCATAAAGCTGCTGGGCGGCGTGGCGGGTGAGCGCCACGTAACCGTAGCCCTTTGGCGTGGGCAGCGCTTCGATGGCGGTGACGGTATTCTCCGTCGTGTCCTCCCGTGGCGCCACGATCTCGACCGGGGCACGGCTCGCGCCTTCCTCCCCGCGGAGATAGAAAGAATAGGTGCGGCCCGGTGGCGCCGTCTCCTGTACCAGCACCAAGGTGGACTCGAAGGGCGCCAAGGCCCGCCAGTAGACCGCGCCGTCCGCGGCGGTGGTCTGCAGCACCTCCAGGAGCTTCCCGGGCGGTCCGATCCGCACCTCTTGGGGGAAGCGCACTACCCGATCGACGCCCACGGGGAGCGCGAGCGGGATGGGGGTGCCCCGCCAGGCGATGCGCTCCATCGGCTCTGGCACCGACGGTGCGACAACGGTGCTGGCCGGCGGTGCATCGAGACCCAAGCCATCGGGGATCTCGGTTCCCTCATCGGTAGCCCACGCGAGCGGTATCGTGATCAGCATCAGGGTGAGGGTGATCCCCTTACGAGCTCGCATCGTCTTTCTGCTCCTTTGCGGCGGGCTCCGGTGGCCCCCCGCGAGTAAAAGCCTGCGTCCTATCCTTCTCGCTCAGCCGCACGGGGCCGTCGCCCCCATAACCGTCGAGTGCCAAGCCCCAGGGGTTATGCTCGGGGTCCACATCCATCAGCACCACCTCCAAGGGATAGCGCACCAGCGTCTGCTTCACCGGCATGCCCTTGACGGTCTCGTCGATGGCGAAATCGACCCAGCAACGCCAGCGCCCGGCCCCCAAGGGCTCGACGCGCTGCGCCTCATACCCTCGACCAGGGAGCGGATGGAGCTGGCGGATGCGGCCTTGGAGCTCGCCGCGCCTCGCCCGCCACTCGAGATCGGCCTCGAGCTCGGCGCGGTACTTCGGAGTCAAGAAGGCCTGGAGCTTGAAGATGTTCTGCCCGTAGTCCTGGTGGCCGTCGGCGCGCCAGAGGTTCAACTGTTGAAAGATATAGCCCGCGAAGAGGTAGACGTTCGCCAGGGGCACTTCTCCCCAGGGCGCCGTCGCGCCAAAGCGGAGCTCGGGGGGAATGTGCACGGGCGGTAGGTCTTGACGGGCTTGATGGATCCCATAGAGCGCCAGCGCCAGGAGCACGACGAGACCCGCGACCAGCGCCCAGAGGCGGCGGTTCTGGGCGCGCACCGTGTCGATGAGAAAGCGGTAGCGGCCTTCGCCCAACGCCGGCAGGGGCGGTGGCGTCTTCAGAGGCGCCTCCCGAGATCCCAGCGACCGGAGGTCAAGAGATACGGGGAGCGCCAGAGGCCCCAGTCATGGAAACGCACCGCGAACCAGTGCTGGTAGTACCCGTGCGGCCGGTCGCGCTTCATGCGCTGGAGGATAGCGGGGACCACCGCCATAGTGAGTACGATGGCGATAACCCCGCCCGCGAGCCCCAACTGAAACGCGCCCTGCCACCAGCCGAGGACGCCACCCAAGGGCAGCCACAGCCCCACGGCCCCGGCGAGGCACGCCAAGATCTCGATGACGGAACAGCCGCGCGAGACCGAGGGCTCGGTATTGAGCCGTTCGGCAAGGAGCCCGCTGGCCATGGCCTAGAGGATCCCTTCGAAGACGGTGTTAGCCGTGTTGAGCAAGAAGAGATCGAAGACCAGCACCCCCGCCCCGATGAGCCCCAGCACGATGACGCTGGCCCAGGAGCCACGACCGCCGACCGCTTCCATCAAGGACTCGATGGCGAGCCAGGCCACCACCACGAAGATGATGGCGCCGACGATGAGGATGATCGTGGCGATGGCCTGGCCCGCGTAGCCTTGGAAGAAATCGATGAAATCGGAGCCCGAGGCGCCGCCCGGAGCCGCGGGCGCCGGGGGGAGATCGGCGAGCGCGAGGCCCGTCATCCAGAAGAGGCTATAGATCAGAATCGCCAGCAGTGTGACCCGCCAGAAATCGTCCGCGAGGGTGGAGCACGGGGCGGTGGGCTCGAATCGATTCAAGGGTGATGTCATGGGGTGATCCTCCTATTGGGTTAACGGATGAAGAAAAGCAGCAGGAGCAGCAGCACCAGTCCGCGCGCGATGTAGAACATCGCATCGAGGAAGCGCGCGCCGTTGCCTGCCCAGGACTCGAACTGCCCTAACTCAGCTTCTACACCGCTCCAAAGATAGTTTCGTATTATCATAGCGTTACGGCAGTGCGCAACGAGCGTGGCACTACGGATGCGGGGGATCGGGGATCAGCGAGCCTGTGTCGGAGCGACC
>JBOIDF010000019.1:0-45919 GCA_050740455.1 Gammaproteobacteria bacterium | reverse complement strand
CTCGATCCCAAGCCCTATCGCTGGCGCGCCAAGGGTGCGGACATCCTCGCCAAGATCCAGCGCGCTCGCGAAACGATGGCGAAGCAGTCTGCCAATGTATAGCCATTTGTGAAACACTACACTAGTAAACACGGCGGTGAATGGCTCCTCGCGGCATTTCAAAATACGAGGGTGAGGCCCATCGGCCGTAACGCCGGCGGAACGTTTGTGTGGCTTCTTTCAGACCAGCTTTGGAATTTGTTTCGACCAAAAAACACGGAGAGCAGCTAGATGTGGGTCACACTGGCCTTGTTGTGGCTGTTTGTCATAACCCTCGGTAGCGCCTTCGGTACCGGGATCTACGAGGCCAGGATCATTGGTCCGCAGTGGGCTTCCTCGCCCCCGGAGTTCGTGCTCCGGTGGAATGCCGAGGCCACGCGCCGGCCCGAGCCCGGGCGGATATTGTCAATCATTCCACCAAGGGGTGAGCTATGAAGTACCTCTGCGGTGAAGAAGCTTCGTGCGGACAACCGCGCGGAGATTGACCCCGAGAACCCTAACCAGAGGAGAACCATCATGTTTCTGACTCTACAAGTCTTGGCTCTCGCACTCGTGTCGGTCGCAATGGCGCTCGCGCTCGCCCATGCGCTCGAGCTGCCCGGCAAACTGCGGCTGTCGAAGGAGGCCTACCTCAGCACGCAGTCGATCTACTATCCGGGTTTCACGATCGGTGGAATGGTCGGCGAGGCCGGAGGCCTGTTGACCACGCTCCTGCTCGTGCTTGCGACACCGGCAGGAACCGCGGCGTTCTGGCTGACGCTCGGCGCGTTCGTTGTCCTGTTGGCGATGCACGCCGCGTATTGGGTGCTAACCCATCCCGTGAATAATTTCTGGCTCAAAGATTTCAAGCTGGAAGGTGCCGGCGGCCGCTTCTTCTCATTCGATCCACTGGGGCGGGAAGCCGAGGCTCGCACGCAGGACTGGACGGTGCTGCGGAACCGCTGGGAGTTGTCCCACGTCCTGCGTGCGGGACTTGGCCTGCTCGGTCTGACGCTGCTCGCCGCGGCAGTTGCGCTCTGAACGATGGCAGGCCATCCAAATCGAGCGGCTACGATTTTCTTGTCGACCGTCATCGCCGTGCTCAGCGTCATAGTCGTGTCGCTCGCGATCCCGTTGCAGGTCTGGCGGAGTGGGCGTCTGGAGGCTCCGCCGCTCGATCTAGTCAGCGGCGGGCAGCTCGTGTCGCGATCGAGCCGGATCTGGATCGATACCGATGCGGCCTGCGGCGCGACCCCGACGACGGATCCCGACGATTGCCTGGCCATTGTCTGGTTCGCCGCGAAGGGCCACAACATCGTGGGCATCTCGACCAGCTACGGAAATGCCAGCGCCGATATCGTCGAGCGTACGACGGAAGCGCTCGTTGCCACAATGGGGAACGGCGGGCTCCCGCGAATTCCCGTCTGGCGCGGCGCGGCAGGTTTCCTCGCGAATTCCGGCAAAGCGACGCAGCCGGCCCACGCGGTGCTTCGCGCTGAGTTGGAGCAGGGCCCGCTCACGATTCTCGCCTTGGGGCCTCTGACCAATGTGGCCGCGGCCCTCGAGGGCCGGCCCGATCTGCAACGCAACGTCGCCCGGCTCATTGCGGTGATGGGTCACAGGCCGGGGCACATCTTCCATCCATCCGAGGGATCAGGGCGCGGCATGTTGCTGGGGCATGGCCCCATCTTTCGCGACCTGAACTTTGCTAAGGACGAGGTCGCCGCACGATCGGTTTTGCGCATGCGCCTGCCGGTGACGCTGGTCTCGTACGACGCAGCGCGGCAGGTTCGGATCACGGCCGACGATCTTGACAGGCTGACCCGCCTGGGACCGGCGTTCGCGTGGGTAGCCAGCAGAGCCCGCGGGTGGCTCGATTACTGGCATGTCGACATCGGCCAGCCCGGTTTCAGCCCATTCGACTGGGTAGCCGCTGCATACGTGGTGGAGCCCGGCCTGTTCGGCTGCGCTGTTACAGACGCTTGGATTGAGGACGAGTGGGTGTTCTGGCTCTACCCCCGTCCAAGCCTGCTGGTCGGTCCGGCGACCCCAGTGAACGTCACGGTAAAGGCCGAAGTTATCTATTGTCCACAGGCCAACCCGTCGCTTCACGGCTATCTCCTGAGCGGTGAAATGCCGTTCGTCCCCGGCTTTTGGGACCGCCGCGGCTGGGGATGCGGCCTGTCCTACATCACCAGGCACGACGATGTGGCGGCCGTCCCCGGATGGTGGGACGGCGGCTGGGCACGTCCGGGTAATCGGACCTCAAGCAGGAAATGATCGGGATCCTGATGACCCAGCGCCTCATGGATCCGATCCTCCTCGTGTCGTTCTCGATTTCTGGACCTCGGCCTACCAGGCGATCGACGACTAGAAAAGTTCGCTCGATGTGTCGATTTCACGGGGCCTCGTTCGACTTACAGATAGGGTGCGGGGCTTTGCCGCGGATGGCCCACGCGGAAGCCCTGCTCCGAACCTGAAACCAGAAGGAGATATGACGATGCGATTCATGATTTTGGTTAAAGCCGACAAGAACTCAGAGGAGGGCGTCATGCCGAGCGAGACGCTCCTCGCCGAGATGGGGAAGTACAACGAAGAGCTGGCGAAGGCCGGTGTGCTGCTTGCGGGCGAAGGGCTCCATCCGAGCGCGAAGGGCGCGCGCGTCAGGTTTTCCGGAGCGAAGCGGACCGTGATCGACGGGCCCTTCGCGGAAACGAAGGAGCTGATCGCTGGCTTCTGGCTCTGGCAGGTGAAGTCGAAGGAAGAAGCGATCGAGTGGCTCAAGCACGCCCCGTTCGGTGAGACCGAGGTCGAGATTCGCCAGGTGTTCGAGGCGGAGGACTTCGGTCCCGCGCTCACGCCCGGGCTCCGGGAGCAAGAGGAGCGCCTGCGCGCGAGGGTGGCTGAGAAACGCTAGCTGCGGCGCCCCTGCGCGCACGAAGAAGTCGGAGGAACGGGCTCATATCCGCGGCGGCCGTCTGCTATCGAGCATCTCGAACTAGGTTTGGTCTTATGTCCACGCTCGCAAGAAATCTGCGGAACCAGAGGCCGAGCGCCCGCAGGCCAACCCGGCAGTCACCTGATACCGTGAGAGCGGTCTGCATCGATCTCACCCGGGTAGCTCATCCCCTCTTCTTCGACCAGATAGCCCGCACGGGTCAAGTGCTTCATGATGCGCGTGATGATCCGACTCAATAAGGCCTGCAGTGGTGCGGCGGATTGGGCGGGCGCGCGGGCGCGTCGCTGGCTGTCGCCGCCGCTGGCAGGATTCACGACAATCTTGTTACTCCCCGCTGCGCTCCCGATTGGGTAGAGTTGCCTTGCGGCGCCGATCTGAGGCGTGTCACAAGGAGCCGGGCGATGCCCCGAAAAACAGGCAAAGACAAACCCCAGGCACCGGCGCGTGCGGCCGAGATGGTGCGCGAGTATGGTCCCTTCGCCGGCGCCGACCGCGTACACGGCGTCACCTACGACGGCCGCCACGTCTGGGCCGCCACCGGGGCCAGGCTGATCGCCTTCGATCCCGAGAGCGGCGAGCCGACGCGCACGCTCGACCGCGCCTGCGATGCCGGCACGGCCTTCGACGGCAAGTACCTCTATCAGATCGCCGAGGCGCGCATCGACAAGATCGATCCCGCCACCGGCGAGGTGGTGGCGTCGATCCCTGCGCCTGGCCACGGGGGCGACTCGGGGCTCACCTGGGCCGAGGGCAGTCTGTGGGTGGGGCAGTACCGCGATCGCAAGATCCACCAGATCGATCCCGAGACCGGCGCGGTAATGCGCACCATCGAGTCCAACCGCTTCGTCACCGGCGTGACCTGGGTCGACGGCGAGCTGTGGCACGGGACCTGGGAAGGGGACGAGAGCGATATCCGCCGAATCAACCCGGAGAGCGGCGCCGTGCTCGAGCGGCTGGAGATGCCGCGCGGCACCGGCGTCAGCGGGCTCGAGTCCGACGGGGCAGAACTTTTTTATTGTGGCGGCGGACCGAGCGGAAAGGTCCGCGCCGTGCGACGTCCGAAACGAGTTGGATCATGATCACGCACCGCTCGCGGTGCCGATGCTGGGCCGGCGTCAGTGCGCCGATGGCCAGATGCCGCGCTTATGAAGGGCGACCTCGGCATGGTATCGTTCGACGCCTGAGGCATTCATGAGGCTATCAAACTGACGGCCGTTCTCAGCCCCAATGGGCGGGCTGACGCCGCCGATGTAACAACACGAAGGAGAGAAGAGCGATGACGAAGCACATAACCGTGACACGTAAAGAGTGGCTTGCAGCCCGGCTCGGGCTACTCAAGGAGGAGAAGGAGCTCACGCGGCGCAGCGACGAGCTGGCGCGGCGGCGGCAGGAACTGCCGTGGGTTCGGATCGACAAGGAGTATCGATTCGAGACCGAGGAGGGGAGCGCCTCGCTGGCGGACCTCTTCCGAGGGCGCTCGCAGCTCCTCGTCTACCACTTCATGTTCGGGCCCGACTACACGGCGGGCTGTCCGGCCTGCTCGGCGATCGCGGACGGGTTCAACGGTTTCGTCGTCCACCTGGCGAACCACGACGTCACGCTTTCGGCGGTGTCGCGGGCGCCTCTCGCGAAGCTGCGGGACTACAAGCGACGGATGGGGTGGACGTTTCCCTGGGCGTCCTCGCACGGCAGCGATTTCAACTTCGACTTCGGCGTGGGGTTCACCGAGGAGCAACAGCGTGAGAAGGGCATCGAATACAACTACCGGCGCGAGGCGGCGTCTCAGGTACGCGGCGGCGAGGAGTCCGAGATCCCCTCGCGCTCGACACCCGACGGGGCCACTCTATTCGCGGCCATGTCCGGAACCGACGCGGCCACGTACACGCGCGAGAGGCCGGGTATGAGCGCGTTCGCGCTCGAGGACGGCGTCGTCTACCACGCCTATTCCGCCTATGCGCGAGGACTCGACGGCCTCTGGGGCATGTACCAGTGGCTCGACCGCGCCCCCAGGGGACGCAACGAGACGGACCTCTGGTTTCGCCGCCACGACGAGTACAAGGGCTGAGCGACGTCGTGGATGTCGTGGCGCAGCCGCGAGAACGGAGGTCTCACGACGCATGGTCCGAGCGAGCTTCCCAGCGAGCCTTCTTCGGCGTCTCGGCGCTGCTCTCCGCCGCCAGCGCGGCCGTGACGATCGTCTGGTGCGCGTCCATGTCGGCGATGGGCGAGATGCCGATGCCCGGCGGCTGGACGATGTCGATGGCGTGGATGCGGATGCCGGACAGACGTGGCCCGGCGCCGCGGCGTCGTTTCGAGCCACCGGGGGCCGTCGCCGTCGGGGCAGGGTTGTTTCTGATCGCGCGAGCAGCCGGGCTCGGATGACGCATCGGATAGCTGGCGCAGCGGCGGGGCCAAGGTGATCGAGCGCAAGTAAGCGGCGCGCGTAGATGCAGGGCGCGTCAATTCGACGCTCGAAGCGAGCTCTCGATGATGAGACCTCTTTTTTTTCAGAGATTTAGATGACTGGTCAACTACGAAGAAAATTTAGGTGACGGGTCAACTACCGCAGCGCCCGACGAGCGGCAGGGGCGGCTGAGTTGTTGAGCCGATCTTGGGTATAAGGGTTAGGACCGCTTGGAACAGCGGGAAGGGACGCGCTCGAACAGGCGGTAGCGCCGTTCCATCTCCTCGATCCGTGTTCTCAGGCATTCCAAACCGGCGCATGGTCGATGAGGATCGGGGCGCAGAGATGTGGCAGGTCGGCGAGATCGGTGAAGCTCACGCGCTTCGGGTCAATGAGCAGGCACTGCAGCTCGGCAGGCGTAGCACTAACACATAGTCCGATGATGGTAGCCCGAAGGAACATGCTCTTCCCGCTCCCGGCCGTACCGCCCACCAGGATGCTGGTCATGGTGGAGTCGCTGAGGTCGGCCCACACGATGGTCCCGTCAATCGCCATCCCCATCGGAAAGGCTACCTTCGAAGCCGGCCTGTTCCTCTGGCCTTGCCGCGAGAGGTCTCCCAGCGTCAAAGGCAACCGCGTCCGGCGCGAGATATCGACGCTGACATGGCCGGCCTGGGCCTGGATGAGCGGCGGGCTAGTGAGATGCAGGGCCACCTGCAGGTTCTCCGCCTGGGTGCACAGGCGTCGGACCGTCACGCCCTTCTCCAGGTATGGCACCAGCTTCAACCGGATAAAGCGCGGCCCCGCGATATAGCCATCGGGCCGGACCGGTAGGCGCAACGAAGACAGGTCTCAACCAAGGCTTTCATGCGCCCCTTTGCTTCCTCCGCGGCGTCATCGGTCTCGCTGAGAGTAGGCGCCGCACGGTGGCGCCGGTCTCCCCAGTCGCGATCGCAGCGCCCATCGTAAGGACAGGCCCGGCATAGCGAGAGATCGGCCGTCGCGAGCAAGTGGCGGCCATCGTTCGCCCGAGCCGCCTCGCTCACCTCGATGGCCTGCTCGATCAAAGCAGGAAAGCCGGGCACTGCCGAGGCTAGATCGGCGGCCGAGTACGCGACCTCGGGTGGGTCTTCCTCGAGATACAGGACGACCCCCCGCGCCATGATGCCGGTGCTTGTCAACGATCTTACGCATCTTGCCATTAGTCTCATTGAGAAACGCTTAAGGGGTGCCTTCCCCGATCTTCCTTTCGAGGTCAACGGCACCCCCGCGCAGCCCTATCAGGGTAGGAGAAAAGGTGCCGACGGGGGTATCGACGGGATCATCTATTTCCAAGACGAGAAGCACGCGGCTAAGAGAATCATAGTTTCCGTTAAGGGTGGTGAGAACGTCGGTCCGACGATGGTGAAGGATTTAATTGCGACCGTGGCGGGTGAAAAGACGCAAATAGGATTGTTTATAACACTTGCGGTACCGACAAAATCCATGATTGCTGAAGCGGCTACTACTCCTCAGCCACAGGTCAGAGCTTCCCGAAGATTCAGATTCTTACTATTGAGAGCCTGCTGGACGGCAGCGAGCGCCCGAGCTACCCCGACTTGGCGTCTGGAGGCTTGACCTTCAAGCAGACCAAACGCGAGAAGGCCAAACAAAAACAACTCAAGATCCTGGGATTATAAAGCTGCCGGCCGGTTCGCTTATCTGCCTCGTCTACTGCCGACCTCAGGGAGCCTAGGGCTCCCCCAGGGCTTTCCGCGCGATCTCGCGCACCCACTCGGCTTCTAAGTATTCCGGACAGGATAGATCTCGCTTTGCGCATGGCGCAACAACCGCAGCGCGGCCTCCATTTTTATCGAACTGGCCTACCACAGTCACGAGCATACCATCCTCGCGGTTCTTCACCGCCCTGCTGTACGAGGCGGGGTTAAACGCTCCCGGCAATTAGAAAGGTAGTTTGCCAGTAGGGAGTCGCATGCGTTGTCGGCGTCGTGCCGGCCGATCGCGGCTTCGATTTCTTCTCGTAGGTTCATGGTGTTCTCCGGAGTTGGGTGATTTTGTTTTAGCGCTCGGCGAGCGAGGCGCCGTTGCGCATCTATTCCAACGCGCGGTCGGGGAACTCTTTGCGGTATTTAGTCGGTCGGGCCATTGGCTACGGTACTATATAGCGGTACTATATTATCAGTGAACCGTAAGCAAAAACAAACCCTCGAACGGATCTACCAGCGCCCGACTAGCGGGACGATCCCTTGGCGGGACATCGAGGCCTTGTTGCGCGCTTTGGGAGCCAGGCTCGATGAGCGCGAGGGCTCGCGCATCCTGGTGCGGCTGTTTGGCGAGCGACGCGTGTTCCACCGCCCGCACCCCTCGCCCGCGACCGACAAGGGCGCCATCGAATCCATACGGTGGTGGCTCGAACAAAACGGAGTCAAACCATGAAAAACTTGATGAACATCGAAGGCCGTCCGGCCGTGATCAGCTACGATCCCGATATCGGGATGTTCCGCGGCGAGTTCATGGATCTCAACGGCGGCGCGGACTTCTACGCCAAGGACATCAAGGGCCTAAAGCGCGAGGGCGCGATCTCCCTGCGTGTCTTTCTCGAAGCGTGCGAAGAGGATGGCGTCGAGCCGGTAAAATCGTATTCGGGGCGCTTTAACGTGCGTATTCCCCCAGAGCTCCATGCCCGCACCGTAGCGGCCGCACATGCGGCCGGACAGAGCCTCAATCAGTGGGTCGAAGAGGCCCTGAAAAGCGCGACGGCCGATTAAGGCTGGCTCCGTCACGCCTTTTTAGGTCTCAGAAAACTCGGGGATGCGTGCCGATAAACTCGGCGAATCGGTTGAGGTCGGCACGGTGACCCCTCGCTCAGCCAGCAGATCTTCGATGTCTCTAAAGCTCAGCGTGAACCGATGGTATAGCCATACTGGCTGATGATTTCGGGTGGGAAGCGATAACCACGATAGCTTGATCTACTCTTTCAGATCAACGATGCGCTCCACCGGCAATTGCTCAACATGCGGCCGGCCACGGTACGGGTACGCTACGCGCGATAGGGGCTCGCTCCACTCCCCGGATGAAGCCTGGAAATTGAAGTCATCTACGTGCCCGCGTACTAGGACGCGTATCGGTCTTCTTGGCCGCGGCCTTCACCACCGCGTGCCCCGTGGATGAGCAAGGTGCGCAGGTAGGTGTCACCGCGCTTGCTAATGCCCAAGAGCTTGGGCTTGCCACCGCTCGAATCCTGCCGGGGCACCAGCCCCAGCCAGGCCGCGACCTGCCGCCCGGTCTCGAAAACCTTACCATCACCGAGTGAGGCGGCCATCGCCGTCGATCTTGCGGCACGCGGCGCTCTCTTGGTAGAGCCTCCGGAGCTTGACCCCATAGGCCGCTACTTGTTGGTCCAGCCCCAGGACCTGCCGATACCGATCAGCAAACAACTCCCGCACCAAGAAACTCAATCCGTTCTCGCCGTCTCCGAGGATCTCCGGCAGGCGCTTGCGTACCTGGGCCAAACCCTGACCCATGACGATCCCGTACTCGCCCAACAAACCCCGCAACCGATTGACCTCTGCCGTGCGCGCCTTCACCAACCGCACCCGGTGCAACGCCAGCATATCTTGGGCTCTCGACACTTTTCACCGGCACAAAACGCATGTTTGGACGTCCTACCGCCTCACAGATCGCCTCCGCATCGTTGGCGTCGTTCTTGTTCCCCTTCACGTAGGGCTTGACGAACTGCGGGCTCATCAGCCGCACCTCATGCCCGAGCTTCCCGAGCTCCCGCGCCCAGTAATGCGCCCCGGCACAGGCTTCTAGCCCAATCAGACAGGGCTCGAGATTGGCGAAGAATTCCAACACCTGCGCTCGCCTGAGCAGCTTGCGTAGCATCACCTTGCCCTTCGCGTCTACGCCGTGTACCTGAAAGAGGTACTTTGCAATGTCTAAACCGATTGTTGTACTGTTCATACCGGACTCCTCCTCTTCGTTTAAGTGGTCGTTTCATCCTCCACTTTGGCACATCACGATGCCGTTTAGGAGGGGAGGGAGTCCATACCATTAGGCTTGGACTACCTTATAGGGTTTGAGTCGACTTTGATTAAGGCGCTCAGGACCACGTTGGTATCGAGGATGACGCGCACACGCGGCCGGGTTACTTCTTTTTCTTGGGCTTGCCCCACATCTGCGCGCGAACCTGACGCAGCGCATCGTCAATGGCCACAGAGCCCACTTTTACGCCACCGTAAGTCATTGAATTTTGGCGCGCCCGGAGAGATTCGAACTCCCGACCCCCTGGTTCGTAGCCAGGTACTCTATCCAACTGAGCTACGGGCGCAGTCGAGGATCCCCGATCGTCTGTAGACGTGAGGATGGCGGAGAGAGAGGGATTCGAACCCTCGATGGAGTTTTTAGCCCCATACTCCCTTAGCAGGGGAGTGCCTTCAGCCGCTCGGCCATCTCTCCACGCTTTAAACACCTGCGCTTCGGCTAAGTTATCGCAGACCCGCCCGGCCTAAGGGAAAGGTTTATCGTTGTTGTATACCATTTTCTAACTCCGGCTCCACGGCGACGCTCGCCTTGCCTACTCCCCCCGCCTGTTCCTGTTGGATCCGCTGGTAGATCTCCTCTCTATGCACGGCGATTTCCTTCGGCGCGTTCACGCCTATACGTACTTGGTTCCCCTTCACCCCGAGCACCGTTACCGTGACGTTGTCGGCAATCATCAATGACTCGCCGACTCTCCTAGTCAGTATCAGCATCTCCTGCCTCCATTATCACTAGCGTACTTGACGCCTGAGAAATTGTGCTTTGTTCCCCGCCTTTAAGCAAAGGATTCCTGCCCTACATTGATCAGTTTAACCCGCGCAAGCGCTAAATGCGAGATGAATCGCTGAGCTATTAACTGCTTAGGTGGCGCTT
Organism: Gammaproteobacteria bacterium; assembly: GCA_050740455.1. Lineage (GTDB taxonomy): Bacteria > Pseudomonadota > Gammaproteobacteria > JACCXJ01 > JACCXJ01 > USCg-Taylor. The sequence continues at coordinate 35,621 of JBOIDF010000019.1, read as the reverse complement.
TTTTCCAGGCCGAACGCACTGTGTAAGGTCCGAACCCCAAGCTCTAGATATTTCTCATCAACAACGACGGAAATCTTGATTTCGGAGGTTGAAATCATGCGAATGTTGATGCCCTCCTCGGCCAAGGCCCGAAACATCTTGGACGCAATTCCGGCGTGGGAACGCATGCCAACGCCTACCACCGAGATCTTCGCGATCTTGTTATCCCCCTCGACTCCACGTGCCGCCAGATCGCGGGCGACTTTTCCAAGTGCCTCCAATGCCCTGTCATAGTCGTTTCGATGCACCGTAAAGGTGAAATCCGTGGTCCCATCCGCCCCGACGTTTTGAACGATCATATCGACTTCGATGTTCGCATCGGCGATCGGACCCAGAATACGCGCGGCGATCCCCGGCTTATCGGGCACACCGAGGACCGTGAGTTTCGCCTCGTCACGATTGACGGTGATTCCAGACAGCAGGGGTTGTTCCATAGACGCATCCTCAGGAGCGATGAGCGTTCCGCCGCCCTCCGCGAACGAGGAGAGCACGCGCAGCGGCACATTGTATTTACTTGCGAACTCCACCGAGCGGATTTGCAGGACCTTGGCGCCGAGGCTCGCCATCTCCAGCATTTCCTCGTAGGTGAGGCGCTCGAGGCGGCGCGCCTCGGGCACGATGCGCGGGTCGGTGGTATAGACCCCATCCACATCGGTAAAGATTTGACATTCGCCGGCCTTGAGCGCGGCGGCCAACGCCACCGCCGTGGTATCGGACCCTCCGCGGCCCAGGGTGGTGATATTTCCCTGCTCGTCCACCCCCTGAAATCCGGCCACCACCACGATCATACCGGTGTCGAGATCCTGCCGCACCCGTTGGCCGTTGACGTCTAGAATGCGGGCCTTGTTATGAGCGCTGTCCGTCAGGATATGCACTTGCGCACCGGTGTAGGAGCGGGCGCGCTGCCCGGACGCTTCCAATGCCATGCACAGGAGCGCAATCGTCACTTGCTCGCCCGTCGCCAGCAACACGTCGAGCTCCCTCGGGTTCGGTCGCGGGGTGATTTTTTTCGCCAACGAGATGAGCCGATCCGTCTCGCCGCTCATCGCCGAGACGACCACGAGCACCTGATGACCCGTCCGGTGGGCCGCGCTAGCCTTATCCGCAACGGCGCGGATGCGTTCTACGCTACCGACGGAGCTTCCCCCGAACTTTTGTACGATTAATGCCATGGCCAACCTCGCCGCAAAGGCCGGCCACTTTAACCGAAGTGCGAAGGAACGGGAACTGGCCTCACGGCGCGATTTGGCCCCGAACCCAGTCGCTCACCGTGGCAAGCGCAGCTTTTAATTTGTCCGGTTCGCTGCCGCCGGCCTGAGCAAAGTCGGACCGTCCCCCGCCCTTGCCGCCGACCTGTTGGGCGACGAAATTCACCAGATCGCCGGCCTTCACATGGCGTATCAGATCCTTGGCCACGCCGGCCACTAAGAGTACCTTTCCGGATTGCACGCTTGCTAGCACGATGACCGCGTGCGAGAGCTTATCCTTCAAGCGATCCATGGTCGCGCGCAAGGACGCGGGATCGGCGTCATCGATGATCTCCGCGAGCACCTTGACGCCGGCGATATCGACCGCGGCCTCGGAAAGATCGCGTCCGGTTTGAGTGCTGAGCCGGGCGCGAAGCTGCTGATTCTGTTTTTCTTCGTGCTTGAGGTTCTGCAACAACTGCTCTACTCGTACGCTAAGCTGCTCGCGCGGCACTTTCAAGAGATCCGCGATTCCCTGCAGTTGCTGGTCGCTCTGGGTCACCCAGGCGAGCGCCCTCTCCCCCGTCTGGGCCTCGATACGGCGGACTCCGGCCGCAACACCGGTCTCCGACACGATCTTAAATAAACCGATGTCACCGCTATGCCGCACATGCGTGCCACCGCATAGCTCGACCGAGAAATCCCCTATCTTGAGCACCCGCACCTGCTCCTCGTATTTCTCCCCGAAAAGCGCCAGGGCGCCGCTCTCAAGCGCCTGGCCTACGGACATGATTCGGGTTTCGACCTCGCGATTGGCGCGGATCTCGCGGTTGACCAAGCGCTCCACCTCACGCAACTCATCGGACTCGAGCGGCCCCGTGTGCGAGAAATCGAAGCGCAAGCGCTCGGGCGCCACTAACGAGCCCTTTTGTATGACATGCGTACCCAGAACTTGCCGCAAGGCCGCGTGCAACAGATGCGTCGCGGAATGATTAAGCGCCGTGGCGCGGCGCAAGGCCGGATCGACCTGCGCATGGACGGACTCCCCTTCTTTTAGGGTTCCCGTCTTAAGCCATCCGAGATGCAGCGTGGCGCCGCCGAGTCTCTGGGTATCCGAGACGCGAAACAGGCCCTCGCGTGCGCATAGATCCCCAATATCACCCACTTGTCCGCCGGCTTCGGCGTAAAACGGTGTTCTATCGAGCACCACGACCCCCCGCTCTCCGGCTTGCAGCGCGGGAACCCGTTCTCCCTCCCGGTAAAGCGCCACGACCCGCGACTCACACTTTACCTCCCCATAACCGGTGAACTCGCTGCCCGAGACGCGCAGGGGATCATCGGCCGCAAGTGCGGGCGCAAGCGTAGACGTGAGTAGGTTCGGGGCTACGTCTACGAGCGGGGCCGAGGCACGTCTGACCGGATTCGGCCAGTCGGTCTGCTTGAATGGCGAGGCCGCCCGCGCCCGTTCGCGCTGTTGCTCCATCTCCCGCTCGAATCCCTCCATGTCCAGCGTCAAACCGCGCTCACGCGCGATGTCGGCGGTGAGATCGACCGGAAACCCGTAGGTATCGTAGAGTTGAAATACGTCGCGGCCCGGGATCACGCCCCCAGACAGATCAGCAATCGAACGCTCCAGAAGCTTGAGCCCGAGATCAAGCGTCTCGGCGAAGCGCTCCTCTTCTTGTTTCAAAACCCGCTCGATGGCAGCTCGCCGCTCCAGCAATCCCGGATAAACCGTACCCATCTCGGTTGCGAGCACCGCTACCAGCCGGTGAAAGAAAGGTTCCCCAAACCCGAGCCGATGCCCGTGCCGAATGGCCCGGCGGATGATGCGCCGGAGCACATAACCCCGGCCATCATTGGAGGGGACCACGCCCTCCGCGGCGATGAAAGCGCAGGAACGGATGTGATCGGCAATCGCCTGAACCGAGGTCCGATGGACGCTGTTTTTGTCGCTAACCAAAGCGGTGACCGCGCCCGTCAGGGTGCGGAACACATCGATGTCGTAGTTACTGTGGACCCCTTGCATGACGGCGGCGATGCGCTCCAAGCCCATCCCGGTATCGACCGAGGGATGCGGAATCGGGTGCAAGCGTCCGCTGTCATCGCGGTTATACTGGGTAAATACCAGGTTCCAAATCTCCACATAGCGATCCCCGTTCTGCTCCGCGGTCCCGGGCGGCCCGCCCGCGATCGCCGCGCCGTGGTCGAAAAAAATCTCCGAACAGGGACCACAGGGGCCCGTCGCGCCCATGGTCCAAAAGTTGTCTTCTGCTCCGCAGCGCGAAAGGCGGCGCTTATCGAAGCGAATCTCATCGAGCCAGACCGAGGCCGCCTCGTCGTCGTCCTGGAACACCGTGATCCAGAGCCTTGCGGGGTCGATGCCCAGGGAATCGGTTAAAAACTCCCAGGCGTAGTGAATCGCCTCACGTTTGAAATAATCACCGAAACTGAAGTTTCCAAGCATCTCGAAAAAGGTATGGTGGCGCGCGGTGTATCCGACGTTCTCGAGATCGTTGTGCTTGCCGCCGGCACGCACGCATGCCTGGCAGGAGACGGCGCGCTGAAAGGGGTGCTGCTCGCGCCCTAAGAAGACATTCTTGAATTGCACCATACCGGCATTGGTAAACAATAGCGTCGGATCGTTGGCCGGCACCAGCGGTGAGCTGGGAACAATCGTATGCTCGCGCGCGCCAAAGAAATCCAGGAATGCCCGCCGGACCTCGGAGCTGCTTTTAATCGACATAGGATTCAATCGTCTGTATCTAACGCGCGCCGGACCCGCTCCGGAATGAATCCTCGGTTTACCAAGTAGCGTGCTTGACGCGCCCGCTCCTTCCTATCCACAGGTACCCGCGTGCCAAAGTGTCTGACCCTGGCTTGAAGCATACGTTCTTCCCAGCACGGGTCCCCGGTACGGATTGATGCCGCAATGGTCTCCGCGTTGATGCCGCGTTCCTTCAGCTCGGCAATGATCCGCAAGGGACCGTATCCGCGTTCGGTTTTCGACGCGGCAAAGGCGCCCGCAAAGCGTTCATCGCTCTGCCAGCCCGCGGCCGCGAGCTCGCGCAAGACCTGCTGCGCGAGATCCTCCGGGCTGCCGCGCCGCGTAAGCCGCGCCGCGAGCTCTTTGCGGCTGTATTCGCGTCGCGCGAGGAGACTGAGAGCTTGTGAATAAATCTGCTGCGCTCGGGATCTCGCGTTCCGGCGGTGCTCGGAATCCTCATGTACTTCCATATACACTCCGGTTGCTCGTCCCGTTCTTGGGACTCGCCCCTGTGGGGCTTGCGCTCCGTTTCGCTCCCGGCGAAACGGTCCTGTGCTCCGGCGTAACGCGACCTCCCATCGCTCGCGACGATTTTTTCACAAGCTCTAAGCATACCGGCGCGTTGTGTCGTTCAGGCTCGCGCCTCCTCGGCCACCGGGCTGCGTTCCGCGTTATCCGGCAGGAGCTTCGCGCGGATTGCCTGCTCGATTCCGGCCGCTTTATCGGGATGTTCCTTGAGAAAGGTCCGGGCGTTTTCCTTTCCCTGCCCGATGCGCTCGCCCCGGTAGCTGTACCAGGCGCCGGTCTTCTCGATGATCCCGCCGGCGACACCGAGGTCCACCACCTCTCCGGCGCGCGAGACACCCTCGCCGTACAGAATATCGAAGATGGCCTCTTTGAAGGGCGGCGCCAGCTTGTTTTTCACGACCTTGACGCGGGTCTCGCTGCCGACGATCTCCTCATCGCGTTTGATCGAACCGATGCGGCGGATATCGAGCCGAACCGAGGCGTAGAACTTGAGGGCGTTGCCTCCAGTCGTGGTCTCGGGGTTGCCGAACATGACGCCAATTTTCATGCGGATCTGGTTGATGAAAATTACCAAAGAATTGGAACGCTTGATGTTGCCGGTCAGTTTGCGCAAGGCTTGCGACATGAGGCGCGCCTGCAGGCCCACGTGCGTATCGCCCATCTCACCCTCGATCTCGGCCTTCGGCGTCAGCGCCGCGACCGAATCGATGACGATGCAATCGACCGCGCCCGAACGCACCAGCATGTCGGTGATCTCGAGCGCCTGCTCGCCGGTGTCCGGTTGCGAGACCAGGAGATCGTCGATCTTGACCCCGACTTTTCCCGCGTAGCTCGGGTCCAAGGCATGCTCGGCATCCACAAAGGCGGCGGTGCCCCCGCACCGCTGTATCTCGGCCACGGCGTGCAGGGCCAGGGTGGTCTTGCCCGAGGATTCCGGACCGTAGATTTCGACGATCCGGCCCCGCGGGAGACCCCCGATTCCGAGCGCGATATCGAGCCCGAGCGATCCCGAAGAGACGGTCTCAACGTCGCGAACCGCTTGCACATCCCCCATGCGCATGACCGATCCCTTTCCGAACTGCTTCTCGATCTGGCTCAAGGCCATTCCCAGTGCCTTTTTTCGATTCTCATCCATTGATTTTCCGCCTCCGGCGCGAAGATATCTAAGGGTTATCAGGAAAAAAGCTTACCACATCGCACTAGGCTTAGCGCGCTTGCCGGGCTTAGGGGTGCGCGGCTTGGGTTGCGAATGCATCGGCGCCGAGCCGCCAACTCCTAAGCACTTGATAACGCGCGCCGTTGGGATTGGTTTTGGACTCGACCAAGGCAAAATGATCGACGCGCCAGGCGACAGTAGCAAGCGGCCATTCGCGCCGGACCACGAGCGCCTTGCGCATCAAAGTCACATGCGGTTTAAACGGACGCGCGTCGAGATCAATACCACAATCGGCGATCCCGTGGCGCAGGTCCCTGGCCAACGCGGCAAGAATCTCCGGCAACTCGCGCGCACCGAGCCAAAGGATCCCGGATTGTGGCCAGAAGCCGATTTGATCGAGGCTCAGCTCGAACGGATGTCCCGCGATCCCCTCGGCTATCTTCTCGGCACAGATCCGTGTTTGCGCCGTGACAGAGCCTAAAAAGAGGAGTGTGATATGGAGGTTTTCCGCAGGCACCGGTTTGGCCCGGCGTACGTGTAGCGAGGCCATCACCTCGGCGAGACCCGAGCGCACCTGCTCATTCGGCCACAAGGCAAAAAACAAGCGTTGGGTGGGCGCCTCAATCCGAGGAGGGCGTGATTTCTCTCCTTCGGCATTCATTGAGCTTGTGAATAAATCGTCGCGAGCGAAGAGAGATCGCGTTCCGCCGGAGCGCAGAAACCGCAGTTGTATATTGAAATACATGAGGATTTCGAGCACCGCCGGAACGCGAGATCCCGAGCGCAGCAGATTTCTTCACAAGCTCATTGCAGACGCTCGATGAGACCGCTTAGCGCCGTCTCGACGGCCCGGCGGCGCACAGTGTCCCGGCCGCCTTCGAAATGCTCGCACACCGCGACCGGCGGACGGCCGCCGCCGGCCCAGGCGAACCACACGGTCCCGACCGGTTTGTCCTCGGAGCTGCCCTCCGGCCCCGCGATCCCGGTGATGGCAACGCTTATATCACTGTGGCTATGCATGAGCGCGCCTTCGGCCATCCCGATGGCGGTCTCCGCGCTCACGGCGCCGAAGCGTGCGAGCGTCTCGGGTTTGACGCCCAACATCTCCTCCTTGGCCGCATTCGAATAGGTCACGAAACCGCGCTCGAACCACGCCGAGCTGCCCGCGATCGAGGTCACCGCCTGGGCCAGCCAACCCCCGGTGCAGGACTCGGCGGTGGCGAGCCGGTAGCCCCGATGCTGCAATTGCCGCCCGAGCTCTCGCGCTAGCCGCCGCACCGGGATGCCTGCGAGGTGTTCCTCGCTTCGACGCGACGGCGCGCAAAAAATCGTTTAAGCAAACTACAACATTCGGCGTCGAGGATTCCGCCCCGAACTTCGATGTCGTGATTAAAGCGGCCACTGCCTAGGATCTCGAAGACGCTGCCCGCGGCCCCCGCTTGCGGATCCCGCGCACCGTAGAGCACCCGCGCGATGCGGGTATGCACGCTGGCGCCCGCGCACATGACGCAAGGTTCCAAGGTCACGATCAGAGAGCAACCGGGCATGCGGTAATTTCCAATCCGCTCCGCCGCGCGCCGCAGGGCCATGATCTCGGCATGGGCGGTGGGATCGTTGCGACGGATCGGTTGGTTCCACCCTTCCCCAATGATCTCATCATTCAACACCACGACGGCGCCGACGGGGACTTCGCCGTGTTCTTCGGCACGGCGGGCGAGAGCGAGCGCCTGCCGCATCCAGCGCTCCTCGTTGGCTCCCGTTAGGTGCCCTGGCCGGAACGCCGATTCCTCACCGTTCATTCCCACTCGATGGTCGCCGGAGGTTTGCCGGAGATGTCATACACCACCCTTGAGACGCCGGGAACCTCGTTGAGAATTCGCCGCGCCACGTGATCCAGGAATTCGTGCGCGAGCGGCGCCCAGCGGGCGGTCATGAAATCCAAGGTCTCGACGGCGCGCAAGGCCACGACCGGCGCGTAGTGGCGCGCATCGCCGGTGACCCCCACCGAGTTGACAGGCAGCAACACCGCGAAGGCCTGGCTGACTTTCTCGTACAGATCCTGGCGGCGAAGCTCGTCGATAAAAATCACATCCGCCCGCCGCAAGATCTCGGCACGCGCCGCGGTGACTTCCCCTAAAATCCTGACCGCGAGCCCCGGGCCGGGGAAAGGGTGGCGGTAGACCATGTCGTAGGGCAGGCCGAGATCGACACCGATCTTGCGGACCTCGTCCTTGAACAACTCGCGCAAGGGTTCGATCAGCTTCAGCCGCATGCGTTCCGGCAGGCCGCCCACGTTATGGTGGGATTTGATGACGTGGGCCTTGCCGGTCGCCGCCTGCGCCGATTCGATGACATCGGGGTAAATGGTGCCCTGAGCCAGCCAGGCGACGTTGGGAAGTGTCCGCGCCGCCTCCTCGAATACCTGGATGAATTCCCGTCCGACCGCCTTACGTTTCTCTTCGGGATCGTACCGGCCCGCCAAGGCATTGAGGAAGCGATCGGCGGCGTTCACGCGCAGCACTTGGACACGCAGGTGGCGCGTGAATGTCGCCATGACTTGATCGGCTTCGTTCAGTCTCAGCAAGCCGTTATCGACGAAGACGCAGGTCAATTGATCACCGATCGCGCGCTGTAAGAGCGCGGCGACGACCGAGGAATCGACCCCCCCGGAAAGCGCCAGCAGGACCCGATCCTGCCCGACCCGCTCGCGCAGGCGCGCCATGCTGTCCGCGATGATGCTCGCGGTCGTCCAGGAGCTGCCGCAGCCGCAAATCTCATGGATAAACCGGGCGAGGATGCGGCTCCCTTGGCGCGTGTGAGTGACCTCGGGATGAAACTGCAGGCCATAATACCGGCGCCCCTCATCGGCCATGCCGGCGATCGGCGCTCCCTCGCTTGCGGCGATGCGGATAAATCCGGGCGGCAACGCGGTCACGCGATCGCCGTGGCTCATCCACACATCCAGCACCCCATGGCTATCCGGGCTCAGGTGATCCTCGATATCCTTGAGCAGGCGAGAATGGCCGGACACCGAGACCTGGGCGAAACCGAACTCCCGAACGCGCGCGGATTCGACCGTGCCGCCGAGCTGCGCCGCCATCGTCTGCATCCCATAACAGATACCGAGCACCGGCACACCGAGCGCAAAGACCGGCGCGGGCGCGGCGGCCCCAGGCGCCAGGGTGACGGATTCCGGGCCGCCCGAGAGCACGATGCCGCGCGGCTCAAAGCTCCGGATCCGCTCTTCGGCGAGATCGTAGGGATGGATCTCACAGTAGACACCGGCGTCCCGTATGCGCCGGGCGATGAGCTGGGTAGTTTGAGAGCCGAAATCGAGGATGAGGATGCGATCGCGATAGATATCTGCCATGGCCTGCCCGTCTTCCAGGAGCGTTCGATAGGAAAGGCGATTCTCTAACTCGTCGCCGGGGATTCGGGCTCCCGGTTTATTCGCTGCGGTAATTCGGCGCTTCCTTGGTGATCGCTACATCGTGTACATGACTCTCCCGCATCCCAGCGTAGGTGACGCGCACGAACCTCGATTGGGTCCGCAGTTCTTCCACGGTCGCGCAACCGGTATAGCCCATGGCCGCGCGAATACCCCCGAGCAGTTGGTAGACGATTGCGGTGACGCTCCCTTTATATGGTACGCGGCCTTCGATCCCCTCGGGCACCATTTTCTCGATGTCGTCGGCTTCTTGAAAATAACGATCCGCGGAGCCATGCGGCTGCGCCATGGCGCCGAGCGATCCCATACCGCGATAGGTTTTATAGGAACGCCCTTGATACAGCTCAACCTCCCCGGGCGCCTCCTCGGTGCCCGCGAACAGACCGCCGATCATCACCGCATGGGCGCCGGCCGCGATCGCCTTCGCGATGTCACCGGAATAACGGACCCCGCCATCGGATATGATCGGTACGCCGGAATTGTGAATGGCGGCGGTCACCTCCGACACCGCGGTGATTTGCGGTACGCCGACGCCGGTCACGATCCGGGTGGTACAGATCGAGCCCGGCCCGATCCCGACCTTGACCGCATCGACACCGGCCTCAACCAATGCCTTGGCGGCTTCCGCGGTCGCAATGTTGCCCGCGATGACCTGGGTCGCGGCGTAGTTTTTCTTCACCCACCGTACCGTCTCCAGGACCCCGCGGGAATGGCCGTGGGCGGTGTCGACGACGATCACATCGACGCCCGCATGCACCAAGGCTTCCACCCGCTCATAGGCGCCGGGGCCGGTGCCCACGGCCGCCCCGGCACGCAGGCGCTGGTGTTGGTCCTTGCAGGCGTTCGGAAACTCTTCCGATTTCTGAATATCCTTGACGGTAATCAGGCCCCGCAATTGAAACCGATCGTTGACGACCAACACCTTTTCGATGCGATGTTCGTGTAGCAGGGCGATCACGTCCTCACGCGCAGCCCCTTCCTCCGCCGTCACCAGCCGGTCCCTCGGGGTCATGATGCTTCGCACCGGGTTTTCGAAGCGGGTTTCGAAGCGCAGATCACGGCTCGTCACGATCCCGACCAGCGCTTCCCCATCGACCACCGGCACGCCGGAAATTTTGTGAGCGCGGGTCAAGCTCAATACCTCACGGATACTGGTTTCCGGCGACACCGTAATCGGATCCTTGACGACCCCGCTTTCATATTTCTTTACCAACCGCACCTCGCCCGCTTGCCGCTCGGCGCTGAGGTTTTTATGAATAACACCGATGCCCCCCTGCTGGGCCAACGCGATCGCGAACCGCGCATCGGTGACCGTGTCCATGGCCGCCGAAATGATCGGTATGCTGAGGCGGATCTCGCGGGTAAGCCGCGTCTCCACGCTGACGTTCCGAGGCAGAACCTGGGAATAGGCTGGGACCAACAGAACGTCATCGAAAGTCAGGGCTTCATCGGCGAGGCGCATGATCATGGCCGTAGTAATGATTCAGATCTTGCATTATAAAGGGGCGGTGCACCGGGGGTAAACGCCTAGTCCAAGCATCGCCGCCGGTCCGATGGTATCAGAACCTATCCCCACCGCATCGACCATGGAAGACATTTATAGCGTCACGCGCCTAAATCGCGAGGCGCGTACCCTTCTCGAGGGAAATTTTCCGCCCCTCTGGATCGAAGGCGAGTTGTCGAACCTCGCCCGCCCGGCCTCGGGGCACCTTTACTTCTCGCTGAAAGACGCGCAGTGCCAGGTCCGCTGCGCCATGTTCCGGTCGCGAAATTTGCTCGTCAATTTCAATCCGCACAACGGAATGCAGGTCATCGCCTACGCTCAGGTGAGTCTCTATGAGGGCCGGGGGGAGTTCCAGCTTATCGTCGAGCATCTTGAGCCCGCGGGCGAAGGCCGCTTGCGCTTGGCGTTCGAGGCGCTTAAACAAAGGCTCGCGGCCGAGGGGCTGTTCAGCGAGGCGCATAAGGCACCGATCCCAGCCCTGCCGGGCATGATCGGTGTCATCACTTCACCCACCGGGGCCGCGATCCGCGACATTCTGAGCGTCTTGGAACGGCGCTTTCCATCCATTCCGATCGTGATCTATCCGGTACCGGTGCAGGGACCGGGCGCCGCCGAGGCGATCGCCCGCATGATCGCGCTAGCCGATGGGCGTGCCGAGTGCGACGTGCTGATCGTTGCGCGCGGCGGCGGATCCTTGGAGGACCTCTGGGCGTTTAACGAAGAGGCGGTCGCGCGGGCTATCTACGCGTGTAAGCTTCCGGTCGTGACCGGGATCGGCCACGAAATCGATTTTACCATTGCGGATCTGGTCGCAGACCGCCGCGCCCCGACGCCCTCGGCGAGCGCCGAGCTCGTGAGTCCAGACCGGCGCCAAATCGACGCGCAGCTCGCGGAGCTGGAACGGCGGCTAGCGCATCTGTTCCGCGGATCGTTTGCACGCGTGCAGATGCTACTGGAGCACCTGCAAAGGCGCCTGCTCCATCCTGGCCGGCGGGTGCTGGATCTCGCCCAGCGCGCCGATGAGCTGTCACTGCGCTTGGAGCGCAGCGCGCGCAGCGGGATCGGGGTCAAGCGCGCCCGGATCGAAACCCTATCGGCCAGGCTTTGGCGCTTGGCGCCCTCGGCGTTAATCGCGCTCCGCCTGAGCGAGTGTGATCACTATGTGAGACGACTGCGGCACGAGATCGATCAGTCGCTGGCCAGGACGACCGGGCAACTCGTAAATTTAAGCCGCGCCTTGCAGTCGGTGAGCCCGCTCGCGACCCTCGAACGCGGTTATGCCATCGTTACCCGGCTGCCCGGAGGTGAGATCGTTCGCGACGCCGCACGGGTCGCGCCCGGTTGCGAGATCGATACGCGCCTCGCCCGGGGGCGCCTGCGCTCCCGCGTCGAAGCGGTATTCGAGGGCGCGGATCGTCCGCCAACCGTTACAAAAAAGCCCGGCACACGGCCGGGCTCTGGATCCATAAATGAGCAATCTTAAGGAATCACGAAACTTCCTCAGGTGCTCTCTCTGATTTTAACGGAATTGCGTCACCTTCGGTGCCGGCGGCAGGCTCAATTTCAGTGGCCTCATCGCCCGTAGCCGCAGCCTCATCTCCGGCAACAACACTGCCCTGATCGGCCCGGAGGTGTTGAGCACCCTCTTCCGGCTTAACAACTTCTTCTTTTCTCGCCCAGTAAAGCGCGTAGAGACCGATGAGCGCTACTGCCACTGGAATAAGCATGCCCCACTCGCCCATACATTCCTCCTTATGAAATCGACATTGCTTTATACGCCCGTCTTTTCCTGGAAAAGACTCAGGTTAAATAATAATAGTCAATGCGCGGCAGAAAACAACCCGTGTTCACCAACAAGGTACCAACAAGGAGTTTCGAGCCCAAGCGACGCCTTCCCGAGCATTATCCTCAGAACTCCTTAGCCCATTGGAACAGGATGCTGTGACCGCCGAATCCCGGGGATCGATCCGTATTCCGCAAGATCCCGAAGTTGTACACGTAATTCACCTCCACCTGGGACGCCGCCTGCGACGACGGCGTAGAGGTCGTGGATCATGAAAGGTCGGCGCGATTAGCCTTGGGCTGTTTCACAACGTAAACTTGAGGTATTTATGGCGCTCTGTCCAGGACGCTCTTTGTGAACGTGATAGCGGCCTTGCACGGTGAAGTGCCGACAACGACAACCTCACCTTGAGCGAACGAACAATGAGGAGGCGACCATGCCGAACTACACATACTTGATCGTCGGGGGCGGGATGAGCGCCGATGCCGCGGTCCACGGCATCCGCGTGGTGGATCGCAGCGGTTCCATCGGCCTGGTCAGCGCTGAGTCCCACTCGCCTTATAACCGCCCGCCCCTATCCAAAGGGCTCTGGAAGGGGAAGCCCCTGGAGAGCATTTGGCGCCAGACCGAAAGCCAAGGGGTGAACCTCCACCTGGGGCGGATAGCCCAGCACCTGGATCCACAGAACAGACGGGTTACCGATGACCAGGGAACCGTCTACGGCTACGACAAGCTGCTCCTGGCCACCGGAGGCGCGCCACGGCTCCTTCCCTTCGGGGGCGAGCAGATCATTTACTTCCGCACGCTCGACGATTACGAGCGCCTGCGAGCACTAACGGTGGAGGGGCAACGCTTCGCGGCGATCGGCGGGGGGTTCATCGGCTCGGAAGTCGCCGCGGCCCTAGCCATGAACGGCAAAGCCGTGGTGATGACCTTTCCCGAAGAAGCGATCGGCAGCCGCATGTTTCCACCCGACCTGGCCAAGTTCCTGAACGACTTTTACCGGCAGAAGGGGGTCGAAGTCCTGCCCCGAGAGCTGGTTGCCGGCCTGGAGATGCGCGCGGGCCGGCCGGTGCTGAAGGTTCGCAATGCCCAGAACCAGGGCGAGCGGGAAGTCGTGGCGGATGGCGTCGTGGCGGGGATCGGGATTCAGCCGAATGTCGAGCTCGCTCAGAGGGCGGGGCTGGAGGAGGAGAACGGGATTCGGATAGACGCCTCCCTGCGCACCAGCCACCCGGACATCTATGCCGCGGGCGACGTGGCCAACTTCTATAACCCCGCCCTGGACAAGCGACTCCGCGTGGAGCACGAAGACAACGCCAACACGATGGGGCGGCTCGCGGGCCAAGCGATGGCCGGCCGAGCCGTCACCTACGACCATCTCCCGTTCTTTTACTCCGACCTGTTCGAGTTGGGTTACGAGGCCGTGGGCGAGGTGGACTCCCGGCTGCAGATGGTGGCCGACTGGAAGGACCCCTACCGGGAGGGGGTGGTCTACTATCTGCGGGACGGTCGGGTGCGGGGCGCGCTGCTGTGGAACGTCTGGGAACAAGTGGACGCCGCCCGGCGGTTGATCGCCGAGCCCGGTCCATTCCGCCCCGAGGACCTCAAAGGACGCTTGCCTGCCTGATAGTAGGTTCGATTCTCGACAAGGCGAAGGCAACCGTTTTCCTCGGCAGGGATCGTCCGCATGTGTTGCGCGATGCGATCATGTGCTGCCGCAAGGAAGAAGCGCCAGGAATATATAGACAGATTCCTGTTCTCTGTCGCGACAACCGATCAGACTGATCCGGAGTACCGGTCAAGGCAGCCGGATCGTAGTGCGCTGGGACAGCGAGGATGGGCTCTAGCGAGACAGTGCGCAACTCGGGCCGCAGAAGCTTCTGCAAGCACTGTGGCAGTGCGTTGTGGCTGTGGGATCCGAACTGGCCCGATCTCGTGCGCCCGCACGCTTCGGCAATTGACACCGAACTGCCGGTTTCGCCCGAGCACACGCACATGATGCTGGCCTCGAAGGCAAGCTGGGTCGAGGTAAAGGCGAAACGCAAGAACAAAAAGTTCGACGAGTATCCCGACGAATCGCTCGCAGAGTGGCATCAGCGGCTGAGACTGGAGGACAACAACGATTAAGGATCCGTAACAGCTACGGCAACGGCAAGCAACGTGCCGCCACGCAAAAAAAAGCATTGGGTCTTCGCGGCGGTCCCAACGGGCAAGGAGCAACATTCAAGTGAGGTGACAAGATGAATACATTGATCCATTCGGGCCTGTGCCCATCATCGTTCGTGTCCCGCCTGGCCGCGTGCCTCACCGTCGCGGCGCTCGCCGCTTGTGGCAACACAGCCGAGCTGCCGGTGTCCGCTGGCATCGGCCCGGATCCCAAGCTGCCGCCGCCGGAAAGTTCACTGCTCCCAACGGTGGACATCGCGCCGGCCATCTACTGGCCCAAGGGGGTGACGCCTGTCGCCGCGCAGGGGCTTTCGGTGACCGCGTTCGCCACCGGTCTCGACCATCCGCGCTGGCTGCATGTGCTGCCCAACGGCGACGTGCTGGTCGCCGAAACCAATGCGCCCAAGGAGCGCCCGCTGCACGAGGAATTACTCGGCATCAGGGCCTGGATCATGGACAAGGTCATGAAGCGGGCCGGCGCAGCGGCGCCGAGCGCCAACCGCATCACCTTGCTGCGCGATGCTGATGGCGACGGAGTCGCCGAGGTGCGCTCGGCGTTCATCGAGGACCTGAACTCGCCATTCGGCATGGCGCTGGTGGGCAACGAGCTATATGTCGCCAACACCGACGCACTGATGCGTTTTCCCTACAAGCCGGGTGAGACAAAGATCAGCGCTACCGGAACGAAGCTAGCCGACCTGCCGGGCGGGCCGCTGAACCACCACTGGACCAAGGGCCTGATCGCCAGCGCCGACGGTGCCAAGCTTTATGTTTCGGTCGGATCGAACAGCAACGTCGCCGAACACGGGATGGCCCACGAAAAAGGCCGCGCGGCGATATGGGAATTCGATCGCCCGAGCGGCCAAGGCCGCCTCTATGCCAGCGGTTTGCGAAATCCGGTCGGCTTGGCCTGGCAAGGCAACACGCTGTGGGTTTCGGTCAACGAGCGCGATGAGATCGGCAGCGACCTCGTTCCCGACTACATGACCTCGGTGCGCGAAGGCGGCTTCTACGGGTGGCCGTACAGTTACTACGGCCAGCATGTCGATGAACGCGTCAAGCCGCCGCAGCCCGATCTGGTCGCCAAGGCGATCAAGCCGGACTATGCGCTCGGGCCGCATACCGCATCGCTCGGCTTGACGTCTGCGCAGGGCAGCAGCCTGCCCGAGCCGTTCAAACAGGGGATGTTCGTCGGCCAGCATGGCTCATGGAACCGCGATCCGCTGAGCGGCTACAAGGTGATCTTCGTGCCCTTCAGCGGCGGCAAACCGAGCGGCATGCCGGTCGATGTGCTGTCCGGCTTCGTCAACAATGATGGCGATGCGTTGGGGCGGCCGGTCGGCGTCGCGATCGACAAGCGAGGCTCGCTGCTGGTCGCCGATGATGTCGGCAATGTGATCTGGCGCGTAAGCGCCGCGACGACGGGCTCGGCACCCGCATCGCCACCGGCGCGCTGAATGCGGCTCGGCGGCCAGGGACGAATTTGATCCGAGCGCAGCTTAACCCGGGCTACGATTCCTAAAGGGCCAGGCTCGGATATTTTTACAATGGCCCTGGCGAATTCAACCTCGAAGCGCGCGGCGCTTCGTCCGCCACGCGATCAGTAGTTTACGGACCGGCGTGAGGCCCAACCGGTGCTCGCTCACTCGATAGCCGTCATGTTTTATCTCTTCTAGAATCACCAAGAGCAAATTTGCCATCACCAGGGTGTTTAACTGGCGCATGCGATCGAGCGCCGGCACCCGCGCGATGCCCTCGGAGAGCAAGCCACGGAGCCGCTCGATGTGTACGGCAAGCATAGGGCGCAAGCGTCCCGGCGCTTGCGGGCTGGATAGATCATAGGGATCGATCCCGTGCGCGCTAAGCTCGGCGGCGGGCAGGACGGCACGGCCGCGGGCGGCGTCGATCCGCACGTCCTGTAATGACTGGCTCAGATCGACGGCGCTCCCGAGATCCGCGATGCGATCCGGCGTGGCACGATGATCGAACCCGGCGATGCCGGCGGCGATGCGCCAAAAGCCGCCGTAAACCCTGCCGAAGTGCGCCCTGAGGTCCACGAAGGTGGGGCACACGAGAGGGCCGATGTCATATTCGACGGCGTCAATAGTGGCTAAGATCTCGGTTTTGGGCACCGCCGCGCGCTCGGCCAGTTCCGCAAGCGCCGTCGCCACCGGATGCGCGGAGCGGCCCCCGGAAAAAACCGTTCTGAGCTCCTGCCGCCACCATTGGAGCTTCAAGCGTGCGACGCCCGGATCGGCGCACGTCCTCGGGATGGCCGTCAGTTCCTCTTTGAATGCGAATAGTACGTGCAGCGGCCTTTGGCGTTCCGCCGGTAAAAAGACGGTGCTGTAGTAATAGTTCGAACCAGGTACAGCTACTCGTTCGCGGCACTGATCGGCGCAATCCACTTCACACGGTCCAAGACCGTAAGCAGTGCACGATGTCGGCGGGCGCATGCGCTTCGCCGTCGGCGCCCCAGGCGGCGGTGTTTTCGCTGGGGTCGATATATCCGAAACGGGCAACCAGTGTTTTCATGCCGGAAAACCGCCTGCATGGGCGGACCGCTCATGGAGCAAGCGTGCAGGCAATATAGTTGACGGCGAGGTCATCGGTGATCGTAACTTCCCGCGTCAGGGGGTTGTACGCGAATCCTTTGAGATCGGCGAGCGTTAACGCATGCCGTCTCGCCCAGCGTGCCAGCTCCGAGGGGCGGATAAAGCGGGCGTATTGGTGGGTTCCCCTCGGCAGCAAGCCCATTAAATATTCGGCGCCTATCACCGCCAGGAGATAAGCGCGGGCGGTCCGGTTGATTGTGGAGAAAAAGACCGGGCCCTGCGGTTTGATTAGATGCGCGCAGGCTTGGATCACATTCTCCGGCTGCGGCACGTGCTCGAGCAGCTCCAAGCAGGTGACGACATCGTATTGCCCGGCGTGCACGCGGGCGAATTCTTCCGGCGTCGCGGCCGCGTACTCAACCACAACCTGGCTCTTGAGCCCGTGCAATGTCGCGATTTCAATCGCCGCTTCGCTCGCGTCGATCGCGCTAACCTCCGCCCCCAGCCTGGCCATGGCCTCCGACAGGATCCCGCCCCCGCAACCCACATCCAAGACCTTTTTCCCGGCGAGGGGTGCGCGTTCGTTGATGTAGCGCAAGCGCGTGGGGTTGATATCATGCAGCGTGCGAAGATCGCCATCGGGGTCCCACCATCGAGACGCCAACGATTCGAACTTTCCCAGCTCGCGCGGATCGATGTTTCGTTCGAGCACTAAAATTAACGGAATGCTTCGTCCGCGCCTTCGCTCATGCTTAGGCCCGGCTGCGTATCGTCGGGATGAGGTGCCGAGTCTTCCGTGTTGCGCGCATCGGCCACATCGATGAGCACCACGGTCACGTTGTCGAGAGCGCCCCTGTCGAGCGTGAGATCGACCAAGCTTTGGGCAGCGCTGCTGGCGGAACCTGTCCTAAGCCGGCTGGCGATCTCTTCGTGGGTCACGTGTCGATAGAGGCCATCCGAGCATAATAGAAAACGATCGCCGGTGTGGGCCTCGATCGTGTCTCGATCGAGATCCAATGCTTCATGAGTTCCCACGGCGCGAGTCACGATATTCGACAAGGGGTGGTTTGCGGCTTGATCCCGGGCAATCAGACCCAACTTCACGTAGAGGTCGATCTGCGAATGGTCGGCGGTCAACTGCTTGAGCGCACCATCGCGTAATAGATACGCGCGGCTATCGCCCGCCCACAGAATCGTGCAACCGGGTCCGAGCGCCAGGAGCGCCACCACCGTGCTGCCCGTGACGCGATGTTTCTCGGCGCCCATCGCAATGAGATCTCGATTGACCCGTTGCAGACAGTCGCACACGCGATCCACGAACACTCCGAGCGTGGGTGCGGGAGACATGCCGCCGAGGGCGGCGACGATCGACCTGCTCGCCTGGTCTCCCGCCGCGTGTCCCCCCATGCCGTCGGCGACCACCCATAGGCCGGCATGCGGCTTATCGAGATAGGCGTCTTCGTTGACTTTGCGCACTTTCCCGATGTGAGAGCACGCGCTCGAAGTCCAAGCGAGTTCCGTGAGCACAGTGGAATCAGTACCTTAGAACGAACAAACTCATTGTCCCGTGACAGGAAACTCGGCGCTTAATCAAATAAACCAAGCTGCCCTTTTGTTTCGAAGTGAAGCATGTGATCGGTGGGTTCGCCAAAAGAGCGCCCAAGCCTCAGTTGCCCCGCACTACAAAGCGGCGATTCCTCGCGCCGGATATACAGCTCCTCGCCGGCGCTGGTCCTGATAAAGGTTCCGTTGGTGCTGTAGTCGATCGCGTAAAACTTGCCGCGGCGAAACTCGATGCGCAAGTGCTGCCTCGACACCATGTCATCCTCGACGATCAGATCGCAGATAGTGCTTCGGCCTATGATCACGAACGGAAGGCGGCCGTCTAGTGTAAGCTCGCAGTCCTGGTGGCGTAATAAGAGGGAAACCTCGGCGCCGGTCGTGGCAAGGATGTCGGCCGGGATGTCGCTCGGACTATGGGTCATCTCATCCTCTTTCCAGATCACTTCGAAGACATCGACGGGATCGCGTACCCCTTTGACCGATACCCGATCGACCAAGCGGGTCAGCGAGCGCTTGGGCGGCGTGAGCTGCGTCACCGTACGGCGCGTGCTGAGGGTCTGTTTCGACTTAGCCATAGCGACCATGCGTGCGGCGGTGTTAACGGCACGGCCGAAGATATCGTTGCCGTCACGAATCACCGGCCCATAATTCATTCCGATCCGCAAGGCGCTATCGAGCGTAAGGCCCTCGTTGAGCATCACGTTCTTGGTTTCAAAGGAGCGGTGCATCGCGCCGGCGGCGGTCATCGCCGCATCGGGCTTCGGATAGGTGCAGAGGATCTCGTCGCCGATGGTCTTGATTACCCTACCCTGGTATTGCGCCGCGATCGCCGCCAGTAGATCGAGGTATTCGGCAATTTTTATACGCGCCTCTGTGTCCCCGAGCAAGCGATACAGCTCGCCGCTGCCGCTGATGTCGGCGAACATGACGGTGAGAAAAGCTTTCGCGGGCCTCATAGGAACCCGCCAAGTAAGCTAAAAGTGCTGAAACCATCCACGCAGGGTCTAGGATAACAAATCTCGCCGGATGTCGCGACACCGGTTGGCCCGCGTTACGAGCATGCCGATGTCGTGGTCGTCAATACCTGTGGATTTATTAAACGCATACCCCGCGGTCTTGCCGCGGGTAGCTTAGCGATGGGGTTTCCAAAGGGGAGAAGCGCAGCTCTCCCCTTTGGTCAAGGCGGGGTTCATACCCCGCCCGCGAAGTATATTGATTATCTCGGTCGTGTTCCAAGCAAGCATTAGAATGAACGCCGCTCCAAGCCCATCTCTTGCAAGAGATGTGAGCCTATCTCCTCGATCGACATGGAGGTCGCATTCAACGACCGAATACGTTCGCTACGGAACAGGGCTTCGGCGTCGGTGATCTCCTTGCGGCATTGGTTGAGCGACGCATAGGCGCTATGCCGGCGGCGCTCGGAGCGGATGCGATGGAGCCGTTCGGGATCGATGGTCAGGCCGTAAAGCCGCGGGCGTATCCGAACCAGGACCTTGGGGAGACTTTGCCGTGTTAAATCTTCCTCCGTGAGCGGGTAGTTCGCGGCGCGCACGCCGAATTGCATGGCGAGATAGATGCACGTGGGTGTTTTACCGGCACGCGAGACGCCGAGCAAGACGAGATCCGCTTGCGGGTAACGCGCCGTGGACATGCCGTCATCGTGGGTGAGGGCAAAATTCAGCGTGTCCATGCGCACGTCATAGGTGCTGTTATCTACCATTCCATGGAAACGGCCCTTGGCGTGGCTTGAGGGGCGGCCAAGCTCGGCCTCCAGAGGGCCGATGAAGACGCGAAACAAATCCAATACCAAAGCCCCGCCGCCAGTTAAAAAATCAAGCAGATCGGGGTCGGCCATCGTTGCAAATACCAGCGGACGCGCTCCATCTTGCGCCGCGGCGGCGTCGATCCTCGACAGCGCCGCTCGGGCGGTTTCTTGGTTATCGACGAAGGGGAGTGTGATACGCTTGAAATCGAGACCGTCGAACTGGGTCAAAAGGCTATTGCCGAGGGTCTCGGCGGTGATTCCCGTGCTGTCGGAAACGAAAAATACCGTGCGCCGCATGGAGATCCCATAGTATCAGAATCGAAACGGTGAGAGCTTGTGAATAAATCTACTGCGCAACCCGCTCGCATCGTTGCGCGGTGCTCGGAATCCTCATGTATTTCCACATACACTGCGGTTCCTGCGCGCCGCGCGCCTCGCGAGCGGGCGTGCTCGCTACGATTTCTGCACAAGCTCTGAGGAGATCATAGGGATGCAACGCAACATCGTCGGTTTCGCGGCGCTGAGCATGGCGGATGTGGCGGAGGTCGGGGGAAAAAACGCCTCGCTCGGGGAGATGATCGCCAAGCTTGCGGACACCGGGGTTCGCGTTCCCTCCGGTTTTGCGACGACCGCGGCGGCTTTCCGGGAGTTCTTGGCCAGCGGCGGGCTCGATGAGCGCATTCGGGCCGCGTTGGGCGCACTGGACGTGAACGATGTTAGCGCACTCGCCAAGACCGGCGCCGCTATCCGCCAATGGGTGTTGGAGGCGCCGTTCGCGCCAAGCCTGGAACAGGCGATCGGCGCGGCGTATGGAGAATTACCAGGCGGCATACCGGTCGCGGTGCGGTCCTCCGCCACAGCGGAAGATCTGCCCGAGGCCTCGTTCGCGGGCCAGCAGGAGACCTATCTCAACGTTCAAGGTCTCGGTAATGTCCTGCATGCCGTCAAGGGGGTATTTGCCTCCTTGTATAACGACCGCGCGATCGCCTACCGGGCGCATCATGGCTTCGATCACCATCAGGTGGCGCTCTCGGCCGGGATCCAAAGGATGGTGCGCAGTGATCTGGGGGCTAGCGGAGTCATTTTCACGCTGGATACCGAGTCGGGATTTCGCGACGTCGTTTTGATCACCGCGGTCTATGGTCTGGGCGAGACGCTGGTGCAGGGCGCGGTGAACCCGGATGAATTCTACGTCTACAAACCGGGACTCCAAGCCGGCCGGCCCGCTATTCTCCGGCGCAACCTCGGGGATAAAGCCGTCAAGATGGTCTTGGGAGAAGGTGAACCGACGCGCATCGTGGAAGTTGCCGCAACGGAACGCGGGCGCTTCGCGTTGAGCGATGCGGAGATCCATGAGCTCGGCCGCTACGCCCTGCGGATCGAAGCGCATTACGGTTGCCCGATGGATATCGAATGGGCCAGGGATGGAAGCGACGGCCGCTTGTATATCCTTCAGGCACGCCCGGAAACGGTGAAAAGCCGGTGTCCCGCTCATTCGCTGGAACGGTATTCCCTGAAGGAGCGGGCGGCGGTGCTGGTGAGCGGCCGGAGCATCGGGCAGCGTATCGGGGCGGGCCGCGCCCGTGTCATCGCCGGCGTCGAGGACCTGCCGCGTTTTCAGGCCGGCGAGGTGCTGGTCGCGGACATGACCGATCCCGATTGGGAACCCGTCATGAAGCGGGCCGCGGCGATCGTCACCAACCGCGGCGGGCGGACCTGTCACGCCGCGATCGTCGCCCGCGAGCTCGGTGTGCCGGCCGTGGTCGGGACCAACCATGCGACCGAGTGTATCGGCGAGGGACGCGAGGTGACGGTCTCTTGCGCGGAGGGGGAGGAGGGGTTCGTCTACGCGGGCCGGCTTGCGTTCGAGCGCAGTGTGGTCCAGCTCGAAACGATGCCGGCGCTCGCGGTGAAGATCATGATGAACGTCGCCAATCCCGATCGGGCCTTCGAGTTCGCCGCGATCCCGAATCAGGGGATCGGGCTCGCGCGGCTGGAATTTATTATCAACCGCATGATCGGCATCCATCCCCAGGCATTGCTCCAATTCGATCGGATGCCTCGCCCGCTGCAGGAGAGCATAGCCGTGCGTACGCAGGCTTACCCGGACCCGGTCAGCTTTTTCGTAGACAAGCTGGCCGAAGGCATCGCTCTGCTGGCGGCTGCCTTTGCCCCGAAACCGGTCATCGTCCGGCTTTCGGACTTTAAGTCCAACGAATACCGCAATCTTTTAGGCGGCGAGCATTTCGAGCCGGCGGAAGAAAATCCCATGCTCGGATTCAGAGGGGCTTCGCGCTATATCGCCGAGAGCTTCCGCGACTGCTTCGAGCTTGAATGTGCCGCCCTGCGCAAGGTGCGCGCGCAGATGGGGCTCATTAACGTCGAGGCGATGGTGCCGTTCGTGCGGACCATCGAGGAGGCGCGTGCGGTCACGGAGCTCCTAAAACAGCACGGCCTCGAGCGCGGCCGCGAGGGGTTACGCGTTATCATGATGTGTGAGATCCCGTCCAACTGCCTGCTGGCCACGGCGTTTTTGGAGTATTTCGATGGCTTCTCGATCGGATCGAACGATCTCACCCAACTGACCCTCGGCGTCGATCGCGATTCGGGGTTGGTCGCCGCTGCCTTCGATGAACGCAATCCCGCGGTAAAGGCCTTGCTCGCTATGGCCATCAAGGCCTGCCGCGACGCCGGTAAGTATATCGGGATCTGCGGGCAAGGCCCTTCCGATCACCCCGATTTCGCCCGCTGGTTGGTCAATCAGGAAATCGAAAGCATTTCGCTCAACCCCGACACGGTGGTCGAGACCTGGCTCGATCTTGCCCGCGAGCAGTCCCCGATCAAGGAGTAACATACGACACCCGCCGGATCCGTCCGCCTCCGTCGTCCGAGACGAGCATGGACCCGTCCGCCATTTGCAATAGACCGACCGGCCGGCCCCACGCCCGGGGGTCATCGGCGGACGGCCAGATGCGCTCCGAGCAAGATGGAAGACTCGAACCAGGAGTTGCTATAAACCGAGCTTTTGCTTCACTTGATCCAAGCTGAACCTTTCTTTTTCCTGGGAGCGATGGTCCAGAAACTCCATCAGCTCCGGGTTATCTCTGATTTGTTCAATCTCTTGGCTCAAGTCATCCACTTCTGACAGAATATACTCACGCCCATCCGGCGTTTTCAGCAGCAGACTCTCTTCCTCCGCTAGCGCCAATAACTCTTCTAGGCTCGGCGCTGCTTCAGATAAAAGCTCGACTGTTTTCATAGCTCAAACCTCCGACCGCGGATATAGAGCACGTTGTGTTTTTTGTAACCCACTGCCTTGATCAGAACCACCTTCTCGTCTTCCTCCACATCATAGAAGACGCGAAAATCACTTACGCGCAACTCCCAAGCCGATAAATTGTTCGGGCGTAGCGGTTTTCGGAGTCGTGTCTCGACCAGCGATTCGTGCCGCAGCGACGCCCCGATGTTGTCCAGAATGAAATTTTGTTCGGCCTTCTTGATATAGCCAAAATCGTCAAGAGCGCTGGCGGTAAACTCTAACTTGTACACGCCTCAATCATAGCACCCATCCCACGACGGAGCGCCGAAGGCATAACGCTTCGCTTGGGGAGGAGTGATCGAGACACGGCTTTATCTTTCCCGTGAGCAGTCCCCGGTCAAGGAGTAACATACGACACCCGCCAGATCCGTCCGCCGCCGTCGTCCGAGACGAGCACGGATCCGTCCGGCATTTGCAGTATACCGACCGGCCGGCCCCACGCCCGGGGCTCATCGGCGCTCAACAACCAACCCGTCATGAAATCTTCGGGTCCGGCAAGCGGTTTTCCGTTTTCAAAGGGAATGAAGCTGATCTTATAGCCAGATGGTTTGGATCGGTTCCACGATCCGTGCAGGGCCACGAAGCATCCGCCGCGGTATTTCTTTGGGAACGCGGTCCCCGTATAAAAGATGAAGTCGAGGGCGGCCACATGTGCTCCGAGCAGGACGGACGGATAGAGAGTTTTTTTGACCATCTCGGGGGCCGTTCCTTTGTGGTTGGGATCTGCATGCGGTCCGATGTAGGCATAAGGCCAGCCGTAAAAGCCGCCGCGCTCGACCCGCGTCAGAAAATCCGGCGGAAGATCGTCTCCCAGACCGTCCCGCTCCACGGAGGTCGCCCAGAGTTCAGAGGTACCCGGATACCAGCGCAGGCCGACGGGGTTGCGTAAGCCCGAGGCGTAGATCTCGTGCGCGCCGCCGTCAGGGCTGAATCGATTGATGGCGGCGCGCATCGGATGCTCACCGGCGTCGATATTGGACCTCGAACCGATACCCAAGTACAGCTTTTCACCCTGAGCGTCAAAAAGCAGCGTGCGCGTGCTATGGCCGCGCCCGAAATCATGGAGCGCGATGACTTCCTCACCAGTGCCTAATATCTTGCCGGTCTTCGCATCGTAGGCATAGCGTTTAACCGAGGTCGCCTCGGCGACATAGAGCCACTCGTTCCGAAACGCGAGACCGTAGGGCCGGTCGAGGCCAGCGACAAGCCGCGATTTCTTGCCGTTGCGTACAACATACACCGCGCCGTCTTCGATATCGGATACGAGCAGCTCTTGGCTGGGGCCGAGCGCCATGAACCGCGGGGCGGAGAATTCCCCGAGGTATTCTTCGACTTTGAAACCCGCGGGCAACTCGAGCACGGCACCTTCAGGCCGAGGCACCAGGAGCGGGGACCTGGCTTTCGAGGGAGTATGGTAGGGCGGTGGAAGCTCGGCCCAGTTGATCGGTAACTCATTCGCGGCGCTTGCGAGGGGGATCGCCGCCAGCAGGAACAGGAACCGGATTCTAGCGGTTATTTTCACGCATCGATTTTAGCACGTTGGCAGACCCCTTTTGCTTCAGGTTGGCTTGCTATTATCGATATCCGATAATGGACATTCCTGTTTAATGAAACGACGAGCCGATATGTCGCCGCTCGAAACCGAAGTCGCGCGCCTGATGGTGCAAACGCTGAACCTTGACATGGACCCTGCGCAGATCAGTCCTGACGATCCGTTATTCCGTGAGGGGCTGGGCTTGGATTCCATCGATGCCCTCGAGCTGTCGTTGGCGGTTTCCCGCTGCTATGGCTATCATTTGCGCTCCGATGACCCGGAGATCACGGCGACCTTTTCCTCGTTGCGCGCCCTGTGCAAGTCGATCGAGAAACACCGGACTAAATGAACGTGATCGAATGAGCGCCGTACCCTTGCTCGGCCCTTATGACTATGACGATGTATTAGCCTGGCAAGAGGGCAGGGCGACTACCTGCGGGCAGTTCATCGCGCAGGTCGAGATCCTGTCCGGATTGCTGCCGGACGGGCCGACCGTCATCAACCTTACGGAGAATCGCTATGGCTTCCTCGCCGGGTTCGCCGCCGCGCTGATCCGGGGACAGACTACGCTGCTTCCTCCGGGCCGATCGCCGCAAGCTCTGTCGCAGATAGCCCGACTATACCCGGACAGCTATTGCCTAAGCGACGGTGCGGCTGGAGTGCCAGGTCTGCTGTTCTTCTCCTTGCCCGATCTTCACCAGAGCGCCCCGGCACGGATGCCGATTCCAATCATCCCGGCGGCGCAAACGGCGGCGGTGGTATTCACCTCCGGTAGTACGGGACAGCCGCGCCCCAACGTCAAGACCTGGAGCTCGCTCACCACAGTAGCGCGCCACACCGCGGCTCGCTTGGGCCTGAAAGCTAGGGATAATATCAGCATCGTGGCCACGGTGCCGCACTCGCATATGTACGGCCTCGAAACTTCGATCATGCTACCCACCCAACATGGTTGGGGCTTGCATGCCGGCCGCCCCTTGTTCGCCGCGGACGTGCGCTCGACCCTGGCGCAAGTTCCGCCCCGGCGCATACTGGTGACCACGCCCGTGCACATGCGGGCCTGTATAGGCTCGGCATTGAGATTTCCGGAGTTGGAGCGAGTTCTGTCGGCGACGGCGCCGCTGTCGCTGGGCATGGCGCGTGAGGCTGAAGACCTGTTTCGCGCGCCGATCGAGGAGATCTACGGCTTCACCGAGGCCGGCAGCGTGGCGACGCGGCGCACCACCGCCACCCATGCCTGGCGGCTCTTGGACGGCTTAAGTCTGGAGGAGGCGAACGGTTGCAGTGTAGAGGCCGATTACCTCCCTGGGCCCATCCCCTTGCCCGATCTCATCACGCCTCGCGGAGCACGGGAATTCGTGCTCCACGGACGCGGTGGTGACGTCGTCAACATCGGCGGTTACCGGGCTTCGTTGGTCGATCTGAACCAGAGACTCAACGAGATCGAAGGAGTGCAGGATGGTGTATTCTTCGTGCCCGATGAGCGCGACACCGGCAATACCCGCCTCATCGCCTTCGTGGTGGCGCCGGAGCGTTCAAGCGCGCAGATCCTCTCCGCGCTGCGGAACGCGATCGATCCGGTCTTCGTCCCACGGCCGCTGTATCGAGTGTTGAGCCTCCCGCGCAACGACACCGGCAAGTTGACTCGCGCGTCTCTGCTGGGACTGGTGAAGGCGTGCCGCGCGCGGTTTTCCGATGGGGAAATCTTGTCAAAAGCCGCGGCCTGGTTCGCACCGGAGACCGCCGCGGGGCGGAAGAACTCTTCCGGTTCGTGAACGCGAATCAGGCCAACTATCCGGTACACACGATGTGTTGTGTTCTTCAGGTCTCCGCGAGCGGGTATTATGCGTGGGCACAACGTCCGCCTTCGGTGCGCACGGTGGCCAATCGGCTACTGACCGAGCAGATCCGGGCGGTCCATACCCATTCGTATGGCACTTACGGCGCGCCCCGGGTGCACGCGGATCTGCCGATCACTAAACATATTGAATTATAAGAGTACTGGTCTACAAATCGCCAGTAAAGAAATTGGTCCGTGGCGGGCTCTTTGCGCCGGGTCCCGCGTTCACCGAGCAGTTTCCGCAAAGGTTATTCCGATGCGGACATTGCTGCGCTGGTGTACTATGTAACCTGCTGGTTCGGCGCGAGGGCAGCGACGATCACACCCGATCAAGTCGCCGGGCGCCGCGAGGAAGAGTGATGCAAGAGCCTTTGCTTGGCTGGGGACGTTTGCCTGAACTACGTTGAGCTTAGAGGGAGATGCCGATGAGTTTAGATCCCGTTATTCTTTCACGTCTCCAATTCGCCTTCGTCATCGCCTTTCACTTTCTGCTGCCGGCGTTCACGATCGGGTTGGCGTCCTACATCGCGGTGTTGGAAGGGCTGCTCCTGGCGACGAAGGAGCAGGTCTATCTGCGGATTTCGACCTTCTGGATCAGGATCTTTGCCGTGGCGTTCGGCCTGGGTGTGGTATCGGGGATCGTCTTGCCCTACCAGCTCGGCACCAACTGGAGCCGCTACTCGGACGCCACCGCGAACATCGTCGGCCCGCTCATGACCTACGAGGCCCTGATGGCATTCTTCCTCGAGGCGGGGTTCCTCGGCGTGCTGCTCTTCGGGCGCAAGCTCGTCCCGCAATGGGCGCACTTCTTCTCCGCGCTGATGGTCGCGATCGGGACGCTCCTCAGCGCGTTCTGGATCCTGGCGGCGAACAGTTGGATGCAGACGCCCGCCGGCTTCGAGATCGTCGACGGACGGTTCGTGCCGACCGACTGGCTGGCGGTGATCTTCAACCCGTCGTTCCCGTATCGGTTGATGCATACGGTGACTGCCGCCTATCTC
This sequence comes from Gammaproteobacteria bacterium, assembly GCA_050740455.1. GTDB lineage: Bacteria > Pseudomonadota > Gammaproteobacteria > JACCXJ01 > JACCXJ01 > USCg-Taylor. The sequence continues at coordinate 7,466 of JBOIDF010000019.1, read as the reverse complement.
ACCACCGCGTTCACGGTGATCGGGATCGCGGCCTGGTATCTGCGCCACGGCCGCTACCTCGACGAGGCGAAGGTCATGATCGCGATGGGCGTGATCCTCGCCTCAATGCTGGTGCCCGCGCAGGCGTTGCTCGGCGACCTGCACGGGCTGAACACGCTCGAGCATCAGCCGCAGAAGCTCGCGGCGATGGAGAGCCTGTGGGAGACGCGCGCGGGGGCGCCGGCGGTGCTGTTTGCGCTTCCCGATGAAACTGCCGAGAGGAACCGCGCCGAGGTATCGATCCCCAAGCTCGGGAGTCTCTATCTCACCCACAGTTGGGACGGCGTGGTTCGCGGGCTCAAGGACTTTCTGCCTGCGGACCGCCCGCCGGTCGCGCCGGTGTTCTTCGCCTTCCGGGTCATGGTCGGCATGTGGGCGATCATGTTCGCGCTGACCCTCTGGGCGTGGTGGCTCGCCTGGCGCAAGCGGCTCTTCGGCAGCCCGGCGTTCCTACGCGCGGCCACCTGGGCGATCCCGGCCGGCTATGTCGCCGTGACCGCCGGCTGGATCACCACCGAGGTCGGCCGGCAGCCCTACGTGGTCTACGGACTTCTGCGCACCGCGGACGCAGTGACGCCCACGCTCACGGGCGGCGAAGTCCTGTCGTCGCTCCTCACCTACATCGCGGTGTACATCGTCGTCTTCGGCGCCGGCGTTAACTACTTCGTGCGGCTGGTGCGGCAAGGTCTCCCGGAACCGCTCGAGGGGCAGGAGCTGCGGCCCGACCAGCGCCCTGCGCGGCCGTTGTCGGCGGCCACCGGTTCGGCGTTCGAGTGAGACCTACCATGGCCCTCGACCTCGTGCCCATCTGGACTGTCATCCTCGCCTTCGGGGTTTTCATGTACGTTCTCCTCGACGGCTTCGACCTCGGCGTCGGGATCCTCTTCCCCTTCGCGCCCGGGGATCGCGCGCGCGATCTGATGATGGCCTCGGTGGCGCCCATCTGGGACGGAAACGAAACCTGGCTCGTGCTCGGAGGATTGGCGCTGTTCGCGGCATTCCCGCTCGCCTTCGCGATCATCTTCCCGGCGCTCTATTTCCCGCTCCTCGCGATGGTGTTAGGCCTCGTCTTCCGCGGCGTCGCCTTCGAGTTCCGGCCAGGCATACGCACAACCAGTAAGCGCTGGGACCATGCGTTCTTCTGGGGCTCGCTCATCGCGACTTTCGCCCAGGGCTGCGTGCTTGGAAAGTTCGTGCTGGGCTTCGCGGTGAGCGGACGGCAGTACGCCGGCACGAGCTGGGACTGGGTGCACCCCTTCGTGCTCGCGGTGGGCGTCGGGCTCGTCTTCGGCTACCTCTTGCTCGGCGCAACGTGGCTGGTGATGAAGACCGAAGGCGGGCTCCAGGACTGGGCGCGCACGAAAGCGCGGATGGGACTCTTCGGCACGCTCGCCTTCATCGGCATGGTGAGTCTCTGGACGCCGTTCCTCGACACGAGGATCGCCGCGCGCTGGTTTTCATGGCCCAACCTCGCGTTCTTCGCCCCGGTGCCGATCGCAACCGCAGCGATCGCCTGGTGGCTGTGGCGGTCCCTTGCGCGCGGGCGCGACATCGCCCCGTTCGTCGCCGCGATGGGATTGTTCGCGACGTGCTATCTCGGGCTTGCGATCAGCCTCTTCCCGTACATCGTGCCGCCCGCGATCACGCTCTGGGACGCAGCCGCCGCGCCGCAGTCGCAGGCGTTTCTGCTCATCGGCACACTGTTCTTGCTGCCGATCATCTTGATGTACACCGGCTGGTCGTACTGGGTGTTCCGCGGCAAGGTGAAGATCGGGATGCGCCATGAACACTAGCCGAGACCCATTCTTCTCCCGTCTTCTCTGGGTTACTGTCGCCGCGGCCGCTCTACTGCTCCTCTGGCAAGCTTTTCCCTCGATCGAGCGGACGATCTTGGGCGTGGACGCGACACCACGGGTGGTCACCCCGCGCGGCGATCTCGCCGCCGAGGAGAAGACAACGATCGAGCTCTTCGAGAAGGCCAAAGGCTCGGTGGTCTACATCACGACCCGCGAACGGGTGATGGACCTCTGGACGCGCAACATCTTCAGCATCCCGAAAGGCACGGGCTCGGGCTTCATCTGGGACGAGCGCGGGCACGTAGTGACCAACTACCATGTGATGGTGGGCGCCTCGGGGGCGCAGGTGAAGTTGAGTGACGGGCGCGACTACAGCGCGGGGCTGGTCGGGGCGAGCCAGGCCCACGATCTAACGGTGCTGCGCATCGGCGTGGCCTTCAACCGCCCGCCGCCCGTGCTCCTCGGCACCAGCCAGAACCTCAAGGTCGGGCAGAAGGTGTTCGCTATCGGTAACCCCTTCGGCCTTGACTGGACCTTGACGACCGGGGTCGTCTCGGCGCTGGACCGCTCCCTGCCCTCCGACCAGGGCGGCGTCATCGAGCACCTGATCCAGACCGACGCCGCCATCAACCCCGGCAACTCCGGCGGCCCTTTGCTCGATTCCGCCGGGCGGCTCATCGGGATCAACACGGCCATCTTCAGTCCCTCCGGGACCTTCGCCGGGATAGGCTTCGCCGTGCCGGTCGATACCGTGAACCGCGTCGTGCCGGAGCTCATCGCGAGCGGCAAGTACGTGCGTCCCGCGCTCGGGATCGAGGTCGACGAGGACCTGAACCGCCAGGTGACGCAGAAGCTGGGCGTCGAAGGGGTGCTGGTGCTCAGGGTCATGCCGGGCTCGGCCGCCGAGGCGGCCGGCATGCAGGGCGCCCGCATCGATGCCGAGGGCATTACCCCCGGCGACATCATCGTCACCTTGGATGACAAGCCAGTCGATAGCGTCGCGAAGCTCCTCGGCCGGCTCGATGATTTTCGGGTGGGCGATGCGGTGCGGGTAACGGTGCTGCGCGCGGGCGGCAAGACCGAGCTCGCCGTGACGCTCCAGGCCGGTGGTTAGAATGGAATTTGCGAGGTGAGGTATGGGAAAGAATCAAACGTGAGTTACCGCCGAAAGGGACCCGGGTCGCTTACTTTTTTGTTGGACATCGCTCGAAATATTTGATCCGGCCCCCTTTCTTGATGGCCACCGGTGGACCTGACCGACAGGAATAGGAGATGTGCTATCCTTGCTTCGGCCGCGCTACAATCTGCTTCTTGTGAGCGTAACTATTAACCGATGGCATTAGTTCTGATCCCCCTAGGCAACGGAGAGAATCATGAGTGATTTAGTCGTCATTGGATTCAACGATGAGCATACGGCATTTGAGATGCGCGCCGCGTTGGCGAAAATGCAGAAGGAATATCTCATCGAGATGGAAGACATCGTCGTTGTAACGCGAGACGACAACGGTAAGGTAACATTGCACCAAGCGGCTAATCTCACCGCTGCCGGTGCGGTGGGAGGCACCTTCTGGGGAATGTTGATCGGGATGCTTTTCCTAAGCCCGCTGCTGGGCGCAGCGGTTGGGGCTGGAAGCGGCGCTCTCGCTGGGTTTCTCTCCGACATAGGCGTTTCCGATAATTTCATGAAAGATCTCGGATCAACACTGAGACCCGGAACATCCGCCCTATTTGTGCTGTTTCGCAAGATTACGGCCGACAAGGTGCTCGAAGGGCTGAGACAGTTCAAAGGAAGAGTGCTCCAGACATCCCTGACGAAAGACCAAGAGGAGGAGCTGCGCAAGGCTGTGTCGTCGGCAGGGTTGGCTGCACCGTAGGCCCGTGGACCATAGCCTCCCCATCACGACACCATCTATGCGCTCTCGAACTGCGGTGCTGTTGTGAAGATCGAATGCTACCTCCCCAGGGTCTGCGATGGGCCCGGTTCAGCGGGTGGGGCGTCGAAGCTCGACATGAAACGCACCTCGCTGCGCTACAAGATTCAGAACTTGGGGATTACCCGCCGGCGCTAGAGATCATCCGGTGCTCGCAAGGAGGTTGCCACAGGCCTTAGATGGCATGTGGCTCGAATGGGCGCGCTATGGCTTCAGCCCGATCATCCTCGGAACGATGAACTCAAGAAGCGTCCGTGCCGGAGGCCGGTTGAAAAAGCGGAATATGGCCTCATCTTTTGGACTGGTGGCGGTGAGTCGGCACGCGCCGCCTCCAAAGCGTGACATTCACGTTGCCTGCGGTGAAAGGGTTGAAAGTAAGGATGTTTAATACGAAAGCGAGCTGGTGCAAGACCAGCTTGTAGACGAGGATTGAAAATGCGTGATCCCACGGCTTTGATGTGGGCAGAAGCGTGCGAGCTGCTCGCACGAGCGGAGCAGTTGCAACGGCAATTCTTTTTCATTGGCTCGCGCGAGCACTGCCCCGCGTGGGAGCCGCCCATAGACATGGTTGAGACGGAGCGCGAAATTTTTGTGTGTGTTGCTTTGCCCGGGGTCAACGCGCAACAGATTGAAATCCTGTTCGAAGCGGACAGCCTTGTGATTTCCGGTGAAAGATTGCTCCCATCGGGAATGCGCGCGGCGCTGATACACCGGCTGGAAATACCGCACGGGCGCTTCGAGCGCCGAGTCGCGCTGCCAAACGAAGCAGTAGAACTGAAACGGCGAGATCTCATCGATGGTTGTCTTATTCTGACATTAAGAAAGGCGTGATCGAAACAATGAACGCTGAAAACTTGAATGCCGAATTGCGAGGCGACCAGAAACTTGAAGCAAGCGATGCGCAGGCAAGCGCCGAGATGCGTGGTTTCCCGCGCCTGCCGGAGCATGCCATACCGATTGTGCCGGTACGCAACCTGGTGCTGTTCCCCGGGATCATTCTTCCGCTGACGGTTGGCCGCAAACAGTCGGTCGCCGCGGCGCAAGAGGCGACGCGGGGCGAGCGCCCTATTGGAGTTGTCTTGCAACGCAACGCCGAAGCGGAATCTCCCACCCCGGACGATTTGCACTGGGTGGGAACGGTGGCCAACGTCGTGCGCTACGTTACTGGCCGCGACGGAACGCATCATGTGATCTGCCAGGGCGAGCAGCGTTTTCGCATCACGCAATTTATCGAGGGCTACCCGTTTCTGGTCGGCCGTATTGAACGCATCGAGGAGCCGGCGCAGACAAGCCGCGAGATCGAAGCGCGAATGCTGCAGCTTAAAGAGCGCGCAGTCGAAGCGTTACAACTGCTGCCGCAACCGCCGGAGGAGCTTGCCAGTGCGCTGCAAGGGGTGCAATCCGCCTCCGTGCTCGCTGACCTCAGCGCGCACTTCATGGATCTGAAACCCGCGGAGAAGCAGGACATTCTCGAGACGTTCGACGTGCAGGCGCGGCTCGACAAAGTATTGGCGTTTCTCGCCCACCGGCTCGAGGTCTTGCGTTTGTCGCGCGACATCGGACAACGCACGAAGGAAAGCATGGACGAGCGGCAGCGCGAGTATCTGCTTCGCGAGCAACTGAAGACCATACAGAAGGAGTTGGGCGAAACAGATCAGAACGCGGCTGAGGTGGCGGAGCTGTCTCAAGCGATCACGCAGGCGCAGATGCCCACGGAAGCGGACGAGCACGCGCGCAAGGAGTTGCGGCGATTGGAGCGCATGCCCGAGGCCGCGGCCGAGTATTCGATGGTGCGCACTTACCTCGAGTGGCTCACTGAATTGCCGTGGTCGATCTTGACTGATAGCACCATCGATATTGCAGAGGCGCGCAAGATTCTTGATGAGGACCACTACGGGCTGGCAAAAATCAAGCGCCGCATACTTGAGTATCTCGCGGTGCGCAAGCTCAATCCCGAGGGCAAGAGCCCGATCCTTTGTTTTGTCGGGCCGCCGGGCGTCGGCAAGACTTCGCTCGGACAGAGCATCGCACGAGCGACTGGCCGCAAATTCATCAGGATCAGTCTCGGCGGCGTGCACGACGAAGCGGAAATACGCGGGCACCGCCGCACCTACATCGGCGCCTTGCCCGGAAACATCCTTCAGGCAATACGCAAGGCGGGAACGCGTAATCCGGTGTTCATGCTCGATGAAGTGGACAAGCTCGGCGCCGGGTTTCACGGAGACCCCTCTTCCGCCCTGCTCGAAGTGCTCGACCCCGAACAAAACGCGACCTTCCGCGACAATTACCTCGCGCTGCCGTTCGACCTTTCCAAGGTCATGTTCATCGGCACCGCCAATATTCTCGACACCATCCCCGGCCCCTTACGCGACCGCATGGAAGTGATCCAACTTCCCGGCTATACCGAGGAGGAAAAAATCGAGATCGCGCGTCGCTATCTGGTGAAAAGGCAGCTCGAAGCAAACGGCTTATCTTCTGAGCAGAGTGGGATCAGCGACGATGCGTTACGCGCGATTATTCATGACTACACCCGTGAAGCCGGCGTGCGCAACCTCGAGCGGCAGATTGGCACGGCTTTCCGCAGTGCCGCGATGCGCATCGCAGAGGGTGCCACCGCGCGCGTAAACATTGAAGCCGCAGACTTGCATTCCGTTCTCGGTGCGAAACAATTTGAAAGCGAAATCGCGATGCGGACGAGCACTCCGGGAGTTGCGACCGGTTTGGCGTGGACACCGGTTGGCGGGGACATCTTGTTTGTGGAAGCGACTCGCGTTCCTGGCAGCGGAAAACTGATTCTTACCGGTCAGCTTGGGGATGTGATGAAGGAGTCCGCGCAGGCCGCCTTGAGTCTCGTCAAATCGCGCGCCGCCGAGATCAATGTTGCAGACGATGCTTTCGACAACAAAGATATTCACGTCCATGTCCCGGCGGGGGCCATACCGAAAGACGGTCCGAGCGCTGGAGTCGCCATGTTCATCGCGCTCGCTTCACTCTTGATCGGCAAGTCAGTTCGCAGCGACACCGCAATGACCGGTGAAATTAGCCTGCGCGGTCTCGTGCTTCCCGTCGGCGGGATCAAGGAAAAAGTGTTGGCGGCGGCGCGTGCCGGAATCAAAACAGTGCTCTTGCCTTCGCGTAACCAAAAAGATCTGGAAGACATTCCAGAGGCCGCGCGCAATCAATTACATTTTGTCTGGATCGAACGCGTCGAAGACGCGCTGCTTGCTGCGCTTTCGGCTTGATCCCGGCCTGCCTGGCACGAATCACAGGCGTCCGCAGCCGGTAGCGACTGATTTCCCACTCCTCAACGTCGCCTGTTTTACTGCAAAATAGTGGGTGCAGTTGTATCTTCTTGACGCCTTTGGTTTTGCCATAAAAATCTGGAGAACGATCTTTCAATTTTCTTTTTAAATGCTGAAACTCATGATTTCTTTGACCAGTCGTAACCGCGATCCTCTCTTTTGAAGAGAAAGAAAGCTGTTTGCAGATTTTTGTTTCATCAAATGAGTAGCGCCTTTTTTGCGCCTCTAAATATATATGGTACAAATATGTACCGATGAATTGTAACGGTTCAACTTGCGATTCCCCGTGGTCTTGCCACGGGGACACCGATTGTAGAATGGTGGGATGGATGAAGATGAGGTTAGGAAGGGGCACCATTGCGCGTGGCAGATCCACTATCACGTAGTATTTCCGGTGA
>JBOIDF010000018.1:0-46451 GCA_050740455.1 Gammaproteobacteria bacterium | reverse complement strand
AGAGCATCGCCATCACCAGCCGAAACGGCGTCACCACCCGTTCCCGCTGACAATACCTCACCTCTTTGCCCAATCGGTTCAACTCCTGCTCCGAAAATACTCTCTTGAATCGTCCTACCGCCGTGTTAGCGTTGGTACGTTTCACTCGGTCTCTCCTTTCTTGAGCCAATCTTGGTCGATTGCTCAATGGGATTGAGTGAAACATCTAAAGTTCACCTTATAATTCAATAGGTTTAAAGATCCTACCTATGAATAGCTCCTACTCGAGGTCAAGGCCGCGTGGATCGGTAACCTCGCAGGTTTGCTTAACTAAGGATTCGAAGGCCGAGAGATCGCGGCCGTCCTCACCGAATAGTGCTTGATTGGGCCGCTATGGCGCCGATTCGTTAACGGTCACGAAGCACATCCTCGGATCCCGACGATTCGTGCCGAAACGACGGCTATCCGGCTATACTTGCGGAGCTACAAATTTTTAAGGCATCGTGGGGACGGTATGATCGAACCGGGCGTAATCATTCAGACCGTGTTGCGGCATTATGACGATACGCAGGCGATCTATCTGTTCGGCTCCTACGGCACCGACGATGCCTGGCCGGGTAGCGACGTGGACATCGCCTTGCTGCTGCCGCCGAAGCAAGCAAGAGCGGGCAGGCTGCTGGCGATGAGCCCGTTATGTGCCGAGCTAGGATCCGTGCTCAAAAAGCCGGTGGACCTCATCAATCTGCGCGAAGTCTCCACCGTGTTTCAGAAGGAGATCATCGCGGCCGATAGGCGCATTTATACCGGGAATGCTTACGCCGCGGACGAGTTCGAGATGCTGGTGTTGTCGTTTTATCAGAAGCTTAGCGAAGAGCGGGCGGGGATCCTGGCGGAGGGGTTGCGCGGCGGCAGATTCTATAACGTATGAATCAGGTCGTCTTGAACAAAAAAGTCAGTATCGAGCGCTGCGTCGCGCAGGTTCGAAACTACTACGCCATGAAAAGCGAGCTTCCCTTCAAGGATGATTATCTCAAGCAAGACGCCATTGCCATGAACTTGCAGCGCGCGTGCGAATTAGCCATCGACATCGCCAATCTCCTCATCAAGACCAAAAAGCTGGGGCTGCCCCAGGACAGCAAGGAGAGCTTTCTTCTGTTGCAGCGCGCCGGTCTGATCAATGAGACGATGATGACAGCCCTGCAGGCCATGGTGGGTTTCCGCAACATCCTGGTGCAAAAGCTCGATCTGGATATCATGGTGGAGATCATCGAACGCCGCTTGGGAGACGTCTTAGATTTCGCCAATTTCGCATTGGCGGCATCCGATTGAAGTCGGCCCAGTTGCTTCGAAGCGCGACGTCGATATTGTCAAGGCAATAATTCGAACGGGTCTTTAACGATCTGCGAGCCTTCACCGACCACTTAGTGAAGTATCTGAAAAATAGCCCTGCACCCTGATCTCCCCGCCTCACCCGCACTTCGGCTCCCGGCCCCGCGCCTGCTCGTACAAGGGCAATGCCTGCGGCAAGCGGCTCTCTAGGTCGCGGATACGGGTATCGTTGGACGGGTGCGATGACAAGATCTGCGGTGGTGCGGGGCCGCCTTGCCTGGACATGTTGACCCAAAGCTTCGGCGCTTCGCGCGGATCGAATCCGGCCTGTGCCATGTACTGCAAGCCGAGGACGTCGGCTTCGCTCTCGTCGCCGCGCGAGTACGGCAAGAGCAGCAACAGATTGGCGCCGACGCCGATCAATTGCGGGTCGATACCGGTGGTGCTCCCAAGCACGGAGGCGCCGAGGTTGGCCGCAAGGTCGTTCGACACACGTGCGGCGGAGTGGCCGGCGATGACGTGTGCCACCTCGTGGCCGATGACGGCCGCGAGTTGATCCTGGTTTTCGGTCACCTTAAGAAGGCCCGTGTAGACGCCGATCTTGCCGCCCGGCAGCGCGAAGGCGTTGACCTCTTTGTTTTCGAATACCCGGACCTCCCACCGCTGACCAGGTGCCACCGTGCGCGTGATGGCACGGGCCACGCAACCCACGTAGCGCGAGATCTTCGCATTCGAGGCCCGCGGCGTCTTCTGTTCTAGCGCCGCGAAGGCGGTGGCGCCCATCTGCGCTATCTGCGCGTCGGACACCAGGCGCAACTGCGAGCGGCCGGTGGGCGAGGTGGCGCAGGCCACGGCTATCAGGGCAAAAACGGTGACGGCGATCCAGCGCATGGGGGCCTCTGTTCAATAGGCAACGATGCCCATCATAATTTATCGCTACGCGAAACGCGATCGACCTCGCCAGGACCCGCGCCCGGAGGGCGCGAGTGGGCTGTTCCCTTCATAAACCAGATCACGTCGATGGAACACGCGAAGGACAGAAAACAGGTCTTGCGTATCGGCATCGGCGGGCCTGTCGGATCGGGGAAGACGGCGCTCGTCGATGCGCTGTGTAAATCCCTGCGCGATGAATACCGGATCGCCGTGGTCCGGCCGCAGCGGCGGCCGACCTGCTCGGACTGCGGCGAGTGCATGCCGAACCCGGCGAGCCTAGGTTTTATATCCCCGAAGTATTTCCAATTGTTGTTCTATGACCTCACACACATGCTTTATGGTGTCCTCCTTGTCTATTTCCGGGGCGTCGCCGGGACGGGACGCGAGCGCCCATAGCCGTCCCGGATGCAGGCGTGAATATGTATGTACAGGCCTGCCCCGCTTGGCCAGGATTTCTGTGACGTTAAGATTTTCATCGATCTCCACAATGATATAGACGCCGTTCGATTGCTCGTAAGAGGGTTCGTGAGTCAACGTATAGCCCATAAGGGCTCGTCTCACGGTGGCCTTGGATAAATCTTTCATATCGCTGTCTCCTTAGCAGGCTAACGCTGCGCATCGATTCGCGATACGCCACGAACCCCTCGGCAGCGGGGAGTCGCCGGCATAAGTGTTTCTGGAGTTCCCGAGAAATCCACAGTCTATTCCAATGCTAGATGAGTCTGAAGTAAGGCGGCGACTGTTCATGATGGGAGGATGAAGACCATCATGAACGACAGACAGTTAGAGACGGTTAAGCAGGTCGGGGAGTTTCTAGCGAGCACCGGGATCGTTGAGTTTTCGATCGAATCCACCGAGGGACGCTACGCCCTTATACACGCCACGCTGAGGAAGTTCCGCGATGGTCAGCTTGGCAAGGCGGAGAAGCGTCTGATCGGGCACTACCTGCGAAAGATGACGGGCTATTTCCGCCAACAGCTTACACGCCGCGACTATCGTAAGACCCAGGGGCTGGGGCGACCGACCTCGCCAAGACCCGCGCCGGAGGGTGCGAGTGGCCCGGCGACAGACCTGACATCTATCGGTATCCTGCTCGCCAATGAAATAGTTTGAAATGTGGCCTTGGATTGCTTATCTTGCGCCGATGAGCGTGGTCCAGCCCTGCTATTCTTGATCGCGGTGATGGTGCGGATCACTGAACGGCTGCAGACGCCGGCCAAGGCCGACGCGACGCTGACCTTGTCTTTCGAGCAGCGGCAAAAGAGCCGCCAGCGGGTCAGGCTCGACTCCGGGGAGGAGGCGGGCCTCTATCTCCCGCACGGAACCATGCTTCGCGCGGGCGATCGCTTGCGTAGCGAGGACGGGCGCGTGGTCGAAGTCCGCGCGCTGGCCGAGCCCGTCACCACCGCGTATAGCGTCGATCCGCATCTGCTCGCCCGCGCCGCCTATCACCTGGGCAATCGCCATATCGCCCTGGAAATCGGCGCGGACTGGGTCCGTTACCGAGTGGATCATGTATTGGACGGGATGGTCGCCTCGCTCGGGTTACGACCGCTCCGGGAAAATCAGCCCTTCGAGCCGGAGGCCGGCGCTTATCACGGCGGCGGCCATCGCCATCCCGGGGCGCCCGGTGAGAGTTTGTGAAAAACCTACTACGCTCGGGATCTCGCGTTCCGGCGGTACTCGGAATCCTCATGTATTTCAATATACACTCCGGTTCCTGCGCTCCGGCGGAACGCGACCTCCCTGATGTCCCCGTGTTCGCGCGGCTCTACCGCGCCTGGCAAGGAGGCGACGAAGGCGCCCTCGCCTACTGGAATTCTTTCCTGCTCGCCAGCCGCGAGTCCGCCGAGTTGCTCGCCGAGGACCACTACCTCGGTACCGCATTGGCGCGGCTATTGAGCGATCTTGGGATCGAAGCGGCCCGCGCTTGGCAAGTTGCCGAACGCCCAGGTTTCGCTACCTTGTTTGCCCTCGGCGCGGAACGCTGGGATATTGAATTAACGGAGGCGGCGCAAGCCTACGCCTGGGTATGGAGCGAACACCAAGTCGCGGCGGCGGTAAAGCTCATCCCGCTGGGACAGACGGCCGGACAGCGAATGTTGTCGCGCCTCGCGGATGTGATCCCGGAAGCGGTGCACTCCGGGCTCACGCTCGGCGATGACGCCATCGGAGGCGTCGCCCCAGGCGTGGGCATCGCGAGCGCCCTGCATGAGGGGCAATATACGCGGCTCTTCCGTTCATAAACGAGACCACGGCAATGGAGCACACGAAGGACAGAAAACAGGTCTTGCGCATCGGCATCGGCGGGCCCGTCGGCTCGGGGAAGACGGCGCTCGTCGATGCGCTGTGCAAATCCCTGCGCGACGAGTACCGGATCGCCGTGGTCACCAACGATATTTACACCAAGGAAGACCAGCAGTTTCTGATCCGCAGTCAGGCGCTGGCGGCCGATCGGATCGTAGGCGTGGAAACCGGCGGATGCCCGCATACCGCGATCCGCGAGGACGCCTCGATCAACCTTGCGGCCGTCGATGAGCTAGTCGCGCGTTTCCCGGAGCTCGACATGATTTTCGTCGAGAGCGGCGGCGACAACCTGAGCGCGACCTTCAGCCCGGAGCTCGCCGATCTCATGATCTATGTGATCGACGTCGCCGCGGGCGACAAGATCCCGCGCAAGGGCGGACCCGGAATCACCCGCTCGGATCTCTTGGTAATTAACAAGATCGACCTCGCGCCACATGTGGGCGCCTCCCTTGAGGTCATGGAGCGGGACGCGCGCAAGATGCGCGGCGAGCGACCCTTTGTGTTTTCCAATCTGAAAACCGGCGAGGGTCTCGGGGCGATCCGGGATTTTATTGTGCGAGAGGGGTTATTGGAATGATGCGAAAAAATTCACAATCGCTGCCTTCACCGAATTACCAGGGTTTAACAATGCGACACGCGCTATTGGATACTTACCGCCAAGATGTTGAACAAAACCACTACGACAAAATGAGGAGTCCCTTCTCCCTCCGGGAGAAGGTTAGGATGAGGGGATATAAAACAATGAGTTACCCTTATTCTATCCCCTCACCCCAACCCTCTCCCGGAGGGAGAGGGATTTTAACGAAAAGCCTAAATTTCAAATATGCTTGGCTAGTGATTTTACTAACCACGCTCATCGGCTGCGCCGCGCCGTCCGCGGTCAAGATAGACTCCACGCAAGGCGCGCGGGGACCCGTCGATAAGATGCTGCTCATCGTTCGCGACGAGGCGGGTGGATTCCGAGCCGGCAAGGACCCGCTCAAGGTCCTTACGCGCGAGGTCAAAGCGGATCTGGTTCGCGCTGGGTACGCTGTGAGCGATCCGTGGGACCTTGGCCTTTCGGAACGGCAGATCCGCGAATTGACGAAAAGAACACCAGCGTCGTGAGTGCTTATGGCCATTTGCTGGCGGCCACGGCTCATCCTTTGCGGATGGGCAGCACGCCCGCGGGATTTTCCATGAGCTTTGGGGATTCCGACCCGCGCGCCCAAAACTTTCAGCGTGCCGAACTTATCCCGATCTCCTGCGCCTTGGTAAACACCCGGAGCGCTCGCGAAGAAGCGAGCCTCCGTGAGGATAAACCGGCGCCCGGCGGCGATAGGGGGGTACCGCAGGAGGCCGGCTCGGCAAAGGGCGTCGAGCCACTGGCCGGGAACATTGGCGCGGTCTGCGATAAGTTACTGGCCGAGCTCGGCGTTGTCCGGAAAGTGGCGAAGAGCGAACCCTCAAGCCCCGCAGACCCGGTACCTACCGTCCGGGTCGAGATCGTCCCGGCCGAAGGCACGGTAGCAACCCCTGCGCCGGCGCCGGACATCGGTCAGGATACCTCCGTGAAATCGGAAAATGCACCTCCGCAAGCCTCAGGCCTCGATTCCGCGTCCTCGGAAGACGTTCCGGCTCCGGAGCCTTCGCCGGCCACCGTCAGCGCTCCTCCAAAGGAAAAGGCCGGTCAGGCCTAAGCCAAGCACCGGAAACGAGGGCCGCAAGCGGATAACGATTTTAAACCCGGGGAATACCGTCATCTTGGAGTTCGGACCCGACCGGCGGCATTGAAGTTATCGAATCACGTAGTAATAGCACGGAAGACGCGATGTCCACGGATAATCCAACCGCGCAAAAGCGGCCGCGGAAAGAGAGGAGCACCGCACGGGCTCGATGGCCCGCGATGCTGGAAGGCAGATCGAACGAGCCGACTGCAGTCGACCTGCCGACGGCGGAGAGCATCGCCCGCTACCGCAATATCTTCGAATATTGCAACGACGCGATCTTCGTGATAGACCCAGCCCAGGACCAAATCCTCGATGTTAATCCGCGCGCCTGCACGATGCTGGGGTACTCGCGCAAAGCGTTACTGGCCACGCCCATCAGTGTCGTGCACCCCGATGAGATGCCGAGGATGCTGGCCTTTACGGATCGCGTATTCCAACAAGGTCACGGCTGGACCAATGAGCTCACCTGCAGGACGAGCAGCGGCGAATGCCTACCCGCCGAGATCTCGGCCTCGGTCATCGAGGTGGATGGCAAGAATTTTATCATCGCGATGGTGCGAAACATTGCCGAGCGCAAGCGAGCGGAAGAGGCGCTGCGCGTGAGCGAAGAGCGCTTAGGCCGCATCGTCGAATCGGCGATGGACGCGATTCTCGCGATCGATGATCGGCTCCACATCGTTTTATTCAATCGGGCGGCTGAGGCGGCATTTCGGTGCGGGGCGGCCACCGCGCTCGGAACGTCTTTTGTGCGTTTCCTATCGGAGCGTTTCAAGCGGCTGCTCGACGAATCCATCAAGGCTTTTGATACGAGCGGTTGGAGCGCGCATTATCTATGGGCCGAAGGGCTTACGGCGTTTCGTTGCGACGGCGAAGCCTTCCCCGTGGACGTTACAGTATCGCCTTTCAGCGTAGACGGTAGGCGGCATCTCACTATCGTTCTGCGCGACATCGCGCTCCGCCGGCGGGCCGAGATCGAGCTTCGTCAGCTGCGGCGAGAAAACGCCCGCTTGCACGAGGTGGTTCGATCGCATTCGGAAACCGCGGACATCGTCGGAAAGTCCGCGGCCATGAACAAGGCGCTGCGCGAGATCGAGTGCGTCGCCGCCACCGACAGCACCGTCCTCATCCTAGGCGAGACTGGCACCGGTAAGGAAGTCATCGCCCGCTGCGTCCATCGGCTGAGTCGCCGCAAGGACTCTACGCTGGTTACGCTGAACTGTGCGTGCTTGTCGCCCAGCTTGATAGAGAGCGAGCTCTTCGGACATGAGAAGGGCGCCTTTACCGGCGCGCTCACGCGCAAGCTCGGGCGGTTCGAGCTGGCCGACCAGGGAACGCTCTTTCTCGATGAGATCGGCGAGTTGCCTTTGGACCTGCAGGTCAAGTTGTTGCGAGTCCTGCAGGAGGGCGAGTTCGAGCGCGTTGGCGGCAGCTCGACACGCAAAGTCGATGTGCGTGTCATCGCTGCGACTAACCGCAATCTAAAAAAAGAAGTGGCGGAAGGTCGGTTTCGTGCCGACCTTTATTACCGCTTGAATGTCTTTCCGGTTTGTCTGCCGCCGTTACGCGAACGTCCGGAGGACATCGCGCTGCTGACGCATTACTTCGTTATGAAGTACGGCAAGAAGATCGGTCGCCCAATCGGCAGCATCTCCCCGCAGGTCGTGGATATTCTAAGAGAGTACGCCTGGCCTGGGAACATCCGAGAGCTGGAGCACGTCATCGAGCGCGGGGTGATTTTGAGTCATGAGGGGCGGCTGGAGTTGGGTGACTGGCTTCCACTGCTGAGCCCGAAGAGCCCCGTCACGCGCGGTATTATGACCCTCGAGACCTTGGAACGTGGGCACATCATGGAGGTTCTGGAGCTGAGCGGATGGCGGGTCTCCGGTAAGCGAGGTGCGGCCCAGCGCTTGGGAATCAAGCCGACCACCTTGGAAGCTCGCATGAGGAAGCTTGGGATCCAACGACCCCGCTAGTCTGCTTCAGCCAGCACCTGCCATTGGTGATCCGTGGGTTTCTAAGTAGTCGTCAGTCGAGTTAATGATGAGCACGCGTGATACCAAGATTCCCCTCATCCCCACGTGGCATCGGCGCGCCAACCTGGCTATGGTGAGGGATTTGCATTACGTCTACGAACGGTCCCTATCACCCGCGAGGCGCCCGATGCTGCGTATCACCCACGTCGCAACCAACCAGAGTGCCACAACTCTCCGGGTTGAGGGTCGCATCGTAGACGATTGGGTTCCAGTACTGGCCGAGGAAATCGAGGCCGTGCTTCGAACGGGTAAGAGTGCCGTGCTGGATTTCGAGGCGGTCGACTTCGTCGATCGCGACGGCGTCAAAATGCTGAAAGAGACGACGGCCGACCAGCTCCGCATCATTCACTGCTCGGTCTTCATCGAGGCACTTCTCAAGTGAATCTGGCCACCGCAACGCGCTAAAACGCAGGGGAGACGTTCGCGAGCCATCGCGATCTAAACGCAGGTTATTCTATTGCTCCCTCGAGTCTGGAAGTGACCTGCGCGATGCGATGGGTCGGGAACCCCGTGATCTCCGAATGCTTCCGTAACACCTCTTCATCTCGCGCAATATACACGCAGTAGATCTTGTCCTCGGTCACATAGCTATGCAGCCATTGGAGATCGGGACCAAGATCTTTCGCGACGCCGCGCGCCTTCTCGGACATGGTCCGGAGCTCGTCCTCAGACAGCTCGCTCGCACCGGGAATTTCACGCTCGATTACATATTGAGGCATTGGACAACCTCCCTAATCTAGTGGATTGCGCCCTACTCAGAAACCTATAGCCGCTAGAGGATCGCCTTTGCATTACCCTGTGTTTCTCGAAAGCGAAAAGCGCTGCCCTCCCTTCCTTAAGGCCCCAGATTAGCGTATCAACGACACCATTGAAACGGTCCGTTCCGCTCCGTGTTGTATTAGAGTGGTGCATGGGGTCGAGATGCTAATCATCGGCCTACATGACTTCCCATTATTTCGTGACTTCCCAATATATTGGAAGTCTCGATTGCCATGGCCACTCGTTTATCCAGAAATATGCTGTAAAGATAACTGTTGGTAATCAATCAGTTAGGATCCGTAGCGCCATTCACATCAATGCGGCACATCGGCTGCACGCTCCTCAGTCGCCGAGGCTAGACACGCGCGCCAGCGCAATCAAGGCACCGCCGTTTGGCCTAGGTATACGCGTTCATCATAACGCATCTGTCACTACTATCTCGAGGAGAGAGTCATGAAAACGAAACTCTTATTTTCCGCTTGGGCGTTATCAGCTGGGATCGGGCTAAGCCTGCCGGCGCAGGCGATCGTCTACACCTCAAGCAATGAAGCCACGGGAAACCGCGTCATCGCCTTCGACGTCAAATACCGCGGAAGGCTGGTCGAAATCGGGTCATTCGACACCCAAGGGACCGGTACCGGCGCAGCCATCGGCAATCAGGCGGCGCTCACGACCGATGCGAGCGATCGCTGGTTGTTCGTCACCAACGCCGGCGACGGCAGCCTCACGAGCTTCAGGTTGCAACCCAGCGGACTGGAGTTTGTCAATAGGGTGCCTTCCGGAGGCCGCTCCGCGATCAGCGTTACGGTTTTCGGGACGCTGGTCTATGTGCTGAACGAAGGCGATGGCACGAGCAGCGATCCGAATCTCCGCTACGACAATATCAGCGGATTTAGATTTACTGCGGGCGGCGTGCTGGTGCCCATACCCGATTCGACGCGCATCATCGATTCAACACAACTGACCTCGCCCGCACAGATCGGCTTCAATAAATCCGGAACGGTTTTGCTCATCACCGAAAAGGCAACGAATATGTTGACCACCTATGTGATGCAACAAGACGATACGCCCGCCCCCGCTCCGCTCAAGCGCCCCTCGGCCGTACCAACGCCGTTCGGCTTTGAGTTCGGCGATCGCGATTTCGTGTTTATCACGGAAGCCAATGCAGGTGCAAAGGGCGTCACCGCCTCCTATCGGGTCGATCGCGAAACGGGCGAAGTCTCTTCGTTGGTTGATTTGATCGATCAAGGCAACGCCACTTGCTGGACGGTGCTCTCTAGCGATCAGACGATCGGCTACTCCATCAATACCGGTAGCGATTCGGTCTCGCTCTACAAGATCAATTTCGGCGGCACTCTGGAACCGTTTTTCCGCAGACCAGACCGGGAGATCAGCAGCGGGGACGCGCCCCGCGATGCGGCCTTGAGCCAGAACAATCAGCATCTCTTCGTCTTGAATAACGGGGACGGGGAGCTGCGGAGATTTCGGGTGAACCGTAACGGATTCATTCGTGGCCGTGGCGTGGCGCCGGTTCCGACGAGCGCCACGGGTCTGGTCGCGCGTTAAACGGGACAATCAAGACCTTTTTGGAGGCGGCCCACCACCGCCTGACAGTGGCCGTCAGGCGGTGGCCCACTCTGAACATCACACCAACTCGTTAAACCTTGGGCAGAACGAATATGAACAGCTATCGTAAGCGACTTATCGCTTTTGCGTTGTTAAATTTATTTAGGCTCTTCGCGTGATCGTGTGAGTGAATTTTGATGTTTTCACAGCTTTGGCAGCATAGAGGTCAGTATCTTAAGGCGCAAATACTCTTCATCGCGCAGCCCGTGGACCTTCGCGCGGTCTGCGATAAGTTACTGACCGAGCTTGGCGTTGCCCGGAAGGTGGCGAAGAGCGAACCCTCAAGCCCCGCAGACCCCGTATCTGCCGTCTGGTTCGAGATCGCCCCAGCCGAAGAAAATACCCCGGAGGCGGCTATGCTCCGTTTCTCGATGGTGGTGTTCTTGATTGCTATCGCACTTTGGACTAACGTCTCTGTAGGAGGATCCGTTGGATACTGTCCTGTCTAACCCCCATCGGCAGTTCGCTTCTCTGCTCGCGGCCACGGTGCTGCGCGATGAGGGACGGTTGCGGCCGGATCTCGATCGCCCTGAAAGGGTCCGCACGGTGAACGAAAACGGCGATGACGTCGCCCTCAACCTCGTGCCCTTTCGCGCTCCGCTCTCGAAACCGACCGCGGAGGTGTTCTTCACCGGCGTGCGATCGCTAGAGCAACTGTTCAGCGCTTACCGGGAGGCGGCCAGGGCGCTGCCGTTCGAGACCGATCTTGCGGAGGCGCGCGAGCGCTTGCATCCCTTCGCCGATGCCTTCATGCAAACGCTCTTTGAGGAGGCGAAGCGGTCGTTACAGGACAGCGACGCGGTGCGGATCGCGCAGTGGGTGCGGCACTTCGATATTTACGTGGCGGTGAAAGTGGTCGAGTCTCTGCTCAACAGTAAGGCCGATCTGGCCTTGCTGGAAGTGGCCGAGGAACGCGGCTGGTTCGCGCACTTCGATCACCTCGCCATCCGCTGCGGCTCCTCCGAAACCCGCGCCGCCGCGCGCGTCGCCGAGATCCTCCAGCGCACGCACGGCTACCTTCCTTCACAAGTGGAAGAGGAGGTCTTCTATCAATTTGCCGACGGCTGGAGCGCCTATCTCCTGTATAAGATGCTGGATAACGGCCAGGTGCTGCGGCTATTCATCGATCAGTCCGATGCCGGCCATCCGGCCCAAATCATCCAGCACTGGAACCATGTATACGGTTACACCGCGCACCATCTGGCGATGCGTGCGACGCGCCTGCAGGCCGGCGCGCGCGTGGCCGTAACGCTCGATGAGATGATCGAGGCGCTCTCGAACCGAGGCATCGGCATCATGGAAGCGACCGGTTATTACACGGAAGGCTTGCTGCTCCAGGTGTTCACACGGCCGCAACGGGCGGCGCGCATTCCCGAGGCGATCAAAGAACTTCTCGCGACCTATCGCGCGGGGCTCGAAACGAAGATCGAAAATGCGAAGCTTTTAGAACTGGTGTCGCGCAAGGAAATGCCTTTGGACCTCGCACAGCGTTTTTACGGCCTTTATGGACTCGACTATGAAATTAATAACCCGCTGCATTCGGCGCCGGTCTACCCGTATTTCCTGCCCGAGCAGGCCGCCCACGTGATTCGCACCTCGCTCCTCACCTAGTCCAATCCACCACGGGCCGGACCAGGGCGAGTAGGATCGACCGGGTCGAGGCGTGTCCGCGCGAGCACGCGCCCCGCATGCGGTGCCCGCTCGGCGAGACTTTCTTCTACGGACGCTGGGGGAGGCGATCATTGATCCGGCTTGCGAGTGAAGCGAATGATGCGCCGCCGGTCGCGTTTGCTGGGGCGCCCCGGCAACCGGGGTTGGGTCAGGGCTTGCGCTCGTAACTCAAGCGCTAAGGCTTTGCGGCGGCTCACGCTTTCCGCTGACTCCTGGTATAAACGGGCGGCTGCAGTTGCCGGTCCGCGCTGGCCGGAGACGTCTACGACGGTAACGTCGTAGGTAAAGGGTCCGCGTTGGATGCGTAGCTCATCGTGGATGTGAACGGATCGCGCCGCTTTTGGCTTGTGGCTATTGACTTCGATCTTGCCGCCCTTGATCGCTTCGGTGGCCAAGGCCCGGGTTTTGAAGAAACGGGCAGCCCAAAGCCATTTGTCGAGCCGGATCTCTGGGTGTTCTTCTGGCACTGGCATCGCTTGTATCGGCGGGCAACAAGCTATAATAACGGTAAACGCAGCTCAGAGTTTGTGAAAAAACCGTCACGAGCGAAGGGAGATCGCGCTGCTTCCTCGGCGCGCCAAAAAGGGCCATTCCCTGGCCCTGGCTTTCCGCCGGAGCGCAGGAACCGCAGTGTATGTTGAAATACATGAGGATTCCGAGCACCGCCGGAACGCTAAATCCAGAGCGCAGTAGGTTTTTTTGCAAACTCTCAGTGCGCAAGCGGAGTCAAGCATGCCGGAACCTATAAGACGGGACGATTCTCGGGGCTTTGTAGCGCTCGAGATCGCGATCTTGACGGTCTCCGATACGCGCACGCCGGAAACCGACAAATCGGGGCGCTTATTGGCGGATCGCCTGCAGGCGGCCGGTCACCGGCTGCACGCGAAGCGCATCGTGCCCGATGACATTTACAGAATCCGGGCGCTGATCGCGGGTTGGTGTGCGGATGAGGAGGTGCCGGTCGTCATCACGACAGGCGGTACGGGGATCACCGGACGGGACGGGACGCCGGAGGCCGTCAGACCCCTCTTCGACCGGGAGCTCGACGGCTTCGGGGAACTCTTCAGGCTCATCTCCTACGAGGAGATTGGGAGCTCCACCATTCAATCACGCGCGCTCGCGGGTGTTTCGAACCGCACGCTGATTTTTTGCCTTCCCGGCTCCCCGGGCGCCTGCGCCACCGCATGGGATGCGATCATTCAAAATCAGCTCGACTACCGCACCCGGCCATGTAACCTCGCGGAGCTGATCCCGAGACTGGCGGAAAAATAGCCGGGGCTCGTGGCAAACGGCGCTTGAGCGTTCGCCTGGGAGCGGCGTGGGGCGATGAGGATCTCGAAATAAAGTAACAGCGTTCTTTGAATAGGATTCTGATTATCGTCAGAGACCAAGAAATAGCGATCACCCTCGTGCCGGGCGATACCCTCGTAGTTGTCGACCGTCCAGCCGTCCTCGGGATTGAATTGAACCAGCTCTTCGACCGCCGCGCTACCCGGCTGCCCGGAATCCAATGACAGCCGCCTTACCGCAAACACGATGGGCGTGAAGAAGCCTTCGTAACGCCGTTCGACCACGATCAAGGAACCGTCCGCTGCCGTCTCGAGCGCCACCGCGGCGCTATGTCGATAATCCAACGGCGCAAACCGCCAGACAAGGTCGTCGAGAGAATAAATTGTGGACAGGGCTTGATCGCCGCCCGCCAGCGGCCGTGAGGGTATCGTCAGCAACCCGAACGCGGGATGCAATGCTAAGGCTTCGAGTTGGTTGTTTTCATCCGCGTAGACACGCGGATCCTGGAGCCTCGGAGGAAGCGGGTAGTCGCGCACGAATACCCCCTCGGGCCGGAACGCCACGACGCGCGGAGGCTGTTCAAAGGAGACAATGAGCTCGGCGTCGCCCGGTGCGCCGTTACGCCCGTTCAAGATCTCGAGGCCCTCGGCATCCGCAAGCGCTTCCGGCAAGGGTTGACCGGAGCGGCCGCGCAGGGGAAAGGCGGCCTGAAACCCAACGCCCGTTAAAATCCCGTTCTCGATCTGTGGACGCAGGTGCACGAGATAACCGCTGTCGGAAACTGCATAAAGGATTTCCGCATCCTGATCCCACGCGAGTCCGGAAAGCTCCCGGCACGCAAGGCCATTGATCTTTTCGTGCGAGATTTCGATTAATCCCAGCAAGCGCACGTTCATGAACACCCCGCCGGAACGGAAATGCTTTGAGATCTCGATCGGTCGCCCGATCTCAACACCACGGGCCGTGCCGATAAGCAAAGTACTCAAGGCAAGCCACAGCATCAGGCGATATACTGTCATGGAGGGCGTGACAGGGAGCCGTTTCCAACCATCAGAGTGGTGTTCCCTGGGTGCCCGCGCCGAACGGAGTGTCGTATGCATCGATGGCTCATCGTCTTAGGCAGTCTGCTTGCGGGTAGCGCCATCGGGCTTGCGGCGCTCGCCGCGCATTGGCTAAATGCCCGAGTCACCGCACCGCTGCTGGCGAGCTTCAACTTTGGTGTAGAATACCAACTTATTCACGCAATAGGCTTGATCGTGCTCGGTGATCTCATTCGCCGCCACCCCACCAATCGGGTGCTGAAGTTGGGCGCCGGCACGCTATGCCTAGGCATCGTGTTATTTTGCGGTAGCCTGTATATCAAGGCAATCGCCGGTTATGCGCCGGCAGGCAAGCTCGCCCCGATCGGCGGGCTGGCCTTGATTGCCGGGTGGGTGCTGATAGCCGTAGGAATGCTGAAATCTAGGCATTCGTTTTGAATGACATCTCGCGATCGTAATTGACATACGCGAGGCTACGCTAATGAAATGCAACCATAGGGTCAGCAAGTGCCAGTATTTTGGCATGGGGCCGCCGACCTTGCTGTTGGCGGTGAATTGTTTGTTCGGCTTTCCGGTGTTAGCTGACACTTACCGGCTTCCACAAGGGTTGGATAGCGTCGTCGGGGCACTGGGCGTGACCTCGACCGAATACCAGGATACGCTCGTCGATATCGCGCGCGCCTACGATCAAGGTTACAACGAGATCAAGCTCGCGAATCCGAAGGTAGATCCGTGGCTCCCGGGCGCGGATACCGAGGTCCTGATCCCGAGTCAATTCATACTGCCCGACGCCCCGCGGGAAGGGATTGTCATCAACGTCCCCGAAATGCGCCTCTATTTTTTCCCGCGGCCACAGGCAGGCGAGCCACGCGTCGTGGTGACCTATCCGGTCAGCGTCGGGCGGCAGGATTGGAAAACGCCGCACGGGCTCACCCAGGTGGTCGCCAAAACCGTCAATCCCGCCTGGTATCCACCGGAGTCGATCCGGCGCGAGCACGCGGCTGACGGCGATCCGCTACCGAAAGTGGTTCCCCCGGGTCCGGACAATCCCCTTGGGCAATACGCATTGCGTTTAGGGCGCGAGGGCTACCTTATCCATGGGACCGATAAACCCTACGGTATCGGTATGCGCGTGACCCATGGGTGCTTGCGCCTGTATCCGAGGGATATCGAACGCTTGTTCTCCGAAGTCCGCGTCGGGACAAAGGTACGGATCGTCAATCAGCCATTTAAGCTCGGCTGGCTTAACGGCGCCTTATACCTTGAAACCCACCCGCCGCTCGATGAAGATACCCAAGCCTCCGAAGACGGTTTCATGCACCTTGCGGGCAGGGTAAGTCATGCCGCAAACGGTCGGCAGGTCGATTGGGATCAATTGGAAAAGGCGGCCTCGGACCGCCACGGGATCCCGGTCCCGATAAGTCTAACCTCGAGCGCGGACACGATTTCAGAGATGAATCCAGACTAGCCGACTCGGCCGGCAAGGATAGCGCGAGAAAAAACCCTGTAACGGCGCAGCCGTTACAGGGCATCAATATTCGGTGATTATCTGCCCTTACTTCTGCATTGACCTTTGGAACATGCGGTCAATCTTATCAGAGGTCTCGGTGCAGCACGCTTGAGCCGCATCCGCGGAAGCCCTCGCTTCTTGCGCGACGGAGGCGGCGTTATCGGCAGCTACTTGTGCGGCGCCGACCGATTGTTGAGCGGCTTGGGCTGTGCTCAGGGCGTTATTGGCGATGCCTTCTACACGTTCCAAATCCCCGGTAGTAGCACATCCCGCTGTGAGACCCACTGAAAAAGCTAGGACGGTAGCGCGTGCTGCGATTATTAAGGTGCTTTGCATAACTTCTCTCCTTCTTCGTTTATTGGTGGCCCCCATGAATACTTAGATTCATGCCTCATCCATAATGAACTATTTTATCGCGATGCGCAATTCTCTTGATCTATCTTCGTAACACTGTTGCACCGAATCGCCTCGCACAGGCTTAGCAAAATCGCCGCCGTGGTGCTCATAAGCGAGGAGGTCGTAGCTTCGATTCCTACCGCATTCGCGGGATCCATGAGATAGTCCAAGGGCACGTCGAAACAACCGTTTCAGGCGTTAATGACCCGCGACGATCGCCCGCATCCCGGTCACCAGACGCGCGGCGCCTTCTCGGGCGGTATCGGGGTCAAGCGCTCCAAAGGACACGCGCAGGTAGCATCCGCATTCCATTCCGAACGTGGTGCCGGGTATGACCGCCACCCGGTACTGCGTGATAAGCTTCTCCACCACTCGCATCGGGTGCAAGTGCGTGCGTAATTTAATGAATACGTAGAGCGCGCCTTCGGTTTGAGGGGTGATGCAGATCTCATCGATCCGCCCTAAAGCATCAAGGACGATGGCGCGCGTCCCCCGGATGGTGGCGAGCTTCTCACTGCAATACCGAGAACCCTCCTCAAGCGCGCCGATGGCGGCGTATTGGGAAATCAGCGGCGCACAGATGAGATTCGTATCCTGGGCTTTAAGCACGGCGTCATAGAGGTGTTCGGGGAGCACCATGTAACCGATACGCCAACTCGCGAAGCCGTAAGCCTTGGAGAGCGAATACAGAGAGATCGTGTGCGCCTCGGAACCAGCGAGCGAGCTCGGGGAGAGGTGGCGGGCCTCACCATAGGTGAAGTTTTCGTAGGCCTCGTCACTGAGGTGATAAAGCCCGTGCTCCCGACACAGGGAATTGACCTCTCGCAGTGTCGTCGCGGGATAGACGGCGCCACTCGGGTTGTTAGGAGAAATCGTCACAATCGCGCGCGTCTTTGGGGTGATAGCCGCGCGAATGAGATCCAGTTTCAGTTGATAGCGCTCATCGGTCGGAACCGCAATCGGTATGCAGTTTAGCATTCTGATCGCCATTTCCTGATTGAAATAGTACGGCAACGGCAGCACGATTTCGTCGCCCGGATCGGCGATGGCCATCAGGGCATGAAGAAACCCCATGTTGGCGCCCGCCGTAACGACAACGCGGCGTTTTTCATCACACAATACGGCGTTTTCGGTATGCAGCTTTTGAACGATCAATTCAATGAGACGCGGCGTTCCTTGGATGGGCGCGTATTTGTGGTTTTCCGGATCCGACAGGAAATCGCCTATCCGCTCCGCGGCGCGCGCGGGCGGGCCATAAAACGCGACCCCTTGGCCTAATGAAATCGTACCGCGATGAATCCTGATAAGCTCGGTCACCGCGGGAATGATCGGTGCCTGCACGTGCAGCATCCTCTGACTTGCGGCGGTTGTTTTGGGGGCCGGAGTAGTCACCTGGCGGTCCAGAGGTTGCGAATCAATCTACTGCGCATCCCGATCGCTGCGTCGCGTGTTCGCCTCCCCTATCGAGTTGATATTTCTCGTCGCTCGCTCCGCGGCTCCTAGGCTCTCGCTCGCGATGAAGGTGAGCTCGATCCCGTTGCCGGCGACATCGCGCCGCTCGCGCCAGCCACCATCATGGGCTAGGGCAGGTGGCTGCGCATCGACGATCAGTGTCTCAGGCTTAACAGGCGATGCTGGGTATTGAATTGCGTCTTTAGGAACTGCATCTGATCGGCCAGGATACGCCGATTCGAGAGCGCGAGGAACTCGGCCCAATTGGGCACGTAGGGAACGGCCAACAGGGCTACCCCGGCTTCCTCGGGCCTGCGGTTGCCCTTGTGAGTATTGCACCCCTTGCATGCGGCCACCACGTTCGACCAACGATCGTATCCCCCGCGCGATAGAGGGATGACATGGTCGCGGGTGAGCTGCGATGCGGCGTATTCCTCGCCGCAATACATGCACAGCTGTCCGTCCCGTAAGAATAGCTCGCGATTATTCAAGGGCGGGATGCCGCGCTGCCCATGTTTGATCCCGCGCGTGCGCTTAACGGCGATGATGGAATTGACCGCGATCGACGAACGCTGACCGGTCAGCCCGGACATGCCACCGAAAAAGGTGAATACCCGTTCGCCCGCGGTCCAAGCGATTCTGTTCTTGCTATAAAGACAGACCGCATCTTGCCAGGGTATCCATCGAAGCGGCGACCCGGTAACATCCAATCGCAGAATGAGTGGCGCCATAACTCAGCGTCCGAGGTACGGAATATTAATCGTCGGCGCGTTCAAAATGCCCTTACGCATAAGTGCTCCTTTGTATGCGAAAAAGAACAGCAGATCAAGTCACGGCCAGCATCCTCGACGGTATTGCCTCGGTGCTTCCGGCGCTCCTACGGGCCATAAAGCTCCAGCGGCGCGCGGCCGCCGTAGGCTTCGATTGGGCTGAGATCGGTGCCGTTCTCGACGCCGTAAAGGGTGAGCTTGACGAGGTCCGCGCAGCCCTCGGCGCGGGGGACGCGACGCACATCGCCGAGGAAGTCGGTGATTTGTTGTTTGCGTGTGTCAACTTGGCGCGGTTCGCGCGCGTCGATCCCGAGTCGGCGTTGCGGTCGGCCAATCAAAAATTCGAGCGCCGGTTTCGCTACATCGAAGAGCGCATCCAGGCGCAAGGCCACTCCGTGAACGACGCCACGCTTGCGGAGATGGATGCTCTGTGGGAGGAGGCCAAGCGGGATCTCCCAAAAAAAAAGAGGGCGCCATAGGCGCCCTCGAAGACCAAAAGGAGGAGGCACCAGTCGAACAGACTTGTGCTGAGCTAAAAAAGGCACAATGGATGCCAGGCAAAACAATAGTCGTGTACTCAATAGGTTAATATCATGTATTCACCGCACCACGGCGCCGAAGAGAACTCAAAATGCCAAGCGCTTGACGCAGCGCGTCCCGGCATTCGTCAAGTCTTGGATCCCTTTGGCGTCATGACCTCGTGTTTGGAGGTGCAGCAGGCATGGCTGCGGCAGCCGGGTGCGCTGGCCAAGCGATTATTCAAGCTTGCCGAGCAGTGCTCAAACTTGCAGATGCTGGGTTACCGGCGATTATGCGGCCAGGAGGTGGAGGACACGGTACCTCCCGTGGCTTACGACGAGCGCTTCGCCGAGCCTATCTGGACCGCGCACCCCTATTACGATCTGATGAAAGAATCCTACCTTGCCTACACTCGTTGGCTTGAGGATGCGATCGAGAATACGCCCGAAGTTGCTCCAGGCACAAAACAGAAAGCCGGATTCTGGGTCCGGCAGATGCTCAACGCCACCTCGCCATCGAACTACTTTTGGACCAACCCGCACGCGCTTCACAAGTCGATCGCAAGCTTTGGTATGAGCACAGTTGATGGGTTAAGAAATGCCGTGAATGATGCGTTTCGGGGCGATGTAAGCATGGTGGACGATGAGACCTTCAAGGTCGGTCACAATCTCGCCACGACGCCCGGCCAGGTCGTTTTCCGTAACCACTTGTTGGAAGTCATTCAATACGCACCGGTCACCCAGAACGTCCACAGCCTGCCGGTGGTCATCGTGGCCCCGTGGATCAACAAATATTACATTCTGGACCTGAGCGCGCAGAAGAGCCTGGTCCACTATTTGGTGTCGCGCGGGTTCTCGGTGTTCATCACCAGTTGGAATAACCCGCGCTCGGAGAGCCGCAACGCCGGCTTCGAGGACTACATGCTGCAAGGCGCGTTGCAAGCGGTCGACGTGGCCAGGGAGGTCACGGGCTCGGCACAGGTGCATGCCGCCGGGTATTGCATCGGTGGCACCATCCTCGCGGCATTGATGGCCTGGCTCAACAAGGGGTTGAAGCATAACCAGCCGCCCGCCATCGCACATTTTACGCTGCTTGCGGCACTGGTCGATTTCAGCGCCCCGGGCGACATCGGCGTATTCATTGACGAGAACAGCACCGCGTTTCTGGAGAAGCTGATGGCGGACCCAGGTTATCTCGATGGGGCGGCCATGGCTTGGTCGTTTCGGATGCTGAGATCCAATAGCCTCATTTGGCATTACCTGGTCCACAATTACCTCTACGGTGAAAGGCCGCCGCCGCTCGATGTCCTGTATTGGAACACGGATACGACTCGGCTGCCCGCGGCGATGCACTCCTATTACCTTCGGGAGTGTTACCTCAATAACAAGCTCGTGCAGCCCGGCGGGCTGACGCTCGGGGGAAAGCCCATCGATCTGCGATCGATAAAGCAAGCCCTGTACGCGGTCGGCACCGAACAAGACCACATCGCGCCTTGGAAAGAAACGTTTAAGATCTGTACGCTCGTCCAGGCGCCGGTGCGTTATGTGCTCGCGACCTCTGGACATATCATGGGCGTCGTTAACCCGCCGGTGGAGCCGCCGAAACGGCGTTACTGGGTGGGAGCGGTAAGCGATCATGCCGATCCGGAAACCTGGCGCAATGGGATCGAAAAGACGCCTGGTTCCTGGTGGGAAGACTGGGCCCAATGGCTCGGCAAACAGTGCGGCCCCTTGGTTGCGGCCCCGCCGATCGGGAGCGAAAGCTATCCGGCGCTGTGCCCGGCGCCGGGGACTTATGCGCTGAAGCGCTAGGGAAGCTCTGCAAAAGTTACTGCGCTAGCTAGGCTTGCTCGCGACACTTTGCAGAGCTTCCTTAGTTGGTGCGCGCTCGCAGAGCTTGTGAAAAAATCGTCAGCGAGCGAAGGCAGGTCGCGTTCCGCCGGAGCGCAGGAACCGGAGTGTATGTTCAAATACATAAGGATTCCGAGCACCGCCGGAACGCGAGATCCCGAGCGCAGTAGATTTTTTCACAAGCTCTCACGCAAGCCGCAGGCTCGAAGTTCCGGGTTGCTTGGCGTCGCGGTCCTTGTCTCGTTGGACCATGGCGTAGGCCGAGTGATTGTGTATCGACTCAAAGTTCTCTGATTCTATCGTGTAAGCGGCGATGCGCTCGTCGCTATTCATCTTCAGGGCCACGTCGCGCACGATATCTTCCACGAATTTCGGGTTGTCGTATGCCTTCTCGGTGACGTATTTCTCGTCCGGCCGTTTGAGCAGGCCGTAGAGCTCACACGATGCCACCTCCTCGACGACATCGATAAACTCCTCGATCCACACGAAATCGCGTATCCTCGCCGATAACGTGACATGCGAGCGTTGATTGTGGGCGCCGTAGTCCGATATGTCCTTGGAGCAGGGGCACAGGGTGGTGATGGGAACGACCACCTTCACCTCGATGCTGTGAAGCCCGTCCTGAATCTGCCCGACGAAGGTGACTTCGTAATCGAGTAGGCTCTTTACTTTTGAAATAGGCGCTTCCTTGGTCACGAAATAGGGAAACTTCATCTCGATGCGACCGACGCGCGCATCGAGCAGTTCCGCCATTTCCACCACCATGCGCTTGAATGATTGAACGGTGATCTCATATTCCTGGAGATTGAGGATTTCAACGAACCGCGACATGTGCGTCCCTTTGAATCGATGGGGCAGGCCGACGTACATATTGAACGTGGCGACGGTGTGCTGCTCGCGCCCAGAACGATCCCGTACCACGACCGGGTGGCGAATATCCTTAATCCCGACGCGATCGATATCGATCCGCCGGCAGTCCTCACTGCTTTGAATATCGGGGATACCGTGGGCGATGTGTGCAGGGTCGTTCATGGTCACCTCGTTTCAATCCTTGTGCAGGGGTTAGGTCGCACCACGCTCGCTGCCGGCTTTGATGCGGAAATCCCTGGGACTCATACCCTAGCATATTCATCGGGTTTTTGTCGCGTAATGACGGATGCTCCGCCGACATTAGCGGTGTGCGTGCGATAAGTTAATGAATTATTGGTTTTTCTTCCTTGGATGCGCCGGGTCTTACCGGTGACCGCAACGAGCCACAATCCGCGGCAAGCTCCCCGAAATCAGGGCAACGCGTAATGCGTGCGCAGGATTTCTTCGGTAAACGAGGCGCGCACATAAAAACCGCGCGGAAGGGTTGGCACCACGCGACCGGATTCCCCGATGCCTTGGGTGCGGACGCGGCCATGCGCAGCCTTGGGCCGGATCTGCAGATAAGTCCCGTAGCGGGCCGAGATCCGGCTGAGCTGACCCATGCACACCATCTCTATGATCTCGTCAAAATCGGTACGCAATATTGCCTCTTGCTCATGGGTCGGGCTCCACAACAGTGGTGATCCGATGCGCCGATCGGCAAGCGCGATCGCCGAGGCCGCTTCCACGGGCACCCAAAGCACCCGCGCCAGCTTCTTGCGCACCAATGATTCGTCCAGGTAAGGCCGACGTTATCGACCAGCGGTACGGTGGTGACATAGGTGCGGCCGGCCCGCGCGATCCGCCGGGATGGTCTTGAGCTCGATTCCCAACCGCGGAAAATCGGGTTCCGGAAGTGAGAATGCCGAGGCCCCGAGCGCGCGTTCGATGAGCTCGCCGATCCATCCTTTTGCGCGCTTCAAATCGCTCGGCAAACGCGTTTTGAGGTCCAATGCGATTTCGGCGAGTGTCCAGCCGGCCAAGCGCTCGGCGCGCTCCAGCAGTTCTCGCTCGCTCTCGGGGGAGGTGCGTGGGGTCATGGGTTGTTACTTGCTGCGAGCCGGGCCGCTCACGGTTTTTGTGGCGTATACTATGCTCCGATGGCGATCATAAAGCTTCCCGAATCGATGAGAAACCGCATCGCCGCGGCGGTCACGGCGGGATATCCGCACGAGACCTGCGGTCTACTCATTGGCAGGCAGGGCGCTGGTGCCGTTGAGGTCCTCGATAGCTTGCAAGCGGCCAATCTCAATCAGGAACGGCCGGGCGATCGCTACGAGCTGGACCCGAAGGCGATGCTGGCGGCGGATCGCGATGCGCGCTCGCGCGGTTTGGAAATCGTCGGGGTTTGGCACTCTCACCCCGACCACCCGGCGGAACCCTCGGAAACCGATCGGGCCGCGGCCTGGGAAGATTGGTCTTACCTCATCGTCTCGGTTGCGCGCGACGGTATTAACGCCATCCGCTCTTGGCGACTTGACGGAGGGCAATTCTACGAGGAGGACATGGCGTTATGAGCCACGTGATCGTGCGCATACCGATGCCTTTGCGGAGCTTGACGGCGGGTGCCGAGGAGCTTGCCGTCGAGGGCGCCACGGTCAGGCAAGCGCTCGCATGCTTGGGCGCGGTCCACCCAGGCGTGCTGACGAGGATTTTAACCCCCGAAGGCCAGATCCGGAGTTTCGTGAACATCTATTTGGGCCAGGAGAACATCCACGCGATCGAGGGCTTGGAAACCGCACTGCCCGAAGGCGGTGTGCTGTCGATCATACCGGCGGTCGCCGGGGGAAGTGAGCCGAAAGCGAAGGAACGCCGGCTGCTGGACTTGCGCGGCCGCATCCAGCAGATCGCCCCCGCCGAGGCGTTCGCAGTACAACAGCGCGGGGCAGCCCTCATCGATGTGCGCGAGCAAGACGAGATCGCGCAAGGTAGCCCGCCGGGCGCTCACCGGCTTGGACGCGGGTTCTTGGAGCTACGCATCGAGGAAGCGGCGCCTGATCTCGAACACCCACTGCTCGTGATGTGCAACGGGGGCGTGCGCTCGCTCTTCGCCGCCGAGGATCTGATCCGCCTCGGTTATCGTGACGTGCGTTCGGTCAGCGGCGGTTTCACGCGCTGGAAGAACGAAGGGCTGCCGGTCGAGGCGCTCCAAAGCCTGGACCGCGATGCACGGGAACGCTATTCGCGTCATCTCATGATGCCGGAGGTGGGCGAAGCGGGTCAGCTCAAGCTCCTACGCTCCAAAGTGCTGCTCATCGGTGCCGGTGGTTTGGGTTCTCCCGCTGCGCTGTATTTGGCCGCGGCCGGCATAGGCACGCTCGGCATCGTCGATCACGATGTCGTCGATCGTAGTAATCTGCAACGCCAGATCTTGCACACCGACGCACGGGTCGGCACGCTCAAGGTCGATTCTGCGCGCGCGGCGCTCACGAGCCTCAACCCGGCGGTGACGGTGCAACCGCGTGCACAGCGGCTCGATCGTCACAACGTCGAGGAGATACTAAATGGCCATGACGTCGTCGTGGATGGCTCGGATAACTTCGCCACCCGTTACCTTATTAACGACGCCTGCGTAAAGCTCGGTTTACCCAATGTCCACGGCGCGGTGTTCCGTTTCGAGGGCCAGGTCTCGGTCTTCTGGCCAGCCTACGCGCGTTTCCAAGGTCCCTGCTACCGTTGCGTCTATCCCGAGCCGCCTCCCCCGGAGCTGGCCCCTTCCTGCGCCGAGGCTGGGGTTTTAGGCGTACTGCCCGGTGTGGTCGGGTTGCTGCAGGCGGTTGAGACTGTCAAGCTGCTACTCGGGATCGGCGTGCCTTTAATTGGGCGCATGCTCTATTATGAAGCGCTCGCCGCGCGCTTTTCGGAGCTCAAGCTTGCCCGCGATCGGAATTGCCGTTATTGCGGCGAGGGCGCCGCGTTTCCCGGTTATGCGGACTACGAGGAGTTCTGTCACGCGGCGAGCGCCTGAGGCGCATGATCCGAGCCGAAGATTTTCGAGAATCGGCGGGTTTGCTGGCCGCGATCGGGCACACACCCTTGATCGAGCTTGATCTGACGCCCGATCGACCCCGCGCAGTCCGGATCTTCGCCAAGCTCGAAGCGGTGAATCCGGGCGGCTCCATCAAGGACCGTCCCGTGGCGCGGATGCTCGTCGAGGCGTCGCGCGCGGGACGCTTTGCGGGCGGCCGCCGCTTACTCGATTCCTCCTCGGGAAATGCCGGGATCTCTTACGCGATGCTAGGCGCCGCCCTCGGCATACCCGTTACAATCGTGGTCCCGGGAAACGCCAGCCGCGAACGCCTGGATCGCATCGTTGCGCACGGGGCGGAGCTCATCCTTACCGATCCCATCAAAGGCTACGATTTCGCCCTGGAGGAAGCGCATCGGCTCGCGGCCGAGCACCCCCAGAGTTACTGGTATTGCGATCAGTACAGTAATCCTGGCAATTGGCGCGCCCACTACGATGGGATCGGCGCCGAGATCCTCGATCAATTAATTGCCCAAGCGCAAGCCGTGCCGGATGCGTTCGTCGCCGGTGTCGGCACCGGGGGCACCCTCACCGGGGCCGGTAAACGGTTGCGGGAGGCCAATCCGAATCTGCATATCCTGGCGGTGATCCCGGAGCGATTTCCCGGGATCGAGGGGCTCAAGCCGCTGGGCGAGCCGGATGACATCGTTCCCAAGATCCTCGATGAAGCGCTCATCGACGAACGCATGCAGGTGAGCAGCGAACAAGCGGCGGCGATGTGCATGCGGCTAGCGCGCCAAGGTCTATACGTGGGATCGTCTTCGGGGGCCTTCGTGCACGGCGCCCTCGCACTCGCCTGCTCCCGCCGTTACCGGACCATCGCAACGGTGTTGTCCGATACCGGGGAACGCTATAGATCGACGGGAATGTGGCGGCGCACGTGATGAGCGTCTCGAGTTGGCTCCAATCGCTGTTTAAACCCCCGGTGCCCGTCGGCCCACCGGAGACGATCCGCGTCTTCACGACGGCCAACTCGAAGTAATCTTGTGCGCCGGTGGAGTCCTCCCCTACAACTGTGCCAAGATCTCTGCGCTCATCTCGGCGTTCGAATAGACGTTCTGAACGTCATCGAGGTCCTCCAGCGCTTCGATCAAACGCGTCATTTTCTCGGCGCTCTCCAAGTCGAGGGTCGCGCTGGTCGAGGCGCGCATCGTGATTTCGGCGTTTTCCGGGGTTAATCCTTGGGCAAGCATCCCGTCCTTGACCGTCCCGAAGGCTTCGGGGGCCGTGACGACATCAATCGAACCATCCTCGTTTACCACTACGTCGTCGGCGCCGGCATCGAGCGCAATCTCCATGATTTGGTCTTCGTCGCTGCCCTTGGGGTAGGACAGCATCCCTTGTTTTTTAAATAAATAGGCGACGGAGCCATCGGTGCCCATGCTGCCGCCGGCTTTGGAAAAAGCATGGCGGACCTCCGCCACGGTGCGGTTGCGGTTATTGCTCATACAATCCACCAGGATCGCTATCCCGCCCGGGCCGTAGCCTTCATAGCGAATTTCTTCGAACTGCTCGCTTTCGAGACCTCCCGCTCCGCGTTTGATCGCCCGCTCGACGGTGTCCTTGGACATGTTATTGGAGAGGCCAGCATCCATGGCGGCGCGCAGGCGCGGGTTGCTTCCGGCGTCACCGCCGCCCATGCGGGCGGCGACCGTAATCTCGCGGATAAGTTTCGTGAACAACTTGCCGCGCTTTGCGTCCTGAGCGCCCTTGCGATGCTGGATATTCGCCCATTTACTGTGTCCCGCCATGATGATGCAATTTTCATTGTTTCGGAATCGGGAAAGTCTACCGCAAATCCGCTCTCGAGTGATCGGGATTGGCCACGCGAGCGGCGGTGCCGGGGTGGCATCGTGGCCACGCGCTACAGCGTGGAACGCCTTTAGCGCTTGCGTTCACGTTCAGCCAAATACCGTTCCGCTTTTTGTTTGTTAATAGCCTTGAGCTTGCTATCGACGTCCTCGGTGTCACACCGCGTGTTGAAACCGCCCATGCAGCAAAAAAAAGCCAATCTCCTCCGCTACGCGCTGTGACAATAGCATGCCGAAATGAGCCACCGGTAGCACGACGTTATCCGTTGCATTCGGTAGTAGAGCTTCGCTCACTGCTACGGTGCCATCATTGGGTTTAGCGATCTCCGCAAACAGCCGTCCCAACCCGATGCTAGCGCTCCCGGCAATGGCGCCGATCTCGTGTTGACCGTTCCAAGCCGGTAGATCTCCGAGCAGACCCTGCTCTAGGCTTTTCCTCAATACTGCACGGCCGCAGCCCGTCAGCGCCAGCTTTGCCGCCGCGCGGCTTCCCTGATGAGGAGTGGCCAGCGTGACGATCCGGCCGGGACGTCGCGGCGGGAACTCATGGAAAAAATGACGCACTACCAGTCCGCCCAGGCTATGCGCGACGAAGTGGATGACCGGCGCGTCGATGCGGTCCGTAAAGGTATTCAGGTCTTGGGCGTTGCGTAACGGCTCGAAGCGGGTACTCGGATAGGAGAATTGGTGGGTGGTAAAGCCGATTCTAAGCAAGCGCCGCCGCACGACAGTCATGCCCCACCCGGTCATGAAAAGACCGTGCACTAAAATCACCGCTTCCGCTCGCGGGATCATCGGCATACGCCGAGGCGGGGTGTGGCCGGCGCTTACGCGAACTAGGCGTCGTTCGTACCGAAAACGGCCTGACCGCGCGCCTTGGTAAACTCGAGCAGACGCATGATCGGCACCCGTGCCCGAGCTGCGATCTGGGGGTCCAGCAGGATTTCATTGTCCCCGTTTTCAAGGCAGGCCGCGAGTTTTCCAAGCCCATTCATCGCCATCCAGGGGCAGTGTCCACAGCTTTTGCAGGTGGCGCTGCGGCCGGCCGTGGGCGCCTCGATAAGCTGTTTGCCCGGAGCGGCCTGCTGCATCTTGTAAAAGATGCCTCTGTCCGTGGCCACAATGAATTCGGAAGCATCGAGTTCGCGCGCCGCCTTGATGAGCGCGCTCGTCGAGCCGACCGCATCCGCTTGAGCCACGACCGAGGCGGGAGATTCCGGATGCACCAAGACCTTGGCATCGGGGTGCTGCCTGCGGAGCGCTTCGAGCTCGAGTCCTTTAAATTCCTCATGCACCACACAGGCCGCGTTCCAAAGGACCATCTCGGCGCCGGTCTGCTCGCGGATATAGCCGCCCAAATACTTATCCGGCGCCCAGAGGATTTTCTCCCCGCACGCCGCGAGATGCGCGACGATGTCGACCGCGCTGCTCGAGGTGACGACCCAGTCGGCGCGCGCCTTGACCCTGGCACTGGTGTTGGCATAGACGACCACGGTGCGATCGGGGTGGGCATCGCAAAAGGCCGAAAACTCCTCGGCCGGGCAGCCGAGATCGAGCGAGCAAGTCGCCTCCAGATCCGGCATCAGCACGCGCTTCTCGGGGTTCAGGATCTTGGCGGTCTCGCCCATGAAGCGCACGCCGGCGACCACCAAGGTCGATGCTGGGTGCTCATAACCGAAACGGGCCATATCCAGGGAGTCGGAAACATGACCTCCCGTCTCGTCGGCGAGCTGCTGCAGCGCCGAGTCGGTGTAATAATGCGCAACGATCACCGCTTTTCTGTCCCTCAGCAGGCGCTTAATCGTGCCCACGAGACGCGCGCGTTCCTCGGCGTCGAGCTGCTCGGTCACCGTTTCCGGCACCTCGTACGCACGTGTTTTTACCGGATGACGTTCTCGAATCGGACTAAAACTGATCATATCTCTAGGATTCTTGCGGAAACTCGATAATATTCCTTACCGGCGCGCGCCGCTCTATCATTTGACATGCAAACGACATGATTAATTCCACCCCCTCGCGGCGCTTATGATCCTGGATGATGAACAGCACGACGTCGGTGGTGACCGCGGGGTGAGGATAGTCGTAAGTATGGGGCATGCAATGCAGGAAGCCCTGCAAAAGTGTCGCGAGCAAGCCTAGATGCGCGAAGCCGCGGAGCGAGTCGCGAGACATATCAGGTAGATAGGCGAGCGGCGAGCGAGCACGCGACAAAGCAGATGGGCTGCGCAGTACCTTTTGCAGAGCTTCCCTAATCGCCGCGTGCCGTGGGCCGCACGGCAAGCGATAACTCACGCAGTTGCGCATCGGGGACAGCTGCGGGAGCGGCCGTGAGCGGACAGGCAGCCGATTGCGTTTTCGGGAAAGCGATGACATCGCGGATCGAGGAGGCGCCCGCCATCAGCATGACCAGGCGATCCAAGCCGAACGCGATCCCTCCGTGGGGCGGACATCCAAAGCGCAGTGCTTCGAGAAGAAAGCCGAATTTTTCTTGCGCTTCCTCCTCAGCGATTCCGAGCAGCCGGAACACCGCTTGTTGCACCTCCCGGCGGTGGATACGGATGGACCCGCCTCCGATCTCGGTGCCGTTCAAGACCAGATCGTAGGCGCGGGACAAGCAATCGCCCGGCGAGGTCTCCAGTTGCGACGCCTCTCCGAACTTGGGCGCGGTGAAAGGATGATGCAGCGCTTCCCAGCGCCGCTCTTCCTGGTTGCGCTCGAACATCGGGAAGTCAACCACCCACAACGGTTTCCAGTCACTCACGGCGACGGATAAATCCTGTCCGAGCTTTAGGCGCAAGGCGCCCAGCGCTTCATTCACGATCTTGGCTTCATCGGCGCCGAAGAAAACGAGATCGCCATTCTCCGCCCGCGTGCGATCGAGGATGCCATGGATGACCTCATCGGGGAGAAATTTCAAGATGGGCGATTGCAACCCGTCGCGACCGCGTTCGCGCTCGTTGATCTTGATATAAGCGACGCCTTTCGCCCCATAGATCGCCACGAAATCCGCGTAGCCGTCGATCGTCTTACGCGTCAGTTCCCCTCCGTGCGGAGCCCGCAGAGCGGCCACGCGGCCGCTCGATCGATTCGCCGGAGCGGAGAAAACCTTGAACTCGACCGACTTAACGAGATCGCCTACATCGACCAGCTCCAAGGGGACGCGTAGATCGGGCCGGTCGGTTCCAAACCGGCGCATCGCCTCATGGTAGCTCACGCGCGGGAACTCGGCGGGAAGCGCTACGCCGAGGGCGTCTTTAAACAGCTTCCTAAGCATCTCCTCCATGAGAGCAGTGATCGCGGTCTCGTCCATGAAGGAAGTCTCGATATCGACCTGTGTAAACTCCGGTTGACGATCGGCGCGCAGGTCCTCGTCGCGGAAGCAGCGCACGATCTGGTAATAGCGATCCATGCCCGACATCATGAGCAACTGCTTGAAGATTTGCGGGGATTGCGGGAGTGCGAAGAACTTTCCGGGATGGGTGCGGCTTGGGACCAGGTAATCGCGCGCCCCTTCCGGGGTGGCCCGCGTTAGCATCGGGGTCTCGATTTCCAGGAAGCCGTGCTCGTCGAGGAAGCCCCGCAGAACGCGGCAGACCTGGGCGCGCAAGCGGATGTTCCGCTGCATCTTGGGACGCCGCAGATCCATATAGCGAAACCGGAGCCGCGATTCCTCCTGGACGCCCTCTTCCTCGAGCTGGAACGGCGGCGTCTCGGCGCTATTGAGGATTTGTATGCCTTGCGCGAGGATTTCCACGGCCCCGGTGCTCAAGCTGGGATTCTCGGTGCCGGGGGGGCGCGGCCGCACGCGGCCCTTCACCCCCAAGACGTACTCGCTACGGACCCGCTCGGCGACGCTAAAGCTTGCGGGGGTACTCGGGTCAAAGACGATTTGTACGAGCCCCTCGCGGTCGCGAAGATCGATAAAAATCACACCGCCGTGGTCACGCTGATGGTGCACCCACCCGCAAACCTCGACCTCTTTGTCTATATGCGCAAGATTCAATTGTCCGCAGTAG
Organism: Gammaproteobacteria bacterium; assembly: GCA_050740455.1. Taxonomy (GTDB): domain Bacteria; phylum Pseudomonadota; class Gammaproteobacteria; order JACCXJ01; family JACCXJ01; genus USCg-Taylor. The sequence continues at coordinate 15,514 of JBOIDF010000018.1, read as the reverse complement.
TGACTGCGCACCGTACCCCCGCCGCTCGCTTTGCAACGAAAACGGCAATGGTACGGGCTGGTTCTGATGAGCGCAATGCAGGCTGATCAATCCCTTGAGGGCAGTCAAAGACAAACGAGTGTGCGGTCGATACTAATCGGCTGTTGTGGCCGGCGATTTCGCCTCGGCCGAGGCACTCGTGCCAGCTCCGCTTCCTGTCTCTTCCTTTGAAGCAGCGGCTTTTTCGGTCTTATCCTCTCCTTTGTCGCCGGCTTGCGTGCCCTTGTTCTTGAAGTCCGTGGCATACCAGCCCGAGCCTTTGAGCCGGAATCCGGCCGCGGAAACCAATCTTCTTAAGCTTTGAGCATTACAGGTAGGACATTGCGAGAGCGGCTCATCGCTGACCTGCTGTAAGACCTCAACACGCTGCCCGCAATCGGCGCATTCATACTCATAGAACGGCATGAGAAACTACTCGTTTTGGGGATCCCTTATACCAACATAACGGCTACGGCTGAAAAATCAAGAGCGTCCGGCGCGCTGGCGCCGGCCTCGCTGCAGGGATCCTTGAACCCGTTGTTCGCTTTTTTCTCCGTTGCGTATTCGGTATCATCTCCTCCCCTCGATACACGGGCCGTTAGCTCAGTCGGTAGAGCAGCGGACTTTTAATCCGTTGGTCGCAGGTTCGACTCCTGCACGGCCCACCAACAGCGAATTGGAGGGTGCCCGATGGAATTTAGGCGAGCGCACCGCGCGGCGAATCGAAGCCGCGCTCGGCCTGCCAAATAGCTGGCTCACGCCCGGAACGCCATGGCTTGACCTGTCTTCCTTCCTGCGGAATATTGACAGGTAAAAATCGCCTCGGCACGGAATCACCTCCGCATTGATTCAATGGCGATACGCTCGCATAATCTCCCGACGATTAACAGACGAACCCTTCGAAAGGAGGCGGTGTGACAAAACTTCCGATTCGGCTCAAGCGCAACACTGACGATCCACTCAAGGCGCAAGTGGTGCAGCAGATAAGCGATTTCATCAGGAGCGGTAAGCTTAAACCGGGTGCATCGCTGCCCTCGACCCGCTCGCTCGGTGAGCAACGCGGTATCAGTCCGGAAACGGTGAGACGGGCTTATGTGCAGCTTCGGGAAGCGAAGCTGATAGAGCGTGAAAAAAAGGCGGGGTACCGGGTGCGGGTGAGCAACGCCCGACGGTCACAACGCCCTCGGTAACGAAAGCCCGTCCGGTCTCAAAAGCGACTCGGTCGCGCGCGGCAAAAAGAGCATCGGCGGCGCAGCGAACCTAGCCTCAAACGCCTGGCCGGCGCGATCGAATCGGGGATTCCGAAGGTGCCGCCAAACTCGCCTCGGTAAGCGCTCGTGCTCCATGGACCGTTTCATCCACCTGAACTTTATGGATGCGCTTGCGGCCTCGGTTACGCCCTGTCTGTCCTGACGGAGACCGCGATATGAACCATGACCCGCCGCGCTGACAGCGGTGATACCCAACGGTAGATTGGAATGAAATGCCAGAGCCCGACGGTGCGTTTAGCGGAACTCGCTGATGCCCAGCAGATCGCTCGCATGTCACGCGATCTCGTTGAGGTGGACCTCTGTTGGTCGTGGACACCGGATCGAGTGAGACGCTCGATTCAGTGTCCTGATACGGTCGTCTTGAGCGCACATGATGGCCCACGGATGGGAGGCTTTTGCATCATGGAATTCTTTGAAGAGGAGGCGCATCTGAGTCTTTTAGCAGTAGACCCGAGCTACCGTCGCGCAGGCCTTGGCCGACGTCTCGTTCGCTGGCTTGAGGAATCCTGCACGGTGGCTGGTAGCTTCGCTGTCTATCTGGAAGTGCGCGCCAGTAACCAGGGTGCCCGCGCCTTCTACCAAGCGCTGGGATATCGCTGTATCGCTCACGTCCCGCGCTATTATCAGGGCATTGAAGCCGCGATCCGCATGGCTCGTGATCTGAGTGCCGGTTAGCGTTCTAATAATTTGGCTCTTCCGCAGAATGTATGGGTCAGTAGTCATCGACGTGTTACCCATGTCCCCGAACACCTGTTACCCTTGACTCCGGTCTATACACTCCCGGTGGGAGAGGGAGTTAACGGAATACCCATAGATTCTGCCGAGGAGCCTAAAAAATAAGAGGTCTCAAGCAAGCATGTTGACTGGTTATATAACGCTTCCCTGGTGGGGCTATGTGCTGGTCACCTTAGGGATGACGCACATAACGATCGTATCGGTGACTATTTTTTTGCACCGCCACCAAGCCCATCGAGCGTTGGCCTTGCATCCTGCCGTCGCGCATTTCTTCCGCTTCTGGCTTTTTGTGACCACCGGGCTCAACACGAAGACCTGGGTCGCGGTGCACCGCAAGCACCATGCATTTGTGGAAACCCCGGCCGATCCTCACAGCCCGCACAATGTAGGCATAAGAAAGCTGCTTTCGAGCGGCGCTGAAGTGTATGGGGAAGCGTATACGCGACATCCCGAAGTTCTCGCGACCTATGGGCACGGCACCCCCAACGACTGGTTGGAAAGGTACCTCTACGGCCGCACGTATAGCTCTTGGCTCGGGGTCGTCCTGCTGGGAATAGTTTATGTCCTTGCGTTTGGGCCCATCGGCCTCACGATGTGGGCGATACATATGATGTGGATCCCGTTCTTTGCCGCCGGGGTCATCAATGGGTTGGGTCATTGGTGGGGCTACCGCAATCATGCCTGCCCCGATGCTTCCACCAACCTTATCCCTTGGGGTATCTTGATTGGCGGCGAAGAATTGCATAACAATCATCATGCCTTCGCCAGTTCCGCTAGGTTTTCCACCCAACCATGGGAATTCGACCTCGGTTGGTGGTATATCCGCGCACTCCGTGCTCTCGGCCTCGCACGCGTGAAGAAAATCGCGCCCCGCTTGTATAGGGATCCGCGGAAATCGCTGATCGATGAGGACACCGTCCGAGCGGTCGCAAGCTGTCGTTTGCAAGTGCTCTGCGACTGTACCAAGCACGTCTTCCAGCGAGTATACCGCGAACAATGCGAACCGGAGGATCCAACGAACCGTCCTGGGCGGTTTCTCAGGCGCTCGCAGAGTCCGATGGATACCGCAGCCGAGCAGCGCCTTGCCCAGGGACTCCGGGACAGCGCGATACTCGCAAAGGTTCATCACTTTCAAATTCGCTTGCAAACCATCGCTCAGGAAACGCCTATCTCATTGGAGCAACAGCGGCAGCTCCAAGAGTGGCACCAGCAAGCAAAAACGAGTGATATTGCGGCGCTCGAGCAATTTTCCGAGATCTTGCGCAGCTATTCCTCGCAACCGGGCACAGCCCAGATCGCCCGCTAGCCGCTTACTTCGTGAGGGGAATAGGTTTATAGTCACGGCATCACGATGTTGGAAGGATGCGCGATGCCGACTCCCTCTTGCACTTCTCGCGGAACGCTATTATGCGTGACCCTGGGTATGGCTTTGGCTTCGCCCGGCCTGCTGGCCGAGATGTACAAATGGATCGATGATGAGGGACAGGTGCAATACTCGCAGTCGCCGCCCCCAGGCCGGCCCGCCCAGGCCATCAAACCTCCTCCGAAGGTCGATTCCAAGACTGCTCGCGAGAAACTAAAGCAACAACTGCAGGACTTCGAGTTGCGCGGCGATAAACGCCAAGAACAAGCGGAAGCCGATCAGAAGACGAAAGAAGAAGCGGGTGAACAGAAGGCGGCTTGCGAAGCGGCGCGCGAGCGCTTAGCGAGCCTTTCGGGCAAGCCCAGGATCCTGCAATACGCGGAAGACGGAAGCAGCAAGCGTCTTACCGAGGAAGAACGCCAGGCGGCCATCGACGAGGCCCGCAAGAAGGTCGAAAAGCATTGCGGACCCTAATCCCATGTTAGGTTTCGCGAAGAACGAGGCCACGATCATTGCCACCCAAATCCAGTTTGACGAATGAACGTTTTCGGCATCATTCTTGGGCCTACTGACCTCTGGTTGCTTGCCGCTGCTGGCGGTTGTCTCGCATGGCTTATCCCTCACAGGCTCGCCATTTCGAGAGATAGTCGAGGCTCGTTTCGCGCCGCATCGATAAAGTTCCGGTCCGCTGTGCTCACTACGCTGGCTGGCTTGTATCCAGTTCAGAGCAATTGGCCAAGCAACGAACTCAAGATCATTGACGTTCTTGAAGAACGATTCCCTGCGTTGCAAGCCGCAGTCGCCGAATTCAGACAACAACTTCCACTCGGTAAACGATGGTTGTTTGACAGAGCGTGGAAAGTCTATCGGCTTGGCAAAGACGGCAGAGAAATTGACGGCCAGTACTACTGGCAATATGTACCGCACACCGGCGAAGGCATCGAAAACGGGAAGCGCTACAAGCATGACAACAGGCTCTCGTACAAGAGCGCTTTCAAAAGAAACGTAGATCGTTTGCTCGGCTATGCAAGCCAACCCTAACCCGTCAGCGAGCGTAGTGCGCTGTGCGCACGAAATAACGGATACAATCACCGCGTGGCTACATTTCGTCGTGCTGTCACCCCTGGGGCTACGTACTTTTTCACCGTCAATACCTATCGACGTCAGGCGCGATTGACCGATCCCCCCGTGGTTTCTGCGCTACGCGAGGCGTTATGGGCGGTAAAACGCGCTCATCGCTTTACCATCGACGCCTTTGTCTTGCTGCCTGATCATCTGCACTGCCTCTGGACGTTACCCGAAGGCGATGCAGACTACGCATTGCGCTGGAACCTGGTGAAACGGAGGGTAAGCGGGCAGGTCAGGCACTTGATTGCGACCGATCTGACCTCATCACGCAGCAAGCGACGGGAATTGGGGCTATGGCAACGCCGCTTCTGGGAACACCAGATACGCGACGACCTTGACTTTGCTAAACACGTTGATTATGTCCGTTGGAACCCGGTTAAACACGGTTACGTTATCCGGGTGGCCGACTGGCCGTATTCGAGTTTTCATCGTTATGTGACGCGAGGCCTCTACCCTTTAACCTGGGCCAGCCATGCGGAAGACGATGCGGGGCGATATGGTGAAGCGCTCTAATCGTGCGCATGGCGCACGCTACACTCGCTATGAAGACTATCACTGAAGCAGGTTTGGAAATGCATAACCCGCCCCACCCCGGTGGCGTCTTTCGTCGGCTCTATTTGGAGCCCTTGGGGCTTACGGTGACAGAGACGGCGAGGCGCCTTGGCGTGAGCCGCAAGCAGCTCTCGCTACTCATCAACGAGCGTGCTGGATTCAGCTCGGACATGGCCGTGCGCATTGGTATGGCGACGAACACGACGGCCGAGTCGTGGGTCAACATGCAGGCCACTTACGACCTCTGTCAGGCGAAACGGCGAACCAAGGGAGTCAAGGTTCAGAAACTGGCTGCGTAGGGGCGTTGGGCCACGATTCGTAGAATTAAGGAGTTAAGGGGCAGGATCGAATATTGCCGGCGATGTCCAAACAAAAAAATAAGCGACCCTGGCCCCTTTCGCCCCCAGGCTAAATCGTTTCACCCTGCGGGGCAAGCGCAAAGTGAACACCCAGTGGTTACTCTTTTGTTTGGTCCATAACATCGGAAAGATCCACCGCTACGCGTCGGGATGAGTTAACAATGAACGGTGGAGGTGGGGCGATCGGAATGGAGCGCGATCGAGATCCCTTGGTGTTTAGGCTATTTATGCATGAGTTGCAATTCATGCCAGCGCTCTTTGTAGTGACAAACACACCGTCTTCATAAACGGATTTTTCGACAGACTCGTTATGCGTCTCTGTAGACCGATCCGGTGCCATACGTCGCCCCTACGGTTGTGAAGAAGACTCTGTACTTCAACGGTCTGATTGTCGGCGAGGTCGAGTCGACGGGTGACCATGGTCGCGACCTTGCAGCCGTACGCGCATTTCTTGACGAGCGTGGTCTCCGAAAGGAGATTTCGCGGTTTCAAGCTACATACAACTCAGCGGTGGCCTTCGCGAGCACATCGTCCTACCTCTACGAGCGAGACTTGCGAAGAGCCCCGCGCAAGGGCGCCAGCGTCGTCCCGTTCATCGCCAATGCGGCGTTTGCCGTCGAGCTATACATCAAGGCTCTTGCTCAAAAGCACGGCGTCACGCTCCGGGGTCACGAAGTCGTCGAGTTACACAAAGCGCTTCCGCCAGCCGCCCTGCTTGAGCTTGATGCTGTTTCCCCAAAGTGTGCGGCTGACCGGCGCCTTCGTGGGAAGCCTGACCTTTCTGCCTGTCTGTCCCAACTGAACAATGCGTTTGTCGAGTGGCGTTATGTCTTTGAGAAGGACCGAGTCGATCCCATCGACATCGAGCCAACTATTTTCGTAATGCAGGTGCTCCATGAGGCATGCGGTCTGCGGAAAGACGCATAATCGGGTAGCCGGGGGTGTTTAGCCCCCAGACCGGGTCACCGAAGGTTAGGCCTTTCAAGTCGCCATGGAGCAACAGCCCTCCAGTCTTCATCCCAAGGTAGTCGAGGACATCCTTGAGTTCGTGCATGTTATCGGCGGCAAGACCGACGACATCGCGCGAGTGTTGCGCCTGCACGCCCTAACCGAGTTCTTTCTCGACCGGATTATCCGCCTGCGTATGCCCCAAGGATCGACGATCGCGGACGATGACCGATTCAGCTATTACCACAAGCTTCAGATCGTGACGGCACTTGACGCTCTTGACGGGAACACCATCGGTGCTCTCCGAAAACTTTCCAAAGTTCGCAACCGTTGCGCGCACGAACGGAAACCTGTCGTTAGTGCAGAGGAACTCATCGAAATCGGCTCCCTCTTTGGCGCACCATTTCGGAAAGCGCTGAATGAATTTGATGGCGAGAACCGCGAGTTCAGAGCCTTGGCGTGGGCGCTCTTTTCCAGCCTCAGTACGCAGGTCACACCAAACGAGATCGTAGGTGAGCAACTCCGCCTTGATTGAAAGGCCTAACCTCCGCTTACCGGGACGCGCCGCAAGCGGCGCTCCCCTGAAGCGAGCGTAGCGTGCGCTGTGCGCACGAAATAACGGATACAATCACCGCGTGGCTACATTTCGTCGTGCTGTCACCCCTGGGGCTACGTACTTTTTCACCGTCAATACCTATCGACGTCAGGCGCGATTGACCGATCCCCCCGTGGTTTCTGCGCTACGCGAGGCGTTATGGGCGGTAAAACGCGCTCATCGCTTTACCATCGACGCCTTTGTCTTGCTGCCTGATCATCTGCACTGCCTCTGGACGTTACCCGAAGGCGATGCAGACTACGCATTGCGCTGGAACCTGGTGAAACGGAGGGTAAGCGGGCAGGTCAGGCACTTGATTGCGACCGATCTGACCTCATCACGCAGCAAGCGACGGGAATTGGGGCTATGGCAACGCCGCTTCTGGGAACACCAGATACGCGACGACCTTGACTTTGCTAAACACGTTGATTATGTCCGTTGGAACCCGGTTAAACACGGTTACGTTATCCGGGTGGCCGACTGGCCGTATTCGAGTTTTCATCGTTATGTGACGCGAGGCCTCTACCCTTTAACCTGGGCCAGCCATGCGGAAGACGATGCGGGGCGATATGGTGAAGCGCTCTAATCGTGCGCATGGCGCACGCTACACTCGCTGCATGTTCCTTCTGCAAACCCGCTTCCGCCCTCAAATGCAGGGCGACGAATATTACTCTGCGTACCTCGAAAAGGAGCAGAAGAGGTTAAACACGCTTTCAGAGAAACTGAAGAACGAGTTGAACGGCGCGGGCCTCGACTTGGTGAGTCTGGCTAGTGGTCGCTCATTGGACGAAGCCCCATTGGAGGTCCAGGTTGCCGTGAAGGACATTCTGGGGGAGATCTCGGGTGGTCTCGAACGACTCAGCAAGACGCAGCGAGCGATGGCCTATGGTGTGAGTCAGAATACGCTCCTCGAAGTCGCGAAGGCACTGATGTCCGAACACAAATGGGAGGAAGCGGCAAAGTACCTGGACGAGTATACTGAAATGAATCGCACGGATTGGGAGGCACAACGCTCCCGAGGCATAGCACATGCCATGTCTCGCACTGGCCCAGGCGGGAACGCCGCATCCTTGGATGCCTACAACCAAGCTATTGCGAACGTTCCCAGGGAGATTGACCTCAATACCAGGGCAAGGCTATACACCTTCAGGGGGGCGATGTTCAAGAGGCTGGGCAGGTATAAGGAAGCTCTATCCGATCTGAAGCTTGCTCTTAGCGAGTGACGACCTCGTGATTCGCGATATCAACTACAATCTGGCCAGCGTGTACGCCCTGACTGGTGATCGCGACCTGACACTCGCCCACATCCGCAAGCTCGGTGAGGCGCCAAGGGAGAAAGGACTGATCCGGCGGCGCCTGACGGATTACTTCAAGCCATTCGCCGAAGACCCCGAATTCTTGGCACTCGTACAGGAGGCATGATGTGAGGACGGAGAAACACATGGGACTGCCAACAAATCCCCTGCACCATACCGCAGCCAGCCGCGCGGACGCGTCTGGCTGCGTCTGGTGAGGGGTGACGTTTAGGTGTCATCAAAGACAATCCAGGCGATGCGCCTTTCGAAATCCATCTGCTCCGTAGTTGGCGAAGTCATCGCCAGTACTGGCTCGCATCCGACACTGGATGCATTGTTCATATCCGCCGGTGCGCCAGGGGAGCCGCCAGCGTTGTCCCATCATTCCAAGTGGAAGGAGTGGCTCTTTCGCACGGGCCAGGACCCAAACCTCGACAGCCTGTCAGTTCTCGGCGGCGTACTTGAGGAGTTCATGGACCTCGCTCCAAACCTCGGAACCCCTGAGTACGCGGAGTGGAAGGAAAGAAGAAATCGAGTAGAGGCCGTACTCGAAGAGAACGGACTGAGGTACTTTCGCTTTGGTCGAGTTCTCCCGCAAGGCACGTCTGTCGAGGACAACGCATCCCAAGTCCACGAGCGGGCATCTTCCGCGCCTGCGAAACCAGCCAGGGTTGAAGAACTGCTCGAAATCATCGTTCGTGGCTTGCGCAGGGCCATGCATCCGCTCACCCACCGTCGAAAGGGAGTTCAGCCCCTCGCTTTCGGCAGTGAATACGACGTCCAAGATCTTCTTCACGCGTTGCTTCGGCCGTGGATCGCCGATATTCGGCCAGAAGAGTTTACGCCAAGCTATGCTGGGTCCAGCACTCGAATGGACTTCCTGCTCCCCGTGCATAGCTTGGTAATAGAAACCAAGATCGTCCGAGACCGCTCGCACGCCAAGAGAATCGGCGACGAACTCATTATCGACATTGAACACTATCGCAAGCACCCGAACTGCAATCGACTGTGGTGTGTCATCTACGATCCAGACCATCTGATTACAAACGCTGATGGTCTTAAGAATGATCTCGGAGGTAAACGCACATCGAAAGACGGTGAGTGCGTCGTAAGAGTATTCGTACTGTGAGACGCAGATGACGCCTAATCCACCTCATCGGTGTCCACCTGGCCGGAGAGCCGCCGGTTGATGTGCGACCAGGACATCCCCACCGCCAGGACCGCACTGATGATAATCAGCACCAAGTGGGTCATCGTCCGCAGGTTGCTGGCCGAAAACAATTCCCATTCGATCAGTAACCAGATCAAACCCGCGGAAAAAGCGACGGCCAGCACGACGCCAACAATCCCCATCGAGCGCCGGGTCGCCTGGAGAAATACGACCCAGCCGATGAGCAGAACGACACCGGCAAGGAACTTCAATGGGGCGGGACCACCCCCTGGCATCTCGGAGCCCCCGAAGAAGGGAAAGAGCGCCCAGTGATAGAAAGAATAGCCCTCGGGGTTGTAAGTCGCGTACACCAGCACGGCCGCGCCTAAGAATCGAAATAACAAGCCCCACCACGTGAATCGTTCCGTTTGCATGCGCCCTCCGCGATAGTTTACGTCGCTACGCGGCCTCCGAGCTTGTGAAAAAATCTACTGCGCTCGGAACCTCGCGTTCCGGCGGTGCTCGGAATCCTCATGTATTTCAATATACACTCCGGTTCCTGTGCTCCGGCGGAACGCGATTTCCCTTCGCTCGCGACGATTTTTTCACAACCTCTCCGTAGCACCGTGCGCGAAGCTTATGTGGGTTTCGAGACCTTCGCAACGACCCTCATGCCTCGGCGGCGCTTACTTCGTGTTCGCGCACGAACGCGAACTCGCCGTCGCGCACCTCGACCCGAACGGTGTCGCCCGGTCCGAAGCGACCGGCTAAAAGCTCGCGGGCCAGCGGTGTCTCCACCCGCACCTGAAGCGCGCGCTTCAACGGACGAGCGCCGTAGACCGGATCGAAGCCGGCCTGCCCCAGCTTGTCCAGTGCCTCGGCCGAAACCGATAACCCGATATTCTGATCGCGCAGCCGTTTGCGCAAGCGTTCCACCTGGATCTCGGCGATGGCCCGGATATGCACCGCTTGCAAGGAGTGAAAGACGACGATTTCGTCGATACGGTTGATGAATTCCGGCCGGAAGAAGTTCGCGACGCTCTCCATCACCGCCTTGCGCATGCTCTCGTAATGTTCCTCCCCGGCCATCTCCTGGATGAATTGCGAGCCGAGATTCGAGGTCATCACGATGACGGTATTACGGAAGTCCACGGTTCTGCCGTGACCGTCCGTCAGCCGGCCGTCATCGAGGATCTGGAGTAAGACATTGAAGACTTCCGGATGGGCCTTCTCGACCTCATCCAGCAACACCACCGAATAGGGCTTTCGCCGGACCGCTTCGGTCAAATAACCGCCTTCCTCGTAGCCGACATAACCGGGCGGCGCCCCGATGAGACGCGCCACCGTATGTTTCTCCAGGTACTCGGACATATCGATGCGCACCATCGCCTCTCCGGTATCGAACAGGAATTCGGCCAAGGCCTTGCACAGTTCCGTCTTACCTATTCCCGTCGGCCCCAGGAACAAGAAGGAACCGTAGGGGCGGTTGGGATCGGCGATCCCCGCCCGCGCCCGGCGGATGGCGTCGGCGACCAGCGTCACGGCCTGGTCCTGACCGACGACCCGCCGGTGCAAGGCTTCTTCCATGCGCATCAGCTTCTCGCGTTCCCCCTCGAGCATCCTGGACACCGGGACCCCGGTCCATTTGGAAACCACCTCGGCGATCTCCTCCTCGGTGACTTTGTCACGCAGCAGTGTCATTGCTTGCGTCTCCGCATTCGCCGCCTGCTCGAGCTGCTTGGTAAGTTCGGGGATACGCCCATATTGCAGTTCCGACATGCGCGCGAGATCACCCCCACGCCGGGCGTTCTCGAACTCAAGCCGCGCCTGCTCGAGCCGTTCCTTCACCGTATGCGTGCCTTGCAAGCGCGCCTTTTCCGCTTTCCAAACCTCTTCGAGATCGCTGTAGTCCCGCTCGAGCTTTGCTATTGCGGCCTCCAAGTTATCGAACCGCTTCTTCGAGGCCGCATCGGCCTCTTTTTTCAAGGCCTCGCGTTCAATTTTTAGTTGGATTAACCTGCGTTCGAGCCGGTCCATTTCTTCGGGCTTCGAGTCGATCTCGATACTGATGCGGCTTGCGGCTTCGTCGATGAGGTCGATGGCCTTGTCCGGTAACTGCCGATCGGTGATATACCGGTGCGACAGAGTAGCCGCGGCGACAATCGCGGGATCGGTGATCTGCACGCCGTGGTGTACTTCGTAGCGTTCCTTGAGTCCGCGTAATATAGCGATGGTGTCTTCGGCGCTCGGCTCACCGACCAGGATCTTCTGAAAGCGGCGTTCCAAGGCCGCGTCCTTCTCGACGTACTTTCGATACTCATCCAAGGTCGTCGCGCCGACACAGTGAAGCTCGCCGCGCGCGAGCGCCGGCTTGAGCATGTTGCCGGCATCCATGGCGCCCTCGGCCTTGCCGGCGCCGACCATGGTGTGCAATTCGTCGATAAAGAGAATAATCTGACCTTCTTGTTTGGCCAGATCCTTGAGCACCGCCTTGAGCCGCTCCTCGAATTCCCCGCGATATTTGGCGCCGGCGATGAGGGCGCCGAGATCGAGCGCCAACACCCGCTTGCCCTTGAGTCCTTCCGGCACCTCGCCGTTCACGATGCGCTGCGCCAGGCCTTCGACGATCGCCGTCTTGCCCACGCCCGGCTCACCGATCAAAACGGGGTTATTCTTGGTGCGGCGCTGTAATACCTGAATGGTTCTGCGGATCTCGTCATCGCGTCCGATGACCGGATCCAGCTTGCCGTCCGTTGCGCGCGCGGTCAAGTCGATCGTGTAGCGCTCGAGCGCCTGGCGTTGTTGCTCGGCGCCCGGATCCTCTACCTTCTGCCCCCCGCGCAAGCGATCGATGGCTTCGCTCAGGCGCCGCTTGTCCGCGCCTGCCGCCCGCAATAGATCACCTAGCTGACCGCGGCCCTCTAGCGCCGCCAGCACCCACAGCTCGCTGGCGATGTACTGATCCTTGCGTTGTTGCGCCAGTTTGTCGGTGAGATTCAAAAGCCGCTCAAGCTCGCGCGAGACGTGGACATCGCCGCCCGTACCTTCGACCCGAGGCAAGCTCTCCAGGGCGTCATCCAGCCGTGCGCTTAGGGCGTCGACATTGACCCCTGCTTGGCCGAGGAGATGCCGCACCGTTCCGTCTTCCTGATGGAGCAGCGCGGCCATGACATGCAGCGGCTCGATGAATTGATGATCGCGGCCGACGGCGAGGCTTTGAGCATCCGCCAAGGCTCCTTGGAATTTGGTCGTCAGCTTGTCCGCACGCATTATGCAATTCTCCTTGAAATCAAGGTTGCTTTTCAGATAAGGGCGAGGCGGCGATATTCAAGAGCGATGCCCGTCATTCGCCGCCCAAGCTTTCTTGCTAATGAAGCATCGTGCCTAATCCGTAAACGAGACCGATCCCGGCGCTCATGAGAAAAACCTGCTGCATCGACTCGCGCACCTCGGTGCGTTGATGCAGGCCGGGTATCAGATCGGCCACCGCGACGTAGATAAAACTCGCGGCCGCGACCGCCAGCACATAAGGGAGGGCCGCGGTGATGCTCGCAAGACTGACCCACGCAACCAAAGCGCCGGCCACGGTCGCGAGGCTCACCGCGAGGTTATACCCAAAGGCCTGCCGGCGGGTGTAACCGCTTTGCAGAAGGATCGCGAAGTCCCCGACTTCTTGGGGGATCTCATGCGCGACGACCGCCAGGCTCGTCAACACACCCAGCTTGTAGTCGGCGAGAAACGCGGTAGCGATCAGGATCCCGTCGACGAAATTGTGGATTCCGTCGCCGAGCAATATCAGCGTCCCGGCCGCAAGCCCGCGGGCGTCATTCGGAGAGTCGCTATGCCGCTCGCAGTGCTCCTGGTGGCAGTGACGCCAAATGACCATCTTCTCGAGAAGGAAGAACAATACCAGTCCGAACAAGACGCACAAGGTAATCAAATGGGCGTCTTCGCGCTCCACCGCTTCTAGGGCTTCCGGGAGCAACCCGAGAAACGCCGCTCCCAGCAAAGCCCCGGTCGCGAGGCTCACCAGATGCGGCAACAGTTGCGCACGCACGCGGTCGGGGACCAGCAAAAATCCCGCGGCCGCCAGGACGCTCACGAGCCCAGCGAGCAAGCTGAAGGTGAAGATCGGGACCAGGGTGTTCATTACTTTATTGCATTCAGGATCACAGCCATCGCCTTACCCGCGCCTTATACTCCTGGTAGGCGCGACCAAATCTTCTTTCTAGATAGCATTCTTCTCGAATTATGACACCCCAGTGCATGAACCATAGGACAGCGGGTAGCAACAACACGGGCCAAAGCGAATTCAAAAGCCCAGCCGCGCCGAGATAAATCACTGTCAGCGCAAGATACAGCGGATTACGGGAAAATCGAAATGCTCCGCCGGTCACTAAGGCCGTCGTTTGCGCAAACGGGTTAACCGGCGTGCGTGCGCGGCGGAAGCCCGAAAGTGCAAACGCGGCTATCAGCACGCCAAAAGCGATCAAGGACCAGCCGACAAATGCGCTCATAAACTCCGGGAACAACGCAGCCGGCAAAAAATTCTCGACGGGATAGCCGAGTGCGAAACCGCCCGCATAGATGAGCGGCGGCGGTGCGGCGACACCGGGTATGTTCGGTATTTCTTTGTCCACGGATTGTTTGCTTCTTAGTGCATTTCTCGAATTCATTTACATTTTGGTAGTGTTGAATTTGCGGTTCGCAGCGCTATAGATTGTCATACTTGCGAAAGCAGGTATCCAGGACTTACGCCGCTTTCCTGGATGCCAGCTTCCGCTGGCATGACGGTGGTTCTGATTGGCAGGCGGAAAGGTGGTCCGGTCAGCTGGAGCGTTGCGCGGCTGCGGTACCTGAACTCGGTTGCGCTTGGCGCGGCCGACGGTGCGCGGCGAATGGCCTACCTGTTCCGGCGACGTCTCGATGACGACGCCCTCCGCGACATCCGGCTCACGCTGATGCGCCCTAGCCAGCGCTTGGGCAATCAGCGCTTCTATGCCAAGGTCGAGCGCATGGCAGGGCAGCGGCGCGAGGCGAGGCCACTAGTCGCTTCGCCCGACGATCCGGTAGACGATGCCGGCCCCGACCGCACCCGCGATGGGAGCCACCCAGAAGAGCCAAAGCTGCTCGATGGCCCACCCGCCGACAAAGAGGGCGGGCCCGGTGCTACGCGCCGGATTGACGGATAGATTGGTCACGGGGATGCCGATCAGGTGGATGAGCGTCAGCCCCAGCCCGATGGCGATCGGGGCAAACCCCTGCGGGGCGCGAGGGTCCGTCGAGCCGAGGATAATAATCAAGAACATCAACGTCAGCGTGACCTCGGCCACCAGTGCCGCCGCGAGCGAGTATCCGCCCGGTGAGTGTTCGCCATAGCCGTTCGAGGCGAACCCGCCCAACTCGAAACCCGCCTTGCCCGTCGCGATCAGATACAAAACCGCGGCACCCGCGACCGCTCCCAGCACCTGCGCAACCAGATACGGTCCCAGGTGCGCGGCCGGAAACCGTCCACCGACCCACAAACCCACCGAGACCGCCGGGTTGAGGTGGCAGCCGGAGATGTGGCCAATGGCATACGCCATCGTGAGGACGGTCAATCCGAAAGCGAAGGATACACCCAGGAGTCCAATACCCACCTCCGGAAACGCGGCGGCGAGCACCGCGCTCCCGCAGCCGCCGAATACCAGCCAGAAGGTGCCGATCAATTCCGCCGCGAGCTTGTTCATCATGGCAAATCCCTCCCTTTCTCGTCGAAGACCTTAAGTTGCTAGAGTTTGTGAAAAAAACCTACTACGCTCGGGATCTCGCGTTCCGGCGGTGCTCGGAATCCTCATGTATTTCAATATACACTCCGGTTCCTGCGCTCCGGCGGAACGCGACCTCCCTTCGCTCGCGACGGTTTTTTCACAAACTCTTAGCACACCGCCGCCCCTCAACCGAGCGATCGGCCGTTGCACCGGCATTCCTTCTCCCCTTCGAGTGTGAAGGGGAGATCTATCGGTTGACTTTGTGTCCTCTCAAAAAACTATTTTGAGGTGACGATAAAGTCGACACGGCGATTTTGATACCGGCCTTCGTCGGTGTCATTCGACTCGAT
>JBOIDF010000017.1:0-47110 GCA_050740455.1 Gammaproteobacteria bacterium | reverse complement strand
GTAGACGGGATGCTCCACGGCTTACTGGCCTGGGGTCTCTCGACCTTGGTAGTCTTTTACTTTCTCGGGACCGTCGTGGGAGGCTTGATCGGGGGCACGTTCAATATGATCAGCGGCGGCGTCGCAGCGGTGGCCCCCCAGGTAGCCGAGGCTGTCGCATCGGAAGCGGATCTCTCCTGGGAGAACATTAGGCAGGAAGCGCGGCAGTTATTGCGTCAAACCGGCAACCCCGATCTGCAGCCCGAGGCGCTGGAGCAGCGCGCGGAGCAAGTATCCGGCGGGGCAATGAGCGATCAAGAAATAGATTCGTTATTGGGCCGCCTGATCCGTCAAGGCGAAGCAGTAGCCTCCGAAGTAGATCGCGAGGAAGTCGTGAATGTCCTAATGGCGCGGACCGATATGAGCCGCGAGGAGGCAACGCGCACCGTAGACAATTGGATCAGGACCTACGAGCGCGCCACGGTCGAAGCGAATCAGCAAGCCCGCCAGATGGCGGATACGACAGCCGACGCCGTAGCGAAGGCGTCTATCTGGGGATTCCTTGCGCTCCTCATCGGTGCCGCCGCGGCCGGTTGTGGCGGGATCATCGGCACCCCGCGAACACCGGTCGTCGCACGCACCCCGATTGCTCCGTAAATGTTTCCTATCCTGAGGCGTGCCAAGGAGGGTATGCCTCGCGGTGTGCAAGACTCCAGTCGAGTAGCGAGGAAACAACAAGGTGCCGGCTAGCACGCAAGCGCGGTTGGCTCGACTCGCATGAGCGGCAAGACCCTGAATAGGAGGAAATAGCATGATTTATATGACAGATACACTGGCACGCAACTGGTGGGCGATGGGCCTGCGAGGTCTTTGCGCGCTGCTCTTCGGTGCGGCCATTTTCGTCTGGCCGGGGATTTCTTTGTTCGCTTTGGTGCTCATGTTCGGCGTTTATACGCTGCTTGACGGAGTATGCACGATGGTTTCAACCGTGCGCTCGGACAAACGCGAGAAACGCTGGTGGCTCTTTCTCTTTCAGGGGATTGCAGGGATCATCGTCGGGATAATGGCCTTCATCTGGCCCGGGATCACGGCCTTAGCGCTGCTGTATATCATTGCAGCCTGGGCCATCGTCACCGGTATCTTCGAGATCGTCGCCGCCGTGCAGCTGCGTAAGGAGATCGAAGGGGAATGGCTGCTTGGACTGAGCGGTATCGCATCGGTGGTATTCGGGGCGCTCCTCGTGGGATTCCCGGGCGCCGGAGCGCTCGCCGTTTTATGGATTATCGGGGCCTATTCGATCCTTTTGGGGATCTTGTTGATGATCCTGGCTTTTAGACTACGGCAACGAAACGGCCACCGCTCGCGCGAGGTCAGCGCGAGAGGGGTATGAGGTTGCCGCGAATCGTAGCGCGTAGCGCGGGCGGCCTTATTCGACCCCGTAGTCCTTCAGACGGTTGTACAAGGTCTTCAAGCTGATAGCAAGCATCCTCGCAGTCTCCTGCTTACTGCCGCCGCAGTGCTGGAGAGTGGCGAGGATCAGTGACTTCTCGGCCTCCTTGAGGCTCTTGCCCACATGAACATTTAGGGACTTACCGGACGCAGCGCACGGTGCTCCGAGATCCTGAGGTAGGGAATGCACATCGATCACATCGTCCGCCATGATGAACGTCCGATGGATGGCGTTTTTCAGCTCGCGGATATTCCCCGGCCAGGGATAACGACTAAGCTGCTCCAAGGCCTCCGGGCTAAAGGTCTTGTGGGTCGACTCCATGCGGTTCATCTCGCCCAGGAAATAGTTGGCGAGCAGCTCGATATCGTCACCCCGCTCGCGCAGCGGCGGCATTTGGAGAGGAAAGACTTGCAGGCGGTAGAGCAGGTCTTCGCGCAGCTTGCCTTCGGCTACGGCTTCTTCGGGATTGCGGTTCGTCGCGGCGATCAAGCGCACGTCGGTCTCGATCTGCTTGTCGGCACCTACACGCATGAACGTGCCGGTCTCGAGGACTCTCAACAGCTTGACCTGGAGCTCGGACGGCATCTCCGTAATTTCATCGAGGAACAGGGTGCCGCCGTCGGCCTGCTCGAAGTAGCCTCTGTGCTCGCGCGTCGCTCCGGTAAAGCTCCCCTTTTCATGACCGAACAGTTCGCTTTCGATCAGTTGCGCCTGTATTGCACCGCAATTGATCGGGAGGAACGCCTCTTTCCTGCGGCGGCTCAGGCCGTGGACCGTATCCGCGACGAGTTCCTTGCCGGTGCCGCTCTCCCCCGTGATCAGAACGGTCGCGGCCGTCGGCGCCACGCGGGCGATTTGGTCGTAGACCTTTTGCATCGCCCGCGACACGCCGATCAAACGGCCAAAGCGGCCGAGGCTGCGGAGATCACCTCGCAACTCGTCGATCTCTGCCTTGAGATCGGCCGGGCGGGCGACGACCCGGGACAAGACGTTTTTCAGGTGCTTGAGGTTGACAGGCTTGGTCAGGTAATCGGCGGCTCCGAGCCGCAGGGCCTCGACGGCCGTCTCGAGGCTCGCACGGCCCGTAATCAGAACCACCTCCGTCGTGCTGCGGGATTCGATGTCCTGAAAGAGATCCATCCCGTTACCGTCCGGCAGCACGAGATCGAGCAGCACAACATCGGGACGCCTCCCGGACATCTTGTCGCGCGCCTCCCCCAAGCTGCTCGCCGCGTCTGTGGTAAACCCCTGCCGACCGACGAGCTCCGCGAGGCCTGCGAGCGCGTCCAGGTCGTCATCGACTATCAATGCATGGGGCATGGTGCGTTGCGGCTGTGCGCTAGTGCGCGATCGGCATGGGCGGTACTTGACGGCATGAGGATTTCGAATTGTAAACCATGGGACGAGGAATCGGAAAATCCTGCTGATTGGCTTATCGGTGTCGCTCCCCGGCGTGACGAGGGTGCTCGATCTGCCCAGGTAATGATTGCTGGGCGGCAGGTAATCCTTGCCGATCGACCGCCTCCGGCCCTCGAAGTAGCGCCCCAGAATTAAACCACTGCATCAATGACTTAAGTGCCAGATCCCGGGTCTGGCACAAGCCTTGTTGCCTCCACTGGCAGAGACCTAACAGGAGAACAAAGGTATGTCGGAATTACAAGCTTGCTATCGCCTACTGCCCAGTGCGATGCTGGTTCCTGCCACTCTTGCATTGTTCAGTGTGGGATGGGCGGCCGCCAAGGGCATGGCTCACAAGGCTCCGGCCTTCGAGCAAGTGGGCATCGCGTCCTGGTACGGACCGGGATTCCACGGCAAAGAGACCGCGAACGGCGAGGTCTTCAACCAAAACGGACTTACCGCAGCGCATCGAACCCTGCCGTTAGGAATCAAGATCGCGGTGACCAACGTCACAAACGGCAAGTCGGTCAAGGTTAAGATCAACGATCGTGGGCCCTACGTAAAGGGGCGGGTTATCGATCTCTCGCGTGCGGCCGCCATACGGCTCGGGATGAAGGATGCAGGGCTAGCCAAGGTTCAAATCGAAGCGATTCGATCCTATAAAGGGTAGATCTTTGGCCATCGGTAATCGCATGGAACAGCGGATGCGGTTGACCGGGCGGCCGATGCGCCCTATAAAGAGAGATCCGTCTAGGCTATGAAAACGACTGCTGCGACAAGAGAACGCGTGGAGGAAGCATTTTGGGCCGTTTGGTGATCGTCTCCAACCGCGTGGCTGTGCCCCGAACCGGGCGTAGGGCGCCGGGTGGCCTTGCGGTCGGCATCATGGCGGCTTTGAACGAATCAGGCGGGCTGTGGTTTGGCTGGAGCGGCGAGGTCGCAGACGATGTCCCCGTCAGAGTCCACACTCTGGAGCAGGATGGGATTTCGTTTGCGACTTTGCCGTTATCGACCCGCGATTATCGCGGTTACTACAGAGGTTATGCCAACCGGGTGCTTTGGCCCTTATTTCACATCCAGCTGCACCGGGTCGACTTTCAGCGCCAAGACCTGTCAGCCTATGAGCGCGTCAATAAGCAGTTCGCCAAGACACTGGTCTCACTCCTCGACGCCGAAGACATCGTTTGGGTGCACGACTATCATTTTATCCGCATGGCGTCGGAGCTACGGCGATTTGGGGTTTCCCAACCCATCGGGTTTTTTCTCCATATCCCATTCCCACCCTATGACGTCCTGCGGACCCTGCCTGGGCACGAGGATTTGTTGCGCTGTCTCTGCGCCTACGATCTGCTCGCGTTTCAAACGGAGCTAGACCTGAAGGCGTTCCTACACGCGGCCGAAGATGGGCTCGGGGCCACGATTCACCCGGACGGCGCGGTGTCGGTGCGGGGGGCACGCAGCTACACAGGCGTGTTTCCCATCGGTATCGACGTCGATGAGGTGATGAGCCAAGCGGCGAGAGGGCGCAATGCTCTCTATGGCCGACGCTTGCTCAGGAGCTTAGTCAGCCGCAGGTTAATCACAGGAGTCGACCGCCTAGATTACTCCAAGGGGCTGGTGGAGCGCTTTCGCGCTTATGGCCGCCTGTTAGAGCGTTACTCCGATCACCACAAACACGTCGTATTTATGCAGATCGCCGAGCCCTCGCGAGCCGACGTGCCCGAATACCAGGCGCTCCGCCGTACTCTGGAGGCCTTGGCAGGAGAGATAAACGGCCGCTACTCGGATTACGACTGGGTCCCATTGCGTTACATCAATAAGGGATTTGCCCGCTCCACCGTTCTTGGGTTTCTTGCCTTAAGCAGGGTTGGTTTAGTCACCTCGCTGCGGGACGGCATGAACTTGGTGGCGAAAGAATTCATCGCGGCACAAGACCCCGGAGATCCCGGAGCGCTGGTGTTATCCAAGCTCGCGGGGGCTGCGCGTGAACTGAAGGACGCGATACTGGTGAATCCCTACGAGATCGATGATGTGGCTGAGGGGATCGCTAGGGCTATCGAGATGCCAATGAGCGAGCGCAGCCGACGCTGGGAAAACAGCATGCGCGTGCTCAGGACAAACGACATTACGGCGTGGCGTCGGGGTTTTATCAACATGCTTAGAGACTGCGCTGCCGATAAGGCCAAGCGCTTGGCACGACCGGTCGAGCGCTGCCTGCTAGAGGGGATCGGGAGCGTCGTCGGCTAAGTTTACGCCGGCATGCCGATTCCTCGAATTCACTCGATCAAGCCGCTAGTCATGCGGTTCAGGTGCTTTCGATTCTTCCCTAGCGTCCTCGCGCACCACTCTGAGCAAGCCACGGAGCGGAATGTCGATCCACTCGGGCCGGTTCTCAAGCTCGTAGCGGAGCTCATAGAGGGCTTTCTCCAGCGTGAAGAGATCGAGCAAGGCATGTGCGTGGTCGGGAACATTGGGATACGAGGGGCAACCCCCTATCCCCGCTTTATATCCCGCTAAGAATGCGTCTTTCGCGCTCCGTTCCCACGCCTCAACCAGGCGGCCGAGTAGACCCGCGTCCTCGCCATCCGCCGCGAGGCGCTTGAACACCGCCTGCGCCGCGTAGTCAAACGAGCGCAACATACCCGCCACGTCGCGCAACGGCGAGTGCTTGGCCCGCCGCTCCTGGACTGGGCGCGCCGGCTCGCCCTCGAAATCGACGATGATAAAGTCGTTCTCCGCCAGCAGCACTTGCCCGAGATGGTAGTCGCCGTGATAGCGAGTCTTGACTGCGCTTGGAACGCTACGCGCCAAGGTCGCGATGTGATCGACGAGCCGTTTCCGGGCCTCGAAAAGCGAGCCGCACGCGGCGTGTAACGATTCGGGTATAAGTGCGCGATGGCGTCGCAGCAGCTTGAGTGTAGCGAGGAGGTCGGCGCGAACGCGCGCGCCCCAAGCGCGGATATGCAGGCGCTGGATCGGTTCCGGATCGAACGCGCTATCGCCGCTCGGTTTAGCGAACGCCTGGTGCAGCTCGCCGGTCCGGCGGCCCAAGGTGCGCATCATCAGTAAATACGGACCGTGAACTTCCTCAACCTGGGCCGCGCCCGTTTCGGGAGCTTGCAATCGGGCGCCCTCGAGATAACGCTCCAGATAATCGAGCGTGTACGTCCAGGCGTCTCCTTGATTCGCGACCGCGCCTTGCAATAAGGCAAGGGTATAGCTTTTTCCATCGGCATCCTGGTACTCCACCGCACCTACCAACGGAGCCACATGGGCAAACGGGGAGACCTCGGTGAGAAAGCGTCCGATCTCGAGCTCCATGTTGGTACCGCTTTGCAGGCGGCGGTAGACCTTCAAGAACAAGCGCTCCCCTAAGATCGCGGTGGTGTTAGTCCCGGCCATGGCCGGAAGCCTGATCTCGCGCAAGGCCGTCTCCCCGGCGAGCACCCCAAAGGCCGCGGTGCACGAGAACCTGAGACGCCCTTGACCCCAAGGCAGCTCGACATTCTGCCCCATGGCGGCGACCAAGGTTTCGCAGAAAGCAGGATCGGCCAGCGCATCGCACAGCATCCCGATGCGGGCCTGTTGGCGGACCTTAGCCAGCACGTAGGGCGCGAGCGCGGGTCCTTGCTCTTCGGTTTCCCAAGCGATGGCCAGCGGCAAAAAATAGCTCTGCTGCGCAAGGCCGGCGAGATGGACATCGACTCGAGTCAGGAGCCCATGATCTCGGTCTTTCGACCAAGGCACGTACTCGCGCACTTCGACCCGCTCGATGTGCTCTCCCTTCGCCGCGAACCAGCGTTGGCCTACGATGAAGCCGGGAAGGATCTCCCTCTCCAACGCCCGGCGTAGCTTCTCTGCCATCGACCGCCGCGCAGGTTCCAGCTGTTCCGGAAAGAAGCTGCGCCAGCCGGAAAATAGCACCATGACCGGAAGCTCACGAGGCGGGAGCAGATCCTTGTGCCAAGGGGGCGCTTCGGCCTCTTCAGCCAAGCGAAACCAGTAAAAACCATAGCCCGGCAGGGTCAAAAAATAAGGCGGCGCGCCAATAGGGGGGAAGGATGTTCTTCCGAGCATCTCCACCGGAACCCGGCCTTGATAGGCCGCAAGGTCCAATTCCACCGGTTGCGCCGAACGTGCCAGGTTGGCAACGCACAGGAGAGTCTCACCTTCAAACTCCCTCAGATAGGCGAGGATCTTGCGATTTCCCGGATAACAGAATTGCAACGTCCCGCGCCCGAAGCTCCTGTGCGCCTTGCGCACGGTGAGCAGACGCCGCATCCAATTGAGCAGCGACGACGGATCGCGCCGCTGCGCCTCGACATTGACGCCCTGATAACCGTAGACGGTATCCATGATGGGAGGCAGGTAGAGGCGCTGGGGATCGACTTGGGAGAAACCGCCGTTGCGATCCGGACTCCATTGCATCGGGGTACGCACGCCGTTGCGATCGCCCAGGAAAATATTATCTCCCATCCCGATCTCGTCGCCGTAGTAAATGATCGGCGTGCCGGGCATGGACAGCAGCAGGCTGTTCATGAGCTTGATCTTGTCGGGATCGTTGTCCATGAGCGGCGCGAGCCGGCGGCGGATCCCAAGATTCACGCGCATGCGCGGATCGGCAGCGTAGGCTTGGTACATATAATCACGCTCGCGATCGGTCACCATCTCGAGCGTGAGCTCGTCATGGTTGCGCAAGAAAATCGCCCACTGGCAGGGCCCCGGGATCTCGGGGGTCTGGCCCAGGATCTCGACGATGGGGTGACGGTCTTCTTGAGCGATCGCCATATACATGCGCGGCATGAGAGGAAAGTGATAGGCCATATGGCATTCGTCGCCTTCGCCGAAATAATCCCGCACGTCCTCGGGCCACTGGTTGGCCTCGGCGAGAAACATCCGGTTGCGGTAATGGCGGTCCACGACCGCTCGCATCTGCTTGATCACCGCGTGGGTTTCCGGAAGGTTTTCATTGCTGGTTCCTTCGCATACGCACAGGTAGGGGATGGCATCCAGGCGCAAACCGTCTACGCCCATATCCAACCAAAAACGCATGATCCGAGTTACCGCACGCACCACGTGCGGATTGCTGAAATTGAGATCCGGCTGGTGAGTGAAGAAGCGGTGCCAATAGTAGCCGCGCGCGAGCGGATCCCAGGCCCAGTTGGAGGTTTCCGCGTCGGTGAAGATGATGCGCGTCTCCGGCAATAGCTTGTCGCTGTCGCTCCAAACATAGTAATCGCGTTTGACGGATTGCGGCCGGGCGCGGCGCGCGGCCTGGAACCACGGATGCTGGTCCGAGGTATGGTTGATCACCAGCTCCGTGATTACGCGCAGACCCGAGCGATGTGCCTCGCGCACGAAAGTTCGAAAGTCCTTGAGGCTGCCATAGGCAGGATGAACGTTGCGGAAGTCGGCAATGTCGTAGCCGTCGTCGCGCATCGGCGAGGGATAAAACGGCATCAGCCAAATCGCGGTGACGCCGAGCTCGTGGAGGTAATGGAGCTTCTCCGTCAATCCGGCAAAATCTCCGACGCCGTCCTGGCAGCCGTCGTAGAACGCCTTGACATGCAGCTGATAGATGACCGCATCCTTGTACCAGAGCGGATCGTCTCCCAAGGCCTCGGATGGGGACGGGATTGCGAGCATTTATGGTAACTTACATGAAGTAATCGAAGTCCTGCTCGCTCCGGACATGACGGCGCACAAGAAAAATGTGCGCCGGGACGATGCTGGGATTGAGCTCAATGTAATTGCCCGCGCCGTGCCAGAGGTAATGGGCATCGCTCAGGAGATCATAGACCTGATAGGGCCGGTCCGGATCGATGTCCAGGTCCTCGAGCGGCAGCCGCAACCACCCCGCTTGAGTGTGACGAGGGTCGAGATTCACGACCACCAAGACGATCTCGACTGCCTCTTCGCCGCGCTTGCTGTAGGCGATGAGCTCTGCATTGTCGATCGCATGGAAGCGCAGAGTCCAGTCGGACTGCAAGGCGCGATGGCCCTTGCGGATGCGATTGACGCGAGTGATGAAATTCTTGAGGCTCTCCGCGCGGTCGAGATCCCAATGCCGGATCGCGTACTTTTCCGAATCCAGGTATTCCTCGGATCCCGGCTCCCGCGCGGTGTGCTCCAATAGTTCGAACGGCGGACCATAGATCCCGTAGCTCGCGCCGAGCGTCGCGGCCAGTACCAGGCGAACCATGAACGCAGGCCGCCCGCCGAATTGCAGGGTCTCGGTCAAGATGTCCGGGGTGTTGGGCCAGAGGCTCGGGCGAAAGTATTCCCGAGTATCGGTCTGGGTGAGCTCGGTGAAATAATCCGTGATCTCCTGCTTGGTATTGCGCCAGGCAAAGTAGGTGTAGGACTGGGTAAATCCGAGCTTGGCGAGCCGATGCATGGGCTTGGGCCGCGTGAATGCCTCGGATAAAAAAAGCACCTCGGGATGGACCGCTTTGGCTTCGGCGATGAGCTCCTCCCAAAGCGAGAACGGCTTGGTGTGCGGATTGTCGACGCGGAAGATCCGGACCCCGGCTTCGATCCAAAACGTTACAATGCTTTTCAGCTCATCGAAGAGCGCGCGGCGGTCACCGGTCTCGAAATCGAAGGAATAGATATCCTCGTAGAGCTTGGGGGGATTCTCCGCGTATTGAATCGTGCCATCGGGCCGCTGGCGAAACCACTCCGGTCTCTCGCGGACATAGGGGTGGTCCGGTGAGCATTGGAACGCAATATCGAGCGCGATCTCGATGTCGTATCCTCGTGCCGTCTCTAAAAACCGCCGAAAATCCTCCAGCGTCCCGAGCTCGGGATGGGTCGCCTTATGACCGCCTTCTTCGCTACCGATGGCCCAAGGGCTGCCGGGATCGCGCGGAGTGGCTGTAAGCGTATTATTGCGGCCTTTACGTTTCGTGCGGCCGATCGGGTGGATAGGCGGCAGATAGAGCACATCGAAACCCATCTCCGCGATGTAGGGTAAGCGAGCCTCCAGATCGCGGAATGTGCCGTGCCGCCCCGGAGTATCGGCGCAGGAGCGGGGAAACAGTTCGTACCAGGTGCTGAAACGCGCCCGTTCCCGATCCACCACCACCTCGAGCTCGCGCGGATGGTGGGTCGCGAAGCGACGATCGGGATAGCGGGCCATCAGCTTATTGAGATCCGGATCAGTCGCCAAGGCACGCCCCTCTTCTACGTCGCCCGCGCTCCGGAGGGCCGCCGCGATTTCCTTGAGCCGTTTGGTATGGCTCCCTTTCGCCCGTGCGGCAGCATCTTCGATCCGATCGGCTCCGATGAGAAGAGCAAGGGCAATATCCTCCTGCAGAACGCGCTTTATTAGATCTTGCCGCCAAGACGCGAAGGGATCGATCCACCCCATCACGGTATATCGGTAGCAGCCGAGCTCGGTCACGGTGAATTCGCCTCGCCACCGATCGTTGCCCAGTGGCTGCATCGGCACTTCGCTCCATTGGGGACCATCCGCTCTGCGATAGCGCAGCATGCAAGCGATCGCGTCATGGCCGTCCGTGTAGACATCGGCTTCCACCACCACCCGCTCGCCCAGCGTGCGTTTGATCGCAAAGCGGCCGGCGTCGATCTCGGGCTTGACCTCCTCGATGACGACCCGGTTTCTTTCGTTCGCTCGGGTAATCGGTGACATTCGCAACGACTGGCCTGCCCGGATGGGCAGGGAATAGGGATTTTAAAAGGCTTTTTTCTTCAAAAGAGAAGATACGACTCGACCTATTAGCTGTCAAACACGCGGGTTCTCGCGCAGCATACCACGCCTTAAGCGATCCGCTATTTCCCGACGCAAAACGTAGAAAAAATTTCGCCCAAAAGGTCTTCGCTAGTAAAATCGCCGGTGATTTCGCTCAAGGCTTGCTGGGCCAGGCGCAGGTGTTCCGCCACGAGCTCCGGTCCGCACGCGGCGAGGAACGTCTTTTGGGCCTCTTGTACGCACGCCTGTACTCGCCGGAGGGCATCGACATGGCGCTTGCGCGCACTGAAGGCGCCGACAGGGGCTTCGTGGTAATCCACGCGGCTCTTTAGATACTGCTCGAGGAGCGCCACGCCGGCGCCCGTCTTCGCCGAGAGGTAGACCGCATCGCCGCTGGGGCTAGCGCGCACGGCCGGCTGCACGCCGATGAGGTCGATCTTGTTGTGTACCCAGGTCAGGCGCGCGCCTGCGGAAAGCCCCTCGATTTCATCGCCGGGATCGCGGGCTCCGGGATCGCTCGCGTCAAGCACGAAGAGCACGTGATCTGCTTGCGCGAGCGCCGCTCGGGTGCGCCGGATCCCCTCGCTTTCAACCGGGTCGGATGTGGCGCGCAAGCCCGCGGTATCGGTGAAATGGAACGGCAACCCGCCGAGGCTGATCTCGACATGAATCGCATCGCGCGTGGTACCGGCCGCCGCAGTCACGATCGCGCAATCTTCGCGCGCCAAGCGGTTCAAGAGACTGGATTTGCCGACATTCGCGGGGCCCGCGATCACTACCCGCAGGCCATCAGTGAGCATTCGCCCGAGTGTCGCCTGCGTTATCAAGCTGGCGGTAGCACGGAGCGCGCCCTCGAGTTGCTCGCCCAAACGCGCCGTATCCACCGCATCGATCTCATCCTCGGCGAAATCGAGCGTCCCTTCTAGATGCGCCCGGACCGCGACGAGCTGCTTGAGGATCTCGCGCACGTGCGCCGAGAACTCCCCTTCCAAAGAGCGTAGAGCGGCGCGCGCGGCTTCGGTCGTCGCGCTATCGATGAGATCCGCGATGGCCTCGGCCTGAGTGAGATCGATTTTGCCGTTCAGGAAAGCGCGTTCCGAAAACTCTCCCGGGCGCGCCAGCCGGGCACCGAGGCTCGATACTTTTTGCAGCAGCAGGTCCAGCGCGACTGGGCTGCCATGAGCGTGCAGTTCTAAAACGTCTTCGCCGGTATAAGAATGTGGTGCTTCGTAAAGCAGAGCGATCCCTTGATCCAGCGTTTCGCCGCCAGTCCCAACAAAGCGCGCATAGGTCGCGACGCGCGGCGAGAGTGGCCGACGAACGATATTGCCGGCAATTGCACGAGCCAATGGCCCCGAGATGCGCACAATCCCGATACCTCCCCGTCCGGGCGGGGAGGCGATGGCGGTTATTGTATCCCGTTCAGGGGCTACCACGTGGCAAGGCCAGCACCAACCTGACTGGCGGCAGTCTCAATGCCGGAAGCGCACGAAGATTAGCGGGACCGCCCTGCACAAGCATGCTCGGGCGCGCTTCTAACCCGTCTTAACCGGGTGTGCCGCTTCGCCATATTGCCTGTTGATCAACCATTGCTGTCCGATCGACAGTACGTTGTTCGCAAGCCAATAGAGGACCAACCCCGACGGGAAGAACGAGAAAAAAACGGTAAGCACGATGGGCAGAAGCTGCATAACTTTCTGCTGCATGGGATCGATTGGGGTCGGGTTAAGCTTATATTGTATAAGCATAGTGACGCCCATTAGCACCGGTAGAACAAAATACGGATCGGGTGCGGACAGGTCTTTTATCCAAAATCCGAATGTCGCTTGGCGTAATTCCACGCTTTCAAGCAAGACCCAGTATAACGCGATAAAGACCGGAATCTGCACGAGGATTGGCAGGCAGCCACCGAAGGGATTGACCTTCTCTTCTTTGTAAAGCTCCATGACGGCTTGATTCATTTTCATGCGGTCGTCTTCGTGACGCTCCCGCAGCGCCTGCAAGCGGGGCTGGAGCTTCTTCATCTTCGCCATCGAGCGATAGCTCGCCGCGGATAATTGAAAAAACATCACTTTCAAAATGACGGTCACAAACACGATGGCCCAACCCCAGTTGCCGATGAAGCGGTGAAGCTTCTCCAACAACCAAAAAATCGGCTTGCCTATGAACCATAGCACGCCGTAGTCGACCGTGAGCTCAAGCCCGGGAGCAATCTTCTCGAGGACATGCTGAAGCTTTGGGCCTAAGTAAATGCCCATGTCGATCGCATCATCTGCCCCGGAGGGGACGCTCACTTCCGGCCCATAGAGACCGATCAGATAGCGTTGTCCGTCGTCCAAAATCTTCGAATAATAATGGTAAGTCTCCTTAGGATCGGGAACTAGCGCGGCGACGAAATAGTGTTGCAGCATCGCCGCCCAACCGTTAGAGACATCGCGTTCTACAGGCTTTTCTTGCATGTCATCGAAATCGATTTTCTCGTAACGCTTTTCCACGCTCGAGATGGCGGCGCCGGTATAGGTATAAATTAAACCGGCCCCCGACTCTGATTGGCTGCGCTGAAGCTGCCCATAAACCCGGCCGGCCCAAGGGTTGGGTCCCTCGTTTGCAATTTCATAGCGCAAGTTGATGAAATAGCTACCGCGCTCGAAGGTGTAGATCTTCCGTACCGTAAGTCCTTGCACCGGACCCCAGGTAAATGCGACCTTTAGCGAATTCTCGGCGTTTCCCAACTCGTAATCGCTTTGTTCGCTTCGATATTCGCTGTGATGATCCGGGGCCACATCCGCGCTTCTTAACCCCCCTTGCACAACGAAGGTTAGCGATTCGCTCCGGTCAAGCAAAACAACCGGTTTGTCAGGGGCGTCCACGGACACCGGAAATTTACGCAGCTTCGCTTTTTCGATGACCGTTCCGATGTTGTTGATGCGGAGATCCAAAACATCGGTTCTGACACCGACGTACGAACCTTCCTCGTCTCCCAGCTCGGCCTCTTGATCGGAAACCGCTGCGCTAGACTCCTTCCCGTGCTCTACGCTGGGAACGTCGGTCCCCTTAGGCGCAGTAGCCTCGCCGGTTGTTGACCGTGACCATGGGGATTCGAGGCTACCGTAATCACGCTGCCAAGCCTGCCAAATTAGCAGGGAAATAATGCATAACCCCGCGATCATCAGTAATCTAACGTTATCCATCTATCCTAACCCTTAGCACGTGGTACCGGATCAACCCCTCCGGGGTGAAACGGGTGACAATTGCATAGGCGTTTTATAGTCAAGCGAAGTCCCCACGTTAAACCGTGTAATGCGATCGCCTCCGCGGCATACTGCGAACAACTCGGGTGGAAGCGGCAGCGCCGCCCCATAAACGGGCTCACGAACCTCGTGTACTGCCTAATGAGGGAAATCAGAATTCTCTGCATCGCGCGATACGGCCCCAATGGAATTCGAGTAAATCACGGAACTGTATTCCGGTGAGCTCGCACGCGGGTTTACGAACTATGACCAGCGTATCGAAGCCGGTGAGCTTTGACTTGTAGTGGCGAAAGAACTCGCGCACCCGTCGTTTTAATCGATTCCTTTTTACGGCAAGGCGAACCTGTTTTTTTGGAACCGCGATACCCAGTCTGGCTCGAGTCAACCCATTTGGGCACGCAAGCACCATGAGGGAGCGGTCGCTCGATTGACATCGAGCCGAAAGAAGGCGCCGGAAATCCCGACGCTCTTTGACTCTGTCCTCACAGATAAGGATACTGCGGCCCTCACTCCCTTGTCAGTCAGGCCGTCAATCGCTTACGGCCTTTTGCCCGCCTGGCTCCGATCACCAGCCGCCCGGCCTTGGTTCTCATCCGAGCACGGAAACCGTGCGTCCTCTTGCGCTTGATTTTGCTGGGTTGGTAAGTCCGCTTCATGAGAAAGTACCGGGATGGCGGGCATAAAAATAAGCGTGAGATGTTGTACGAATAAGCTTATTCTGTCAAATCACCATCTTTCTCCATTAATGGCTAAGCACCGTGAATCGGGTATAAACTTTTCAGCTTCCTGTGTCGTTTCATAATACATATAGAGGAAGGTTCTATGGGGAAATCTCTGTGGCAACGCTGCCTCGCTAAACTAGAGTGCGAATTACCACCACAACAATTCAGCACCTGGATTAGACCTCTCCACGCGGTGGAAGAGGACCGTAATCTCAAGTTGCTGGCCCCCAACCGGTTCGTACTCGAGTGGATCAAAGACAAGTACCTTGAGCGGATAGTCGACCTCGTCACTCATCTTGCAGAAGCCGAAGGCGTGAAGGTCTTGCTCTCGGTCGGGAGCCATTCAGGGCGGACCAAGGCAAGCAATACACCACAGTGTTTGCCTAAAAGCACCGACCGGGGCGCCTCGATTAACCGTGGACTAATACCCGGTTTTACGTTTGAAACTTTCGTCGAGGGCAAATCCAACCAGCTTGCGCGGGCCGCGTCCCTACAGGTCGCCGAGAATCCAGGAGCGGCATACAATCCACTTTTTATCTGTGGTGGAGTCGGGCTTGGCAAGACACACTGCATGCATGCGGTCGGGAACATGATTTGCCGGATGCGCCCAAATGCGAACGTCGTGTACCTGCACTCCGAGCGCTTCGTGGCCGATATGGTCAAGGCACTACAACACAATACCATCAACGATTTCAAGCATTTCTATCGATCCGTCGATGCCTTGCTAATCGATGACATTCAGTTTTTCGCGGGCAAGGAACGCTCTCAGGAGGAGTTCTTCCATACCTTTAACGCCTTGCTCGAAGGCCAACAACAAATTGTTCTAACATGTGATCGTTACCCGAAGGAGGTCCAAGGCGTTGAGGAACGATTAAAATCGCGCTTTGGATGGGGTTTGATGGTTGCCATTGAACCTCCGGAATTAGAAACACGTGTTGCAATTCTAATGATTAAGGCTGAATTGGCGCGCATTGTACTTTCTGCCGAGGTTGCCTTTTTTATCGGGAAGCGTTTTCGCTCCAACGTGAGGGAGCTCGAAGGCGCACTGCATCGTGTCATTGCAAACTCTCAATTTACCGGACGACCCATAACCCTGGAGTTCGCAAAGGATGCGTTAAAGGACCTCCTTGCGTTACACGACAAGCTCGTAACAATTGATAACATCCAGAAAACCGTGGCAGACTTTTACAAAACACGCGTGTCCGACCTGGTATCACACCGCCGCAATCGCTCCATCGCGCGTCCTCGGCAAATCGCGATCGCATTATCGAAAGAGTTGACTAATCATAGCCTTCCGGAGATCGGTGATGCTTTTGGCGGTAGAGACCATACTACCGTTCTGCATGCATACCGAAAAGTATCTGAATTGCGCAAGCTCGAACAACACTTCGACGACGATTACTTAACGCTTTACAGGATCCTGACCACATGATGTGAACTCCCTGTGAACAAACCCTGCGCCGGTGGTCTCCATTTCATCTTGACCATCCTTATCCACAGAAAGTGCGGCCGGTTGTTAACCCTATATCCACCAAAAGATCCGTATCTAAGTTACTGTTTATTAAGCCAATGCTTTTATCTCTGCGATTAAACTGCTTTGCACTAATAGCGGAATTAATACAAGCCTATGAAATTATCTATTGAGCGTGAGAGGCTACTTTCGCCGCTGCAAAACTTGAGTGGTATCCTGGATCGAAATCAGTCCACTCCCATTCTAGGCCATGTACTGGTGTCCGCGTGTGAAGATTCTGTGTCGTGTTCGGCGACCGACATGGAGGTCGAGCTTGTTGTCGTTATCGAGCAAGGCGCAACGGAGCCAGGTGAGATAACTCTTCCGGGAAGAAAGCTATTGGATATTTGTCGGGCGCTGCCGTCCGGGTGTCGAATCGACATTTCCTGGCAGGGTGGCCAGACGGCCATTGGTTCCGGCAGAAGCCGTTTTACGCTGCAAACACTGCCGGCAGCCGAATTTCCAAGCTTTACCGCGTTTTCTCCGCGAGCGATTTTTGATATTTCAAGTCCACAATTAAGGGTACTTTTGGAAGAAACGCATTTTGCTATGGCCCAGCAGGATGTCAGATATTATTTGAACGGGCTGTTGCTTGAGGTTGGGGCGCGCCGGATCCGGGCAGTGGCTACGGATGGGCATCGGCTGGCCTTGAAGGACATAGAAGCCGAGACTGCTGTAGTAGAGTCGATGCAAATCATCGTACCCAGAAAAGCGGTTATTGAATTGCTCAAAATGCTTGATGGGGACAACGGCGAAGCCAACCTATCGATTAGCGACAACCACTTTCAGGTAAAGACAGCGAATGGCGTGCTTACTTCCAAGCTTATCGATGGGCGATATCCCGACTACGAGAGGGTGTTGCCGCTTAACACAAATAAGGTCGTGATCGCTGATCGCGAACTGCTCCGACAGGGGCTGGCGCGTAGCGCCATCTTGTGTGCTGACCGTTTCAAGGGCGTACGCATCTCGCTCGATCGGGATACATTACGCTCATGCGGTGAAAACGCGGAGAGGGAGGAATCGGAGGAACAGATCGAGGTTAGCTACAACGATGAGCTACTGGAAGTCGGTTTTAACATTATCTATCTGATCGATGCGCTTGCAGCCATTAAAACGTCTCGGGTGCGATTGGAGTTTAAGGATACGAGTAGCAGTTGTGTGATTAAGCCGGACGGGGATTCGACGAACGTCTATGTCGTTATGCCTATGAGAATTTGAAAGGTGTGTCTTTAAGCTTGGTTGTGAATAAGCTATAGGGGTTTCACGTGGAACATGGGCGGCTGTGATAAACTTGTTATCCTTACAAGTACCGCCAACCCGCCATGCAAAGCTCAGCACGATACGATTCCTCGAATATCAAGGTTTTAAAGGGATTAGATGCTGTACGAAAAAGGCCAGGGAT
The DNA here is from genome assembly GCA_050740455.1 of Gammaproteobacteria bacterium. GTDB lineage: Bacteria > Pseudomonadota > Gammaproteobacteria > JACCXJ01 > JACCXJ01 > USCg-Taylor. The sequence continues at coordinate 29,684 of JBOIDF010000017.1, read as the reverse complement.
GTACATCGGCGACACCGATGACGGTACAGGCCTCCACCACATGGTATTCGAGGTGGTAGATAACAGTGTCGATGAGGCGTTAGCAGGCTACTGCACGGAAATTAATGTCCGTGTTCATAATGACGGATCGGTCACGGTTAAAGATAACGGCCGTGGTATCCCGGTCGACCTGCATATCGAAGAGGGACGTTCAGCAGCCGAAGTCATCATGACGACCCTCCACGCCGGTGGTAAATTTGATGATCAATCTTACAAGATCGCAGGCGGCTTACACGGCGTAGGTGTATCGGTTGTTAATGCGCTGTCGGAGTCCTTGAATTTGACGATTCACCGCGATCAGCAATGCTTTTATCAAGAATATACGGATGGCGAACCAAAAACCCCTATCCGGGCCCTCGGAAGTGCTATACACCGTGGAACGGAAATAAGATTTAAACCGAGCCCGAAGGTATTTTCGAATATAGAGTTTCATTATGATATTTTAGCAAAAAGGCTACGCGAGCTGTCGTTCCTTAATTCCGGTGTCAAGATCGATCTGGTCGACGAGCGCACGGGACGAAAGGATGGTTTTCAATACAAAGGAGGAATTTCGGCGTTTGTTGAGCACTTGAACAAGAAAAAGACGCCCTTACACGCAAGTGTGATCACTGTCGGTGTCGCTCACGAGGGAATCGAGGTCGCCGTCGCCATGCAGTGGAACGATTCCTATCAAGAGAATATCTTTTGTTTTACTAATACCATTCCACAGCGGGACGGCGGTACTCACCTAGCGGGGTTTAAAGGAGGGATTACACGCACATTTAACCAATACATGGAGCGGGAGGGAATGCTTCAAAAAGCTAAGATTCTCGTTACGGGCGATGATGTTCGCGAGGGGCTAACCGCGGTGCTCTTAGTGAAGCTACGGGATCCGAAGTTTTCTTCGCAAACCAAAGACAAGTTGGTGTCGAGTGAGGTGAAGGGTGTCGTGGAAAGCGTCGTCGCCGAGAAACTCGACGAGTTTCTATTAGAGCGCCCGAACGAGGCCAGGGTCATTACCGATAAAATCATTGATGCTGCCCGCGCCCGCGAAGCGGCGCGCAAAGCCCGGGAGCTAACCAGGCGCAAGACGGCATTGGATATCGCGGGCTTACCCGGCAAACTTGCCGATTGCCAAGAAAAGGACCCAAAACAATCGGAGATATTTCTGGTCGAGGGCGATTCCGCTGGCGGATCGGCGAAGCAGGCCAGAGACCGGCGTTTTCAGGCTATCCTCCCGCTCAAGGGAAAGATACTCAATGTTGAGAAGGCCCGGTTTGACAAGATGTTGGCATCGGCCGAGGTGGGCACGCTGATCATAGCCCTTGGGTGTGGTATCGGCCGGGAAGAATATAACCCAGACAGGCTTCGGTATCACCGGATCATCATCATGACCGATGCTGATATTGATGGCTCGCATATCCGGACCTTGTTGCTCACGTTTTTCTATAGGCAGATGTTTGATCTAGTGGAGCGGGGGCACGTGTATATCGCTCAACCGCCGCTTTACAAGGTAAAGAAGGGAAAGCAGGAGCAATACATAAAAGATGAGCGATCGTTTCTGAGCTATTTGCTGTTGAACGCGTTACGGGACGCGCGGTTCTACACACCACCTTCTGCTTTCAAATCAGACGACATCCATCGGATCGGGCAGGAATACCTCGTGTGGCGTGAGTTGCTTAACCGTTTACAGAGATCACATAACGAGGAAATACTGAAGGGTATCGGAGACATCCCGCTGCTCGGCAGCGAAGAGCTTTCCGACCCGGGATCGCTAGCCATCTGGTGTGCGCGCCTCGATCAACAGCTACAGCAAGCCGACCCACAAGGTACATATAGTACCCAATACGACCGGGCGCCCGACCGGCCAACGAGAGTCATCGCTAAGAAGATCAAACATGGCATCGAAGCCACCGATATCTACACGCATGATTTCTTTAAGTCCAGCGAGTACCACCGGCTCGTCGAGCTATCAGTGCACCTTGGCGCAAGCTTGGCGAACGGCGCAAGGGTGGAAATGGGCGGTAAGTCATATCCGATCGCCAGCATGAGAGAAGGGTTTGAGCGTACTTTGGAAGAATTCCGCGACGGATTGCAGATCCAACGCTACAAAGGGCTCGGCGAAATGAACCCGGACCAGTTGTGGGAAACCACAATGCATACCGAGTCACGGAGCCTATTGCAAGTTCGTATCGAGGATGCTGTGGCGGCGGATGAGATTTTCACGACGCTGATGGGAGACCAAGTTGAGCCGCGACGCGAGTTTATCGAAGCCAATGCTCTTTCCGTGACGGACTTAGATACCTGAGCGCAAGAGAGCAAGAACACCGGCGCGAATGTTTGCGGTCGATACGTACCGCGTCTACCGGCATGCACGCGCCGCAACCCACACATCGACTCGCTCTACCCCCTCGGAGCGTAATAAAACCGCAAGCTCGCTGGCTGTGTGGCCTGTCGTCATTACGTCGTCGACCAGGGCGACGTGCCGATAGCGCACAGGTTGGTTTAACTGAAACGCGCGGCGTACGTTGCCGCGTCGCGCTTTAGCCGCTAGGCTAGCCTGCGGAATCGTCTTTCGAGTACGGACGGCCGCGTCGTGCAGCAGCGGGATCCCGAGGCATTCGGCGAGGGGCCTGGCGAGCTCAACGGCTTGGTTAAAGCCGCGGTTGAAGAGGCGTTTCCAATGCAGGGGAATGGGAATCAAGCACTCGGGTAAGTCGGTCTGCAAGCGCGCAATCTGTTGATACATCAGGCGCGCGATGAGTTCCGCGTACGCGAGGCGTTGCGAGAATTTGAGCGCTTTTATCAGCACATCGACAGGGAAGGCATAGCGATAGGGAGCGAAGCACAGTCCAAAGGGTGGTGGGTGTTGCAGGCAGGTACCGCAGATCGTATTCGCCGGTAACGGGAGAGCGCAGCTGCGGCATGCGTTGGTATTCGCCGGCAGGACCTCGGAACAAGCTTGGCAGAGAAGGCTTATTGAGGGGATCCGAGCATCGCAAAGAACACAGTGCATGGGCTATCCGTTAATCGGCAAGGGATCGCGTAGCGGCTTTATAACGCCCTGAATAAAGACATACTTAACACCATGATGAACGCGCACACAAGCGGCTCTTTGTTTCCCGATCCGACCCTGAAGTTCCCAGAGCTTAGGCATGATTGGAGAACGGCAGAGGCTGAGCATATATACAGTCTCCCGTTTTCGGATCTTCTCTTTCAAGCGCAACGCGTTCATCGCCGATATTTTAGGTCCAATACTATCCAGCTCAGCACATTGCTTAATATCAAGACTGGGGGTTGTCCGGAAGACTGCGCGTATTGCCCGCAGAGCGCGCGCTACGGCACTTCGGTGAAAGCCGCTCGCATGCTTGATGTTGCCATCGTCACGGAGGCCGCCGAAAAGGCGAAACGCGAGGGGGCGACAAGGTTTTGCATGGGGGCCGCATGGCGTAGCCCGCGTCGGGATGATCTGGAGCGCGTGCTTGAGATGGTGAGTGCGGTCAAGTGCCTCGGCTTGGAAACATGCGCGACCCTGGGCATGTTAACGGCGGAACAAGCCGAGGCGCTAAAAGAGGCGGGCCTCGATTATTACAACCACAATCTCGATACCTCCCGCGCGCACTACCCCCGGATTATCACTACACGAACCTATGAGGACAGGTTGCGGACCCTCGGGCATGTGAGAGCCGCGGGGATGCGAGTATGTTGCGGCGGGATCATTGGTATGGGCGAGAGCCGCCACGATCGCTGTTCTTTATTGATGACTCTCGCCAATCTTCCTGAACATCCCGAAAGCGTGCCGATCAATCTCTTGGTGCGGATTGAGGGAACGCCGCTCGGCGCTGCCGAGATCCCGGATCCCTTCGAGGTGGTGCGCACCATCGCGCTCGCGCGCGTCTTGATGCCCGTATCCTATGTAAGGTTGTCGGCCGGCAGGAGCAGCATGTCGGATGAGCTCCAAGCCCTTTGTTTTCTTGCCGGAGCTAACTCAGTGTTTTACGGAGAGCAACTCTTGACGACGGAAAACCCCGCGGCAGGTCGTGATCGGCGGCTATTTCAACGCCTCGGGATCACGGTAGCTTGAGCACAGCGGCCTTATCCGTGCGAAATGTTGGTGGCAACAATGCTTAGCTTCGGTCTTCTTGCAGCCGGTTTCGAATACAGCAAGGATATCGAATGCGAAGAAAGTAAGCATGAAGAAGAATCGGAAGGATGGGAACCGCGCTGAATCGGATGCTAACGCGCCGGCGTTCGACGCAACCTTGCTTGCCGGGCTGCAACACCTCCAAGAGCGCTATCAATATCGCACACGCCGGGTTAAAGAAGCCGCGGAAGGTCCGGAGATCGAGGTTGAAGGCCGTCGCTATGTGGATTTCTCCAGCAACGATTATCTCGGTTTAAGCGGCGACCCGCGCGTTGTTAACGCGTTTCGGCGTGGTTTGGGGCGCTACGGCGCCGGGGCCGGCGCATCGCATCTGGTCTCGGGTCATTGCCAGCCTCATCACGCGCTGGAACTGGAATTGGCTGCGGTTACCGGCCGGCCGAGGGCGCTGCTATTCTCGACAGGCTATCTGGCGAATCTCGGGATCGCCAGCGCTTTGTTTCGGCGAAACGATACCGTGATCCAGGATCGGGCCAACCATGCGTCACTGGTCGATGCGGCGATCCTCGCGCGCGCGCGCCTGGTGCGTTATCCCCATCGCGATATCGGGGCGCTTGAACGGCTGCTTTCGAAGAGCCGGCGCGGGCGCACCTATGTCGCGACCGATGCTGTTTTTAGCATGGACGGGGGCCTCGCACCTTTGGTCGAAATTGCCGCTTTGTGCGCGCGGCACGAAGCGGTGCTGGTGGTTGATGATGCGCATGGGTTCGGCGTGTTGGGAGCGGATGGAGCGGGCGCCTTGAATCAACTCGGGCTTGGGCTTGGGGAGGCGCCGATACTCACGGCCACCTGCGGTAAGGCATTGGGGGTATTCGGGGCGTTTGTAGCGGGTTCGGAGCCGCTCATCGAAACGCTCATTCAGCGTGCCCGGAGTTATATTTATACCACGGCCATGCCGCCAGCGATGGCCGAAGCGGTGCGCGAAAGCCTTGCGTTGCTGCGTCTCGAGGGGTGGCGTAGGACGCGTTTGCAGACGCTCATCGAACACTTCAGGGCTGGGGCGCGACGCCTTGGGGTCCAGCTTGGTGATTCGGGTACACCGATCCAGCCGATCATTTTAGGTCACAGCCACCCGACCTTGGAGGCGGCGGCATTGCTGCGGCGCAATGGGTACTACGTCGTCGCTTTCCGGCCACCGACGGTGCCGAAGGGTACGGCCCGATTGCGGATCACCCTCACGGCAAACCACACGCCAGCGCATATCGATGGGTTACTGGCGGCGCTCACCGAGATCCCATGCGCTGTTACATAGAACGGCGAGGTTGCTCGCGAGCACGGATTCTACGGTCCCCCGTTTTAGCTATACTAGGAGACCGCGATCCCTTGATTCCGGTCCGTGTTGCAGATTCCCTGATGCGCCTGTCTCCGCGTTTATGCGCCCACGTCATCGCTGGCACGGGGCACGTGCCTTTTATCTCGCGTCAACGCGTGACTCGGCGAGCGTTGCGAGGGTTTTTTGATGCCAACAAGCTTTCCGGACGCCTATCGGCTCGATAAAAAGCGCTTGGCGGCGGCGTTTAATCGCGCGGCTCCGAGCTATGATCGGCATGCCGTGCTACAGCAGACCGTGGCCATGCGAATGCTGGAGCGTCTAGCGCTAGTAAAGATTACTCCCAGGAGGGTGCTGGATGCGGGCGCTGGCACGGGTTACGCCGCGGCTTTATTACGCCGGACCTATCGGCCCGAGGCGCTTGTGGCCTTCGATATTGCCCAGGGAATGCTGCGGCAGGCACGCAGGCATGCACCGAGCTTTTTATCGCGCCAGGTTTATCTTTGCGGCGATGTGGAACGCCTTCCCTTAGCCGCGAAAACCGTCGACCTTGCGTTTTCCAATCTCTCGCTGCAATGGTGCAACGATCTCGACCGGGTACTCGAAGAATTCGGCCGGGTGCTGACTACCCAAGGGCTGTTGATGTTTTCGACCTTCGGGCCGGATACGCTCAGCGAATTACGGGCAAGTTGGGCGAAGGTGGATAGCCGAGTTCACGTTCATGGATTCGCCGATATGCACGACATCGGTGATGCGCTCATTCGCGCCGGTTTCAGCGGCCCGGTGCTGGACGTCGAGCGCTTCACGATGACCTACCGCGATGCCTATGCGCTGATGCGGGATCTGAAAACAATCGGGGCGGTCAACGCGGCGCAAGGCCGCCATCGCGGTCTCACCGGGAAAGGTGAATGGACAGCGCTTGTGAACGAATACGAACGCTTCCGCTGCGACGGCGTGCTACCGGCGACCTTCGAAGTCGTTTATGGGCATGCGTGGGTACCGGAAGCCGGGGCGCGGCCACAGGACGGAAGCACGGTCGCGGCGTTTCCCATCGAGCAGCTTAGAAGCGCGATCAAGGTGCGCTTACCGCACTGACTACGGCTAAAAGGGCGCGTCCAGGCCGGCTATGCGAGAGGGGCTTTTCGTCACCGGAACCGATACCGGGGTGGGCAAGACCATGGCCGCGCTTGCTCTCATCGACGGATTGAAGGAGGCTGGACTGCGCGTAGCGGGCATGAAACCGATCGCGACCGGCTGCGTACGCACCGCCGAGGGACTCAAAAACGCGGATGCACTCGCGCTATTAGAGCGTTCAAGCGTGCCCCTGCCTTACGCCAGCATTAACCCTTACGCCTTCGAACCTCCCGTGGCGCCGCACCTCGCCGCCTCTGCCGTGGATACGGGGATCTCGCTGGGCGCGGTGAACGACGTTTATCGCGAGCTTCTCCAGCAGGTGGATTGCGTGGTCGTGGAGGGCATTGGCGGCTGGCGCGTACCTCTCAATCACCAGGCTTTCGTGTCCACGCTGGTGCGGTACTTAGGCCTGCCCGCGTTACTCGTCGTTGGCGTGCGGCTTGGATGTATTAATCATGCGCTGCTGACCGTCGAGGCGATTGAGAGAGACGAGGTGAAAATGCTCGGTTGGGTTGCCAACCAGGTGGACGTGGATTATAGGTATGCCGAGGCCACCGTGAGGAGCTTAAAACATTTCATCGACGCGCCGTTGCTTGGGATGATCCCTTACCTTCGGCCGGGGGAGGAGAATACCGTCCCCTCGCTCCTGGGCGAGGTTTTACGAACCGTGCTAGAGCGACAAACCGTGCCGCTATGAACCCGCGATTCATCTCCGCGGTCACGCTAAAGCGTACCGCTCCGCACGGGGGTGCCCCTCAACCCCGTCCCGTTAGCGGTCAAATCCATCAACGGAGGAATTTTTATGGCAGATACATCAACCAGAGTCTCAGGCCCGGTAACCATCGAGCAGACCTCGGGCAGCCCTGTACACGCCGGATCGCTTTGGATCCCCGCAAGGATCTTATTGCCGCGCTTGAACCCATGGATCGTATCAAGCTCGTGCTTTGATCCATACAAACATATGGCTTTGATGGCCAATTCGTGCTAGCCTTTTTTCATGGCGAAAGCCCGGTTCGCGTGGGACCCAGAGAAGGACCGGGAAAACCAAAAGAAGCACGGGTCGCCTTCTCGGACGCCCAGTTCGCCTTCGCCGACCCCCTGCGCGTCATCGCGGAAGATTTGTCACACAGTTCGAGCGAGAAGCGTTACTACTGTTTTGGCTGGGTGGAACGAGGGATCCTTACGGTCCGGTTTACCTACCGGGAGAATGTCATTCGAATCTATGGAGCTGGCTATTGGCGAAAAGGGAAGGGTATTTATGAGCGAGAAAATCAGGTACACAGAGGAACCCCTCGGCAATCTTAGGGTCATTCCCGACTTTCTTCCTCCTCCCGAAGATCTGGTCTTTCGGGATGAAGGGGTAAAGGTCACCATTGCCCTGCAAACGGAGCGTTGAGTTCTTTAAGGGCGAAGCACGGAAGCACAACACACAATACCAACGCATGATTCGGCGCCTGCTCGACGCCTATGTTGAACGCTATTCGCGGCCTCTAACCACGCGTCCAACAAGGACACGCGCAAAGAGCGCGTGCGCCGGTTAACCCAAACGCCTACATGGATCGACTCCGCATGCACCGTTTATGGGCGTTCTATAAGGCCTCGGCGGCGAAGTCCGCGAGGCGCGAGCGCTCGCCTCGGACCAGGATCACATGGCCACTATGAGGCCAGGCCTTGAAGCGGTCCACGACATAGGTGAGGCCGGAGGTGGTCTCGCTGAGATAGGGCGTATCGATTTGACCGATGTTGCCTAGGCACACCATCTTGGTGCCGGGCCCCGCGCGCGTGATCAAGGTCTTCATTTGCTTCGGGGTCAGGTTTTGGGCTTCGTCGATGATGACGTAGCGGTTGAGGAAGGTGCGGCCGCGCATGAAATTCAACGACCGGATCTTGATGCGTTTCTGAATCAGATCATGAGTCGCCGCCCGGCCCCACTCGCCCCCCGATTCGGTGTGGGTGAGCACTTCGAGGTTGTCCATAAGCGCGCCCATCCAAGGGGTCATTTTTTCCTCTTCGGTGCCGGGCAAAAAGCCGATGTCCTCTCCCACCGGCACCGTGACGCGAGTCATGACGATCTCGCGGTAGCCCTGGGTTTCCATGGTCTGCGCGAGGCCCGCGGCGAGTGCGAGCAAGGTCTTGCCCGTACCCGCCGTACCGAGCAGAGTCACGAAGTCCACGCTGGGATCCAGCAACAGGTTCAAGGCGAAGTTCTGCTCGCGATTGCGGGCGGTGATACCCCAGACCGCGTTGCGCGCAACCCGGTAGTCGATGACTTGCTCGATCGTCGCTTCTTGACCTTCGATGCGCCGGACGATGGCCTCGAGGTTGCCGTGATTTTGATGGCACACGAACTGATTGGGAAAGCACTGCCCGGCGAGCGAGCCGCGCACGGTATAGCGCGTGCGTCCGTTCTCCTGCCAGCAAGATATCTCCTTGCCGTGCTGGTCCCAGAAATCCGCGGGTAAATCGAGCGCCCCCGTGTAGAGGAGATCGACATCGTCGATCACCTGATCGCTGTGATATTCTTCGGCATGCACGCCGAGCATGCGGGCCTTGATGCGAAGGTTGATGTCCTTCGAGACCAGAACCACCGTGCGCTGCGCATGCATTTTTTGCAACTCGATCGCGGCGGCGAGGATAAAGTGATCCGCCTGGGTGCTGGGCACCGGCATCGGTAAATCCTGCGGCAGGGTGTGGGTTTGCAAGAACAAGCGGCCCCGGGGCGAGGAGAGCGCGGTAGTGTGATTCGGCTGCGGCAGCGCCAGGCCGCGCTCGATCTGGCCTCGGTCGGCGGGGCCGATCAAATCGTCGAGCATGCGGCTCACCTGACGCGCGTTGCGGGCGACCTCCGAAATCCCCTTCTTGGCCGCGTCGAGCTCTTCGAGCACGACCATGGGCAAGTAAACATCATGCTCGTGGAAACGGAACATGGCGGTGGGATCGTGCATCAACACATTGGTGTCGAGCACGAACAGGCGGCGCTTGGAATCGGTGACCATCACGCCCGCGGCGATTGTTCAGCGGGTGAGAGTTTTTAGCGCCTCGAGAACCTCGGCGGCGTGTCCGGCAACCTTGACCTTGCGCCATTCGCGACGCAACACGCCCTCGCCATCGATCAAGAAGGTGCTCCTTTCGATGCCGAAGACCTTCTTACCGTACATGTTCTTTTCCTTCATGACCCCATACGCCTGGCACAAGGCCTCATCGGCGTCGGAGAGGAGGTCGAAGGGCAGGCATTGCGCCTCCTTGAAGCGCTCGTGAGAACCGAGGCTATCGCGCGAGATCCCGATGATGACCGCCGCGTGCTTCTCGAACTCCTTGGCGCAATCTCGAAAGTCCTGGCTCTCTTGCGTACACCCTGGCGTATGGTCCTTGGGATAAAAATACAAGACGACATTCTTATGCCTTAGATCTGACAGACGGAGCCGCCGGCCGCCGGTTAAGGGCAGATCGAAATCGGGCACGGGATCCCCGACACGAAGGCTCGGCATCGCGGCGCTCACTTGACTGGCTCCATCACCGCATCGAGGTTGAGCTGATCACAAAAGTCCATGAATTCGCCGCGTAAGGCCGCGATGGAGGTATTGGTCGGCACACTGATGGTGACGTGGATGGAGAACATCGGGGTGCCGGTATGCGCGGCGGAATAGCTTCCGGTATACATTTCTTCGATATTGATATCACGGGTGGAAAAAAACTGAGCGATATCATGCACGATGCCGGGATGATCGATCGATACCACCTCCACCGCATAGGGCATCATATTGCCCAGCTTTTTACGCGCGTCGGTACGCTTGGAGGTGATCGTGAGCCCCAAGCTGTCCGCGAGCCGAGGCACCATGCTCTCGATTTTCGCAACCGCGTCCCAGGTTCCGGCAAGCAATAAAACCATCGCGAACTCGCCGCCCAGAACGGTCATCCGGCTATCCAGGATGTTACAGCCACAATCCTTAACCGCCTTGGAAAATTGGTGCACCAGCCCCGAACGGTTGCTGCCGATCGCGGAGATGACAAGATGATTCTGTACCACGGTGGTCATCGATAAGAGTTTGGCGCATCCGGAAAGTATAGCCGAGATTGTGCATTGAAAACCCATGCCCCGGCAAGGGCGGTTCGAGCCGCCCAAGGCGGGACCGTTCTTGTCAAGGTAGTCATTGGAACGTACTATGGCCGGCACCTAAAAGGGGAAGGCATTCGTTTCATGTTTCGAGGCAGTATGGTGGCGATAGTAACGCCGATGGAGACCGGGATCAGTCCCGACGTGCCCATCGATTGGAAGGCCTTGCAAGAGCTCGTGGAGTTTCAGATCGCCGAGGGTAGCGATGCGATCGTCGCTGTCGGCACGACCGGGGAGTCGGCCACGCTCGACGAGAACGAGCATTGCGAGGTGATTCGCCAGGTGGTGCGGCAAGTCCATAAGCGCATTCCGGTGATCGCCGGAACGGGCGCCAATTCGACGACCGAGGCCATTCGGCTGACCACCTTCGCGCGCGAAGCGGGGGCCGATGCGTGCCTGCTGGTTACCCCCTACTACAACAAGCCGACGCAGGAAGGGCTTTTCCTGCACCACAAGGCCGTGGCCGAGGCCGTTGCGATCCCGCAAATTCTTTATAACGTGCCGGGACGGACCGCGTGCGACATGGTGCCCGCGACCGCCGGCCGCCTGTCCCGGATCCGCAATATTATCGGCATCAAGGAAGCGACCGCCGATCTCGGCCGGGTGGCTCTATTGCGCGAGCATTGCGGGGAGGCCTTCATGATCGTGAGTGGTGATGATGCGACGGCGATGGAGTTTATCGTGCGCGGCGGGCAAGGCGTGATTTCGGTAACCGCCAACGTGGCGCCGCGATCAATGCACCTCCTGTGCGCACGGGCTTTGGCGGGCGATCGGAGGGGAGCGGAGACACTCAACGCGACGCTCGAGGGCCTGCACCGGGAATTGTTTTCGGAGTCTAACCCCATACCGGCGAAATGGGTCCTAAATCAAATGGGTTTGATCAAGAAGGGCATTCGCCTGCCCTTGACCTGGCTCGCCCATGCGTACCACGGCCAAGTGAGGGCGGCGATGGCACAAGCGGGGCTCGCTAACGCGGCATCTTCGTGACTGCGGCGGGGCGCCCACGATCTCCGCGCTCAAGCAATGCATGAGGTGAATTGAGGTGTTGCGAATACGGTCAACGGCCTTGGTCGCGGCTGCGCTTGCGATCGCCGGATGCGCGTGGTTTCCGACGTTCGATGAAGTCATCCCCGACAAGCAGAAGGAGTATCAAAAGAGTCAATCGCTCCCCGACTTGGAAGTGCCTCCCGATCTCACCACCGACTCCATCCGTGACACCCTGGCGGTTCCGGATGTGGACGCGAGCGGAACCGCGAGCTATTCAACCTTTCAAGAGCGCATTGCCCAACGAAAGAAAAAGCGGGACGCCGGATCGGAGGGGAGCCAGAGCGCGGCCAAGCTTGAGGTGCCGGCGGATGAGACGCTGCTCATCATCGACGCCGAACCCGCCGTGGTGTGGGCCGAGCTGCGGCCCTTTTGGAAAGACCGTGGCTATGCCTTGGATCTCGATGATGAAGAGCTCGGGGTGTTGGAAACGGGGTGGGTTGAAAACCGCGCCAAGCAAGAGCGCGATCGCTTCAAGGTGTTCCTTGAGGCCGGCGAGGAAAGCGGCACGACCGTGCTCTACCTCTCCCATGTCGGCGAGGCGCTCGCGCCGATCGGAGAAGGTCTCGAGTGGCGGGAGCGTCCCCGGGATGCGGGGCTCGAGGGACGCATGGCGGAGCGCTTGAAAAAAGCGTTGAGCGGCGAACCGGAGTCACCGGCCGAGGCAGCCCAAAAGCCCGCGGCCGATCCCGCACCGCGACCAAAACCTAAAATCGGGCCTGCCGCGCCGTCCGGGGGGGCTGTCCATGCCGAGTTGTTGAACGCGGGCGAAGGAAAAGCGTATCTGCGGGTATCCAACGACTTCGCGAAGGTGTGGCGCAATACCGGGTTCGCACTCGGTCGGATCGGGGCCAAGGTGGAAGATGAAGACCGATCGCGCGGCAGCTATTACCTCCGCTTCTCCGATACCGCGGCCCCGAAACCGGAGAAGGGCTTTTTTTCGAGCCTAGCCTTCTGGCGTGACGATGACGACGATGAGTTCGAGATCCATCTTACCGACGTCGGCAATAACACCGAGGTCATCGTATTGGACCCGAACGGCAATTGGGATGACAGCGCGACCGCCGCGCGCATCCTGCGCCTCTTGCGCACCGAACTGAATAAGTGACCCACCCACCCGGTCCGCAACCGCGCCGGGAACCGCCGCTATAGCTAACGCCATCCGCGAGTGGGCAGTGGCAGCGCTAACATCAACGCATCTTCTCTGCCCTCATGGGCCGGATAGTAATCCGGCCGCAGGCCGATCTCCTTGAAGCCGGCGCGCGCGTAAAGCTGTCGCCCCGGCCCATTCGAGGGCCGAACCTCCAGGAACATCGTCTCGGCGCCGCGCACCCGCGCGTCCTCGACCACGTGCTCCAGAAGCGTGCGCCCGAATCGCCTGCCCTGCCAGCGCGGTTTGACACAGAGGTTCAACAGATGCGCCTCGCCGGCCGCTACGGTCATGAAACTATAGGCGCCAATGAGCCTTTCGTGTTCCAGCACCCAGGAGATGTAACCGAGCCGAATGCAGTCAATCATCACGCCCTTGCTCCAAGGGAAGTCGTAGGCCTGCCGTTCGATCTCGATCACTTCCGGCACATCGCGCTCGACCATGGGCCGCAAGGTGACTGTCATGGGCTTGAGCAGCGCGCTCATGCCGGCACCTCCCGCAGCGATTCCCGATACAGTCGCCTCGCGAATAATAAGTCTTGCCAGACCTTGCGCTTTTCACGCGGGGAGCGCAGTAGATACGCCGGATGATAGGTCACGACCAACGGGATCCGGCGCTCCCCGTACGCGAAGGCCTGGCCCCGCAGTTTGCCGATCGAGGCGCTGGTATTCAGCAAATTTTGACCCGCGATCCGCCCGACGGCGAGGATGATTCTCGGTGCCACGAGCGCGATTTGGCGTTCCAGGAACGGTGCACAGCAGTTGATCTCTTCAGGCCGCGGATCGCGATTACTCGGCGGCCGGCATTTTAAGATATTGGCGATGAAGACCTGCTCGCGTTTGAGACCAACAGCCAACAGCATGGCGGTGAGCAATTGCCCCGCCCGGCCGACGAACGGCTCGCCCTGGCGGTCTTCCTCGGCCCCCGGCGCCTCGCCGATGATGAGCCACTCCGCGTGCGGATCGCCGACGCCAAAGACCGTTTGCGTGCGCCCGCGGTGGAGCGCGCAGCGCGTGCACGCGGCCACCGAGCGTCGCAACTCCTCCCAGATCATTCGTGTGACCGCGGGGACGGCGCTACCGTCCGCCGTTGGCGCCGCGGTTTGATGCTCAGGCACCGCGGCGCGCCGTCGCCAGACATCGATCCCCATCGCCTCGAGATAGCGTGCTCGGATCAACATTGTTAGCGGATCGTTACACCTGAGAGTTTGTGAAAGAACCGTCGCGAGCGAAGGGAGGTCGAGTTCCGCCGGAGCACAGGACCGTTTCGCCGGGAGCGAAACGGAGCGCAAGCCCCGAAGGGGAGAGTCCCAAGGACGGGACGAGCAACCGGAGTGTATGTTGAATTACATGAGGATTCCGAGCACCGCCGGAACAGGAGATCACGAGCGCAGTAGGTATTTTCACAAACTCTGACTCGATGTCTGCGGGTGGTGACGTTCGGGGGCCGCCAATACTTTGTTCAGGGCGTTGATATAGGCCTTGGCCGAGGCAATGATGATATCGGTATCCGCGCCCTGACCGTTCACGATCCGCCCGGCGCGCTCCAAACGCACCGTCACCTCCCCTTGCGCATCGGAGCCGGTGGTGATGTTATTGACGGAGAACAATTGCAGGTTGCAACCGCTTTCGATAATGCCTTCGATGGCTTTAAAGGCGGCATCCACCGGCCCGCTGCCATCGGCGATGCGCTCGTGCTCATTGCCGTTCCACTGCAAGGTGATGCGCGCTTTTGGAGTCTCTCCGGTCTCGGAGCAGACCCTAAGCGAGACCAACTTAATGGATTCGACGCCACTTGAGACATGGGTGTCGGTGACCAGCGCCTGCAGATCTTCGTCATAGATCTCATGCTTCTTGTCCGCCAACTCCTTGAAGCGCATGAAGGCCTCGTTGAGGTCCTCTTCGCGGGTAAAATCCACCCCAATCTCGCGCAAGCGGGTGCGAAACGCGTTGCGGCCCGAATGTTTGCCGAGCACCATCCGGTTGGCGTGCCAACCGACATCTTCGGCACGCATGATCTCGTAGGTCTCCCGGCTCTTGAGCACGCCATCTTGATGAATGCCGGATTCGTGGGCGAACGCGTTCGCTCCGACGATGGCCTTGTTCGGTTGCACCGGAAAGCCGGTGATGTTGGATACCAGCCTCGAGCAATGCAGGATCTGCGTGGTGTCGATCCCCACTTCACAGGAAAACTGGTCGCGGCGGGTGCGGACCGCCATGGCGATTTCTTCCAGCGCCGCGTTGCCGGCGCGCTCGCCGAGACCGTTAATCGTGCATTCGACTTGGCGCGCGCCGTTGAGCACCGCGGACAAGGAGTTTCCGACCGCCATTCCCAAGTCGTTATGGCAGTGCACGGAAAACACCGCCTTGTCGCTGTTCGGCACCCGTTCGATCAGATCCTTGATAAGCGCTCCGAACTGGCCGGGAAGACTGTATCCGACCGTATCCGGGATATTGACCGTCCTGGCGCCGGCCTCGATCACGGCCTCGAGCACGCGGCAAAGAAATTCGAAATCGGAGCGCCCCGCATCCTCGGGCGAGAACTCGACATCCTCGACGTGGCTGCGCGCCCGTTTCACCGCCTTAACCGCATGCTCGATGACTTGCTCGGGTGACATCTTGAGCTTGCTGCGCATATGAATGGGCGAGGTAGCGATAAACGTATGGATACGCGCCGAGCGGGCGCCTTTGAGCGCCGCCGCGGCGGTGTCGATATCGCGCTCCAGCGCCCGCGCCAGGCCGCAGACGGTACATTCCTTGACCGCGGCCGCCACCGCATGCACGGACTCGAAATCGCCCGGGCTCGCAACCGGGAAGCCCGCCTCGATGACATCCACGCGCATCCGTTCCAGGGCCTTGGCGATGCGGACCTTCTCGTCCTTGGTCATCGAGGCGCCGGGGCTTTGCTCGCCGTCGCGCAAGGTGGTATCGAAAATGATCAACTTGTCTTTCATGCCTAATCCTCCCGCCCGGCCGGGCGCGAGTCGTCTAAAAGTATACCGTTCTGGTGTCTTTAAAGGACACCGGCTGTCACGGGAATGTAGTGTCGATCGTTCTGCCCTAGCCGGGCAGCAGCGGGGAGGGCAGCCGGGGCGGCGGCAGCGCGATCGGCACCGTCTTGCGAACGGCGAACACGCCTTTATCGGTGACGGTATACGGCATGAGGACGACTATACCTGCCGGGTTGGCGGAAGACAACCGCTCACGCTTCGGGGTTCGGCCTCTCGCTCGTGCCGCGACGCGCGGCGCGTTTGCGGCGGATCTGTAACAGCGTGATCACCGGACCCGTGGACGCGTAGATCAAGAAGGCTACAAACAGCGACACGGGCGGCGACAGGGACACGAGCACGAAGATCAGAACCACGAGGAGGCCCCGCACGAAGGGGACGCGGCCTCTGAAATCGATGGTCTTTAAACTATGGTAGCGAACGTTGCTGACCATGAGGCCCGCCGCCGCCACCGTCAGTAAGAGCGTCAGAGGTGCCAGGAATCTACCGTCGGTCAGTCCACTGTCCGCGCCGACCCACACGAACCCGGCCAATAAAGCCGCCGCCGAAGGGCTGGGCAGACCCTGAAAGTATTGTTTGTCGGCCGTGCCCACCTGGGTGTTAAAGCGCGCCAGCCGGAGCGCGGCGGCAGAGGTGTACACGAATGCCGCGAGCCACCCCAGTTTGTCCAAGGCGAGCAGAGACCATTGATACATGACGAGCGCCGGGGCCACGCCAAAGGAAACCATGTCCGACAAGCTATCGTATTCCGCTCCGAAATCGGTTTCCGTGTTGGTGAGGCGCGCCACGCGGCCATCGAGTCCATCGAGCAACATGGCGATGAAGACCGACACCGCCGCCTCCTGAAAGCCTCCCTTGATGGCGGCGACGATGGCGTAGAAGCCGGCGAACAGCGCCGCGGTGGTGAAGAGGTTCGGCAGCAGGTACAGGCCGCGCCGGCGCGGCGTCTTCGCATTGTGCCCGATGTTAAGCACGGTGAAGCACGTTAAGCAGTCGGCGTCGAGCCGGCCATCCGTACTCCCTGTCCACTTCTTAGCACCCTAGTTCCGGCTGCGATCGACCAAGCGATTCGCCTGGATCCAGGGCATCATCTCGCGAAGCTTGGCGCCGACCTGCTCGATGGGATGCTCGCGGCTCAGGCGCCGCATCGCCTTCAGCATCGGCGCGCCGCTCTGGTTCTCGAGGATGAATTCGCGGGCGAACTGCCCGCTTTGGATTTCCTGCAGGATTTCCTTCATCGCTTTACGCGCTTCCTCGCCCACGACGCGCGGCCCGCGGGTAAAATCGCCGTATTCCGCGGTGTTGGATATGGAATAGCGCATGTTCGCGAGCCCTCCCTCGTAGATCAGATCCACGATGAGCTTAGTCTCATGGAGGCACTCGAAATAGGCCATCTCGGGGGAGTAGCCCGCCTCGACCAGGGTCTCGAACCCGGCTTGGATCAGGGCCGTGATCCCGCCGCACAGCACAGTTTGCTCCCCGAATAGATCGGTCTCCGTTTCCTCGCGAAAGTTGGTCTCGATGATCCCCGCCCGGCCGCCCCCGATGGCCGTCGCGTAAGCGAGCGCGATCTCTTTGGCTTGACCGGTGGCATCCTGATGGATCGCGATGAGGCAAGGCACCCCCCCGCCCTGGGTATAGGTGGAGCGTACCAAATGCCCGGGTCCCTTGGGCGCGATCATGATGACATCAAGGTCGGGGCGCGGCTCGATCTGGCGGAAATGGATGTTGAACCCGTGGGCGAAGGCCAAAGCTTTTCCTGGTTTGCTGTTGCGTTCTATATGCTCGCGATAGAGGGCGGCATGATGCTCATCGGGCGCGAGCACCATGACCACATCGGCCGCGCCGACCGCTTGCTCGATCGAGGCGGTGGCGAGTCCCGCCGCGGCCACTTTCGCTGCGGTGCCGGATCCCTCGCGCAAGCCCACAGTCACCTGCACACCCGATTCCTTCAAATTGTTGGCATGCGCGTGACCTTGAGAGCCGTAGCCGATGATGGCGACGCGCCTGCCTTGGATTAAGGAGAGATCGGCGTCTTTATCGTAATAGATCTTCATAATGAATGCCTTGCTTCGATGATGCCTTGGGGGAACTATATGCGCAGCGATTTTTCGCCGCGCGCGATGCCGGAAACCCCCGAACGCACGACTTCGACAATGAGCTTCCTGTCGAGGCCGTTGACAAAGGCGTCCAGCTTCTCGCTGGTGCCGGTCAGCTCGATGACGTAGATGGTGTTGGTGACGTCGATGATCCGCCCGCGGAAGATATCGACCAGGCGCTTGAGCTCTTCGCGCGCCGTGCCACCGGCGCTGACTTTGATTAGCATCAACTCGCGCTCGATATGCTGGCTTTCGCTCAGATCCATGAGCTTGATAACGTCGATGAGCTTGTTCAATTGCTTGGTGATCTGTTCGATGATCTCATCGGAACCGCCCGTGACCAGCGTCAAGCGCGAGACGCTTGGATCCTCCGTCGGGGCTACGGTCAAGGACTCGATGTTATAGGCGCGCGCCGAAAAAAGACCGGCCACTCGGCACAGCGCGCCGGCCTCATTTTCGAGCAAAATAGAGATGATCCGGCGCACCTCTAAGCCAGTTCCCGTTCCGGCGACAGATGCATTTCATGGTGACCCTTGCCCGCGGCAATCATGGGATAGACGTTTTCGGTCTGATCGGTAACGAAATCTATCAGCACCAGGCGCTCTTTCATCCCCAGCGCTTCCTTGAGGGCCGGTCGCACGCTAGCGGTCTTTTCAATCCGCATCCCGACGTGCCCGAAGCTCTCCGCCAGTTTGACGAAATCGGGCAAGGCATCCATATACGAGTGCGAGTAGCGCCGATCGTAGAAGAATTCTTGCCACTGCCGGACCATTCCCATGTAGCGATTGTTAAGATTGATGATTTTGATGGGCAGCCCGTACTGTAGGCAGGTCGAGAGCTCCTGGATGCACATTACCAAGCTGGCCTCGCCCGTGATGCAGGCCACGAGATGATCGGGGAACGCCACCTGCACGCCCAAGGCCGCCGGCAAGCCGAACCCCATAGTGCCGAGCCCTCCCGAGTTGATCCACCGCCGGGGTTGCTCGAACTTATAAAACTGCGCCGCCCACATCTGGTGTTGGCCGACATCGGAAGTGATATACGCATTGCCGCCGGAGAGCTCATAAAGCTGCTCGATGACATACTGGGGCTTGATGACCTCGGTGGTGCGGTCGTAACGCAGGCAATCGACGGCCTGCCAATCCTTGATTTGTCCCCACCACGCCGCCAGCACGTCCTGATCCGGTTGCGCGCCGCTTTCGCGCAGCGCCTTGATCAAATCGCGCAAGACGCTGCCCGCGCCGCCGACGATCGGTACAGCGACCGGTACGTTCTTCGCGATCGACGAGGGATCGACGTCGATATGGACAATCTTGGCCTCCGGGCAAAAGTGTTTGAGATCGCCCGTGACGCGGTCATCGAAACGCGCGCCGATGGCGATGAGCACGTCGCAGTGGTGCATCGCCATATTGGCCTCATAGGTGCCGTGCATCCCGAGCATGCCGATGAACTGCGGGTCCGTTCCCGGATAGGCGCCAAGCCCCATCAGGGTGTTGGTGATCGGATAGCCGAGATGGCGCGTAAACTCGATGAGCTCCGCGGCGGCGTTGTCGAGCACGATACCGCCTCCGGTGTAAATCATCGCACGCTTGGCCGCGAGGATGAGCGCCACGGCCTTCCTGATCTGGCCCGGATGGCCTTTGGTGACCGGTTTATAGGAACGCATTTCGACCGTTTCCGGGTAATGGTACTCGGCGAGATCGGCGGTGACGTCTTTCGGAATATCCACCACCACCGGACCGGGGCGGCCGGTGGTGGCGATGTAAAACGCCTTCTTGATTACACTCGCGAGGTCGTTGACGTTTTCGACCAGGAAATTGTGCTTGACGCAGGGGCGCGTGATACCGATCGCATCGACTTCTTGAAAAGCGTCATTGCCGATGAGATGGGTCGGTACCTGACCGGTGAATACGACCAGCGGGATAGAGTCCATGTAGGCCGTGGCGATCCCGGTGATGGTGTTGGTCACGCCGGGACCCGAGGTCACCAAGACCACGCCCGGCCTGCCGGTAGCCCGTGCATAACCGTCCGCGGCGTGGGTGGCGCCTTGTTCGTGCCGCACGAGGATGTGCTTGACCGCGTCTTGCTTATACAACGCGTCATAGATATGGAGCACGGCCCCGCCGGGATAGCCGAAAATGTAATCGACCCCTTCATCCTTGAGGCAGCGTACGAAGATCTCCGCCCCGCGTAATTTTTCTGTCACCTCTAACACCTTTTGGGAGCTTGAAATATGAGAAGCTACTGGCATTTCCGAATCAGGTCAAGCCGCTGCA
This sequence comes from Gammaproteobacteria bacterium, assembly GCA_050740455.1. GTDB lineage: Bacteria > Pseudomonadota > Gammaproteobacteria > JACCXJ01 > JACCXJ01 > USCg-Taylor. The sequence continues at coordinate 9,410 of JBOIDF010000017.1, read as the reverse complement.
ATGGTGTAGAATGCGCGGCTCAAAGGGCGTCGCCGGCCAGGCCGAAACGAATCCGGCAACGCTAGGAGGGCACCACAATGCGGATCTCGCAGCTTTTACTTCCGACCGTGAGGGAATCCCCCGCCGACGCCGAGATTATCAGCCACCATCTCATGCTGCGGGCGGGTATGGTTCGCCGGCTCGCGGCGGGGATTTATACCTGGCTTCCCCTCGGATTGCGCGTTCTGCGCAAGGCGGAACGCATCATCCGCGAAGAAATGGATCGCGCCGGCGCCCAAGAGGTCCTGCTACCGGGCGTGCAACCGGCGGAGCTGTGGGAGGAATCGCACCGCTGGCAGCACTATGGCCCGGAGCTTCTGCGTTTCCGGGATCGGCATGAACGGGAGTTTTGTCTCGGTCCGACCCATGAGGAAGTCATCACGGATCTGGTGCGCCGGGAGATCCGTAGCTACAAGCAACTGCCCGCCAACTTCTACCAGATCCAGACCAAGTTTCGCGACGAGGTGCGGCCGCGTTTCGGCATCATGCGGGCGCGCGAGTTTTTGATGAAGGACGCCTATTCCTTTCACCTTGATCAAAGCTCCTTGCAAGCGACCTATGACCGGATGTACGAGACCTACACCCGAATCTTCACCCGCATGGGGCTTAGATTTCGCGCCGTGCTTGCGGATACCGGCAACATCGGCGGCAACCTGTCGCATGAATTTCACGTTTTGGCCGAAGCGGGCGAGGATCGTATCGCCTATAGCGCGGATGGCACCTATGCCGCCAATGTGGAGCTTGCGCCGGCGCCGGCGCCGCCCGGTCCGCGGCCGGCAGCGAGCGCGGCATTGCAAACGGTCGTCACCCCCGGCCGGGAGAGCATCGCCGAGGTGAGCCGCTTTCTCGGCGTCGAACCTTCCCGCTGCCTCAAGACCTTGATCGTCGAAGGGAGGGACAGCGGTCTGATCGCGCTCGTGCTCCGGGGCGATCATGAGCTTAACCCGCGCAAGGCGGAAAAGATCGAGCACATCGCCATGCCGCTGACGCTCGCAAGTCCGGAGCGGGTCAAGGCCGCCATCGGCTGCAGCCCAGGCTCCCTCGGCCCGCGCGGGCTCGCGATCCCCATCATCGCCGATCATAGTGCGGCCGAGCTCGCGGACTTCGTTTGCGGCGCTAACGCCGAAGGTCAACACCTCACCGGCGTCAATTGGGGACGTGATCTGCCGGAACCGGTTAGCGCCGACCTGCGTGAGGTGGTCGCGGGCGACCCGAGCCCAAGCGGTGAGGGGCCTTTGGAGATCGCGAGAGGCATCGAGATCGGTCACATCTTTCAGCTAGGCGACAAGTACAGCCGGGCGATGAAGGCCACTTGCCTCGACGAAAACGGCGCGGCGGTGACCTTGATCATGGGGTGCTATGGCATTGGTGTATCGCGGATCGTGGCCGCGGCAATCGAGCAGAATCACGATGAACGCGGCATCATCTGGCCGGGGGCGATCGCACCTTTCCAGGTGGCGCTGGCGCCCGTCAATATGCAGCGCTCGGGACGCTTGGGTGAGGTGGTCGAAGGGCTGTATGCCGAGCTGCTGGCGGCCGGCATCGAGGTCCTGTACTACGACCGCAAAGAACGGCCGGGCGTGATGTTCAACGACTTGGATCTGGTGGGGATCCCGCATCGCTTGGTGCCCAGCGAACGCGGGTTGGACAACGATGCGCTCGAATACAAAGGCCGGCGGGATGAACACCCGAGCCATATCAAGATCGACGAGGCCGTGCCGTTTATCAAGGCCCGTCTCGCCGGTTGATCTTTAGCGGATCACGAAGCCTGCCGAAGCCGGCGTCGATACCGCGTCGCACTGAACGTCGGCTACGCGCGCCTCTGCCGGTCCCTGCCAAAGCCACGCGATGAGCTTCTCGACCTCCACCGCGGGACCGCACGCCAGAACCTCGACCTGGCCGCTGGGGACGTTTCGTACCCAGCCCCTGAGTCCGAGCTGCAACGCCTGGTGGCGGGTATGGGCCCGAAAATAGACGCCTTGCACGCGGCCGCTGACCAGGCACTTAACACAGGTGTTCACCTAAGCTCGATTTTACGCTAGCTTAACGGGCGAAAAGTATAAGGGGCCACCACGTGCCGAACCAGTGCGGTTTGCTTTCGAGGCGCGATGCCCGCAACCAGACACGTCAGGAGATCGGACCATGCAGGTAACCATCTATCACAACCCACGGTGCTCCAAGTCCCGGCAAGCCCTCGAGCTACTGAAGAAACGCGGAATCGAGCCGGAAATCGTTGAATATTTGAACATACCCCCCGATCGGGAGACCCTAGCGCGGCTCTTAAAGCTTCTGCACATCAAGCCGCGCGAGCTCCTGCGTAAGAACGAGCCCGAATATAAACAAGCCGGTCTCGATGATCCCACCTTGAGTGACGAGGATCTGGTTTCCGCGCTCATTCAACATCCGATCTTGCTCGAACGTCCGATCGTCGTCAGCGGCGCCAAAGCGGTCATCGGCCGTCCGCCCGAACGAGTGTTCGAAATTCTGTGAGTGATCCCCTGTGATCGAGGTCCTGGTGCTTTATTACAGCCGCCACGGCAACGTCGCCGAGATGGCCCGCCTCATCGCCCGCGGTATCGACGGGGTCCCGAATTGCCAAGCCCGCCTGCGAACGGTTCCCACAGTCTCGGCCGTATCCGAGGCGAGCGAGGATCCGATTCCCGAACATGGATCTCCCTACGCCACCCGCGACGATCTGGTCGAGTGCGCCGCGCTTGCGCTCGGGAGCCCAACGCGCTTCGGCAACATGGCCGCCCCCCTCAAGTATTTTCTCGACGGGACATCGGATCTGTGGGTATCGGGTGCGTTGATCGGCAAACCGGCGGCCGTCTTTACCTCCACATCCAGCCAGCACGGCGGGCAAGAAAGCACCTTGCTTTCGATGATGCTTCCGTTATTGCACCACGGAATGCTGGTGCTAGGCGTACCCTACGGCGAGCCCGCGCTCATGCGCAGCGCGAGCGGGGGCACACCGTACGGCGCAAGCCATGTCGCCGGCACCGATAGCGATCGCCCGATCACCGGCGATGAACACGAGCTTTGTGTCGCCCTCGGCCGGCGCCTCGCCCAGACGGCCCTCCGCCTACGACAGGGCTCATAGATTTAACCGGGTGCGTTCGAGTCGGGCTGCGCTGAACCGTACAGCGTTTGAAAGCTGGCATACGCGGCGCAGAAAGTGACCGGTATCAGCACTAAAAACCCAAGTCCCATGGGAATCATCGCCGCGATGGCCAGTATGATAAAGATGCCCATGAAGGCCGCAAACGCGCGCCAGTGGCGCGCGCAGGTCTCAAAGCTATTCATCATGGCGTCAAACGCATCGCTCCCGGCAAACATGATCGCGGGACAGGAGTACAGCAGGGCCATCGTCGCTAAGGCAAGGATCATGAACAAGAGCACGGAGCGCAAGAGTAGATTGATCTCGATCGCCACGATCCCGGTGCTCGCATCGGCCCGCAATAGCGACTCAATCGTTGTATACAGACTCGGATCCACCATCGCCACGACATTAAGAAAAACGTATGCGGCTAAGGTGATGACGCCCAGCATGAGCAGCGGCAGGCGCTTGGTTTTATCGGTAAGGCCGATGAAGAAACGCCTCGCGGCAAGCGGTCGTCCCTGTTCCATCTCGGCGGCTTGGTATAGGAACCCGGCGTAAAGCGCGGGGTTGATCATCCACCAAGCGACGCGGCCGAGAATCGGGATCTGCCAAAGAAAAATCCCCAATAGCACCCACAGGAACGTGTACAAGATCCACGTCGAAGGGTTGATTAAGAACAGCCGCCAGCCCGCTTTATACCAAGACCACGCTTGTTTGCCTGGCCCCATCGTTGTTGTTGTCATAGCCTGCCTCCGTGATCATCGACGATCTAACACAGCCCGCAATAGCGGTAAGGTGAGCCTACGCCGCATGGCCAGCGATGACTCATCCAACTCATCGAGCACCCGGCATAACTCCGCCATCGCGCGCGAATTGCGCCGCAAAAGATGCTTCGCCACCTCAACGGGAAGATCCGCGCCGCGCAGCTTTGCGCGCCACTGAAGAGCGCGGATTTTATCACACTCGTCGAGTTGCCGGAGGTGGAATACCAAACCCCAGGCGAGCCGCGATTTGAGATCGGGCAGATCGATGTTGATGAATCCGGGGCTTTCCAGACTGGCGAGGACGAAGCAGCGCCCGAAATCCCGCAACCGCTCGTACAAATGAAGTAACGCGCGCTCCCACTCGCGATTTCCGGCGACGCTGTGCAACTCGTCGATGCAGACCAAGTCCAGATCCTCAAGCCCCTCCAAGATCGTTGGGGATAGTTCCGCGTTTTGCGCGAGTGAGAGGTAGCAGGCCCGGCGCCCCAAGGCGGCAAACTCATGACCAGCGGCCTGTAGGAGATGGGTCTTTCCGGTGCCGCTAGGCCCCCACAAATAAAGGCTCGCCGGCGCCTCGCCGAGCCGCTGGACGTGCTCGAAAACCTCGCGATTGGGTCCCGGATAGTAAAGCTCGAAGCTCGGGATCCGGCCCTCGGGGAATACGAACGGGAGTTGTCTCTGCTGCGTCACGGAGATGCCCGATCCCAGGTTTTACCGCAAGCGCAGCTGGTAATGCCCGGGCACCGGGTCCCCACTCATCGGCTCCAGGTGCTTGCCGAGAGCGATGGCGCGGCCGAGCGCGCTTTCGCCCCCACGGGCGATCACCACAAATTCCACGCTATTCGGTTGCACCCGAACCACGCTGCTATGGGTAACCGCGTCGAGCGATTCTAAGTAATGCTGTAATTGCGCATAGTCGTCGAGCGCCGCCACACCGTGCACGGTGAGCTTGACGATATCCTCCAACAACTGGTCGGCAGGCGGGTTCAATTGCGCGACCAAAGCATCGGTGCCCTGGTCGACGCCTTCCTCCAACACCGTCTCCGCGCTATCGCCTTGGGAACGCCAGCGTTGAACTTCTCCGCCATAGAATAGGCTCCAGCTAGCCTCCCATAAACCGCTCGGCACTTCGTCGAGATGGCCCGTCAGGATCGCATCGGCTCCGTAGGGGTTCGAAACCTCTCCGGTGGCCGTTGCCGGCGGCGTTTGCAGATCGGACAGCCATGCCCGGTCGTGCTCATCCATGATCGGTATCACGATGGGTAGACCGCGCTGCTGGGCTTGATACTCGATGGCGTGCGTGTAGCCCGAAGCGTCGTCGCGGCTGACCATAACGCGTTTTTCGCCGGCGCCGAGCGAGACGCCGACCAGCACCAGCGGGCGCTCGCGTTCCCAAAGATTCAAGCCCGCGCGACGGAGAGCGCCGCTGAGCGCCTTCGCGTCGAATTTCACCGCCAACACACGCCCGCCGCCGGCGTTCCCGTGCCCGCCCTCGGAGGCCTGATATCCGTATTGCTGTATGTAAACCCGCGGCTCCTTGAATAGACTCGCGACACCTTCGCGCTGCGCGGCATTGCGATCGCCCGTGAGCTTGACGAGCACGACCCGGAGCGCCATTTCCATCGCCTCGGCCTTCGCGGCCGGCTCGCCGCCCGCGGTCGGGATCTCCGCCTCGTAAAGCCCACGGACCTGGGCCCCTTCACTCGCTAAGGCGAGGACCGATCCCGTGGCCAGCAGAATATATCGCACCCAGCGCATGCGCGGAACGTATGCTAAGACGACGGCCGCCGTCAAGGTTTGCCGCGCGAATCCAACGCCGCTACCATAAGCCGATGCGAGGCGGCCAAGAAAAGGGAGCGGCTTACCGGGACGCGGGCGTCGACATCGAGCGTGGCAACGAGTTCGTGCGGCGCATAAAACCGTATGCGCGCGCGACCCACCGGCCGGGGGTGGTGAGCGGAATCGGCGGCTTCGGGGCGCTTTTCAGCCTCGCCAGCTTGAACTATAACAAACCGTTGCTGGTCTCCTCGACCGATGGCGTGGGCACCAAGCTCAAGCTCGCGATCGACCTCAACCGGCACCGGACGATCGGCATCGATCTCGTGGCCATGTGCGCGAACGACGTGCTCGTGCAAGGCGCGGAGCCGCTGTTCTTCCTCGATTATTTCGCCACGGGCCGGCTAAACCTCGATACGGCCGAGCAAGTGCTCGCTGGCATCGCCCAAGGCTGCGAGCTAGCTGGGATGGCGCTCATCGGCGGCGAGACGGCCGAGATGCCGGGCTTGTATCAAACAGCGGACTACGATCTCGCCGGATTCTGTGTCGGCGTCGTGGAGGAAGATCGGCTTATCGACGGACGGGGGGTGATCCCGGGCGATGCCATCATCGGCATCGCCTCGAGCGGCCCGCACGCCAACGGCTATTCATTGATCCGAAAATTGATCACCGACTCGGGCGCGGATTTGACGATGGATCTCGGCGGCCGTACCCTCGCCGATACCTTGATCGAACCGGCCCGCATCTACGTGAAGACGATCCTCGCCATGCTCGATAGCGTCCGCCTCCGGGCCATCGCCCACATCACGGGCGGGGGCTTCATCGACAATTTGCCGCGTGTTATGCCTCCGGGCGCGCGTGCGGTGATTGCAGCCACGGCGTGGCCGTGGGCGCCGATTTTCGAATGGATCCGGGATGCCGGCGGCATCGAGACGCGGGAGATGTACCGGACATTCAACTGCGGTATCGGCATGGTCGTGATCGTGAGCCCGGACGATGCCGGCGCGGCGCTCGAACACCTCCGGCAGAGCGGCGAGTCCGCTTGGCGGATCGGCTGGGTGGGAGCAGCGCGGGAGGGCGATGCGCAGGTGGTCATCGATGCCGGCTAGCGCTCAAGATCACCAGGAACCTTGGTTTTTATCTTGGCCTGCGCCGCTGCGAGAAACCCGCGCAGGATGTTTAGCTCGTTCTGATCGAGGCTAACGCGATTAAACAATCGCCGCATGCGCCGCATGAGCCGGCGCGGTTTCTCCGGATCGAGGAACCCGGCATCGATCATGGTCTCTTCGAGGTGCAGGTAAAGTTGCGCCATCTCCTCGGCGGTCGCGGCGCGTTCGATAGCGAGATCCGCTGTCGCATCGTGAGGGATCGCGGCTTGGCGTAATTCGTAGGCGATGATCTGAACGGCGGCCGCGAGATTGAGTGAGGGATACTCCGGAGCGGCCGGCACCTTGACCAAAAGCTGGCAAAGATCGACCTCCGTATTGCTGAGGCCGGAATGCTCCGGCCCGAAGAGCAGAGCAACCTCCCCGCGCCCGGTCGCCTTGATGATTCGTGACGCGCCTTCGCGCGGCGAGACAGTCGGCCAGGGGATGCCGCGGTCCCGAGCGCTGGCACCGACCACCAGACCACATCCGCGTACGGCCTCGGCGGGCGATCCACAGATCACTGTCTCCCGCAGCACATCGGCGGCGCCGGCGGCCATCGCCGTGGCGTCGGCCGAAGGATAGCGATTAGGCGCCACGAGGAAGAGACGCCTGAGTCCCATGGTCTTCAGCGCGCGCGCGCTGGCGCCGATATTGCCGGGATGCGTCGGCCGCACCAGCACAAAGCGCAGTTTCGCCAAAGCGCCACTATTCATCTGGGATTCAAGACTGTTTCGCCTCCACGCTAATTATTGGATAGAATTTCGCGCTTGATTTGTAACTGCGCAACGCCCGAGGCAGCCCACCGATGCACCCCATGCTTAATATCGCGATTCGCGCCGCGCGCAAAGGGGGTGACATTATCGTCAGGCACCTCGACCGCGTTCAAGGCTTGAGAATCGATACCAAACAACAGAACGACTTTGTTACAGAGGTTGATCGACTAGCCGAGGGTGCCATCATCGACATCCTCCTCAAGGCCTATCCGAACCATGCCATCCTGGCCGAGGAGAGCGGCACTCACGGCAGCGACGAGTATCAATGGGTCGTCGATCCCTTGGATGGCACGACCAACTTCATACACGGGTTTCCGCAATTCGCCGTGTCCATCGCCCTTAAGTATAGGGGGCGGCTGGACCAGGCCGTAGTTTACGACCCGCTGCGCCAGGAGCTGTTCACGGCGAGCCGCGGGGAGGGGGCGCTCCTGAACGATCGCCGCATCCGCGTCACTCAACACCCTAACTTGCCGGGGGCCTTGTTGGGCACCGGATTCCCGTTCCGGGAATTGCAGCACCTTGACCGTTACCTCGCGATGCTCAGAGCGCTGATCGAAGTGACCTCTGGAATACGCCGGGCCGGATCGGCGGCGCTCGACCTCGCCTACGTGGCTTGCGGGCGCTTCGATGGCTTCTGGGAATTTGGATTGCAACCATGGGACATCCCCGCGGGTGCGCTTTTGATCCTCGAAGCCGGCGGTATCGTTAGCGATCTGGAAGGAGGCCCCGGTTATCTCCGTTCCGGAAACGTCGTCGCCGGCGGGCCGAAGGTGCACAAGGAGATCCTCAAGACCCTCGAACCCTTCATGGGGCCCAACCCGAATTTTCCCGCTGTCTGACATTTACTACCCGTGGCGGCGCCCGTTGGTCACGGACGGAGCCTCAAGCGCTAGCACGCCGGATGCGTCCCGGTCAACGCGCCCGCGCCCGAGGTGAAACAGCGTTCACAGTTATGGTCATGACCGTCCCGGCATGGGCCAGGGCGTTAAAGATACGCTACCACCGGTCCGATAAGATTACCGCATTGCAAGGTGGCCCCGGAAGGGAATTGCCGGAAGCCTGCGTGCGGCGCACGGATGCGGATGAGGTCCAAGGATGGACCACCTCCTTCGCGCCATGCCCGTCCTTCCAACGCGAAACTGCTATCATAACCACCCGCAGTCTGCGCACAACACACACTAGTCTCACTATTATACGACCTCGTGATTGACGGAGGGCGGCATGGGCATCATCCGAACGGAGCTTACACTCAGGAATCCGGCCAGGGCGGGCCTAGAGCCGGTCAGTGTCAAGGCACTCGTCGATACCGGCGCCGTTCATCTCTGTATTCCCGAGCATCTCGCCATTCAACTTGACCTGGGCGAGCTTGAAAAGCGGGAGGTGACGCTGGCGAATGGTCACCGGGTTGCCGTGCCTTACGTCGGCCCCATCGAGGTCGGATTCAAGAACCGGCGCTGCTTCACTGGGGCGATGGTGATAGGCGATGAACCTTTGCTCGGAGCGATTCCGATGGAAGATATGGATCTGGTAGTGGTGCCGAGCCGCCAGACCATCGACGTTAACCCCGAGAGTCCGAACATCCCGGGTTCGCTCGCGAAATGAGTAACCCGGCGAGATCGATCGCAGGCGAATAAAAAGCCCCTTGCGGGGTGGAGCTTGAGGTTTGATGATTCCCTATGCTGGCAGTATTTTCTAATTCAAAAATGAGCCTGAACCGGGAGTTCCTAGAGCGTCCCACTGAGGCGTGAAGGAGCCGAGACATTGGGGGCCGGCGGACGCGTTGGTTGAGCCCGCCCTCGTGAGTGCTGTT
>JBOIDF010000016.1:0-51166 GCA_050740455.1 Gammaproteobacteria bacterium | reverse complement strand
GGGCGAAGGCGCTTCTACAGGCGCACGTGGGCATCTTGCACAAGATGGCCGAGACGCTTATCAGGTACGAGACCATCGAGAGCGCGCAGATTGACGATCTCATGGCCGGCCGCACCCCCAGTCCCCCCAAGGACTGGACGGAAGAGGAGCGTAAGGGCACGCCGAAAGACGAGACGCCGCAAGCGGTTGAAAGCGGGGACCAAAAAGCAGACGGCGCGATCGGAAGGGCGGCAAGCTTGCATTGAAAGCTTAATAGAGCGAGGTCTGGTGAACCCCCGCTTTCTCAGTGGGGGTTCTTTTTTTACGGGAGGGCGCCAGCGATGGGGCATGAACGGCGGTATTTTGGAACCGATGGCATACGCGGCAAGGTGGGCAGCGCGCCGATTACGCCTGATTTTGTCATGAAGCTCGGCTGGGCGGCGGGCCGTGTGCTCGGGCAAGGCGGCGCCAGCCGAGTGTTGATCGGCAAGGACACGCGGATCTCCGGATACATGTTCGAGTCGGCATTAGAAGCGGGTTTTTCGGCCGCCGGCGTCGACATCATGCTGTTGGGCCCGATGCCCACACCCGCCATCGCCTATCTGACGCGAACTTTTCGGGCGCAAGCCGGAGTCGTCATAAGCGCCTCGCACAACCCCTATTACGACAATGGGATCAAGTTTTTCGGCAGCGACGGTATGAAGCTTGCCGATGCCGTCGAATCTGACATCGAAGCGGCGCTGGATCGCCCGCTAGCGACGGTCGATTCGAGCAAGCTAGGCCGGGCGCAGCGCATTGTGGACGCGGAGGGACGGTATATCGAGTTTTGCAAGAGTACCTTCGGGACGGGCGCCAATCTTAACGGACTCAAAATCGTCGTGGATTGCGCTCACGGCGCCACGTACAACATTGCCCCCAAGGTCTTCGACGAGCTCGGGGCCACGGTCATTGCGATCGGTACCGCGCCGAACGGTCTTAATATCAATGATCAGTATGGGGCAACCAAACCGGAGACGCTTAAAGTCGAGGTGATGGCACAGGGTGCCGACGTCGGCATCGCTCTCGACGGTGACGGCGATCGGGTGATCATGGTGGACCACCAGGGCGAAGTTGTTGATGGCGACGAGCTGCTCTTTATTATTGCCCGTGAGCGCCAGCGGAGGAATAAACTGAACGGAAGCGTGGTCGGCACGCAGATGAGTAACCTCGGTCTTGAGCATGCGCTGCGAACGCTCGGTGTCGATTTAAAGCGGGCTAAGGTGGGGGACAGATATGTCTTGGAGATGATGAAAGAGGGCGGGTGGACGCTCGGCGGCGAATCGTCGGGCCATATCATCTGTTTGGATATGACGACCACCGGTGACGGAATCGTTTCCGCCTTGCAAGTGCTGGAGACCCTCGTCGCTACTGGCCAGCCGTTAAATTCAATGAAATCAGGAATGAGGAAATACCCGCAAAAGCTCATCAACGTGCGAATGGCCCGGCGAATGGATATCGGTAATTTCCCGGCGGTGCATCACGCCGTACGGGATGCGGAAGAGCGACTGAGAGATCGGGGGCGGGTGCTGTTGCGGCCGTCAGGCACCGAACCGCTGATCCGTGTCATGGTGGAAGGGCCGGACGAGGGTGAAGTCAATCAGGTGGCGACAACGCTCGCCGAGGTTGTGACGGAGGCTTTGCACCAAGCCGGACCGGGCGTCGCGGCGGCATAACGGCGTCAAGTTTCAACGCCACGCTGGCTCCTCTCAGAGATCCCGCAATAGTTCGTTTATCCCGACCTTAGCGCGGGTTTTTACGTCGACCTGTTTCACTATAACAGCGCAGTATAAACTGTAACGTTGATCCGCCGAAGGTAGGTTTCCGGACACCACGACTGAACCGGGCGGAATTCGTCCGTAAGTCACATCAGCGTTTTCACGGTTATAGATCTTGGTGCTCTGCCCGATATAAACACCCATCGAGATCACCGAACCCGCGCCCACGATCACGCCTTCGACGATCTCGGATCGAGCCCCGATGAAGCAGTCGTCTTCGATAATGGTAGGGGCGGATTGCAGCGGTTCGAGCACCCCACCGATCCCGACCCCTCCGGACAGGTGCACATTTTTGCCGATCTGCGCGCACGAACCGACCGTGGCCCAAGTGTCGACCATCGTGCCGCTGTCCACATAGGCACCGATATTCACGTAGCTTGGCATCAAGACGACGTTCGGCGCGATATAACTCCCAAAGCGCACGGTCGCGGGTGGTACGACGCGGGCGCCGACGCTGGCGAAGCGCGCACGATCGAAGCCATGAAACTTGGCCGGAACGCGATCGAAAAAATTCGTGAAATCGCCGTGCAGCACCTGATTCTCCTCCAGCCTGAAGTAGAGAAGCACGGCTTTCTTCAGCCATTCGTTGACGATCCAGCGGCCGTCCTTGTTTTCGGCGACCCTGGCCTGTCCTTGATCCAAGGCGCGGATACACTCGGCGACGGCAGCGCGCAATGGATTCGGTGCGCTCGCCGGGGTTAAGTGGTGACGCACCTCGTAAGCCGCATCAATGATCTTTTTCAGCTCTTCCATTGTCACACTTCAATGCCCCGCTCGGGTTGCCCGGCGTGCAGAGATACAGCAAGGTTCCGCGCCCGCCAGTAACGTCTCCGCTGCAAAAGTTTGATAAAATGGCTTAGGCATTACGACGGTCATGTCGTGTCTGGAAGCGTTGGAGATCCGGTCGCACCCAAGTATAGGTGATGAGTAGGTGTCGGCCAACGGTGTTGGCGAGTGCCGAGATCTCGCCGGGTTGCTCTGCCGCTGACGAAGCTCTTTGGAGCAGGACAGTAAATTGCTGGTAAAGTAATGTTTAAGAAAATTCTGGTCCTCCCGGGTGATGGCATAGGTCCCGAGATCACAGTGCAGGCGGTCAAGGTGTTACGCGCGCTCGGGTCTCATTCCGGCCCGGAATTCGAGATCGAAGAGGCGCTCATCGGGGGCGCGGCCGTCGATGCGGCAGGGGATCCGCTGCCGGAGGAGACACTTGCCAAGGCGCGGCAAGCCGACGCGGTACTGTTGGGCGCGGTCGGCGGCCCGAAATGGGACGCTTTATCCCCTAAGCTACGGCCCGAGAGAGGCTTGCTTCGCCTGCGCGCCGGGCTGGACTTGTTCGCGAATCTGCGCCCGGCGAAGCTGTATGGCGGGTTGATTGACTCTTCCTCGCTCAAGCCCGAGGTGATCGAGGGCTTGGATCTCGTCATCGTGCGCGAGCTAACCGGCGATGTCTACTACGGGGAACCGCGGGGCGTTCGGACGCTTGCCGGAGGCGAGCGTCAAGCCTTCAACACCATGGTCTATCGCGAGTCGGAGGTAGATCGCATCGCTCGGGTGGCATTTAAACTTGCGGTGCAACGCCGCGGGCGAGTGTGCTCGGTCGACAAAGCCAACGTGCTCGAAGCAAGCCAGCTTTGGCGGCAAGTCGTCGCTGATGTAGCCCGTGAGTTTCCCGGCGTCGAGCTAACCCACATGTATGTAGACAATGCGGCGATGCAGTTGGCGCGGCGGCCCACGCAATTCGATGTTTTGCTCACGCCGAACCTGTTCGGGGATATACTGTCCGACTTAGCCGCGATGCTGACGGGATCCATCGGGATGCTACCTTCCGCTTCCGTGAACCAACGCGGAAAGGGCCTTTATGAACCGATCCATGGTTCAGCCCCCGATATCGCCGGCCGAAATAGCGCCAACCCCTTGGGTACGATTCTCTCGGTTGCCATGATGCTCCATTATTCTCTAGGCGCTCCGCTAATGGCTGAACGGGTGGAGCGCGCGGTGGCGGATGTGTTGCGTCAAGGTGTCCGCACGCAGGATATCGCGGCTCCTGGGGAGAGCAGCGCTGGCACGGGAGAAATGGGTAACGCGGTGGTAAATGCGCTTGGAATCGATGATCGCGGGTCGCAGAGAGGTGTAGTGGAAGGATGAGCCGGGAATTCAATGTTGCCGTGGTTGGGGCCACGGGGGCGGTGGGCGAGGTCATGTTTTCGATCCTCGCCGAGCGGCGCTTCCCGGTAAAAAACATTTACGCGCTCGCGAGCCGGCGCTCGGCGGGAAGCACCGTTCGCTTCAATGGTGAATCACTGGTGGTGCGGGATCTCGACGCATTTGATTTTAGCGGCGTCGAGATCGGATTATTTTCGCCCGGCGCCACCGTGTCGGAGATCTTCGCACCCAAGGCGGCGGCGGCAGGCTGTGTCGTGATCGATAACACCTCACGATTCCGGTATGAAACCGATGTTCCGCTTGTAGTTCCGGAGGTAAATCCTCATGCTGTCAGCGGGTTCAAAAACCGGGGGATCATCGCGAATCCAAACTGCTCGACGATTCAGATGGTCGTTGCGCTTAAACCGATCTACGATGCGGCCGGTATCGAGCGCATCAATGTGTGTACTTATCAATCGGTTTCAGGCACCGGCCGGGAAGCGATCGACGAGCTTGCGATCCAAAGCAAAGCGATGATTGACGGTGAGCCGGTGCGCGCTCACGTGTATCCGAGGCAAATCGCCTTTAATGTGTTACCGCACATCGATGATTTTCAAGCCAACGGGTATACCAAGGAAGAGATGAAGATGGTTTGGGAGACGCGTAAGATCCTCGAAGACGAAAGTCTCCTGGTGAATCCGACCGCGGTGCGCGTGCCCGTGTATTATGGGCACTCCGAGGCGATTCATGTGGAGACCAAACGCAAGCTGACAGCGCCAGAGGCGCGGGCCGTACTCCGTGGTGCGGCAGGGGTTACCGTGCTGGACGAGCCCGCTCCTGGCGGTTATCCCACCGCTGTGACGGACGCCGCGGGGCGCGATGCGGTCTATGTCGGCAGGATCCGCGAGGATATCTCCCACCCCCGGGGTTTAAATATGTGGGTGGTGTCGGACAATCTGCGTAAGGGGGCCGCGCTCAACAGTATCCAGATCGCGGAAATGTTGGTAAAAAGTTACTTATAAACTATAGTTCATGCAAGCTTATAAGTTTTTTCTATTCAATTAAATGGCAAATTATTATTTATGTGCCTCCGTTAATAGCTCCGCGATCTCAAAACGCCTTTGGTAGATTTTGTATAGAAAAGGTATCGTACATGGCTCATCGATTGGTTGTTCTCCTACTCCTTTGTATCCCAAGCACGGCGTATACCCTTGGCCTTGGCGATCTGCAAAAACGCTCACAGCTCAACGAGCGGTTTTACGCCACAGTGCCGATCATCAATGCCAAGGCCGAAGAGCTCGATGGGCTCACGGTCAAACTGGCCGACGTGGAGCGATTTAGGCGCGCTGGCTTGGAACGGCCGGCCTTTCTGTCGCAGTTGCGCTTCGAGGTCGTGGAAACCCGCGACGGCCCGGACTACCTCAAGATCACCAGCACGGAACCCATCCGCGAACCGTTCATCAACTTCTTGATTGAGGTCAACTGGTCCAAGGGACGGTTGTTTCGCGAATACGCGGCGTTGCTGGACCCGCCTGCGTATAAGGGACGGAGCAGCGTACCGTCCATGAGGCGCGCAACCCGGGGTCGCGAACCGCCTCGCGGGGCCATCGTGAGGGACCAAGGCACCACGCCTCCGTGGCGACCCGAGCAGCGCGCGGCGAGGCTGGCGGCGGAGCGCGCCGGACTCGGCGCCGGGGGCAGCTACGGTCCGACGGTATCGGGGGACACCTTGTGGGAGATCGCGCTGTCGGTCCGCACCGACCCGAGCCTGTCGGTGCAACAGATCATGTTCGCGCTGTTGCACGCCAACCCTAACGCTTTTTTCTTGGACAACAACATCAATGCGTTGAAGCGCGGCGCCGTGTTACAGCTCCCCGCGCGCGGGGACAGCGCGCGGATGTCTCAGCGCGAAGCGATGCAGCTTGTGAGCAAACACTCGGCATTGTGGGAGCAATACCGGCAGAGAGTCGCGGCCTCCGCACAGCCGCAACCCGCGGGCGAAGTGTCGTCTTCGGGCGCGGCCGGGGCACCGGCCGTGGCCGCAGATCCCGCCGAGGATGAAGCTCAGCTCAAGCTATTAGCCGCGGCGGGCGGCGGCGCGTCGCCGCAATCGCTCGCGCCTGGGAATGTCGATAAGGGCCTCGCCATCGCGCAGGAAACAGTCGCCTCGCAAAAGCAAGAAATAGTCGAGCTTAACAGTAAACTCACGGAGGCGGATGAGATCATCAAGCTGCTGCGCAAGCAGATCGAGATTAAAGACGCCGATCTCGCCGCACTGCAGGCTAAAGCCGCTGGCGCACCCCTCGCACCGGAGACAGCCACGCCGTCTGATCGCGCCACCCCCGAAACCGCGGCGCCGCCTGTAAGCGCCGGTGCCAGTCCCGAGACCTCGGTTGGGGGAGCGGGGACGACGCCGAAGGTATCCGCGAGCGCGACACCCGGCGCCACCGCTCCGGCGCAACCACCATCTCAGGAGACTCCCGTGGCGGCGCTTGAACCTGGACCGGCCCCAGGCGCCGAATCCAGCGCGTTAGCGGAATCGTCGTCATTGCCTCCCGCGATCCCGGCGGTACCGACCGAACCCGAAAGCGAGGTCGCGGCGCCGTTACCCCCGCCGGCGCCGGAAGCCCCAGCGCCGCCCGATGGCGGAGGGCTGACCGATGAGCTTCCGGGAGGAAACCTTGGGCTCATCGGCGGCATCGCGGCGCTGGTGGTCATCGGTGTCGGTATGGCGCTGGCGTTAAAGAAGCGCGGAACGCCCGACGATTTGGGTAGGCCCGTGGCCGAGGATTTCGAGCCAGTGGGGGTTCGGCCCGCAAGCCCGGAGGACAGCGGAACGTTTAGAATGCGGCAATCCCCCGCGGACGATCAGTCTGCTGCATCGGATGTAATCGCGGAGTCGAATATCGAGGACCCGCTGTCGGACCTCGACGTTTACCTAACCTACGAGCGATTTGAAGAGGCCGAGCGTTTGGTCAACCAGGCCATCGCCGCGGATCCCAATCAACCCGCTTACAAACTCAAACTGCTTGAGGTATATCACGCCTCGGGAAACAAGGCGGCGTTTGCAAAAAGCGCCAAGGAATTGCGTGACGCCACGGGCGGCCAAGGCAGGCTTTGGGAACGCGCCACGGCGATGTGGCAGGCGCTCTCACCCAACCAACCGCTGCTTGCCGACGAGCCGGCGGCGGCGAGTGTGGATGTGGAGGAAAGCGAATTCATGGATATCGGCGTGGCCGAGCAGCCGCGCGGCGGGCCCGGAGACACAGTCGCGGCGGCAATCACTACGACCGCCGAGCCGCGCGTCACGGGCGATCTCGGGATCACCAAGTGGTTGGATGCGGCGCCCACCGGGACAGGCATCGATGGGCCGGCGGGCGCGGCGGCTTCCAATGCAGAGATAATCGATGTGACATCACCGTCCGCGCAGGATACGGAGGCGACTGAGTTCATCGACATCACGGCGCCTGAGGGAGGGACCAAGTCACTCGGAGACACCACGGTACGGGTTGCTAAACTCGCTGAAGATTCCTCTGACGAAATGACGCGGCCGATGAGCCCCGTGGTCGTGGACATTACCAGTCCCGGAGAAACCGGGCCGGAAGCAACGCACGAACTGCCTGGCGAGCGCACGCTTTCCTCCTGGCTGAAGGAGCCGCCTGAAAAGATAGTCGCGCCCAAACGCTCACCGATGGACGATACGCTCGCGAACTTTGATACGCGTATCGCCACGGTTGACGGCGACGACGGCATCGAATTTGACTTGTCTGATTTCTCGTTCGAGAAAATCGATGAGGTCAAACCGGTGATCTCCGGGGACGCGAACTTGATCCGGGACGCCGACCCCTCAGCACCGCCCGAGAAGGACGCCGATCCTTTGGATATCATGGATCTGAGCGCCGAATTCGGTTTGTCGCCCGAAGATACCAGCGATCTGTACAAGTCGATAAACCAGGCCGAGGCTGAGCAGAGCGGCACAGAGGATGAGGCCGACACGACGGCGGACGTCGATGTCAAACTGAACCTGGCCAAGGCCTATATCGAGCTCGGTGACGCGGAAGGCGCGCGTTCGATCTTGGAGGAGGTGGTGCAGCACGGCGTTGAGGAACAACGTCAGGAAGCCACGCAGCTCCTGCAGCAGTTAGGCTAGCGCCGAGCGTAGCGCGGTCTGCACGGGCGTTGCGGGCGCGCATCTCAGAGTTTGTGAAAAAACCGTCGCGAGCGAAGGGAGATCGTGTTCCGCCGGAGCACAGGAACCGGAGTGTATGTTGAAATACATGAGGATTCCGAGCACCGCCGGAACGCGAGATCCCGAGCGTAGTAGGTTTTTTCACAAACTCTCAGGGTCTTCCGGTGGCCGCATGCACCCGGTGATTACTATCCTCGGCTTTATCCTTTGGTCAGGGTTTCTCTCCCGAGGAAGTCTCGAGGTATTAGCGGCGAGCGCGGGCGCCGCCGGCGTTGCGTTGGCCGTGTCCGGGCGGGCGTCGTTCGAGCTTGCTTGCCGGCTCGTCCTGCGGTTGCGGTGGTTATGGTTTTCCATCGTGATGCTCTACGCTTTTTTTACGCCCGGCCGGGCGATTATCCAGGGTTGGGAGGTCCCATCCGTGGACGGGCTTTATGCCGGGACCTATCGCGTGGCGCTCCTGACGGTGACCTTGCTGTTGGTGAGCTTACTCGTCACGCACACGCCACGCGACGAGCTCATCGGGGCGATTTACAGACTGGCGAAGTGGTTTCCGGGCCGGTTCGCGGAACGCGTCGCGGTGCGGATCCAACTCGTGCTTGAAGTATTACCGGCTTTGGAAGACATGCTGCGGATCCGCGTCAACGAGGGGGCCCGGATCGTTTGGCGCAGTCCCCTGCGCGCGGGAGAGGCGCTTGCGAGCGTGTTCGAGTCCGTCCTGAAATGCGCCGAAGCGGCGCCGATCAAGCGGGTACGGATCCCAGATTTGGGCTCTCCGTCCTTACTGCAATGGGGAATTTTGGGTGGCGTCTTGGCCTTGCTCCTCGCACTCCAGAACGGGCTGTGAGGATTGCCCTCGGTGTCGAATACGATGGAAGTCGGTTTTGTGGTTGGCAGATCCAGCCGCGCGCACGTACCGTGCAGGCCTGTATCGAGGAGGCATTGTCGCGGGTCGCCGATCAACCCTTGCGGGTGCATTGCGCCGGACGGACGGATACCGGGGTGCACGCGCTCGGACAGGTCGTTCATATCGAAACCGATGTCCGCCGTGAGGCGCGCTCCTGGGTGTTCGGCGCCAATAGCAACCTTCCGCCTGACGTGTGCGTGCTGTGGGCCCGAGAGGCGCGCGCCGATTTCCATGCACGCTTCTCCGCGATCGCACGGCGCTATCGTTATTTGATCTTGAACCGCCCCGCGCGCTCCGGGTTATGGGCGTCGAAGATCTCTTGGGAACCCCGGCCGCTCGACGCCGAGCGGATGAGCGAGGCGGCGGTGTGCTTGCGTGGCGAGCACGATTTCTCGGCCTTCCGATCGCTAGAGTGTCAGGCCAAGACCCCGGTGCGGACGGTGCACCGTATCGAGGTCCGGCGCAGCGGCCCGATCGTGGCGATCGATATCGAGGCCAATGCCTTCTTGCATCACATGGTTCGCAACATCGCCGGGGTGCTGCTGACCATCGGTCGCGGCGACGCCGCGAGCGGATGGGCCCGCGAAGTGCTAGCAGGCCGTGATCGCAGCCTCGGTGGTGTGACGGCCCCGCCCGAGGGGTTGTACCTAATGGCGGTGTGTTATCCCGAGACCGATGGAATTTCGCCTCCGGTCCCGATGCTGCCGCCGTTTTAACGGTCGCGCAGGTCGAAGACAGTGACGAGGACGCAGAAAATTCCTACGGCGCGGGTCAGGATCAAGATCTGCGGGATCACGCGGGGGTGCGATGCCTGGGCCGCGGCCGAGCACGGGGCGGATGCCATCGGTTTGGTGTTTTACCCGCACAGCCCGCGGGCCGTGAACGCCGGCCAAGCCCTCGGGATCCTAGCGGGGCTGCCGCCGTTCCTGACGCGCGTGGGCTTGTTCGTGGATACGGGAGAAGACGAGATCCGCGCGCTCTTGAAGCACGTCGCCCTCGATGTGTTGCAGTTCCACGGTGATGAACCCCCGGAGTATTGCCGGAGTTTCGGGAAACCCTATGTGAAGGCTGTCCGTGTCCGGGAGGGAGTCGATTTACCCGCGCTCTGCCGGATTTACGCGGATGCGAGTGCCTTGCTGCTGGATAGTTTTGTCACCGGATTGCCGGGGGGCAGCGGACAGACATTCGACTGGGCAGCGATTCCGGAACAGTTGGAGAAACCGATTATCTTGGCAGGAGGATTGAGTCCTGATAATGTCGCATCGGCGATCGCGGCTGCCCGACCCTACGCCGTGGATGTGAGCGGGGGGGTGGAGAGGGACAAGGGAATCAAAGACGAGGAAAAACTACGGCGATTCATGCGCATGGTATGGGATGCAAGGCTCGGTTGACATGCTAAGCAGGGCAATGGCGGACGCCCGTCTCGGCGACACGCTTCCGGATCGGCACGGGCATTTCGGCGTCTATGGCGGCCGCTTCGTTGCCGAAACCTTGATGAAGCCATTGCAGGAGCTCGAGGATGCCTATCAGCGATTCCGCCGCGATCCGGAGTTTGTCGCCGAGCTGGATGCGGACCTCGCGCACTATGTAGGCCGACCTTCCCCGCTTTACTTTGCCGAGCGCTGGACGCAACGTTTAGGCGGGGCACGAATATTCCTTAAGCGCGAAGATCTGAACCACACCGGCGCTCACAAGATCAACAACACCGTGGGACAGGCCGTACTCGCCCGCCGCATGAATAAGCACCGTATCATCGCTGAGACGGGCGCCGGCCAGCATGGGGTGGCCACCGCCACGGTCGCGGCGCGCGCCGGCGTGGAGTGCGTCGTCTATATGGGCTCGGAAGACATCCAACGGCAGGCGATCAATGTCTACCGCATGAAGCTGCTGGGAGCGAGTGTCATACCGGTGGAATCGGGATCCAAGACGCTCAAGGATGCGCTCAACGAGGCCCTCCGCGATTGGGTGACGAACGTCGATAGCACGTTTTATATCATCGGCACGGTAGCGGGCCCGCATCCCTATCCGATGCTGGTGCGTGACTTCCAAGCCGTGATCGGGCGTGAGGCGCGCGCGCAGTGTCAAGAACGAACCGGCCGCATGCCGGACGCTTTGATTGCCTGCGTGGGAGGCGGCTCCAACGCAATGGGATTGTTTTTCCCGTTTTTCGAGGACCATTCCGTGGCCTTATACGGGGTCGAAGCTGCCGGTGACGGATTAGAGACCGGACGCCATGCGGCCTCCTTGTGCGCCGGCCGCCCGGGCGTCTTACACGGAAACCGCACCTATCTCCTGGAAGATACCAACGGTCAAATCATCGAAACCCATTCCATTTCGGCCGGGCTCGACTACCCGGGAGTGGGTCCCGAGCACGCGTGGTTAAAGGACACGGGGCGCGCTAGCTACGTAGCGATCACCGATGCGGAAGCCCTCGCGGCTTTCCATGATCTGACGCGCATCGAAGGCATCATTCCGGCCCTGGAGTCATCCCATGCGCTGGCCTTCGCGGCCAAGCTCGCCCCGCGGATGGAGAGCAGCCAAATCATTATCGTGAACCTCTCGGGACGCGGGGATAAAGATATCCACACGGTCGCGACGCGCGAAGGAATCACGCTGTGATTGACAAGGAGTGGTGTGCGCTATGGGCCGTCTGAGCCGTTGTTTCGATGCGCTCCGCACCCGCGGCCGTAAAGCCTTAGTGCCCTTTATTACCGCGGGCGATCCGGGACCGGAGCAAACGCTGGTGCTCATGCGGGCGCTGGTCGCGGGCGGCGCCGATATTTTAGAGCTCGGCGTCCCATTTTCCGATCCCATGGCCGA
This sequence comes from Gammaproteobacteria bacterium, assembly GCA_050740455.1. Lineage (GTDB taxonomy): Bacteria > Pseudomonadota > Gammaproteobacteria > JACCXJ01 > JACCXJ01 > USCg-Taylor. Next base: position 39,318 of record JBOIDF010000016.1, on the reverse strand, counting down.
CGGTCCGGTCATTCAACGATCGAGCGAACGCGCTCTGCGCCGCGGTGTCACGTTGCGGACGGTATTGGATCTGGTCCGGGAATTCCGTGAAAGCGACACGCACGCGCCGATCGTGTTAATGGGTTATCTCAACCCCATCGAGGTCATGGGATACGAGGTGTTTGCGCGCGAAGCGCAGCGCGCGGGCGTCGATGGTATCCTGAGCGTCGACATGCCTCCTGAAGAGGCGCAGGATCTGGTTAAAATCCTGGGCGCCCACGAGATCGATCCAGTATTTCTTCTGGCGCCGACCAGCAGCGAGGAACGCATCGCGCGCATCTGCGGCCTGGCGCGCGGGTTTGTCTATTACGTTTCGCTAAAAGGGGTCACGGGGAGTGATAAACTCGATATTTCGGCGGTGGCCGATAAGTTGCGCCTCATCCGGCGGCATACCGCGTTGCCGATTGGCGTCGGTTTTGGGATCAAGGACGCGCAGAGCGCCGCGCAGATCGCACTGATCAGTGATGCAGTGGTCGTGGGCAGCGCCTTGGTTTCCCGCATCGAGGCGCTCGGGAACGGCCCGAACCTCGAAGGGGACGTGCGCGCCTTCATGCAAGAGCTGCGCGGGGCCATGGATGAAATGGGGCCGGGGCGTGTGCGGGAGAGTCTATAACGAGCTCGGAATGGGGTATGGATTGGTTTAAGAAGCTGCTTCCATCGCGTATTCGTACCAACGGAACCACTAAACGCGTCGTTCCCGAGGGTCTATGGACCAGTTGTCCGGGCTGCAAGGGGGTACTCTATCGCGCCGAGCTCGAACGCAACTTCAACGTGTGTCTAAAGTGCAGCCATCATCTGCGCGTGGGCGCCAGGCAGCGGCTCGATTGGTTCCTGGATGCGGAACCCCGCGTTGAAATCGGTAAGGAGATCGAGCCCATCGATTTTCTCCGCTTCAAGGACACCAAGCGTTATAAAGACCGCCTGAGTCAAGCGCAAAAAGCCACCGATGAGCTCGATGCGCTGGTGGTATTCATGGGGCGGGTGCAATCGAGAACCATCGTTGCCGGCGCCTTTGAGTTCGAGTTTATGGGCGGATCGATGGGATCGGTAGTCGGGGAACGTTTCGTGCGCGGGGTCAATGCCGCCATCGAGCATGACGCGCCCTTGGTGTGTTTTTCCGCGAGCGGCGGGGCCAGAATGCAAGAGGCGCTGGTGTCACTCATGCAGATGGCCAAAACCAGCGCCGCGCTCGCCGCGCTCAGCGCGCGCGGCCTCCCGTACATTTCGGTGCTGACCAATCCCACGATGGGCGGGGTATCGGCAAGCCTCGCGATGCTCGGTGATATCAATATCGCCGAACCGGACGCGCTGATCGGCTTTGCCGGGCCGAGGGTGATCGAGCAGACCGTGCGTCAGACTTTGCCGGAGGGTTTCCAGCGCAGTGAATTCCTACTGCAACATGGCGCGGTTGATATGATCGTCGATCGCAGAGAGATGCGCGAGCAGATAACGTCGTTGTTATCGCTTATTACCCATCAGCCCGCACTCTAAGGCGTGTTGAGGCTTCCGGGCGCCTGTATCGAGCAGCACCGGGACCCAATGTGCGCACGCCTAAGGGTCTCACATGACGACGCAACCCATCCTCACGGCATTGCCCCCGCGCTTTCAGACCTTGGCCGCTTGGCTTGCCTGGCAAGAAGAATTGCATGTACGGCAAATCGACCTCGGCCTCGACCGTGTCCGGCGCGTATTCGAACGCCTGGGCCTGCAACCCCCACACTATTGCGTCATCAGCGTTGGAGGTACCAACGGCAAAGGTTCGAGCGTAGCCATGCTGGATGCTATCCTCAGAGCCGCTGGGTACCGGACGGCGACGTATACCTCGCCGCATTTAATGCGTTACAACGAGCGCATCCACATTGGCGGGGCTGTGGTGTCCGATGCGCAACTGTGTGCGGCCTTTCAAAGGGTCGATGACGCTCGGGAGGGCGTCTCACTCACCTATTTCGAGTTCGGTACCTTGGCGGCCCTCGATATCTTCGCGCGCGCGGATCTGGATGTCGCGGTCCTCGAAGTCGGGCTTGGAGGCCGCTTGGATGCTGTGAATCTTGTCGTCGCGGATGCCGCGCTGATCACGGCGATCGGGATCGACCACGTCGAATGGCTGGGACCGGATCGCGAGGCGATAGCCCGCGAGAAGGCCGGGATCTTTCGCCCCGGCCGGGCAGCGATTTGCTCTGACCGCGAGGCGCCCGGTACACTAGTCAGCTACGCGGATCGGATCGGCGCTCCGCTACATCAGCTCGGACGGGAATATGATTTCGAGATCCAAAACCCTGGCTGGGAATGGCGGTCCCGTTCGCGAACGATACACGCCTTGCCCCGGCCGTCCTTGCGTGGTGACTACCAGATTCAGAACGCGGCAGGCGTGTTGATGGCGTTGGAAGTGCTCTCCGCACGTATCCCCGTGACGGTGGCCGCGATGCGGCAAGGCCTGTCCCAAGTCCGGTTGGCGGGCCGGTTTCAAGTCGTTCCGGGGCCGCTGGAGTACGTCTTGGATGTCGCCCACAACCCGCAGGCGGCGGGAGTGCTCGGGGCGACCTTACGACGGCTCCCGGCCGAAGGTAAAACCCATGCGATCATCGGCATGCTGAAGGACAAGGATAGCGCTGGGGTCTTCGCAGAGCTTGCGGATCTGATCGAGCATTGGCACTTAGTGCGGTTGCCGGGGGTACGCGGTTCGAGTGGGCGGCGACTGGCGCTCGCATTGAAGCCATTCGCGGCCGCGAACCGCATCACAGCCTACGAGGATATCGACGCGGCTTTCGCCGCGGTGAACGGCTGCGCCAAGCGGGGCGATCGCGTCTTGGTGACCGGATCGTTTTTGACCGTAGCCGGGGTGATGCGGCTCCTGGATGCGAGCGGGGTCATCGAACATCGCCAAGATAACCAGTTAAACGCCTGATAGGTGCGATGTTCTATCCGGCAGTGCTAAAATCGTTGGGGCATGGCGATGGAGCATAAGCTCAAACAGCGACTGATTGGCGCCGCGACGCTCATCGCGGCCGGCGTGATTTTTATTCCCATGCTGCTCGATGATACGGATGCGCCGAGCGTTATCATTGAGGATCTTTCCCTACCACCGCGGCCAAAGGATATTTATGATTCCGGAGTGCAGCCCTTGGACGAGGAGAAGCTTCGCATCCCGCCGGTGGTGAACCTTCCGCCGGCTGCTGGAGCCGCGGACAGTCCGGGAGCGGAGACACCCGCGATCAGCGGTGCTGGTGGGCGGGAGGCCGGCGCTGCGCCAGCGGTAACCGCCGATCCGCCTAAGCCTAAGTCCAAGCTGAAGGATTCGCCCGCCGCGGCCAAGGCAGTGGAAAGCGCCAGCAAATCGCCGCCTTCGGCCCGCCGATCGCCGGGCGCCGTGGCGGCGGCTCCGCCCGCCACCGACAAACAGCGGCTCGGTGTCACGGCCTGGGCGATCCAACTCGGGAGCTTTTCGAGCGAGGAAAACGCCAAGTTGCTGGAACAACGGCTCAAGAATCAAGGATTCAAGGTTTTCGTGGAAAAGCTTTACATGCGCCCCGCGACGGTGTTCCGCGTGCGCGTCGGACCGGAGTTGGACGAAGCCAAGGCCAAGCAATTGCAAACGCGCTTGGAAAAGGAAATCAGTCTCAAGGGGATCTTGGTGCGTTATCCCTAACAGCGTCCGTCTCGGCTGAAATCAGGGACGAATAATTCCTCTACGAACGTTGACAAGATCACGCGCACGCTAGCACCGGTCGGTTGGGCACGCGGTCGTCGAGTTGACTTTCCTTTGACCCAAGAGGTCGTTTTATCGCCGTGTCAGATGATCTAAGCATCGGAGAACTTGCAGACAAGGCGAACCCCGATCCGCTCTCGCCGGGGTGGGATGTCTATGGCTATCGAATTGATGGGGTCCTTGGTCAAGGGGACTATTGGTTTACCTATTTAGCCAATGATCTGACCCTAGGCCGTGCTGCCATCATTACCGAATACATGCCGTCGGAGATCGCGATACGGGATGCGCGCGGCGTCATTCACGCTGCCTCCGCCGAGCATGACGCCGAATATCATGCAGGGCTCGATTGCTTCCTTGCCGACGCCAAAACGCTCACTACGATTAGGCATCATAATATTGTCCAATTCCTGGATTCGTTCGACGCCAACAACAGCGCGTATCTGATCGTCGCGCATGAGCAGGGCAAGAACCTGGAACAGCTCTTCGATAGCTCCAACATGGAGGAAGAGGAATTACTCGCCATCATGTCACCGATCCTCGACGGGATCGAAGAGATCCACGCGAGGGGCTATATTCACCGCTACATTCAACCTTCCAACATTATCGTCCGACCGGACGGTCGCCCGGTGTTAACGGGGTTCAACCCGGGGGCCGGTGCTCTCTTCAAACCGGCAAGTACCGCGGCCAAGCATTTCCCCTCAGGCTTCGCGCCGATCGAGCTTCACTACGGCGACAGTGAACTGCAAGGCGCGTGGACCGATATCTACAGCCTTGGCGCGACGCTCTACCAGGCGCTGGTCGGGGTGGCGCCCGCAGATGCTCTCGAACGGTGTCGCGAGATCGTCCAAAACCGCGCCGATCCGTTGATGTCGGCACCGCAGGTTGGGCAAGGGCACTATAGCAGCGCTTTTCTTAAAGCGATCGATCATGCGCTGCGTTTCTTACCCACACAGCGCCCGCTCACGGTCGCAGCATGGCGCACCGAGTTCGCCGGGCAGGACTCGATCGAGGCGGTTCTGACGAGCGGACAAGCCCGGCCTAAGGTGGAACGGAGGCCGAAGGAGGCAAGCGATAGCGCCTCGGTTTTTACCAAGCCATTGCGGTCAGCGGACGTTCCTCTTAACACCGTACTCATTAACGACAGAGCAAGGAAGAGAGGCGATACGGTTGACGCAGGGACCGGCAGCACTTCCCCTCGAGGGGAGATGCCCGGACGGCGCCGCAGCCACTGGAGAGGTTACTCTGTCGCCATCACAGGGCTAGTGGCTACCGGGTTCTTCTTGTGGTGGATGCTGCCAGGTCCGATGGCTAATCTTTACGACGCAGGGCGTGCTGCGGCGCTAGAGTGGCTCTTCCGGAGCCCAGTGCCCGAGGAAGCAAGCAAGGCGCTACCCGATCCGACGGTCCAAGCACCCGCGATAGAACAGCCGATGGCAGACAGTGCGGCACACGCGGGTACCGCCGAGGAGTCTGCTGTTAGGGGACGGGGCTTGGAGCAGCGGATCGACAGCCTCCTCAGAAAAGCCAAAGCCGATGTCGAGGCCGGTCGAATCACTCATCCACAAGGGAACAATGCGATTGAAAAATATCGGACGATCCTCGCGCTCAAGCCCGATCGTGCGGAGGCGACACAAGCCATACAAGATTTGTTGGAACGATTCCTCAGCGCGGCCCGAGAAGCCCTCGATCGCGAGCAATGGGACGCCGCTCAGAGCAAGCTCGATGAGGCGGCCATGATTGCGCCGGCTTCGACGCGTGTGGCTAACCTACGTGACGCGCTCAATGTCCGGAAGGGCGTGGCCCTAATGCAACACCTCACGGAGGAGACGAGGCGCCTGCAGGGCGAAGAGGTCGTGAACAAGTTAGTCGCTCTTGGCCGCAAGGCGCTCGACGCCAATGATATGAAAATGGCCGAAGCCCATTTAGCGCAGGCTTCGGTCATTCTTCCTGAATCCGACCAAGTGACCAAGCTTCGCGAAGAGCTGGACAGGCGCAAGTTAAGCACCCAGGAAGCTCTCAGGTCGCGCGCGGCGGAACGCACCAACGAAGAGGAGCGGACCGTCAAGAAGCTCCTGGATCTCGCGCGCAAAGCCATAAACGAACACGATCTGCAGACGGCACGTATCTATGTAGGCCAGGCCGCAGCGATCCGCCCCGCCTCGAGCCGTGTGGCATTAGTCCGCGATGAAATCGAAAGTCATCGGGCTCAATCCAATGCCAAGAGTCATGCGGGCCAGTCATCGTTCGGTGTTGTCCCCACACGCCGCCAAAACACTCAAAGCGAGAAGCCCGCTGGTGCGGTCCAATTAACGATTCAAGCAGCCGCTCCATCGCGTTTCCGTGTGCAACCCGGTGAGACAGTGCGGTTTTATACGGAATATTCTCTAACCCTTCCCGCCAGGGACAAGCACGCTTATGTTCAAGCCACATGGGCGCTGTTGAAAAACGGTAGGAGAATCGGGCAAGAGGGCATGAACTACGGGTTCGCGAAGCCCGGCCGCAATACCGCGGCAACCGAGCTACCCTTACCCTCCTGGACTAAATCCGGCCAATATACCGTTGAGCATCGGGTACAAGTAGGTGATAGCTTTGATGTCGCGCGTTCGCACTTTGTTGTTGCAAGGTAGCAGCAATCCTACAAAGCGGTTGAGGTCATCATAAAAGCTCTCGGCGCTTGGGAGGTGCTGCGCGTCACAATATTTTAGCGTGGGCGCAGCGCGCCGTCGCGCTCGGCTTCTAGCCCGATCTCGGGTAAAGCATCCACGACAGCGGCGAGATCGGCGTAAACGTCGATCTCGGCCAAGCCTTGTCCGGAAGCGAGCGTGGCCTCCCCGCGACCGGTTTTCACCAGGACGGGCCGCGCGCCCGCCGCGCGCGCGGCTTCGAGATCCCGCAGCCGGTCGCCCACCGCGGGGGCGTTCTTTAGGCTCACATGGAGCCGGGCCGCCAGGTCCGTGAACAGGCCAGGCCGAGGTTTGCGGCACAGGCAGTTCTGCACGGCTGCGTGAGGGCAAAAGAATATCGCCTCGATTCTGCCGCCCACCTCCGCCAAGCGCTGGATCAACTTTTGGTTGATCAGGTGCAGTGTGCGCACATCGATAATCCCGCGCGCGATCGCCGATTGATTCGATAGCACCACCACCCGGTAGCCGGCGGCGTTCGCGCGCGCGATGGCCTCGAGACTGCGCGGGATAGGGATCCATTCGTCGGGGGATTTGATGAAGCTGTCCGACTCTTCATTGATGACCCCGTCGCGGTCGAGAATCAAGATACGCATGGGTAGGCAAACCTCATCCGGGCAGTCGCGAGATATCCGCCACTTCAAGAAACAGGACCTTGAGCTGCTGCAATAATGCCAAGCGGTTAGTGCGGAGTCCCGTGTCTTCGCAGAGGACCAACACCTGGTCAAAGAACGCGTCGATCGGGGCGCGTAAATCGGCCAAGGTTTTCAACGCCCCCGTGTAGTCGTGGTTACGAAACTTCGATTCGACCGCGGGGGTAATGGCTTGCACGGCCTTCGCAAGCCCGATCTCGGCCGGGTGAGAGAGCAGATGCTCGTCCACGGGTCCTTGCATGGAGCTCTGGGCTTGTTTCAATAGGTTATTAATTCGTTTGTTGGCGGCCGCCAGGGCGGCGGCTTCCGGTAACCCTTGGAACGAGTTCACGGCGCGGACCCGCCGGCCGAGATCGTAAGGACAGGTCGGGCGCCGCGCGAGCACCGCCTCGAACACCTCCGGGCTGACGCTGTCATCGATGAGGTAACCGCGCAGGCGCTCCATCATGAAATCGAATACGCGCGCGACCACGGTCTCGCCGTCGATGCGGCCGGCATAGTTGCGCACGGCGTAAGTCAGTAGCTCTTCGGCGTCCAAGGCCAGCTCGCATTCCATCATGATCCGCAGGCTGCTAAGCGCGGCCCGGCGCAAGCCAAACGGATCGCGATCGCCCGTCGGGGCTAGGCCGATGCCGAATACGCCGGCGAGCGTGTCGAGCTTGTCGGCCAGCGCCAGGGCCTGGCCGGTCTTAGTCTGCGGCAATCGATCGCCCGCATGGCGCGGCAGGTACTGCTCGAGGAGCGCCACGGCGACTTCCTCGGGTTCGCCGTCATGCGCAGCGTAGTAGCGCCCCATCACGCCCTGAAGCTCGGGAAACTCGCCGACGAGATCGGTCAGAAGGTCGGATTTCGCCAGTTGTCCCGCGCGCTCGGCGAGCGCCGGATCGCCGCCGATACTGGCGGCGATGTGCGCCGCCAACGCGGCCAGGCGTTCTGTTTTGTCGAACACCGTTCCGAGCTTTTCCTGATACACCACCCCTTTGAGCAGTTCGCGCCGGGCGTGCAGAGGTGTGCGCCGGTCCTGCCGCCAGAAGAACGCCGCATCGGCTAGGCGCGGATTGACCACCCGCTCGTTTCCGCGCCGTACGATCTCTGGGTGCAGGCTCTCGATGTTGCTGATGGCGATGAAATGAGGCAGTATCCGCCCTCGATCGTCTATGAGATGGAAGTATTTTTGATGACCTTTTAAGGTCGCGATCAGCAGCTCGGCGGGGAGCTCCAGGTAGTGCTTGTCGAAGTCGCCCACCACGGTCACCGGCCATTCGGTCAAGGCCGTGACCTCGGCGAGCAGGTCCGGATCGACCACCGCGGTCGCGCCGATCGCTTGGGCGGCCGCTTCCACCAGGCCACGGATCGTATCTCGCCGGCGCGCGAAGTCCGCCAGCACGCGGCCGCTGGTTTTCAGAATCAACGGATAGGCCAATGGTTCGTACAGCAGGATCGGATCGGGGTGATGAAATCGATGGCCGCGCGTGGCGTGTCCCGCTTTGACCCCGAGCAATTCGGCGGCGAGCATTTCCGGTCCGAAAAGCAGCACGGCCCAGTGCACGGGCCGCACGAATTCTTCGCTTCCCGTCCCCCAGCGCATGCGCTTCGGGATCGGGAGTTGTGCTAAGGCCGCACGGACGATGCCGGGGATCAGAAGCTTGGTCTGTTGACCGCGGAGGGTCGAACGATACGCGAGCCACTTGCCTTGTTCCGTCGCAAGGTGTTCGAGAGCTTCAACCGCGACGCCGCATGACTTCGCGAATCCGAGTGCGGCCGGCGTGGGCCGGTGCTCGGCATCGAAGGCCGCGCTGAGCGCCGGTCCACGCTTCAAAACCTCCCGATCGGGTTGGGTTTCCGACAAGTCCGTGATCAGCACCGCCAAGCGGCGCGGGGTCGCGAAACTCGCGACATCGCCGTAGCCGAGCTGTGCCATATCGAAGCCCGCCGCGATGCTTTGCCCGAGCGCCGCGGAAAGTTGCTCGAGGGCCCGGGGCGGTAACTCCTCGGTGCCGATCTCTACCAGCACATCGCGCTTAGCGATCATCGCCGATCAATGCACCGGCGCTCGCGCAGGCGCTTGCGCGGCGATTAAAGGAAACCCGAGCGCGCTCCGGCTGTCGAGATAGGCGTCCGCCACGGCCCGCGCAAGCGCTCGTACACGCAGGATATAGCGTTGCCGCTCGGTCACGGAGATGGCTCGGCGGGCGTCGAGCAGATTGAACATGTGTGACGCCTTGAGCACCATCTCGTAGGCGGGTAGCGGGAGCGCGTGATCGAGCAAACGCAGGCACTCCGATTCGCAAGTCGCGAAGCCGTGGATGAGCGAGGGAGCGTCGGCGTGCTCGAAGTTATAGGCCGACATCTGCACCTCGTCTTGGTGGTGAACCTGCCCGTAGGTGGTGCTGCCCTCGGGTCCCCGCGCCCAGAGGAGATCGTAGACGCTGTCCACATTTTGCAAGACCATGGCGATGCGCTCGAGGCCATAGGTGATCTCGCCCGGCACCGGCCGGCAATCGAGTCCGCCGACTTGTTGAAAGTAGGTGAATTGGCTGATCTCCATGCCGTTCAAACGCACCTCCCAGCCGAGGCCCCACGCTCCCAGGGTTGGCGATTCCCAATTGTCCTCGACGAAGCGAATATCGTGTACCAAGGGGTCGATGCCGAGTGCCCGCAGGGAATCGAGATAAAGGTCCTGGATATCGAGCGGCGAGGGCTTGAGCGTGACCTGGAATTGGTAATAATGCTGCAAGCGGTTGGGGTTGTCTCCGTAACGTCCATCCGTGGGCCGGCGGGAGGCCTGGACGTAGGCGGCGCGCCAGGGCTCGGGGCCGATGGCGCGCAAAAACGTCGCCGGATGAAACGTCCCGGCGCCCACCTCCAGATCGTAGGATTGCAGGATCACGCAACCTTTCTCCGCCCAGAAGCTCTGCAACGCGAAGATGAGTCCTTGAAAAGTGTACATGTGCGGGCTGGTCGAACGTTATGCCGGATTGGCATAATTAAACGACCAGTATAGCGTGACGGGCGCGCGGGCAAAAACGCTTTGCATCGCGACTTGAAGCGTGGTACCAAGGGCCGATACGATCGGCTAGCGGCAAGCTGAGCGGAAAGAGTACCGCTGCGATGGCGTGGCGGGCTCCATCGTGCTAGCTGCGCGGCGCCTGGTAACGGTATCCCCTATGACACCGTGATCGGCGCGGTGATTGCACGCTGTAAAGTATCGAGAGATGCGAGCGATGAGCAAGTTCTTCTTATACACGAGTCCGACGGCCCAATGGCATGCCTTAGTGAGCGAGGCGGAGGCGGCCGCGCGCTGTGAGCTTAACGAAGATACGGCAAGTTATCTCGTGTTCATGTTGATGCGGTTTGTCACCCGCCCCAAGTCGGTCAAGAATTGTTTAGCCCTCGGGTACCTGCATGGACTCTTGCAACGCGGGCGTTTGCGGCGCCAGAGCCTTCGCGATGTCGGCGACCAGTGCCTGCTGTACGCCGGGCTTTTCCCGGACCATGCGCAACGTTCCTCCCTTTCCATGAGTTATTACGTCCGCTTAGGACGTAGCGCCTACCACGCGCTCTCGAGCGATCGGGCGGACGATATATTTAAGCAGCTCAGCCGCGGATTCATCGATCTCATGGATGTGCTGCTCAACATGCGCGAGCTCGACGACGGGCGGCGTTCTTTGGATCCCTTGCAGGCCCATGAGCTATGGCTGCAAACCGGCAGCCGTCATGCGCTGCGTATCATTAAGGAATCGACGGGCGCCATCCCGCCGGCGCAACTGCCTCAAATCGTCCATTGAGGGCTTATCACGGCGGTGGTGCCGATGAAGCCCCTCCCCAGCCAATAGCGGGCGCTGCGCGCGTATAATGGGTGTCGGCGAAAATTCGCCGTGAATCCACAAACCCGCCGGTGACGAAAACCCGTCTCGCGCTCGCTCTGCTGGCATTGACACTCGGTCTAGCTGCGATCTTTCCCACTCTTGATCACGATGCGCCGGGCGTGAACGACGAGAGTGGCATGATCGCGGCGCTTATCGCCATGCAGCAAGGTCGTCTCAAGGACCGTCCGCATGCTGGGCAGTTCAAGTTTCCGCAAGACCACGGCAACCACGCGGAGTACCCGGGCGAGTCGTGGCGCATCACGGGGAATCTTCGCGATCAAACGGGCCGGCGCTTGGGTTTGGAATTCGGAATCATGCGCTTGGCGTTTGGCGGCAAGGGGACCACTAAACGGGAGTCGGCGTGGGCTGCCCGCGAGGTGTTTGCCGGGCGGCTGGCGCTGAGCGATGCCGCGCGTGCTCGCGTCTACAGCGATGAGCGCGTGAGCCGCGCGGCACTGGGATTGGCCGGCTACCAAGCTAGCCCGCCTTCGCTTTGGCTGGAAGATTGGCGGCTCAGCTTCGCACCGAGCGATCCCCTCGCCATGCACCTCGCAGCGGCCACGCAGGAACTGCGGGTCCGTTTGACCTTGCGTTCGTCGCAAGAGCCACTCGCGGCGGCCGTCGGCTTGGCCCCACGGGACTTGGTTTCCTATCTGGCACGCCGGCTTGAGGTTCGCGGCCAAGTCACGATCGAGAACAGAGCGCATACGGTTTCCGGCACGGCCATGCTGGAGCATGCTTGGGGACGTCTGCCGCCGCTCGGGGGCCAGCTTCGATGGGAGAGGTTCTATTTAAACCTCGACGACGGCCGCGACCTCCTACTGGCTCGCCTGCAGCGGCGCGACGGAAGTGGCGTCCCGGTGCCGAGGGCCGTCATCATCATGCCGGACGGCGAGCAGCGGGCTTTGGCGCGCGAAGACTTCGAGATCGAGACGCTGGATGAGTGGGAGAGCCCGACCGATGAGCGGCGCTATCCGTCCCGGTGGCGCATCAGCCTCCCGAGTGAAGGAACCGTGTTGAGCGTCGAACCGACGATGGCCGACCAGGAAGCGCGGGGGTTATTGCGCCGCTGGGCCGGCGCGGTGCGCATCGAGGGCCACGCGCACCGGCAACCGATCGCAGGCGAGGGCTATGCGGAACTTATGGGCTGGTGAGGTCTGTCTGCACTCGGGGACCACCGGAAAAGCCACCGCATTTACCCTATCCCCCGTACCCGGTGGGCTTTGTCATCTTGTGCTGACTCGCCCGAAGACTGCGCCTTCTATACGGTTTCTGTTATTCGCCTCGTCCCTGAGGTGAAAACCCGCAGACACGACTGGGATGCATCCAAGGCACGCGCTATCCAGAGCCGTTGTCGATTTCGACGGTCCCGGAACGACTATATGGTGTCACCAGCCTTTTACGACGAATCGGAGATGTAGGAGAATTCATCATGACCAAAGCCAACATAGAACATCCAAGAGCCGTGTCGCGAGATGAATGGCTCGCCGCGCGCAAGCAACACTTGATCAAGGAGAAGGAAATCACCCGGCTTCGCGATCAATTGAGCGCCGAGCGGCGTAATCTTCCCTGGGTGAGAGTAGAGAAACACTACGTGTTTGATTCACCGAACGGCAAGGAGACGCTAGCAGACCTCTTCGATGGACGCAGTCAACTGATCGTCCAACACTTCATGTTCGGTTCCGGATGGAAGGAGGGCTGCGTGGGGTGCTCGTTCGGGGCCGATCACGTCGACGGTGCGCGCATGCACTTCGAGCACCGAGACGTCTCGTTCGTGGCGATTTCGCGAGCGCCCTTGCCGGAGATCGAAGCCTTCAAGAAGCGTATGGGTTGGTGCTTTAAGTGGGTGTCGTCCTTCGCTAGTGATTTCAACTATGACTATCATGTCTCGTTCACCCTGGAAATGGCGAAAGGAAAGGTCTTCTACAACTTCGAGATGCGCGACGCGCAGAGCGAGGAGATGTCCGGCATCAGCGTATTCTACAAGGACGCCAACGGCAACCTCTTCCACACCTATTCGACCTACGCCCGGGGGGACGAACTATTGAGCAGCGCGTATATGTACCTCGACCTCGTGCCGAAGGGCCGCGACGAGGCGGGTCTACCCTATCCCTCCGCGTGGTGGCGCCACCACGACCGCTACGAGGACGATACCGAATGACGAGGCTCGGGTTGCGGTGCGGAGAACGGGAGACCGGCAATGCTGCTTAACGACGACCGTTCAATCCTTAATTGATTGCAGAAAGGAGAAGCCATGGCCACACAGATTTTCATAAACTTAGCGGTCAAAGATCTCAACAAGTCTGTAGAGTTCTTTACCAAACTCGGCTTCAAGTTCAACCCTCAATTTACTGACGAGACGGCCACTTGCATGATTGTGAGCGAAGAGATATTCGTCATGCTCTTGACTGAGGCTAAGTTCAAGACGTTTACTCCTAAAGAAATTTGTGATGCAACAAGAAGCACGGAAGTGCTCGTGTGTTTATCTCTTGAGAGCCGAGGAAAAGTCGATGAAATGGTTCGCAAGGCAGTCGCCGCTGGCGGGACAACCTATAGCGAACCCAAGGACTACGGATTCATGTGGCAACATGGTTTTCAGGATCTGGACGGCCACATTTGGGAATTGATCTACATGGAGCCAAGCGTGTTAAAACAAAGTTAATATGCAAGGTGCACACATGAAATACATGTTGCTGATCTATTCTGATGAACTGGCGTTGAGCGAGACCGAACGGGAAGCGTGTTACGTGGAATCCACGCAGCTCGCAAACCAGATTAAATCAAGCGGGCAGTATCTAGCTGCCAACCCGTTGCACCCCACGTCAATGGCGACCAGCGTCCGGGTGCGCGAAGGCAAACGGTTCGTGACCGACGGTCCGTTCGCCGAGACGCGCGAACAGCTGGGCGGCTACTTCTTAGTCGACGCCAGGGATCTCGACGAGGCGATCGGCATCGCCGCCCGGATCCCAATGGCGCACAAGGGTACCGTCGAGGTCCGGCCGGTGATAGAGATCGCGGGGCTGCCGACGAATTAGTGTCCGCGACGCGCGGCTGCAGTAAGAGGAGAGGTTCGATGTGTCCCGCATGCATCACGACCGTGGCGCAATCGTTAACAATTGGGCGTCATGGAAGTCGGTGCGGGGCGAATTCAAAGATATTTTTCGGCAGCAACTGATTCAATCAACAAGGAGAATGTTATGTCGACTCTTGCAAAGACTACGAAAGCTACGGTTATACCGTGCCTTCGCTATCGCAATGCCCCAGCCGCAATTGAATGGTTATGTGCAGCGTTCGGATTCGAGAAGCAAGCTGTCTACCCGAATGAAGATGGCACGATTGCCCACGCACAACTGACCTTTGGTAACGGCATGATCATGCTTGGGTCAGTCCTCGACAAGGAAACCGAGTGGGGCCGTTTGATAAAGCAACCGGACGAAATCGAAGGCGCCGAAACGCAATCCGCCTATGTGATCGTGGCCGACGCGGACGCCCTCTATGCTCGAGCAAAGGCCAGAGGAGCGAAAATCGTTGTCGACATCAAAGATGAAGACTACGGTGGACGGGGTTTCAGTTGTTACGACTTGGAAGGCCATCTCTGGAACTTCGGCACCTACGATCCATGGTGACGCCCCAAGGGACGCATAGGACAGCGATGAATTTAAACCGAAGGAGATCAAGCAATGAAAACAGAGCAAGACAAAACAACACCGCAACAGGAGTCAACGATGAGGATCGAACCGCAAGAGGAACACCAGTGGCTGCAGAAGCTCGTCGGCGAGTGGACCTTTGAATCCGACTGCGGCATGGGACCGGGAAAGCCCAACGAGAAGTTCAAGGGGACGGAGAGTGTGCGCTCGCTCGGCGGCGTCTGGATTCTGGCCGAAGGGGAGGGCGAGATGCTCGGCAAGGACGCCATGACGACGATGATGACGCTCGGCTATGACCCGCAGAAGAAGCGCTATGTGGGCACGTTTGTCGCGTCGATGATGACCCACCTCTGGGTATACGACGGCGCGCTGGATGCGGCCGAACGGGTACTGACGCTCGACACCGAGGGTCCCGACATGGCCGTCGAGGGAAAGATGGCGAAGTACAAGGACGTGATCGAGTGGAAGAGCGACGACCACCGGGTGCTGACATCGCACATGCTGGGTGATGACGGGAAGTGGCACGGTTTCATGACGGCCAACTATCGGAGAGTTACAGGAGCGAGATGACGAACGAAGGGCGTAGGAGCCCCACCGGAAAAAAATCGTTGGACGTGTCGATTTCGCTGCCCTTCGTTCGACGAGTCAGTAGATCCCGGTTTAGCCGCTCGAGACCGTCCGGGAGCTCAGATCCCAACTCAAAATCAGAAGGAGAATGCGATGAACAAGCCGAAAGTAAAGCCCGTTCCGGAATGGATGCACACGGTGACGCCGCACTTGATTTGTGCCGGCGCCGCCGATGCCATTGAGTTTTACAAGAAGGCGTTCGATGCCGTGGAAATGGCGCGGATGCCGGGCCCACAGGGCAAACTCATGCACGCCTGTATCCGAATCGGTGATTCGGTGGTCATGCTGATTGACGAGTTCCCCGAGTGGGGTTCATTCGGCCCGAAGTCACTCAAGGGTTCGCCGGTCACTATCCACCTCCAGGTCGAGGATGTCGACGCAGTCTTCGAACGTGCCGTTCGTGTTGGGGCGAAGATTACGATGCCGCTCGAGGACATGTTCTGGGGCGATCGTTATGGCAAACTCGAAGACCCGTTCGGCCATCATTGGTCGGTAGCCACGCACATCCGCGATATGAGTCCGGAAGAGATACACCAGGCGGCGCAGAAAGCGTGTGGCTAGCAAGCCCGGAATTTCGTAGGCCGCGCAGGAATTTAAGAGCTTAGAAATCACTTACCAACGGCTTTAATGGCGGACATCAGAATTGCCGGAAGACCACGGGCGCGCCCGCCGACCGGTTCCCGGCCACCATGACACCCCGCGTAGATAGCATGGAGTCCAACCAGCAATGGCCACGGACTCGCCGCCGGTGAGTGGGGATGCGGCCGAACGGGTGCGCGAGAGGGTGGATGCCGTCTATCGCGCCGAGGCGCGCCGCGTCTTCGCTACCCTCGTCCGTTTGCTCGGCGACTTCGATCTCGCCGAGGAAGCGCTGCACGACGCTTTCAGAGCAGCGCTCGAGCACTGGCCGCGGGAGGGTGTGCCCGCCAATCCGCGGGCGTGGCTCGTGTCAGTCGGCCGCTTCAAGGCCATCGACGGCATACGCCGCCGCGCCCGGTTCGACGCATTGGACGATGAAGCCGAACGCGCCGACCCTGCCACCGAGGACGCCGCGGCGCGCGACGACGAGAGCGTCGAGGACGACCGGCTGCGGCTGATCTTCACCTGCTGCCATCCGGCCTTGCCGCCGGACACCCAGGTCGCGCTCACCTTGCGCGAGGTGTGCGGCCTCACGACCGAGGAGATCGCGCGCGCGTTCCTGAGCGCTGCGCCCACGCTTGCCCAGCGGATCGTGCGCGCCAAGGCAAAGATCCGCGATGCGCGCATTCCCTATCAAGTGCCATCGTTGGCCGATCTACCGGATCGATTGGACAGCGTGCTGCGCGTGGTTTACCTCGTGTTCAACGAAGGCTACTCCGCGTCATCCGGCGGGTCGCTGACGCGCCACGATCTCTCGGGCGAGGCGATCCGCCTAGGAAAGTTGCTAGTCGAGTTGTTGCCGGAGCCCGAGGCGCTGGGACTCCTCGCGCTGATGGTGCTGCAGGAATCGCGGCGCGCCGCGCGCAGCTCGCCGGCGGGCGAGCTGGTACTGCTGGGCGACCAGGACCGCTCACGCTGGAACCGCGATCAGATCGCGGAGGGATCGGCGCTGGTAGAGCGGGCGCTCCGCTCGCGTCGGTTCGGTCCTTACACATTGCAAGCGGCAATCGCCGCGGTGCACGCCAACGCCCCCAGCGCCGCGGCGACGGACTGGGCCCAGATTGTTGGAATGTATGATGTGCTGGCACGCGCGGATCCGTCGCCCGTGGTCGAGCTGAACCGCGCCGTGGCGGTGGCCATGCGCAACGGCCCTTTGGCGGGTCTTGATCTCATCGACGCCGTCCTGGCGCGTGGCGATCTCGCGGACTACCACCTGGCGCACTCGGCACGGGCGGATCTCTGCCGCCGGTTGGGCAGAACGGCGGAGGCTCGAGTCGCCTACGAACGCGCCCTCGGCCTCACGAAGCAGGAGCCGGAGCGGCGGTTTCTCGAGCGGCGCCTAAGAGAGTTGCCGGAATGAGACGGCGAGTGCTACCGAAAAATTCTGGCCCGCTGTTGAATTCGGCTTCTATCAAACGTCGTTCCACCCGTGATTTAGAGGCAACGGTGAAGTATTCTATGTCTTGTCTAAAGCGGTGCCACACGGCGACTCGGTGTGGAATTCGCATCCTTTAGAAGGCGCGTGTATTTGCACACGGCTCGCAGAACCTTGGCGAGTTTGTCCTGCATATCTTACCGGCGTCGGTAATTTTTGCCTCTGAAGACACATCCACAACTATCGAGAGGTGGAGCATATGACGACGATAATCGGGTTGTTCGATAGCGTGAGCGAGGCGGAGAAGGCGGCCCGCGATCTCATGAGCACCGGATTCTCCCACGAGGATATCGGTGTCATCGCTAGTGACGCCACCGGTGAATGGTCTCGTTACAAAGTCTCTACGCTCGAAGGCGCTGCGCCAAGCTCGAAAGCACTCGGTACCAAGATGGGCGCCGGCACCGCGGTCGGTGGTTTGGGTGGATTGGTCATTGGCGAGATCGCGATCCCGGGGATAGGTTGGGTGGCCGCCGCCGGCACCTTGGCAACGACCCTGATCGGCGCCGGTTTGGGGGCGATCGCCGGCAGTTTCGCATCCGCGATGGACACCTTGGGAGTGCCTCAGGATCGGGCCGGCCGGTACGCCGAAGCGATGCGCCGCGGCGGCACTTTGGTGTCTGTGCGAATCGCGGAAGATCGGGCGAATGAGGCCGCGGAGATCATGCAACGCCACCAGGCGGTGGACATAGAGCGTACTGCTGAATGAGGGCAGCCGGATCGCGAGAATAACGCCCTTCAGCGGGACGGTACCGTGACACTGGCCTTTACTGACTTTGCGAATGCGGTCTTTTCAACATAACCCGCAAGTACCAATAGCGGTCCCGGGGGCAATGTTTACTGTATCACCCGTTCGGCTTTTTGTAATCTCGGCTTACCGCGGGGTCTTCCTCTTTGGCGCGCTTTTTCCCGGTATGCTCGGCCCAATCGAGGTCCGCTTCGGAAAGGTTACGAACTCGCTACCCCCGCCAGCCCCAAGGCAGACCCGTATCTTGCAGATTTGCCCGAGCTTGGGATGGCGGTTAGTTAGCCGCTCAGGTCGACTAAGAGCTTGTGAATGGAGGATTACCTATGAGTCACACACCCGAGATACCGGATACGGCGCCCGGGTCCGCGACCATCACGCTCATCGATAAGGCTTCGGGAAGACGGGTGGAGATGCCCCTGCTCGGCGGCACCCTGGGCCCGAGCGTCATCGATATCCGTAAGCTCTACAGCGAGCTTGGCTATTTCACCTATGACCCCGGGTTTACCTCGACCGCAAGCTGCGAATCACGGGTCACCTTCATCGACGGCGAGCAGGGGGTGCTGCTGCATCGCGGCTACCCGATCCAGGATCTCGCCGAGCATTGCGATTTCCTCGAGGTGTGCTACCTGCTTCTCCACGGCGAACTGCCAAACGTCAGTCAAAAGACCGGTTTCGAGGCTATCATCACCTATCACACTATGCTCCATGAACAGGTGCTTGCCTTTTACCGCGGTTTCCGGCGCGACGCTCACCCTATGGCCGTGATGGTGGGCGTGGTGGGAGCGCTGAGCGCGTTCTATCATGACAGCACCGACATCACCGACTCCGAGCAGCGCAAGATCGCCACCCACCGGCTCATCGCCAAGATGCCGACCATCGCCGCCATGGCCTACAAATACTCCATCGGCCAGCCGTTCGTTTATCCGCGCAACGACTTGAGGTATGCCGACAATTTCCTGCATATGATGTTTTCGGTGCCGTGCGAGACTTATAAGCTCAGCCCGGTCATGGCGCGCGCGATGAACCGGATTTTTATCCTGCATGCCGATCACGAACAGAATGCCTCGACTTCAACCGTGCGCACGGCCGGCTCGAGCGGCGCCAACCCCTTTGCCTGCGTCGCCGCCGGTATCGCCTCACTCTGGGGCCCGGCCCACGGGGGGGCGAATGAAGCCGTGCTCACAATGTTGCAGGAAATCGGCTCCAAGGATCGCATCCCCGAGTTTATCGCGCGGGTCAAGGACAAGAACAGCCCGCTGCGGCTCATGGGCTTTGGCCATCGGGTCTACAAGCACTATGATCCGCGGGCCGCGGTGCTGCGTGAATCCTGTCACGAGGTGCTCGCGGAACTTGGCGTTACCCGGGAGCCGCTGCTGGAGATCGCCATGGAACTGGAACGCATCGCGCTTGAGGATGACTATTTCGTGCAGCGCAAGCTGTATCCGAACGTGGACTTCTACTCCGGGATCATCCTCAAGGCCATGCGTTTTCCGACCAGCATGTTCACGGTGCTCTTTGCCGTGGCCCGAACGGTCGGCTGGGTCGCGCAGTGGCAAGAGATGATCGCGGATACCGATCATAGAATCAGCCGTCCGCGCCAGCTCTATACAGGGCCCGCCGCCAGGCCCTTCCTAACCGTAGAGGAGCGTGGCTGACCCCATATGGATCCCGGCCAAAAAAACCCCGCGGGTTGCGCGGGGTTTCTGGTGGTGCGAGTGGATGCCTTCCGGGATTACATCATGTCCATGTCGCCCATGCCACCGTGCCCGTGGCGTCCCGGCATCTTCTCCTCGTCCTTCGGTGTTTCGGCTACCATCGCCTCGGTGGTGATCATGAGGCCCGCGATCGAAGCGGCATTCTGCAAGGCCGTGCGCGTAACCTTCGTCGGGTCTATAATACCCATCTTGACGATGTCACCATACTCCCCGCTGGTGGCGTTGTAACCGAAGCTGCCCTTGCCTTCCTTCACCTTGGACAGGACGACGGAGGCCTCCTCACCGGCATTGGCCACGATCTGACGCAGCGGTTCTTCCATCGCGCGCTTGGCAATCTGGATGCCGATGTCCTGGTCGTGATTTTCGCCCTTGAGCGCATTCAAACCCTCCAGCGCCCGGATGAAGGCCACGCCACCGCCCGGCACCACGCCTTCCTCGACGGCGGCGCGCGTCGCATGCAAGGCATCCTCGACCCGCGCCTTCTTCTCCTTCATCTCGGTCTCCGTGGCCGCGCCGACCTTAATCACGGCCACGCCGCCGGCGAGCTTGGCCACGCGCTCTTGGAGCTTTTCCTTGTCGTAATCGGAGGTGGACTCCTCGATCTGCGCGCGGATCTGGTTGACCCGACCTTCGATGGCCTTGGGATCACCCGCGCCGCCGATGATGGTCGTCTCTTCCTTGGTGATCGTGACACGCTTGCAGCTTCCGAGATCTCCCAAGCTCGCCTTCTCGAGACTCAGGCCGACCTCTTCGGCAATGACCGTGCCCGAGGTCAAGACTGCGAGGTCTTCCAACATCGCCTTGCGGCGGTCGCCAAAGCCGGGCGCTTTGACCGCCGCCACCTTGACAATACCGCGAATATTGTTGACGACCAGCGTGGCCAGGGCCTCGCCCTCCACGTCTTCGGCGATCACGAGCAGCGCCCGTCCGGACTTGGCTACGGCCTCGAGGATCGGCAGCATGTCGCGGATGTTGGAAATTTTCTTGTCATGGATGAGGATCATCGGGCTTTCCAGCTCGACGTTCATGTTTTGCTGGTTATTGATGAAGTACGGCGAGAGATAGCCGCGATCGAACTGCATGCCTTCGACGACCTCCAGGGTGTTCTCGAGACTCTGGCCGTCCTCGACGGTGATGACGCCCTCCTTGCCGACCTTCCCCATCGCTTGCGCGATGATGTCCCCGACGGCGCTATCGGCGTTGGCCGAGACCGTGCCCACCTGGGCGATGGCCTTCTCGTCGTTACACGGCTTGGAGAGTTTTTTTAGCTCTTCCACCGTCGCGGCCACGCATTTGTCTACGCCGCGTTTGAGATCCATCGGATTCAGGCCGGCCGCTACCGCTTTGATCCCTTCGGTCAGCATCGACTGCGCCAACACGGTGGCGGTCGTCGTCCCATCGCCTGCTTCGTCGGAGGTGTGCGAGGCGACTTCTTTCACCATTTGGGCGCCCATGTTCTCGAACCTGTCCTTGAGCTCGATCTCCTTGGCGACCGACACCCCGTCCTTGGTCACCGTCGGCGATCCGAAGCTCTTTTCCAACACCACGTTCCGGCCTTTGGGACCCAGTGTCACCTTAACCGCATTCGCGAGAACGTTGACCCCGCTAAGCATGCGCTTGCGGGCATCTTCGCTAAACCTCAATTCTTTAGCTGCCATGTTTCACCTCTATAGTAAAGATTTAATTTTCGATGACGCCCATGATGTCGTCTTCCCGCATGACCACCAGGTCCTGGCCGTTCATTTTGACTTCGGTACCGGAATACTTGCCGAAAAGCACCTGGTCACCGGGCTTAACGTCGAGCGGTCTGAGCTTGCCGTCGTCCGAGAGCTTGCCCGGACCGGCGGCAACGACTTCTCCTTTCATGGGTTTTTCCGCGGCCGTGTCCGGGATTACGATACCCCCGGCAGTCTTGCGATCTTCTTCCAGGCGGCGGATGATGACACGATCGTGTAACGGACGAATATTCATGATGATTGACCTCCTCCAATGTGCGATAGAAAAACAAAGCGGTGTTAGCACTTGCTTCTTGTGAGTGCTAATTATAGGTGGCGCGCCGTTACTGTCAACCGATCCCCGGACCCGGCACGCCCAATTTAAGTGAGGAACGGCGATGACGGATGGCGAAGACTACCTACTCGTGCTATCGACGTGCCCTGACAACGCGGTCGCCGGCCGGATCGCAACCCGGTTGGTCGAACACCGCGCCGCCGCTTGCGTCAATATCCTTCCCGCGGTGCACTCGATCTACCGCTGGGCCGATAAGCTCGAATCGAGTGCCGAAGTCCTGCTCTTGATCAAGACCCGCCGATGGCGTTACGAGGCGGTGGAATCCTTGTTAAAATCGGAACATCCGTATGAACTCCCCGAAATCATCGCGGTCCCTATAGTGCGGGGCTCGAGCCCGTATTTAAGCTGGATTAACGAAATGGTGAACGCAGCCCCGTGAAGACTGTCAGCGCTGTCTGTTTAGTTTGCTTGTTTGGAACGTTGCTACCCGTCTGGGCCGATGAGCAACGCGGGGCGGCGAATATATTCGAGGATTTCAAGCGCGGTTTCGCGGGCGAACCGGCCCGCCGGGAGTTTTTACCTCCCGACGAAGCGTTTCGGGTCACGGTCGACATCAAGGATCCGGCGACCCTCGCCGCGCGCTGGGACATTGCCGACGGTTATTACCTATATAAAAATAAATTCGGATTTGACCTGAGCGGCGGCGACGTCCGGCTCGGACGCATTGATCTTCCCTCGGGGCACTTTAAGGAAGATCCGGAGTTCGGATCCGTCGAGGTGCATACCGGGTCCGTCACGGTCCCGCTGTCGCTCAGACGCCCAAGCCCCGGCGAGGCCGAGGTCGGTTTAACCCTTAGGTATCAAGGCTGCGCCGAAGACGGGATCTGCTACCCTCCGATGCAGAAAACGCTCAGCCTGCGACTGCCAGCGCAGCTCGTGGCCGGCGCCGCTTCCGGCGGAGCAAGCGAACCCCTCACCGAGCACGATGCGTTGGCGCGGCAACTCGAAGGCGGCGCCGTGCTCGCTACGCTCGGCATGTTCGCCGGGTTCGGGATCCTCCTCGCGTTTACACCGTGCGTGTTTCCCATGGTCCCGATTCTCTCCGGAATCATCGCCGGCCAAGGCAGGCACGTAACCACGCGCAAGGCATTCATTTTATCGAGCGTATTTGTCGTGGTGATGGCCGCGACCTACGCGCTCATGGGGGTGATCGCCGGACGCTTCGGCCACAACTTGCAAGCGACGTTTCAAAATCCGTGGGTGCTGATGGCCTTTGCCGCGGTCTTTGTCGGCCTCGCCTTGTCTATGTTCGGTTGGTTCGAGTTACAACTGCCGGCAAGTTGGCAGACGCGTCTCGCCCGGGCGAGTAACGCGCAAGCAGGCGGAACCTTGCACGGAACCGCGGCGATGGGATTGTTCTCCGCCCTGATCGTCGGGCCTTGCGTGGCGCCGCCACTGGCGGGAGCCTTGATTTATATCGGTAAGACCGGTGACGCGGTGCTCGGCGGGATGGCGCTCTTTTGTTTGGGCGTCGGCATGGGATTACCGCTGATAGCGGTGGGTACCTCGACCGGGAAGCTCCTGCCCAAAGCCGGGCCTTGGATGCAACAGGTCAAGGCGTTCTTCGGGTTTGGGATGCTCGCGGTCGCGGTCTTAATGCTGGAACGCTTGCTGCCGCCGGCGTTCACCGTATTGTTATGGGGGCTGTTATTGACGACCGGGGCGATTTTCTTGGGAGCCCTCGATCTCCTCCATAAAACCGCGTCATGGGGTCACCGTCTGGCGCGCGGCGCCGGGTTTTTGGTTTTGACTTACGGCGGTCTCTTAATCGTCGGCGCGGCCGCGGGGGCCACCGATATGTTGCGTCCATTCGCGGGCGCCACACTCCTCACGCAGGGATCCACCGCGACGCCCCTCAAGCTGAGCTTTATGCGGGTCAAAGGTAGCCCGGATTTGGAACAGGCGTTGCGCGCGGCCCGCGATCGTGCCGAGCCGGTGATGGTGGACCTTTACGCGGACTGGTGTGTCGAGTGCAAAGAGCTTGAAAAACATACCTTTGCCGACCGAATCGTCGGTCAACAGCTTACCAAGTTAACGCTTATCAAAGCAGACGTGACGGCCAATGATGAGGAGGACCGCGAGCTCCTCGCGAGCCTCGGAGTCTTCGGGCCGCCGGCCTTGCTTTTTTACACACCGGACGGTACTGAGCTTCGCAACCAACGTCTGGTCGGGTTCGTGGAGGCGGAAGCGTTTCGCTCACACCTCGATCGGGTGTTGCGCCGTTGAGCACGGCTTACCGTTTTGCATTTTATTGTTTGTTTCTGACCGTCGCCGGAGGCGGGGGCTATCTTCTCCGTGAACACCTGGGCGCGCGGGCGGACTCCTCATCTTCGACCCTCGTGGGGCAGGCGCGGCCCGATTTTTCACTCAAGGATTTCAGAGGCGAGAGCCGTCGCATCAGCGAGTGGAACGGAAAAGTTTTGCTACTTAACTTCTGGGCCACCTGGTGTCCTCCGTGCCAAAAAGAGATCCCGGAGCTCATCGCGCTCCAAGAAGATTATAAGGAAGAGGGCTTGCAGATCGTGGGTATCGCGATCGATGAGCTTGGCACGACGCAGGAATTCGCGAACCAGACCGGGATCAATTACCCAACGCTGACCGGCGAGGCGGAGGCCATCCGCGTCGCCCTGAGTTACGGTAATACGAGCGGCGCGCTACCCTATACGGTGATCGTCGATCGCAATAACAGAATCGCCTTCACCCAGCCCGGCCAAGTGCACCGGGACGAAATCGAGAACCTCATCCGGCGGCTGCTTCGCATTCCCGCCTAAGTTCCTCGCCGCCGCTTCCGCGCGTTTCCGCTGCGCCGCAAAATAGCGGGTAGTTTGCTCGTTTCCGCCGTTAACTTATGCTAATGTGTCGCAAACAAGCGGCAACTAACCGCGATTCAAGAACCGGGTATGTCGCAACTGGTGCTCATCAACGGACCCAACCTTAATCTATTAGGAACACGTGAGCCGGAGGTGTACGGTACCACGACGCTCGCCGCGATCGTGTCCCGCCTCGAGGCGCTGGCGCTGTCCGCGGGACACACGCTGTCCTCGTTTCAGAGCAATGCCGAACACGAGCTGGTGGAGTGTATTCATCGCGCGCAGTCGGAAAACGTCGCCTTTATCATTATCAACCCCGGCGCTTTCACGCACACGAGCATCGCGCTACGCGATGCGCTCCTAGCAGTCAAGATACCGTTTATCGAAGTTCATCTGTCCAATATCTTCGCGCGCGAGGCTTTTCGCCACAGTTCTTACCTTTCCGGAGTCGCGGTGGGGATTGTCAGCGGTCTTGGGCCACAGGGATATGAACTTGCCCTGCAAGCAGCGATCGCTCGCTTGCGAGCCCATGCCACAGGTTCGTCCTATAAGGAAAAAGATGGACATCCGTAAAGTAAAAAAGTTAATCGAGCTCCTGGAAGAGTCCGGGATTGCCGAACTCGAAATCCACGAGGGGGAGGAATCCGTCCGCATCAGCCGCTATCGGGCCCCGCCAGGGGGGCAAACCTTCTTACAGCTAGCGGATCCGCAGCTCCCCGCCGCGTCTCCCGGGCAGGCCGCCGCTCCCGCCGATGCTAAACCGAAACCAGACTTTGAAGGTCATTCCATCACCGCTCCGATGGTCGGCACCTTTTATCTCGGCGCCTCGCCGACCAGCAAACCGTTCGTCGAGATGGGTCAGCGGGTAAAACGGGGCGAGATTCTATGTATCATCGAGGCCATGAAAGTCATGAATCAGATCGAAGCCGATAGCGACGGCACGATCGCCGCGATTCTGGTCGACAACGGCCAACCCGTGGAGTACGACCAGCCCCTGTTCGTACTGAAACGAACTTGAATCCTTGCTCGCAGGGAGGCTTTTCGTCCGGGGTTCGTAACCTGAGCCATGCTTGACAAAATCGTGATCGCTAACCGGGGCGAGATCGCGCTCCGAGTCTTACGCGCCTGCCGCGAGCTGGGGATCAAGACCGTTGCGGTTCATTCGACTGCGGATCGCGATCTAAAACCGGTGCGCCTCGCCGACGAGTCGGTGTGCATCGGTCCGGCGCCCTCCGCGGAGAGTTACTTGAACGGCCCGGCCTTGATCAGCGCCGCCGAGGTCACCGACGCTGTGGCCATCCATCCGGGTTATGGTTTCCTCGCGGAAAACGCCGACTTCGCCGAGCGCGTCGAGCAAAGCGGATTCATCTTCATCGGCCCGAGGCCGGAAACGATCCGGCTGATGGGCGACAAGGTATCCGCCATCCGCGCGATGAAACAAGCGGGCGTTTCCTGCGTGCCTGGTTCCGACGGACCCCTCGGCGCCGATGTCGACGAGAACCTCCGGATCGCACGCGCGATCGGTTATCCGATCATGATCAAGGCCACGGGAGGCGGGGGAGGGCGCGGCATGCGGGTGGTGCATAGCGAAGCCGCGCTGCTCAATGCCATCGCCCTTACCCGCGGCGAGGCCCACGCGGCCTTCGGAAACGGTTCCGTTTATCTTGAAAAATACCTCGAGACACCCCGCCACATCGAGATCCAGGTCCTCGCCGATACCCTCGGCAACGCCATACACCTTGGGGAACGCGATTGCTCGACGCAGCGGCGCCACCAAAAGATTATCGAAGAAGCGCCTGCCTCGGGCCTGGGCCCGGAAATTAGGGACGCCATCGGCATGCGGTGTGTACAAGCCTGCCAGGAAATCGGCTACCGCGGAGCCGGCACGTTTGAGTTTCTCTATCAAGATGCTCAGTTTTACTTCATCGAAATGAACACGCGCATTCAGGTCGAGCATCCGGTCACCGAGATGGTTACTGGGGTGGATCTCGTCAAAGAACAGATCCTCATTGCGAGCGGCGAGCCGCTGAGTTATCGCCAGGACCAGATCATCCCCCGTGGTCATGCCATCGAGTGCCGGATCAACGCCGAAGATCATGAAACCTTCGTGCCCTCGCCCGGCACAATCACTTTATTCCATCCGCCCGGCGGGCCCGGGATCCGCTTGGATACCCACATTTATCAAGGCTATGCGGTTCCGCCCTACTACGATTCCTTGATCGGCAAGCTCATCGCCCATGGCGAGAGCCGAACCATCGCGCTCGCGCGCATGATTAACGCCCTCACCGAGATCGTGATCGACGGGATTAAGACCAACCTGCCCTTGCATCGCAATATGATGAATGACGAGGGATTTCGCGCGGGCGCTATGGACATCCATTATCTTGAAAAGAAGCTGGGACTGACCTGAGAGCTTGTGAAAAAATCTACTGCGGTAGAACGGCTCGAGGAGTGGGTGCTCGTGCCGGCCAGGCGGTTGACCGGGGCGGGCGCGCCAGGGCGCTGAAACGATGCTGGCGCGCTGTCCGGAATGCCGTACGCTATTTCGCCTTTCCGCGAGCGAGCTCAAAGCGGCACACGGCAAGGTGCGCTGTGGGATTTGCCACGGCGTCTTCGATGCCTTGGAGGCTTTGGTCGAGGCGCATAGCGAACCCTCAACGCGCGATTCGGCGCGCGCGCCACTGCTCTCCGGCGCGCACGGGGACGCCACGGCGGGCCGCATCGATGTGGCTCAGCCTGCCGACAGCGCCCTAGCCCAGGCGCTCGATCTCACCGCTATCGAGGGGCTGGTCCCGAAACACCGCGCTAGCTTGTGGGGCGCGGGGGCCGTCCTGCTCCTGATGCTGCTGCTGGGTCAGATCGCATGGTTTCAAGGCGCCCGCCTGCTCGCGCTCTTCCCCGCGGCCCGCCCGCCGCTCGAGTGGGCTTGCGCTCACTGGGATTGCCAGTTGCCCCGCTACCGCGATCCGGGCCTCATCCGGCTGGTCTCGCGCGATGTGCGCGTCCACCCGCGTGCCGCAGACGCACTGTTGATCAATGCCCTCGTCACCAATCACGCGGAGTTCCCCCAGCCCTACCCGGTACTGCAGCTCGGTTTGTACGATACGGAGGGCCAAGTCCTTGCCGCTCGCCGGTTTGTGCCCAAGGAGTACCTCGAAAAGCACGTCGACCCGGCCTTGGAAATGCCGCCTGGGATCCCGGTTCATATCGTCCTGGAAGTGCAAGGTCCCCGGAAAAACCCGGTGAGTTTCGAGTTTAAGTTCCTGTAACGCTCGCTGGCCCGGCGGCGCTTAAAGCCCTTGTCAATGGCTTCAATCAAGACTCGTTTCCCGTTATCATGGGCGCCTAGCATTCGGTCGTAAAAATCATCGAGAGATTGCGTTGGGCACTGGGGAGGCGGGCGCAATCTCTTAACAACGAAAACCGCCTGTAGCTAGAGGGGATGGCGAACATGATAATAGGAGAGGTCGCCGGCATGACAGGCGTATTAAACCACGAGTTTCCTCGGCAAGCGGTATTCGTCGAGCGCAGAAATCAACCGATTCGTCAGTGCATCACGCACTCTTTGCAGATCTACTTTGCTAATCTCAACGGCCATAGCCCCGCTGGGCTCTACGAGCTAGTGCTTAGCGAAGTCGAGCGGCCGTTATTCGAGGCCGTGCTGGCGCAAACCGGTGGCAACCTCTCGAAGGCGGCCCAAATCTTGGGCCTGAATCGCAACACCTTGCGCGCCCGCCTCAAGAAATACGAACTGATCTAGCCACCCGGGAAATCGGCCAACCGATGCGGTCTATACGACGTGCGCTTTTGAGTGCCTCCGATAAGACCGGCCTCGTGGATCTCGCGCGGTTTTTGACCGCGCAGGGTGTGGAACTAGTGTCGACCGGGGGTACGGCGCGGCTGCTCGCGGAGCACGCCCTGCAAGCCATCGAGGTCTCGGACTATACCGGCTTTCCCGAAATCATGGGCGGCCGCGTCAAGACCCTGCACCCGAAGGTCTACGGCGGCATCCTCGGCCGTCGAGGCGTCGATGAGCCGCTCATGCAGGCCCACGGGATCGGCCCCATCGATCTCGTCATCGTCAACTTGTATCCTTTCGAAAGCACCGTCGCGAGGACCGATTGCACCCTCGCCGAGGCGATCGAGAATATCGACATCGGCGGCCCGGCCCTGGTGCGCGCCGCGGCCAAGAATCACGCCGCGGTCACGGTCGTGGTCGACCCGGGCGATTATGCCCCGCTCATCGAAGAGATGCGGGCCGCAAACGCCGGCATCAGCGCCGGAACGCGCTATCGCTTGGCGGCCAAGGCATTCGCGTATACCGCGCGCTACGACGCGTTGATTGCCGCTTATCTGGACGCGGAGGGCGAAGATTTCCCGCACCTGTATTGCCCGCGCTATGCCAAGCGCCAAGAGCTCCGTTACGGCGAAAATCCCCACCAACGCGCCGCCTTCTATGTGGAAACCGATCCCCCGCCGAGTAGCGTCGCCGCAGCCAAACAACTGCAAGGTAAGGATCTCTCCTTCAACAATATCGCCGACACGGACGGGGCCTTGGAGTGTGTGTTTTCGTTTTCCGGGCCCGCCTGCGTCATCGTCAAGCACGCGAATCCGTGTGGGGTAGCGCTCGCCGAATCGCCGCGAGCGGCCTATGAGCGCGCTTACGCGACCGATCCCAGCTCCGCCTTCGGCGGGATCATCGCCTTCAACCGCATGCTGGACGCGGACACCGCCGAGGCCATCCTTGCGCGCCAGTTCGTCGAGGTGATCGCCGCGCCGGGCGTCGCGCCGGAGGCCCTCCCGGTAGTGCAACGCAAACAAGAGGTGCGCGTGCTCACGGTCGCTCAACCGGAGGCACGCGCTCGGAAAGCGTTCGATTACAAGCGCGTAAACGGCGGCCTCTTAATGCAGGAGCGGGACGCGGCCAGTGTAGATTTTACCGGTGTGAAAGTCGTGACCCAGCGTGGCCCGACCGAAGCCGAAATCGCCGATCTGCTGTTTGCCTGGCGGGTGGTGAAGTTCGTCAAATCGAATGCCATCGTTTACGCCAAGGCCGGCCAGACGGTGGGTATCGGCGCCGGCCAAATGAGCCGGGTCTATAGCGCCCGCCTCGGCGTCATGAAAGCCACTGATGCGGGCTTCGATCTCCGGGCTTCGCTCATGGCCTCGGATGCCTTCTTCCCGTTTCGCGATAGCATTGACGCCGCCGCGGCGGTCGGCGTCAGCGCGGTGATCCAGCCCGGCGGCTCCATCCGCGACACTGAGGTGATCGGCGCCGCCGACGAGCACGGCATGGCCATGGTCTTCACGGGGATGCGGCACTTCCGCCATTCATGAAGTGAAGGTTCTAATCGTCGGCGGGGGAGGACGCGAGCACGCCCTCGCGTGGAAGGTGGCGAGCTCCGCACAGGTCGATCGCGTCTACGTGGCGCCGGGGAACGCCGGCACGGCGCGCGAACCCAAGGTTGAAAACGTCGCCATCCCGGCTGGCGATCTCGCGGCGCTCCTCGCCTTCGCCGAGAGCGCTCGGATTGACCTCACCGTGGTCGGATCGGAGGCGCCGCTGGTGGCCGGGATCGCGGACCGCTTCGAGGAGGCGGGGCTCCGGTGCTTTGGCCCGCGCCGGTCGGCGGCCGCGCTTGAGGGATCCAAAGTCTATGCAAAGTCCTTTATGGACCGCCACGGCATAGCCACGGCGCCTTACGCATCTTTTTCGGATCTCCACGCCGCCAGCGCCTATATTCGAGCCCAGCCGCTCCCGCTGGTCATTAAGGCCAATGGTCTCGGGGCGGGTAAGGGGGTGGTAATCGCGCAATCCGCCGAGGAGGCCGTCCGCGCGGCCAGCGATATGCTCGCGGGCCATGCCTTCGGCAGCGCCGGGCAGGAAATCGTCGTCGAGGGGTTCTTGCAAGGCGAGGAGGCGAGTTTTATCGTCGTGAGCGACGGCGTCGATGTCCTGCCGCTCGCGAGCTCCCAAGACCACAAGGCACGCGATTCCGGGGACCGCGGACCCAACACCGGAGGCATGGGGGCTTATTCGCCGGCCCCCGTGGTCACCCAGGCGGTGAGCGATCGCGTAATGAGCGAAATCCTGCTGCCGACGATTCACGGGATGGCAGAGGAAGGCCGGCCCTATCGGGGTTTTCTCTATGCCGGTGTCATGGTGGCTCCCGACGGCTCGCCGCGGGTGCTCGAGTACAATTGCCGCCTGGGCGATCCGGAGGCCGAGGTCATTTTATTCCGATTACGCTCGGATCTCGTCGAGATCATCGAGGCGGGGCTTGCGGGCCGTCTGAACAGAATCCAGCCCGACTGGGATCAACGCGCCGCCCTCGGTGTCGTGCTCGCGGCCGCGGGCTATCCGGGCCCCCCTCGCATGGGCGATGTGATCGCGGGCCTCGATGCCGAACATCCCGCGGACACCGCGATCTTTCATTCCGGCACCGCGATAAAGGGGGGACGGATGGTCACGGCCGGTGGCCGGGTGGTGTGTGTGTGCGCACGCGGCGCGACCGTCAGCGAGGCCCAGTCGCTCGCCTATGCCCGGATCAGAAATATCCAATGGCAGGGGATGTATTACCGCCCGGATATCGGCTACCGGGCGGTGGCGCGGGAGACGAGGGAGGCGGATCCTTAAGCGCTTCCGTCCCAGTGCAGAAAGTTTCTGAGCAAGCGCAGTCCCGGCTGCTGGCTCTTCTCGGGATGGAACTGCATCGCGAAGACCTGGCCGCGCGCGAGCGCGGAGGTGAACCGCACGCCATACTCGGTATAGGCAGCCGTGAGTTCTTCATCCTTGGGCAACACGAAATAGCTGTGGACGAAGTAAAAGCGCTCGCCCGGAGCAATACCTGCCCACAAAGGATGAGAACCCGCCGGCCACACCTGATTCCAACCCATATGCGGGACCTTTAAAATATCCTCGCTGGCCGGGGCATGCAGTTCCCGTGGAAAACGCGCGACCTGTCCCGAATATACCCCGAGGCCCGGCGTGCCGCCTCCCTCTTCACTCCACTCCATCAGGGATTGCAGCCCCAAGCAGATCCCGAGAAACGGCTTCGCGGGAAAGATCTCGCGCAGGGCGCGATCAAGCCCCAAGCCCGTGATATGCTCCATGCAGTCGCCGATCGCGCCTTGTCCCGGGAAGACGATGCGATCGGCCCGCACGAGATCGTCCGGGCGGCCGCTCACGAGCACGCGGTGTCGGCTTTCCGACACGTACTCGAGGGCCTTGGCGACCGAGCGCAGGTTGCTCATGCCGTAATCGAGAACAACGACGGTTTGCATCGTGCGATGAACGGCGCGCTGTTTCTCAGAGGCTGCCCTTGGTCGAGGGCACGGCGCCCTCAAGCCTCGGGTCGGGCTCGACGGCCATGCGCAAGGCGCGGCCGAAGGCTTTGAAGACGGTCTCGATAATATGATGGGCGTTGCGGCCGCGGAGCGTGTCGATGTGCAAGGTCACGCGCGCGTGGTTGACGAACCCGTGGAAGAATTCGTAGAAAAGATCGACATCGAAATCCCCGACGCGCGCACGCGGAAAATCCACGTGAAACTCGAGGCCGGGCCGTCCCGAACAGTCGATGACCACCCGCGACAGCGCCTCATCGAGCGGGACGTAAGCATGGCCGTAGCGCCTGATCCCGCGCTTGTCGCCGAGCGCTTGCGCGAGCGCCTGACCGATCGCGATGCCGATGTCTTCGACGCTGTGGTGCGCGTCGATGTGCAGATCCCCGCGCGCTTCGATCTTGAGGTCGATCAGCCCGTGCCGCGCCACCTGATCGAGCATATGGTCGAGAAAGGGGATCCCGGTATGGAGATCCGATTGACCGGCGCCATCGAGATCCAAGGTCACGCCGATCTGGGTTTCCTGCGTATCGCGTTGTACCTGTGCAGCGCGTGGGCTCATGGAGGTTCCCCGATAAAAAGCCTTTATAGCATAACTCAGCATAAGTTTTTCGGAACCGGGATGAGGATCAACGTATGAACACGGCGCTGCCGCTCGACTCGGTACGGAGCTACCTGCGTGATCTCCAAGACCGGATCTGTAGGGCTCTCGAACAAGAAGACGGCGTAGGACGGTTCATAGACGATCCCTGGCGGCGCACGGAGGGCGGCGGCGGCCTGACGCGGGTGCTCGTAGGGGGGCGCCTGTTCGAGCAGGCGGGGGTCAACTTCTCCGAAGTGCACGGCGCGCGCTTGCCGCCCGCGGCCAGCGCCCAGCGCCCGGATCTCGCCGGACGGGGATTCCGCGCCCTGGGTGTCTCGCTGGTGATGCATCCACGCAATCCCTACGTCCCCACCTCGCATGCCAATGTGCGCTTTATCAGCGCCGAGGCCGAGGGCAGTGATCCAATCTGGTGGTTCGGCGGCGGTTTCGATCTCACGCCTTACTATGGCTTCGAAGAGGATGCGCGTCACTGGCATCGCACCGCCCGGGAGGCCTGCGCACCCTTCGGCGCCGAGGTCTACCCGCGCTTCAAACGCTGGTGCGACGAGTATTTCTACCTCCGCCATCGAGCCGAGCCGCGCGGGATCGGCGGCCTCTTCTTCGATGACCTCAACGCCTGGGGCTTCGAGCAGTGCTTCGCCTTCGCCCGCAGCATCGGCGATCATTACCTCGCTGCTTATCTACCCATCGTCGAGCGCCGCGAGAACCATCCCTATGGCGAACGCGAACGCGACTTCCAGCTCTATCGGCGCGGCCGCTATGTCGAATTCAATCTTGTCTACGATCGCGGTACGCTCTTCGGCCTGCAATCGGGCGGACGCACGGAATCCATTCTCATGTCACTGCCGCCTCTCGTGAAGTGGCGCTATGACTGGAAACCAGAGCCCGGTAGCGCCGAGGCCGATCTCTATGAGAATTTCCTGAGACCGAGAGAATGGGTTTGATGAACGCCGCAGCGGTTTTGATTTATCACAATCTCCCCGGCACCGACCCAACACCCGGTTTCTCATCGATACGAATCAGGAATCAGTTGAGAAATG
Source organism: Gammaproteobacteria bacterium (assembly GCA_050740455.1). Taxonomy (GTDB): domain Bacteria; phylum Pseudomonadota; class Gammaproteobacteria; order JACCXJ01; family JACCXJ01; genus USCg-Taylor. Next base: position 5,697 of record JBOIDF010000016.1, on the reverse strand, counting down.
GCATTGAGTTTCTTATCATAAAAAGCAACTGAGCCTATGCATCGCCGGACCCCATCTCACGACCGTACAACGATGGAGTTCAAAAACCATCACTCTAAGGAGAAAAAGAATGCCAGCAAAAAAAGCATTGAAAAAAGCGTCTGCAAGCAAGCAGTCCGCGCGTAAGAAAGCCGGTACTAAGAAGGGCAGTGCTAAAAAGCAAATAAAGAAAACGGCGGTCAAAGTTCTGGCGGGAGCGGCTGCGGGCGCAGTTCGCGCGATCATAGGTCCGCTCGAAGAGGCTGCTAGTACGAGCGAAGAGGCTGCGGGTCTCAATAAGCAAGGCGGAAACAAGGGCGGGAAGTCTACCGGAAAGTCTGGCGGCAAATCTAGCAAGTAAGCCTCCGGTCGTGACTCATGATCGGATGATAAAACGGGCTAATTGTCGAATTCTTAAGGAGACATAAGGCATGATTGAAAAGAGCGCAACCGGCGCGAACCCGGCTGCGGGCGGCGAAAGCTTGCCTTCACTGATTGGCCGCCTGGGCGAAGATGTAGTCACTCTACTCGACACCAAACTCGGCTTGCTGAAGCTCGAGATCAAAGAAGACGTAAACGCGTATGTGCGCGGCCGCGTCTCTCTCGGCGTGGGCGGTATCATCGCAGCCATCGGGTTTTCGCTGGTGAACGTGGCTATAGCCTTCCTGGTGTCCGCGCTTTTCGAAAAGACTCTGCTCAGCCCGCCGGTCAAGTACGCGCTCGGCTTTATGGTTACGGGCGTGATCTATCTGGTCATCGGGGCAGTCGTCGTTATGAGAGCTAAAGACCGATTGGCGAAACAGAACCTCGCGCCCGAAAAGAGCATCGACGAACTCGAAAAGGACAAGCGGTCGAAGCGAGAATCATGAAGCACGGCTCAACGAAAGGGGAAGGCAGTGGCTAAAAAAAGAGGCTCACAAGGCGCCCCGGCACTACGGACAGGCGGGAGGAGAGAGCCCGGCAAAGCACAACTCCAACGCCAAATGGAGGCGGCGCGCGCGTCCATTTCGCAAACTGTCGAGGAAATCAAGGACACTGTCGAAGACCAATACGAGTCAGTAAAGGAGACTGTCAGCGGGGTGCTCGACTACCGGGAGCAGTTTCAAAAAGACCCCATTGTCTGGAGCGTGGGTGCGCTCTCCGCTGGCTTCGCTATAGGCTACACCCTCGGCTACGCACACAAGAATATGAAGCCCGCCGGCCGCAAGCGCTCTGAGGTAGCCGCCTTCGCTGACAGCCTCGTTGAGGAACTCTCCACGGTGGGCCAGAGCCTCGTCATGCCCTCGCTCAACGCGAAGATCAAGCAGTTGTTCGGCTTCGACTTCTCCGACATGTTAGAAGAGATCGGCGGCGCTAAAAAGACACGCGGAAGGAAGAAGTCATCTCGGAAAGGCGGGGCGAAGTTGCAAGGCGCACGAAGAAGGGTTAAAGGTCCCACTGCGCGATGAAGCGAGCACTAAGGTGCCAGGAAGTTATTTACTCGCAGCGTTGGACGCCGGGTCCTAACGAGCCGGCCGATCCTCGTTCGTCTCTTTACCCAGCCTTTCGACGGTCTTCGCCGCCATGCGCGCACCGGTATCGAGGAGGATACGGCCGGCCTTCCAGGCCTGCTCGCGCAGACGGTTCCAGTGATCCTCCCGCTTGATCTCTCGCAGGCAGCGTAGATATTTGACCCGTTGCGCCTGATCGAGCTTGCCGAGGATCGCCGGGATCACTCCTTCTTCGATATTGTAACTCTGTTCAGGCAGCGGGTTGACCGCGATCACATCGCTCGCATCGATCCCCAGGTCCTCGGCCGTTGCCTCCATGGCGCCTCGGATCGCCTGCTCCTTGGGCCGCTGGGGTTGGGCGATATTGTAGGGCGGGTCCCATTCACGCAAGGGACGGAGCTGATCGACATGGGTCAGGACGCAGAGGAGCGGGGGCGCGATCAGGTCGGGACGGCGCTGATACAGGACATTGATATTATCAACTAGCTGCCGGTCCGCCTGCCGAGCCGCGCTGGTGGCCGAGCACACGAGTAGGATCAGGTCGCTGCGCAAGAGCTCGGCCTCTGCTTCATCGAATCCCTGATCTGCCGTCGGCCCGGCATAACCCGCGCTATCGAGGACGATCATCCTTCCGGCTTCCTCGCTCTCCAATACGTAGGAGGTGATCCCGGAGGTCAGGGGCAGTACATCGGTCATGGCCCGAAGCTCGCCGAAGAGGGCATTAATGAGGCTGGATTTACCGGCTTTGACCTGGCCCAGCACGAGCACCCGCAAGGGTTCCTCAGCGGGCGGCGTCCGGGGCTTGAGGTCTGTGCGAGAGTACCGGGTGATATACTCAGAAGTTGGCCGATCGCTCAAGGTCAAGGCCCCACTATAAAGCTCGATCGCGTAGTAGGCGACCTGCTTCACATAGCTCTGCAATAACCAGCTCTTGATCTCATCGGCGGGGTATCTCAGGGCCTGGTGCGCGCTCAGGTCGCGCAGCTCGCGCAACACCGCCCCCACGGGATTGATGGCCAGGGAACCCAGCCGGTATACGTCGTAGCACTTGCCCGCGAAACTCGCGAGGCTGTGCCCGCGCATGAGATCGTGGACGGTCAGCATATGACTGAAGGGGATGTTATCAAGGAGTCGTCTCAGATCCTTGCTGACCAGCTCGATGATCATGAGGAAATAGGGGATCGCGATCTCCAGCGGTGCATTTTTCGATTCCGGGTGATAATGCCGGGCGACGATCGTGATCGTCTCTCGGCCCAGCTCGATGAGTCTGGCGGGGTCGTCGAGCGGGTAGCCGGCGAGCGTGAGCTTCTGCGTGATCGCGGTGGCCTTATCCCAGACGGCGCGGTCGCGGTCCGGCCAGTGGGGGTCTGGCTGCACCTCGGGTTTGTCCGTGAGCGCGACCGTGTGCTTACGGTTCAGCCACACCAGCGTCAGCCAAGCGACCCCACCCAGGCACGCCAGTACCAGCAGCCACTCCAGGATCAGCCCCTGTTGCCATAGCCACAAGAGTCCCAGCGGCAGCAGGGTGATGGCAGGCAGCACGATCCCCGCAATCGCCACCAGCCAGCGAGGCGAGAACTTCAGCGATGACACCCGGGTGGTCATGACGGTGCAAGGCCTTGATTCAAGCCCGTAGCGCCTGCACGTAGCGCGCTAACAATTCCCGCCCCGTCCGCAATTCCTCCGCGTAGATTCGCTCGAACACCTTCCTGTCAGGCACGTGTCCCTTGTTTATCGAGCTGAAATACGCACACAGGGTTTTGCCCAGGGCATAGGTCACGCCGGCGGTGTAGACCGAGGCGACGGCGGTCCCGTACGCCGGGATGAACTTGATCAGCTCCCTGCCGCCCCAGCGCAAGAGATAGCCCAGGCCCAGGGCGCTCGCGATCTCTGCGTAGCGCTGGTGCGTGAGCTCCTGATTATAGATAGAGGCAATGGCCTGCAGCATCTTCGCCTGCAGTGACAGTACGAACGGGACGCTGACCATGGGGATCGGAATCGCCTCCAGACCTCCGGCGAGGAAGGCATAGGTCAGGATGTGGGGGTAGGCGGTCCGGGCATAGATGTCGCGGAGCTGTTCCACGTGTTCAGTGCTCTGGAACAGCGCCTGTAACCCTAAAGGCAGGGCGGCCTCGATCGCCGCCCATAGCGCGTCGAGCCCATAATGGACCGGCGCGTAGCCGTCCTCGGGCAAGGTGAAATCTAGCGCCACAAAAGCCGCGATATCGGCAAACGACTCCCGCTGCTTACGGAGCGAACGTGCAAGATCCCTGGGCACGGCCGGCGGCCAAGGAGTACGGGCATAGGGATAGGGATCGAGATGCGGCGTAACCCGGTTGGGATAGCCTTCATGCAGAGTGGTCTGAACCACGATCACCGGCCAGCCTGGATGTTCCTTCAGAATCGCTCGCAAGGCCTGTAACACCTCCTGTTGCGCGTGATCCATCGCTCTCATCACGACCATCAAGAGATGTGCCTGCTGCCCGAATAAACGCATGTCCTCGGTCGGGTCGTAGTCGACCTCGCCCAGACCCCGGGTGTCCAGGAAGCGGACGAAACAGTGCGTTGTGTCGGGGAAGTCGTAGAGGCGTGCGGTACGCGTGCAGGGTTGGAAGCCGTTGCCGATGGCGGCATCGTCGCGGCCCGTGAGCGCCCGGATCAGGGCGCTCTTGCCCGACTGGGCCTTGCCGAGCAGCCAGATCACCGGGACCGGCAGCGTCTGTTTGACCGCGTCGAGTTTTTCCGCCAGTTTTCTCTCGCTGATCTTGGGCGTGAAGATCGCCCTGTTCAGCACATCGCGGAACTGTTTGGCTCTTGGCATTGCTGTTTCGTCGAATGTGCCTCGATGCTCGCCAGGGTGGCACTGCGGACCCGCTTTGCGCTCCGGGCAGACCATGGAACCACCACCCAGTGCAACAATAGGAAATCCAACGCCGTTTGTCGACCAAGATCTAGGGTAGAGGCTATGAACCTCAGTGTTAAGCGGTGAAACCTGGTCAATAGCACACTAGCTTAGCTAAGGCATACTGGAGACGCTGGCTTTCTTTATTCTGTATTCTGTTTAAGCGGCTTGCAGGGATGATTCTCATCCACTATTTCGTGTGTTTGATCACCCGCCGGCCCAGCGATATAGTCCTACCGAGTCAAAAGAGCCGTTTGGAATTCCTACTCGCCTAGATTCTCGATCAAACTTTCCATGCGCCTACCACAAGATACGCTGCGAGACCACATCAACCAATTCGTCCTTGACCTTAAGTTCAGATGGATTCCGTTTCGGGGTTACTACCGTTTCCGCTCGTACAAGTACATGAAGTGGATTGACCCTGAAATGGGGTTGCTGAGATTTGTCGTCGATCCCAAACGCATCAGCCTAGACGTTGGCGCGAATCTTGGTCTTTTCACGCATTTCCTTGCCCGCTATTCTCCCCATGTCCATGCATTCGAGCCGAATCCGCTGCCGTTTAATGTGCTTAAACGCGTCGTGGATAGGAATGTTACCGTATACCACATGGCACTTACCGACCGGACCTCCGACGTCGAATTGGTTGTGCCGAGAGGACGAAAGGGGTGGACGAATAACGGTGCGTCCCTAGACCGAAAACGAGAAGGCCATTTCGCGATCGTCAAGGTGCCGGGAAGTCGCATCGACGATCTTGATCTCAAAGACATCGGGTTCATCAAGATCGATGTCGAAGGGCACGAGAACATCGTTCTCAAGGGTGCAATCGCTACTTTGCAGCGCGACCGTCCGAATCTGTTCCTGGAAAACGAATATGCGCATGTAGGTGCGGCGGCAGACGACGTATTTAGATTACTTCGTGATCTAAACTACGACGGCTTTTTCCTTGGCGATGGTGTGATTAAGCACATATCGCGTTTTTCGTGGGAGCAATATCAAATCGGGTCGCGCCGAGAATCAGGCAGGTCTGAGCGCTACGTGAAGAATTTCATCTTTATCCCGAAAGAGAGCCCTTCGGTCGGATAGCTGGCGCATTAACGCCTCGCGGCGGTCACTACCCTTCGCGTTGCGCTGCTCGATCACCGCGAGGCTGGCCTCCACACCTAGCTACTTTCCGGCGCAAAAATCGCACCTTGGAGGATCAGTGTGGGCGGGACGAACTGCCAATGCAGTGACCGTCCTGAGGACAGCCACTTTGGTGACTGGGATGAAGGGAAGGAGCTTCAGCGC